>CAWIYP010000014.1:0-176032 GCA_963840335.1 uncultured Chloroflexia bacterium
ACCTTCGCCCTCAGCCTCGTCGTCGTCACGTATATCTGGCGGCATCGGCGCTGGTTCCTCGCACAGGGGTAAGCCGCAGCTATCTACCGCAGTGATACATGCTGCCACGAGAGCGTGGCGCTTTAGCACGAGTCGCCCGCTCACGCCGCTGTGTGCGCGCGACGTTGTTGTACTCTGCTCGGCCTCTCCCAAGCGTCGTTAGCGTACCTGGCGATTTCGCTTTCGGGTCAGTTGACGCGCGGAATGCCTTGAGCGCTTGCGGGCGCGTGGACTGCCCAGCAGAAGCAATCTCATCGTGAGCAACGGCCAGCACATTGCGCCAAACATGACTACCCAGAAAGTGATGGTAGCATCGAAGCTCGGGGAGAGGGTCATGCTGAGGCTGTAGAGCGATGGCGTCGCTGCAAACGCGACAGCTACCGCTTGGCTCTGCCACGAGTCGAGCGGGATGCGCCATCGCCTGTCCGGCTGGCGCAGTCGTTCGTTGAAGGCGCCAACGACACTGACGCAGGAGCCGCCGAGCATGACGAGATTCAATGCAAGAACCCCTGAGCGCCCGTTGTTCGCCTGCGGTACGTGGAAAAGCGACCAGGACGAGATGAGCAGCAGGTTCAGCAGGATTGAAGCGGCGAGGAGCAACAGTCCTATGACGTTCACGGCGCGCATGAACGGCGGCAAGCGGCGAAAATAATCGCGCATGGATGTGCCCTTCCTTGCTCGGCGTAAGCCTCCGGTGGGCTGTGCTGATTGGTTGCCTGAGCGCATTCTAGCACGGATGGCGGTCGTGAACGAAGAGCCGCCCAGTTCCTGCGGTCAGCGGACTTGTGGTCGGTCAATTGCCGATGCTAGGAATGCTAGGCACAGCCCAACCGCCTCAATCAGGGAGATTATTCCAACGACCTGGGCGGTATCCTTGGCCGAGGGAATACTGGCAGTCAGGATGATGGCGCAAAGCGGCAGCGCCGCTAGTAGTGCGATGGCTATCGCTTGGCTCCGCCAGGAATGGAGAGGGAATAATCTGCTATCAGGAGAGTGGGTGTAGGTGTAGACAACGATGAAGCAGGCTTGGCCGAGCATAGTGAGGTTCATCGCGATGAAGACCATGGCGATGAAGACCATGTGAGAGACGATAAGGACGATAAAGAGGATGAGCCCAGCGATGATAACCAGCAGGCCCAAGCCATATACGACACGCAGCAACGGCGGCAAGCGACGAAAATCGCGCATGGGCTTGTCTTTCCTGACTCGGAGCGAGTTTCTGGTGGGCTGTGCTGGTTAGTTGCCTGAGCGCATTCTAGCACGCGCAGGGACGCGAGAAGGAGGGGTTCTCGCAGCGTCGCGGGTGAGATGTCCGAATGCCGCGCAGGCATGCGCTACGACCCTGGCTCGCCATTAGGCGCGTGGGGTCAGACCCGCACAAGCAGCGCCATGACGAAAAACGGCCAGCCACACGCGGCCATGAGCGACCAGTTTTCCACGTTGGGATCAACCACAACGGTCGGCAACAGAGTGGTGACGAGGACTAAGAGAAGGTTGCACAGCGCTGGCCCCACCATCACCGCGAAGGTCAGCGCTTGGCTCCGCCACGAATCGAACGAGATTTGCCACCGCCCGGCTGGTTGGCGCATACGTGAGATGTTGACCATGACATACATCAAGCCATAGAAAACACAGGCCATGCTGAGTGGTATGAGATTGATCGCCACCCAAAACAGACGGAAGTTGAGCATGAACGCCTCAGGAGAAGCTGACTGGTTCAAAAAATAAAACGCCGCCATCAGACTGACCGTCGCGAGGGAGCAGCCCACCCCACCAGCAAGCACAGCGCGCAAGAATGGCGGCAAGCGACGAAAAGAACGCATGAAAGAGCGCATGGACGTGTCACTCCTTGCTGGGTACCATCCGCTGGTGGCCTGGGCTGGTTGGTTGCCTGAGCGCATTCTAGCATGAACGCTATGACGAGGGAACAAGATGAACATCTCGCGTTTGGCCAGCTGCGCCCAGGTAGAGCGACAAGCTCGATTTGAGCATGGCGAGGCGCTACAGCGCCCGCTGCCGACGCTGCCCTCTGGTGCGCTTCTTCCGGGTGTTGTTCCTGTTCGTGAGACGTTGGACGTATGAGAGCTCCTGATGTCGGGCGCGATAGCGGCGCGCCTCGATGACCAGCCACACGATCAGCGCCATCAGGAGGAGGCCGCAGACGACGCCGAAGAGCGTCATGCCTTCAATATCCGGCGGGGGCGAGTTTGGGTGATCCCCCACCGGCTGCGCAGTGACCATCAGATAAATGACGATGGCGGTAGTGATGACCGAGAGGGGCGGAAGAACATAGCGCGCCCCGGTAGATTGCCACTCTTCGTACGCATCCGGGCCGTAGAGATACCGCTTGTAGAGGTACCGCAGCCACGCGATGGCGCTGATCACAAGGCAGCAACCGATAGCCTCGACAAACATCAGCAGCGTGAGCAGCATCGCGAGCATCTGCGCGTCCTTCCCCGGAGTTGCGAGGGCGTGTACCCCAATATAGCAGCCCGGCGCCATGCGCTCAATGTCATCTCGCCGCACATCTGGCGCGTGGCGCTGACTCCTGTAGCCGTTTGGCATGCCAGGAGCGGGTAGGTCAGCAGGATTCACCGATCCGCCGGAACGCGCCAGGGATGAAGCGTGGACTCCAGCCCATTGCGCCCGGCGCATCGGTGGGAAGGAGGCAGACGATGCGACAGCGGCGCGCTGAGTATCAGGTGGTTCCCTATCCGAAGACCCGGCGCTGGCTAGTGGCCATGTTCCGTACTGCCCAGCGCAAACGCTTGATGCACGCATTGCTCGAGGTGGATGTCACGCGGGCGCGCGAGGTGCTGAAGGCGCACGCGGCAGCGAGCGGCGAGTCCCTGTCCTTCACGGCGTTCCTCATCGCTTGCCTGGCGAAAGCTGTGGACGAGCACAAAGAGGCGCAGGCCTTTCGCAAGGGCCGCAAGCGCCTCGTTCTCTTTGATGACGTGGATGTGTGGGCGCCCATCGAGTATGACGTCGCCGGGCAGAAGCGTGTCCTTCCGCATATCGTCCGTGAAGCCAATCGTAAGGGCGTGCGCGCGATCCACCACGAGATCAGAGCGGCGCAGAGACGCACGATCACCAGACCCGCGGCGTTCCTGCGCCTCCTGCCGGGCAGCCTCTTCCGTCCCTACTTCTGGCTTTTCGCCTGGGTTGGGACAGGCGGTATCCCCAGCTCTGGAAGCGGAGTATCGGGACGGTGGGCATGACGGCGGTGGGTATGTTTGGCGGCGGGTCTGGCTGGGGCATCCCCATTCCCGCGCCAACCCTCCTGGTGACGGTAGGTGGCATCGGCGAGAAGCCGGGTGTCGTGGCGGGGCAAATCGCCGTGCGCGAGTACCTCAGCCTGACGGTCAGCTTCGATCACGAGATTGTGGATGGCGCGCCCGCCGCGCGCTTCACCCGGCGCTTGAAAGAGTTGATCGAGCAGGGCTACGGACTGGACGACATCACCATCGCGTCGGCGCAAGCTGGAGCGGTAGGGTGACGCAAGCAGGACCGCGGGCGCCACACGCGCGTAGGGCGCCGCAACGCGAGTCGCTGAGATGGCTCCAGGATGAGCCACACGCATTGAAGGAGAAACGACGATGAATCCGGTTGTCGAAACGCATCCAGTGGTCAGGACACGCGCTGGCGAGGTGCGTGGCAGTCTCGCCGATGGCGTGAATGTCTTCAAGGGCATCCCCTACGCCGCGCCACCATTTGGCGCCAATCGGCTGCGAGCGCCCCAGCCAGTCGCGCCCTGGAGCGGCGTGCGCGATGCGCTGGTCTTTGGCCCGAAACCGCCCCAGCCAGCCTATCCGCCGGAGGTCAGCGCGGTGCTGCCAGAGCTTGCCAGCCCTGGTGAGGACTGCCTGAATCTCAACATCTGGACCCCCGACCTCGGGACAGCCAGACTCCCGGTGATGGTCTGGATTCCTGGCAGCGCCTTTCAGTACGGCACAGCGGCGACGACGTTTTATGACGGCAGCCGCTTCGCCCGCGACGGGGTCGTCTGCGTGACCATCAATTACCGCGTCGGCCCTGAGGGCTACCTCTATCTGGGTGGGCGGGATGAAGACGCCAACCGCGCCTTGCTCGACCAGATCGCGGCCCTCCAGTGGGTGCGGGAGAATATCGCCGCCTTTGGGGGCAATCCCGAAAATGTCACCGTCTTTGGTGAGTCAGGCGGCGCCATGAGCATTGGCGTGCTGCTCTCCATGCCCCGCGCGGAGGGGCTGTTTCGCCGGGCTATCCTCCAGAGCGGCGCGGCGCATCCGCTGATCTCAGCCGACGACTGCGCGGCGGGTCGGAACGATCCTCGCCGAGAAGCTGGGTGTCGCGGCGACACGCGAGGCGATCGCGGCGGTTCCCATCGAGCGTGAGGTGGAGGCGCAGATCGCGTTGAACGCCGAGCTGATGGCGAATCCTGACCCTGCGCGCTGGGGCGCCGAGATGGCGGTCAGCATGACGCCCTGGCAGATGGTGATTGACGGCGACGTCATCCCCTCCCGGCCCATCGAGCGTATCGCCGCCGGAGCGAGCGCCGGGATCGATGTCCTGCTCGGCGTGAACAGCGACGAGTGGCGGTTGTTCCTGGTGCTCGGCGGCTTGATCGATTACATTACCGACGAGGCGCTGGCGGGAGCGATGGCGGCCTATGGGCTTCCCGTCGAGGCGACGCTCGCTGGCTATCGCGCCGCCTATCCGGGCGCAAGCCCCGGCGACCTGCTGGCGGCCCTCCAGACCGACTGGTGGGTTCGTGTTCCCGCGCTGCGCCTGGCCGACATCCACGCGCAAGGCCCTGGAGCCACCTACATGTACGAGTTCGCCTGGCGCACACCAACATTCAACGGACGCCTGGGCGCGTGCCATGCGCTGGAGATGGCCTTCGTCTTCGACACGCTGGGCATGGGAACCGAGGCGCTCCTGGGCGCCAACCCGCCGCAACGCCTCGCCGACACGATGCACACCGCCTGGGTGGCCTTCGCCGCCAGCGGCGACCCTGGCTGGCCGCGGTATGATCTGA
This sequence comes from uncultured Chloroflexia bacterium, assembly GCA_963840335.1. Classification (GTDB taxonomy): domain Bacteria; phylum Chloroflexota; class Ktedonobacteria; order Ktedonobacterales; family JADMIN01; genus JAKAIY01. The sequence continues at coordinate 5,060 of CAWIYP010000014.1, forward strand.
AGCGGAGGGCGACCATGCGCTTCGACATCGCGTCCGAGGTCGTAGACGATCCATTCGCTACGGCGCGGACGCTGTGGGAGAGCGTGCGGTAGCGTCCCGCGCGGCGGGATGCGCCCATCAGGACTGAGAACGGGGGAGTAGAGGCGACATGGCGCGAGTGGCTCGCTGGCTGCTGGGCGGCGCGATCTGCCTGCTCGGCGCCATGTCGCTGGCGACGCTGGCCGCGCGCTATCTCCGTGCGCGTCCGCCGCTGCTCGACCGCGTGCGCGCCTTCAACCGTCGGCGCCTCAATCCCCTGACGCTGCGGCTCGCTGGTCGGCCAGGCGTCTACTATCAGGCGCTGCGCCATGTCGGGCGGCGCAGCGGGCGCGTCTATGTCACGCCGCTGGAGGCCTTCCCCACACCCAGCGGCTTCGTCATCCCAATGACCTATGGCCTGCGCGCGGACTGGGCGCGCAATGCGCTGGCGGCGGGCGGCGCGACGCTGCTGCGCGCGGGCGAGGCGATCCCGCTGACGCGGCCACGGGTCACGCGCCTGAGCGAGACGCCCGCCGCGCTGCCGCTCATCGCCTGGCTGGGGCTGCGGCTGCTGGGCGTGGATGAGCTGCTGGCGCTGGAGCGGGCGGACGCAGCGCCAGAGACGGTCGCGCCAGACACGGAGCAGGCGTGAGGCGAGGCCTGCTCACAGCGTATTCGCGCGTTGGCGGGAGCGATCTGGCGCCAGATTCACATCCGTGCGAAAGATGCTCCAGATGCCCGCGACAGCGAGCAGCAGCGCGGAGAGATAGAACACGTTGACTCCTGGGCCGATGATGATTACCCCGATTTGAAACATTGTGCTGGCAGCCAGGAGCGCCGCCAGGAGCGCGGTCGCCAGCGCGCCTAGCAGACATGCGACGACAAGGCCAACGCGGGCGCCAGATGACTCCGCACGCTCCAGCGCGCGGGCCAGGGGGAAGATGATAACGGCGAACACCAGGGGATTCAGCACTAAGAGAAGGCTCAGGCCGCCAATCGGGACATTTCCGAAGCCAGCGGGCATCCCAGCGAATGAGAGCGGCGCGAGGTTCACCGGCGTGAGGTAGGCGGCAAGTCCGATGGCCGCGCCGACCTGCGCCAGACGAGCGGCTGATGGCAGGAACAGCAGGCCATAGAGCAGGCCAGCGGCGCACAGCGTGAGCAGCCCCACCTGGAGCATGGACTGGCCAATCTCACTCACGCCGGGATACGCGCAGTCCGTCCCTATAGACAATCCGAGCGAGTAGCCGTGAACCTGATGGGGGTCGACATTTACCAGCGTCATCGCCCACGGGTAGACGAAGAAGCGCGCCAGCCAGCCGCCGCCAGCACGCGCCAGACTGCTCGCAGGTTGCGCGTCGCCGCAATCGCCGCGTTTGCCTTCGCCTGCTCGACAAGGGCGTCCATGCTCCTGGCTTCGTCAGTTGTCATCAGGCCGTCTCCCCTTCCGTACATGGCAAACCATGGAACCAATGATACACAATGCGCGATACCCCTTTGACGGCAAGTGCTCACCACAAGTGTTTTGGCATAGGCCAACATGGCCCCCAGCCTGAATGGGGCGGCGCGCAACGCACACGCGAGACGTTCGTTCTAACTTATAACAGGCAATGGCAGAGCAGGGGCGGGTAAACCCGCGTCTAAGGGCGTGCGCGCCACGAAGGCCGCCTGCGCGGCCTGGGTCTCGGCGGCCCATGGTTGTGCATGGGCGTATGGTTTGTCTTGCGCCATCTGGCTCTTCGTCCGCCTGCGCGGACGAGCGCTCCGCCACGGTAAAGACCTGGCGAACGACGATCCACGGCCAACGTGAGGCGCTGTTCGCCAGACCCCAGCCCGCGTCGGCGGGCTTTGCGGCCCGCAGGCCCTTAGCCGCGGCTTCAGCCGCCACGGCTCGCTGGCCCAGTCGCCGCCAGCTTGGCTTGACAGGCCGCGACTGTTCATGGCATACTGGATGAGAGTTGAAAGACTCGCAGCATATCTGCGCCCTGCGTGCGGACACGCTGAGACGCGCCACATGTGTCTGCTCCTCGCTTCGTAGCATGAGAACTCACACACCTCTTCCGCGCTGGTAGCCTGCTCACGCGGCGCCCGCGTCGGCCCCCGATCTACTGACCTCGCCCATCGCCGCATCGAAAGGAGATAAGGCGTCGCATCTCTTCTGGGCATGCCTCACAGGCGCGCTCGATTCAGACGCCTTCACCTGTCGCTATGAATATCACTGAATTAGAACCGAAGACTGTGACCGAATTGCGTGACATCGCGCGCGATTGGGATCTCTCCGGCTATACCTCGCTCAGCAAGGAAGAGCTGATCTTCCAGATTCTCCAGACCGTCGCTGAGCGGCAGGCGCCGACCTTCAGCGCCGCTGGCGTGCTGGAGTTGATGAGCGATGGCCTGGGCTATCTGCGCCGCAAAGGCGCGCGCCCCAGCCCGCTGGATGTCTATGTCTCGGCGACGCAGATTCGACGGTTCGGCCTGCGCACGGGCGACATGGTCTCTGGACAGGTGCGCCCGCCAAAAGAGAACGAGCGGTACTATGGCCTGCTGCGCGTGGACGCGGTCAACGGCATGGATCCCGAGGCCGCCAAGCGCCGCCCGAATTTCGACGGCCTGACGCCTGTCTTCCCCAACAAGGTCTTCGATCTGGAGACGGATGCGAGCAACACGACGGGCCGCCTGATCAATCTGGTGGCGCCGGTGGGACGCGGCCAGCGCGGGCTGATCGTCGCGCCGCCGAAGGCTGGCAAAACGCTGCTGCTCAAGAGCATCGCCAACGCCATCGCCGAGAAGTATCCGCACATCCACCTGATGATGGCGCTGATTGGTGAGCGTCCCGAAGAGGTGACGGAGATGCGTCGGGGCGTGCGGGCGGAAATCTTCAGCTCGACCTTCGATGAGTCGGTGGACACGCACACGCACGTCGCCGAGCTGGCGCTGGAGCGCGCCAAGCGGCTGGTGGAGGCGGGGAAGGATGTCGTGCTGCTGCTCGACAGCATCACGCGGCTGACGCGCGCCTACAACCTGGCCATCTCGCCAAGTGGGCGCACGCTCTCTGGCGGCCTCGATCCGGCGGCGATCAACCCGCCGAAGCGCTTCATCGGCGCGGCGCGCAACGTCGAGGAGGGCGGCTCGCTCACCATCGTCGCCACCGTGCTGATCGACACGAACAGCCGCATGGATGAGGTGATCTACGAGGAGTTCAAGGGGACGGGCAACATGGAGATCACCCTTGACCGCAAGCTCGCCGACCGCCGCATCTTCCCCGCGATCGACGTCATGCGCACCAGCACGCGCCACGAGGAGCTGCTGCTCGACGCGCAGACGCTGCGCTCGGTGCTGGTGGTGCGGCGCATGTTCGCCTCGCTGGAGAACTCCGAGTATATCGAGGCGATGGATCGCCTGCTCCAGATGATGAAGCGCACGCAGACCAACGAGGAGTTCCTCGCCGCCCTGCAAAAGACGCTGAGCTAAGCTGCGCGGGCGCGGCGCTCAGACAGGAGCGGCGCAATGGACAGTGGCATCTCACCTGCCTGCTTCATCTGCCGCAAGCGGCGCGGCGAGGAGGCGGCGCCTCCGGGTGGGTATCTCTACGAAGACGCCAGCTATCGCGTCTGCCATGCGCCCGCCGCGCTGGCGGCTCCCGGCACGCTAATCGTCGAGTCGCGTCGCCACTTCCTCGACTTCGCCGCGATGACCCCAAAGGAGGCGGCTGGCTATGGCCCACTGCTCGCCAGGCTCTATGAGGAAGCCCTTATATACAGCCTTGAGATCGCCTCGGCGTGAAACGCTGGCTGACGCGCTGACTTCCACTGCGTCATGACAAGCCGCTCATAGGCGTGGGCTGGAGATTACGGGCGCGGTAGCGGATCAATGATGTAGGCGTTCCAGTCGGGGATTCCACCGCTGGATACCTGGTACCCGCCGGAACAATTTGAAACGTGTGAGACAACCTGTAACGGTACTCCGTGCCAGATAAACGTGTAGTTCGCGATGATTACTGTTCCGTACGAGCAGGCAGCGCCCTGCCAGCTTTGCAGGTAGATCTGAATCAGTGGCCCACCGGGTGTTGAGGTCATTGCCGCACGCCAGCGGGCGACAGTTGCTGGATTCGTGACCGTCCCGCTAATGGTTGAGTCTGGTCCAGATGGATTCATGGTCTGAATTGTGTATCGCACAGTGTCTGGAGGCAGCAAGCGCACACTTATCTCAAACGCTAGAAAGCCCAACAGAAGGAGGACGAAAAGTAGTACGACATGTTGTCGCCTCACGCTCACCCGTCGTCTCCGTTGTCGTTCCATCGAGATCTCCCAACATCGAGGCGCATGCGTTGTACAACACAACAGGAACTAGCGCTAGTTTACACTGGACGGTGGGGTACTGCCACGCCTGTTTGTTGGCAATGGCCGACGCTGAGAAAATATGATGAATCCCGCTGCTGAAGAGGAGTGCCGGGCGCTGGTTCACGCCTTCCCGCTGGTCTCCATTCGCGATGACGAGCATCTTGAGGCGGCTGTTTTCATCGAGGCTGGCCCACACGCTTTCTGATCGCTCAGGGTCTTTTCATGCTAAGCGAATGCCCAAGAGGGCGAGCGCCTGGCGCGGATACATTGCATGCCGCCGTAACGCAGCGGCGACATTGTTGACGCCGGCTTGGCGGAGCAGATTGAGCGCGGCGTTGCGACAAGCGGCGAAATTGGCGGGCGCACGGTCGGAGCGCACCTGACACGCATCCTCGCCCATGGTCACATCGCGCACGTAATGCAAGCCGTTCTCGATCTGCCAGTGCCCGCGCCAGAGCTGTTCCAGCCGCGCCGCATCGGCCTGCTCGGGTGGCAGACTGGTCAGCGCATACGCCCACTCGCTGGTGGTGTCCCCAGCCCGCTCCCCGCTGACATACTCGACCTCGCGGTGCATGCGACAGACCTGCGCCAGCGCGGTCCAGCCCGCAATTGTGCCCGCCTCCCCCTCCTCCTGATCCAGCCGTTCGTGCTGGGCCAGGTAGGGAACCACCTCGGTCGAGGCTTCCAGTGTGCGCCGTTCCTCACGGTCGCCATGGCGCTCGCCCGCGACGACCACCCGCATGCGCGGCGTCCAAGGATCAGCGAAACTGAAGCTCACCGCCTCTAGGGTGAGCGGTTGGTTCTCTTGCAAGACGACGAAATAGTGCCCCCTTTTTGCACGATCTGGCGACACCGCCCGCGCGTCGCCAGCAGCGCATCGCCGGTCACCACCCGTCCGCTGAGCAGGCGAGCGGGCAGCGCCGCCAGGACCGCCTGGACGCCCGCCAACTCGTGCCCTTTGCCCAGCGTCTCAGCCTGCGCCAGCACCACCCGCGTTTGGTGGGTGAAGGCGGCGACCAGATGCACCCCCGGAATCTCCTCCCCGTGGATGCCGCGCAGCGTCTTGCCGTCAATCGCTAGCGCTTCGTCGGGCTCCAGTCCTTGCTGGGCGAACCACTGTCCCAAGACCCGCTCAAAGGCCGCGTGATCCAGGGAGCGAAAGGCGCGGTGCAGCGTCGCCACACTCGGCCCGCGATCCCGCCGCAGCCCCAGCGCGACCCGAATCTCCGGCTCACACTCGCGTCCCCATTGGCTGATCGCGTAGAGGCTGCGACACCCACACCACAAGGCGCAGACCGACAACGCCAGCATCCCGCTGAGCGAATGCACCTTGCCTTGTCCACGCCGCACATCGGGCAAGGTCTCCAACGTGGCCCGTAATGACCCTTCTGGCGCTTGTTCGCGCTCGTCTGTCTTACTCATGCCACATAGTCTACTTGGCAATCGCTAGAATGAAAAGACCCTGAGTCAGGCGGATGCTCAGCGCCTGCGCCAGGGTCAGCGCGTGGGCGCCGCCGTCGAGCAGCGCCGCGCCTGCCACCACGATGATGAGCAGGGCCAGCGTTCCGCCCAGGCGCAGCGGTGAGGCGGGCGCGCGCTCCGCTTCGACGATGCGCGCGCTGTAGAACTGGAGCAACACGAGATCATATTGCATGGTGCGCAGGGTCTCGTCGCTGGTGTCGGGGACACCTGTGCGTGGGTCAGGAGCCGAGAGTCGCCGCACATGCGCCTCGATGGTCGCGCGGCGCGTGCGCAGGTCTCGCAGCCAGGCGCCGCGCCAGGCGGCCAGCCCCAGCCGGAAGGGCGCCTCGATCAGCGCGAGATAGGGCAGGAGCAGCGCCAGCGCCAGCACAATTGACCGCTCGCTGAGGATGAAGCTGAGCGCGCCCACATTGACCGTCAGCGCCTGCTGATCTAGCCCGAGGCGATTGGCCAGCAGCCACGCCAGCGGCGCCAGCGCGCCCGTGAGCCAGGCCAGCGTGGCCAGCGCGGGGACGAGCGCATAGCGACGCGCGCCCGGCGCCCAGCGACGCGAGCCTGCCATCTCCGCCGCCAGCCGCAGCGCGGCGATTAGCAGCGCGGGCAGGGCCAGCGCCAGCAGCGCCACCGTCGCCACCACGCCCGCTGGGGCCACCACCACCGCGAGCAGTCCTGCCGCCTGCCACGTTCCCGCGACCGAGAGCTGCGGCCAGTCCACTCACCAGCGGCGCGAACTGCGACAGACGGGCCAGCGCATAGCCACTCGCGCCGAGCGCGCCCAGCGTCAGCGCGACGCCCACCACCCCGATCAGCAGCCACCAGATGCGCAGCGTCACGGCGATGAACGGTGAGCCAGGTCGCCCATTGCAGGTCGAGCGCGTATCGCTGAAGCAGGTTCCCGCCAGCGTCTCGGAGAGAATGACGCGCCCGCGCGAGGTCAGCAACAGCAGAATGGCCCAGAGCATCAGCGCCAGCACCGTCACCAGCGCAAAGCTGGCGGCCATCACCGGCTGGCGCCCCAGCACGCTCGCCAGCGCGGCCAGCCCTGCCGCCAGCCCACTCAGCGGCGTCAGGGTCAGCGCGGCGCCCGTCAGCAGCGCGAGCAGCGAATACTCGAAGGGCGCTACGGCGGCGACGCTGAGCGCGCCCCGCAACTCGAAGAGCGCCAGCCCCATCCGCTGCGGATCAGCCGGAGCGCTGAGGCCACTCTGCCACGCGCGCAGGCCACGGACGATGGCGCGGGCGCGACTGCGCCAGAGAAACGGGCGTCGTCGCGGCAGGGGAAACTGCTCATTGCTGGCGGCGACATCGCTCTCGCGCCGCAGCCGCGTGACCTCACGCGCCACCCCAATCGCCAGATGCCGATAGTCAGCGGAGGCGCCATCCTGCTCCAGGCGCTCAGCGGCGACCGAGAGCCAGGCCATCCGCGCCAGTTCGCCATAGTGCCGGACAACGGCGAAGAACGCCGCCGCATGGATGCGCGCCAGCCCGCTCTGCTCCAGCTCGTCCGTGAGCTGGATGAGTTCATCGGCCAGCACATTCAGTTCGTTGATCGCCTGGCGCGCGACATCGGGCGGCTGCATGGCGCGCATCTGCTGGGTCAGTGTGGACGGCTGGGAGTAGATGTCACTCGACGAGAGCGGGTCGGGCGCGCCCAGCGCCGCGATAGCGCCCATGCTGCCGGTGGCCGAACTGACCCGACCCAGCGCCGCATCGGTCTGCTGGCTCAGCGGAGGCGGGCGCGTCGAAGGAGGGCTGTGTGATCGGACGTGGCGGCGTCGCGAACAACTGCGCGGCGGCCAGGCCACTGATCTGCGCGAGGAACGGGTCGGCTGGCTGGGCGGCTTGCGGAGCGGGCGCGGCGGTTGGCCCCATCCCTGGCCAGAATTGCCCACGCTCACTGGCGTCGAAGGCCATGCGCCCCAGGTGTGGCAAGCTATCGCTGGGCAGCGCCGGAAGATCATCGAGCGCGCCGCCGCTGCCACTTCTCGCGCCCGCCGTCCTGCGGGCGATCGGTGGCGCCGCCTCAGAGGGCGCGGGCGGCAGACTCGCCCAGGGCACGAGCGTTGAGTCAGGCTCGCCGCGTTCGCCGGGCGCGCCAGATCGGCCCGATGACATGCTCCGCTCCTTCCGCCGCATTCCGCGCGGGTCGCTCTCATCGCGCTCGTCGCCTCATCAGATGTGGAGAGAATCGCGGGCGAGAGAGGAAATACAGGAGACCAGGGGATACGCGCTCATTGTAGCAGCGGGCGCCACGCCAGGCAACAGCGACAGCCCCTGAGTCCGGGGATTGTGTACACTGTCACACCGCGCGGGCGCCAGCAAGCTGGCGAATAAATTCGCGCCTGAAGGGCCTTACGGCCCACGAGGTCCGCCGACGCGGACCCGCATTCGAACCCGCATTCGAACCCGCATTCGGATCCACGGACCCGCGTCGGCGGGTCTCGTGGCGGCAGGAGCCGCCTTCAGGCGCGGTTTCAACCGCCTGCTCGCTGCCGCGCCGCCCGCCAGTCTCGCCTACTTCCCTGCACAATCGGGTGCGCTGCTGCTATACTGCTGAAGATAGCGCGCGGCGTGCGCGCGACGTTCTATCGCAGTCATATCGCATCACAGCGCAGCGAGGAGTTTCGCATGGCCGATGTCCGGCCCGTTCCCGGAATCCGCTACGCGCCGGGCATTGACCTGGCGGCGGTCGTCACCCCACCCTATGATGTCATCTCGCCAGATGATCAGGCGCGTTACTACGAGCGCGCCCCAGAGAATATCATCCGGCTGGAGCTGGGCCGCGACAAGCCAGGCGACGACGAGCTCGACAACCGCTACACCCGCGCCGCCACGACCTTCGCCGACTGGCGGCTGCGCGGCGTCCTCCAGCAGGACGCGCCCGCGCTCTACCTCTACGAGCAGCGATTTCACGCGCTGGGAGGTGAGCGGCGCCGCCTCAGCCTGCTTGCGCGGGTACGCATCGAGCCGTGGGAGGAAGGCGTCATCCTGCCACACGAGCGCACGCTCAGCAAGCCCAAGAGCGACCGGCTGAAGCTGATTCGCGCCACCGCCGCGACCCTCAGCCCGATCATGTCACTCTACGACGACCCGCGCGGCGCCCTGGCCAAGCTGCTGGCCAAGCCGCTCAAGCGCGCCCCAGCGGTCGCCTTCCACGACGAGGCGGGCGAGGAGCATCGCCTCTGGATCGTGCGCGATGAGGCGCTGATCGCGAAGGTGGGCGCCTTCTTCCGCGACCGCCAGCTCTACATCGCCGATGGCCACCACCGCTACGAGACCGCGCTGGCCTATCGCGAGGAGCTGCGCGAGGCGCGCCGCGAGCTGCCGCCAGAAGACGCCGCCAACTTCACGCTGATGGCGCTCTCCGCTATCGAAGACCCTGGCCTGGTCGTGCTGCCGACGCACCGCATCGTGCGTGGTGTCGCGCAGGAGCGACTGGCCGAGTTCCCGAACGACCTGGAGGGCCTCTTCACGAGCGAGACGCTGGCGGGTACGCCCAACGCCGAGACGGTGACGCAGGCGCTGGCCGCCGCGAGCGCGGGCGGAACTCAGACGGCGCTCGCGCTGGTCACGATCCGACAGTGTCACCATCCTCCGCCTGACCGACGCGGGGCGCATGGCGATGGAGGGGCGTCCCGGCGAGCATGTCGGCACCTCGGAGGCCTGGCGCGGCCTGGATGTGGCCGTGCTGCATGAGCTGGCGCTGGGCGAGGGGCTGAGCGTGAGCGAGGAGGCTATCCGAGGCGGCGCGCATATCACCTATACCCGCGACGCCCAGGCCGCGCTCGACGCCGTGCGCAGCGGCGCGGACGGCGCGCAACTCGCCTTCCTGCTGAATCCCACGCCGCCAGCCGCCATCCGCGATGTCGCCCGCGCGGGTGATCGCATGCCGCAGAAGTCCACCTATTTCTATCCCAAGCTGATCACGGGGTTGGTCATCAATCCACTGTGGTGAGGACGCGCCCGCGCTCGCGAGAGTCGATCGCGAGGCGCGCCGATGAAGGGGAGAGGATATTCAAAATGGACACACAGGACGACCACACGGCGCTCAGTCGCCATTGCCCAACCTGTGGGGCCGCGATGCCCGCCGGAGCGCGCTTCTGCGGCGCCTGCGGGTCAGATACGCTGCCAGCGGAGACGACGCCCGAGACGCCAGCGGAGACGCCCGCCGCCGAGCGCGTAACCGCCACGCCACCGACCAGCGCCAGTCCCGCCGCGCCAGCGGCCAGCGCGCAGGCCCTGACGCCACCAATGGCAAGCATTGCACCTGGTGCGGCGCCAACAGCCCGCAGGACGCGAAACGCTGCGTATCTTGCGACGCGGCCTTTCCCACGCCAGAGGGCGATGAGGCGCTCGAACGCGCCGCGCAGGCGCGCATCAGGGCGATGGAAGGCGACCTCCAGCAACAACGTCAGCGCGGCTGGTGGCCATTCCGTTCGCGCTAGCCGCCAGCGAGGCGCAGCGCGTGAGCCGCCCGCTTGCGGTGGGTGGTATCGTAGTCCACGGCGTCGTGTGACAAGGGCAAAGGTGAGGGAACGAAAAGCATGATCCTGGTTGTGGGAGCCGGCCTGGCCGGGCTAACCTGCGCGAAGGCGCTCGTTGAGGCCGGGCATCAGGTGCGGGTGATCGAGGCGTCTGACCATGTGGGCGGGCGCGTGCGAACCGACCACAGCCCCGATGGCTTCCTGCTGGATCGTGGCTTTCAGGTCTTCTTCACCGCCTATCCCTCCGCGCGGCGCAACCTCGACTATCCCGCGCTGAAGCTGAAGAAGTTCGCCCCCGGCGCGGTCATCATCCGCGATGGCAAGTGGCACGAGGTCAGCGATCCCCGCCGCACGCCGTGGCGCATCGGCGCGACGCTCGCCAATCCGCTGCTGACCACCGGCGACAAGCTGCGCATGCTGCGGCTGGCCCGGTACGCGCGCCGCCGCAAAGAGCAGGCCATCTTCTCTGGCAAGCTGCGCGGCAAGGTGAGCGACCGCACAGCCTATGCGGAGTTGAAACGACGCCACTTCACCGACGAGGGCTTCATTGACAACTTCGCGCGCCCGTTCTATGGTGGCATCTTCCTCGACCGCCAGCTAGAGACGAGCGCCCGCATGCTGCTCTTCACGACGAAGATGCTCGCCAGTGGCGACATCGTTATCCCGGAGCAGGGGATGGGCGCGATCACCGAGCAACTCGCCGCCGCGTCTGCCCCCCAGCGCGATCAAGCTGGAGACGCGGGTCGAGGGCATCGTCGAGGCGGATGGCCGCGCTGTCGGCGTCACGCTGACGGGCGGCGAGGAGATGCAGGGCGAGGCGGTCATCATCGCGACCGACGCGCCCAACGCCCAGCGACTGCTCAATCGCGAGTTGCCCAGCGACGCGGTCGGCGTGACCTGCCTCTACTTCACCACGACCGAGAGCCTCTACAACGGCTCACGGCTGCTGCTGAACGCCAACCCCGACGCCTTCGTCAACAACGCCGTGCAGATCAGCAACATCTCGCCCGCCTACGCGCCCAAGGGCCAGCACCTGCTCTCCGTCACCGTGCTGGGGACGCCGGAGCTGAGCGACACCGATCTGGTGGCCCGCTGCCGCGACGATATGGCGTCGTGGTTCCCCGGCAAAGACCTCGCGAAGCTGCGCCACCTGGCGACCTACCGCATCCGCTTCGCGCAGTTCCGCCAGCCGCCCGACATCTTCTCGCAGCTCCCGTCGAGCGGCGGCGAGGTCGGCGGCCTCTTCCTCGCGGGCGAGTACACCAGCTCCAGCAGCATCCACGGGGCGATGCTGAGCGGCGAGCGGGCGGCGAATGAGACGCTGAAATGGCTGGCCACCGCCAACGACTAAGCGGACTTTCAAAAGTATTGGACGGACCCGAAGTCCAGTCCATCGGTGATGTGAAAATGGAGCTCAGCCTGGCCAGGAGGGTCTCGGCGGCGTGGATGCGCGGGATGCGCGGGTGGAGGATGCGCTCAAGACGCTCCAAGACCTGTCAGTCGTTACTGTGGAAATGGGTAAGACTATCTTCAAGCGCCGCAAGGCAGCAGCAGTATGAACATGAAGTTGACGTGCGTTGGACCGCACGGTAGCATGTGTGCGCCAACGTGAGAATTGGCTGCGATGGGGCCACCGCTGTGCGCGAGAAGATAAGGAGAGCGGTATGCAGGCAGCGCCACCGATGAGGTTCCCGCGCATCTACCCGGGTGGAGCGCCCCAGAGTACATGGTCATTGCGATCCTTTTAGCTGTCCCCATGCTTGTCTTATTGGCGTTCTTGTCGCTGGTCGACACCCCCTGGTTGGCGTTCTTGCGAGGGCCAACACCAGTCATCCACCACACTGGCATCTCCCGTGGCCTGTGCTGCAATGGGCAGTCACCTCGCCGGCGGGTTACCTGACCCTGTTCGCTCTAGGCGCCCTGGTGGTCGTGCCACCCTTCGTCGTCTTCTCTATCGGCGCTATCGCAGTCAGGTTTTGCCCGCTCGAGTGTCACCGATGTGCCGCTGGTTTGGTGGGCGATCCCTGGGCAGGCACGTTCCGCCTCCTCTGCTTCAGCGGTGGCTGGGACAAAGACGCAGCGAGCGGACGGTAAGCTCTGGCCACAACCGGTGATTGCCGCCTTGCTGATGGCCCTCGTCCCACTGCCTGGACTGGCGCTGTCGTTCAGCCCATTCCAACGCGCTTCCTCTGCGCCCGTCAAGATCCTTGCTCGGATTACCTTGGGTAAGTCTGCTGTGGCCTGCGCCTCTCTGTGGTTTTTCGAAGTACTCTGGCGGCAAACGGACGGACTGTATTCTATGGCAACGGCTACCCAATTACTTGGAGCCATCGCGCTCTACATAGCATGCTTGCTCCTGGCCAACATTGTCCTAAGCCTGAGTCTGCTCAGACTCAACAAAGCGCCAGCATCTGTGGGAAGATGAGCAGCGCTGTGATACCTGACGCGTCTATGGCTTTGCCCCAGAGCTATCGTCATCTGGCTTGAATCTTGAGTCGTCAGATAGATCCTAACCACCAAACGCCGTGTGGTACGCTATACAGTATGGTTCTCTTCTTCATCAAAGCGCTGGTCGCCCTCTTCACGGTGATCGACCCCATCGGTCTCGCTCCGGTGGCGCTGGCGCTCACAGCCGAACATAGCGCCTATGAGCGCGCCTTCATCGTCACCCGCGCGACGATCATCGCGGCGGTCGTGATCGCCATCTTCAGCGTGGCTGGCGAGGCGATCTTCGGCGCGCTGGGCGTGACCGCGCCCGCCTTCAGCCTGGCGGGTGGCGCGCTGCTCTTCCTCGTGGCCATCGACATGCTCTTTGGCCGCCAGTCGGGCGCGCGCGAGACGGCCCGCGAGGCCCGCGAGGCCCGCAAGCGCGAGGATGTCAGCGTCTTCCCGCTGGCGATTCCGATGATCGCTGGCCCCGGCACGCTGACGACGATCATCCTGCTCAACAGCGCCACCGCGAATAATCCCGCCGGGCCAGAGCTGCTGCTGCGCGCCATCATCGGCGGCGCGGCGCTCCTCACCCTCATCGCCTGCTGGATCACCATGCGCCTGAGCCTCTCCATCCAGCAGCGCATCGGCGTGACGGGCATCCTCGTCCTCTCGCGGGTGCAGGGGATGCTGCTGGCGGCGGTGGCCGTGCAGTTCATGCTCAACGGCCTGGCGCAGTTCCTCCACATCGGCTGAGCGGCGCGGGGCAGTGGTGGCCTGGAGGCGGCGACAGGGGAGACTGTTCCTGACGCGACTTGCGATAAAATGAGGGCCGACCTTTGGAAAGGTCGGCCCTCGCTACTAAGCGGCGTCATGCCGCGAAATGCTGCTTAGCGGGCTAATCCATGCGCAGTCCGATACGCGCTTTCCTCGCCAACCTGCATCAGCACAGCGGCGCCGATCGCGATCACGGCAATGACTGCCGCAGCGATCGCGAAGAAGGTTATCACTCCCGCCGACATCGCAAACGCGGCAGCGAGCGACACCCCAAATGCGACGTCCAGGTACATCATGAACTCGCTCACCGCTACTATCCCAAAGCCGAGTCCATACAACGTCGCAATAGCGTTGGCATTAGGCTCTTCTTTGCGTCGCGCAAGCGTCAGAGCAACCGCGAACACCGCTATCAGGGCAAACCCGATGGCGAGCGTCAACGGCCACCAGAACGACAGTGGCGCTGCGAACCAATAGCTCAACATAGCGACACGCCCTTTCCAAGCGCGGAGGAGATCTGTACCGCTTCCTCCGCTGGACATCCTCCATTGGATATCCTGCTCTCTATCCATACGACATCGGCGTCACAGGGGGGGCACATCGGCTCTACCACGGGTCACGCGTCTCTCACAGCATTCGGCGTAGCCTGCCCTGGCTGACCAACAGCGACGCGCCGCTATCCATTCCCAGGCCGCTCCACCGGCGCCGAAACATTGGCGCGGGGCCGCCCATTTCCGCGTTATGGTTCCGCATCATCCCATCCCTATTGTGAGCGAAATGGGAAACCTGGCCGCGAATTCTTGTCGCCGCTGTGACACCCATATCGCCCGATGAAGATGCGAAACATGTGGGGCGCTCCTGGTGGGCGTTGCCACACACCATGAAGGACAACCTTGTTGGGCGAGTGGCGAGCCAATGTGGCTGTGTGAAGGGGCGGACGAGCTAGTCTCGGCCCTCCATCCGGTTGTTCTGGCTGGTTGTTCAAGTTGTCAAGGAAGCGGCGGAGGACAGGCTGGTAGCGATTCATCCAGGCGTCGTCCGCCCCCACAATGGGAGGGCAGCGCCATGTTCAATCCGCGCAATCGCCCGCGCCCCGATTCGGGCGAGAAAGGCGCGCCACCTCAGCGCATCTGGTGGCGAAGCCCCGTACTCTGGCTACTGGTCGCGCTTCTGCTGACTGGCGGGCTTATCCTCGGTGTGCTTGGCTCCCTTCGGCAGGCGAACCAGCACGTTGGCTACTCGACCTTCGTACAGCAAGTCAATGCGGATAACGTCCGCTCTGTGATGATCACCGGCTATGACGTTACTGGCGTGTTCAAGACGCCTGTCATCCCCGCCGCTGGCAAGAGCGGCATCACAGACTTCACTACCACCTTGCCTGAGTTCGGGGATACCGAGTTGCTCGCGCTGCTCAGCCAGCACAATGTCGCGGTGGATGTCCAGCCGACCAACACCGTCGGCGTGGTCTGGACCATTCTGGGGCTAGCGGGGCCGCTGATGCTCGTGTTCCTGCTGGGCCGCTGGGCCATTGCGCGCCGAGGCTCGCCCCAGGGCGGAATCTTCGGCATGGGCCGCAGTCGCGCGCGGCTACAGATGAGCGGAACCTCTGGCGTGACCTTTGCCGATGTGGCGGGAGCGGATGAGGCCAAGGCCGAACTCGAGGAAGTGGTGGATTTCCTGAAGCGGCCCGATCGCTACACCCGCCTGGGTGGCAAGCTCCCGAAAGGCGTGCTCCTGGTTGGCTCACCTGGCACTGGCAAGACGTTGCTCGCCCGCGCGGTCGCGGGTGAGGCAGGTGTGCCGTTCTTCTCGATGTCGGCCTCCGAGTTCGTTGAGATGCTCGTCGGCGTCGGCGCCAGCCGTGTGCGCGACCTCTTCGAGCGCGCCAAGCAGACCGCGCCGTCCATCATCTACATCGATGAGCTAGACGCGATTGGGCGGCAGCGCGGCGGCGTGGGCGCCTCCAACGAGGAGCGCGAGCAGACGCTCAACCAGATCCTGGTGGAGATGGATGGCTTCGACCCGCGCCAGGCCGTCATCGTGCTCGGCTCCACGAACCGTCCCGATGTGCTCGACGCCGCGCTGCTGCGACCGGGCCGTTTCGATCGGCAGGTGGTCGTCAACCGCCCAGATCGCATTGGTCGCGAGGCCATCATGCGCGTGCACACGCGCGACGTGCCCCTTGCCCCAGACGTAGACCTTGCCGCCATCGCGCGCTCGACACCCGGCATGGTCGGCGCTGATTTGGCGAATCTGGTCAATGAAGCGGCATTGACGGCGGCGCGCAGGAACGAAGAGCAGGTGACGCAAGCCTGCTTCAATGAGGCGCTAGATCGCATCTTGATGGGGGCGCTACGCCCGCTGGTGCTCACCCCTGAAGAGCGGCGCGTGACCGCTTACCACGAAGCTGGCCATGCGCTCGTCGCCCTGCACACCCCTGGCGCTGATCCCGTCCACAAAGTGACCATTGTGCCGCGCGGGCAGACACTCGGCGTCACGCGCATGGAGCCTGTTGACGAGCGGCACAGCTACTCGCGCCACTACCTGCTGGCGTTCCTGGCGACTGTGCTCGGCGGGCGCGTGGCGGAGCAGATGGTCTTTGGGGATGTCACCACTGGCGCGGAGAATGACCTGCAACGGGCGACCAAGCTCGCGCGCGAGATGGTCACACGCTGGGGCATGAGTGAGCGGATCGGGGCAGTCTTCCTCGCTGGTGAACGGGAGATATTCCTGGGCAATACCGCGAGCCCAGGCCCAGGACAGGAAATGGCGGTCTCAGAGCGGATGGCCTCGCTGGTGGACGAGGAGGTTCAGCGGATCATCGGCGAGCGGTACACAGCGGTACAACAGCTCCTTCAGCAGTATCGGGATCAACTGGAGGTCCTCGCCCAGGCGCTGCTCGATCGGGAAGTCGTCGAGGAGGAGGAATTGCAAGCGATCGCTGGCCACACGACCGACACGGCGACCGAAGCCGCGACGGCGCTCTCAGGCGCGGGCGGCTGATACTCGGCGCGAAGCTGATCGGCTAGCGGCTGCGGTGCGAAGCCGCCGGGCGGCTGGCGATGAAACCGCTGGCTGCCCTGTCGCTGGCTACATAGCGGCGGCATGTGGCGATGTGCTATCGTGGCGGCCAGAGTGACGGCGCGCGGTCGTGCGCCCAGCGAGCATCTTCAACGAAGAGGAGCGTGACACACATGGCGGATCAGCCTACCAACATCCCCGAATCCTTCACGGGACTCCAGGCGGCATTCCTGCCCGACCGGGCGGCGACTGTCAACAAACGCCTCCAGTTCAACTTCACTGGCGCCGAAGAAGGTGTCTGGCACATGGAAATCGCCAACGGGGCGATGACCTATGGCCAGGGCGCCATCGAGAACCCCAACGCGACCGCGACGGTGGACTCTGAGGACTGGCTGAAGCTGCTGCGTGGGGAGCTGAACCCGATGTCGGCGGTCATCAGCGGCAAGCTCAAGATCAAGGGCGACCCGATGCTGCTGGCCCAGTTCCAGACGTGGTTCCAGCCTCCCGCCTGACGTCGCTCGTTTGCTCCGGCGCCAACATGCTCGCCGCGCTCAGTGGATTTACCGTGAACGTGGCGCAAACGTGGCATGAGACTTGTTACGCAAGGGCGTATATGGCCGTCGACGTCGCCCATCCCTGGACCTCGTATCTCTGCTGGTGTTTCGGCGCCAGCAGCGCCGGGAGGCGGCGCCGCCAAGGAATTGCGGCCATATGCGCACGGACGCGCGACGCGGGTACGACGTTTCCGCCGCGCCGCGCAGACGTGATCTTCGGGTCGCGTCCGCCCGGCGTGACGGGCGTCGCGACTCCGCCCAGACGACGGCGCCGCTCAAGGATGAACGGCCCGCTGTCTCATTTCATTCTCGCGCTTCATTCCTCGCCGTCCACGCCCGTCAGCGCTTCACGGCGACGCTTGCTCCCGCCGCGCATATACTCGTAGCCGAAGCGTCCCTTCACGCAGAGGAAGCCGCGCGTCACGGTATTCTCGCGGGGCGAGGAGACCTTGATGATCTGGTTGTCCTGCACATGCAGGTCTAGCTCGCAGCCCACGCCGCAATAGGAGCAGATCGTCGTCACCTGCTTCTGCCGCGACTCATCCCAGGTTCCCGCGCGGCGCATCTCGAACTCGGTTCGGCCCACCAGCGCGCCTGTCGGGCAGACCGCCACGCAGTTGCCGCAGTAGACGCACGGCGACTCGCCCAGCGGCGCATCGAAGCCCGTATCAATGTGCGCGCCAAAGCCACGGCCAGCCGCTGTCAGCGCGAAGGTGTGCTGCGCGTCGGAGCCGCACGCCTCGACGCACTTGTAGCACATGATGCAGCGCGAGTAGTCGCGGACGTAGAGCAGGTTGTCCGCGTCGCGCACGGGCTGCTCGACCGTCGCGCCGCCGCTATAGCGATCAGCCTGGGCGCGCGTAGACGGGCGCGAACCGCTGGATGGTCGCCGCCTGGCTGGTATCCACCGACGACTGGAGTAGCTCGATCACGCCTTTGCGCGCCCGCCGCACCCGCAGCGAGTCCGTCAGCACTTCCATGCCTTCCTCAGCCACGCGCGAGCACGAGGGAACCAGCACGCGGCTGCCCTTCACCTCGACCACGCACACCCGGCAGGCGCTGGGCTGTGTGAGGGCGGGATCATAGCAGAGCGTCGGCGTCTCGACTCCCAGCGAGGTGATGGCCTCCAGCAGCGTCGCGCCAGCGGGGACCGTGACCGACTGACCGTCCACGGTCAGCGTAACGTGTTCAGGCATGGTGACCTCCCGCGCCCGCAGGCAATGGAAAGACGCTGAGGGCGCTCAGGACCGCGCTCGCCGCTGTCTGGCCCAGTCCACAGATCGAGGCGTCCGTCATCACGGCGCCAAGCTCCCGCAGCAGCGCGACATCATCCGGACGCGCCTCACCCGTCGCCACGCGCTCCAGAATCTCCACCTGCCGCTGCGTCCCCACGCGGCATGGCACACACTGCCCGCACGATTCCTCGGCGAAGAACTCGGCAAGCTGCCGTGTGATCTCCCACATATCCACGGTCTCATCGAAGACGATCACCGTACCAGCGCCGACGGTCAGCCCCAGCGGCGCCAGCGCGTCTGGCCGCAGGGGGGTATTGAGGTGGTCGGGTGTCATGAAGGCGCCCGCCGCGCCTCCTAGCAGCGCCGCCTGGAGCGAGTGGCCGCCCGCGACCCCGCCCGCCAGATCGAGCAGCTCGCGCAGCGTGCCGCCCGCCGCCACCTCATAGACGCCGGGCCGCGTAATATGCCCGCTCAGCGAGAAGAGCTTTGGCCCGGTGAAGGTCGGCGCGCCGATCTGCGCGTAGGCCTCGCCGCCCATGCGCAGGATGTGCGGCACATTCGCCAGCGTCTCGACGTTGTTGATGACCGTCGGCAGGTGGAAGGCGCCCGACGTGACCGGGAACGGCGGCTTCATGCGCGGCTCACCCCGTCGCCCCTCCAGCGAGTTGAAGAGCGCCGTCTCCTCGCCGCAGATGTAGGCGCCGCCACCACGTCGTACTTCGATCTCGAACGGATAGCCGGAGCCAAGGACACTGGCGCCGAGATAGCCCCGCGCCCGCGCCGCCACCACCGCCGCGTCAAAGCGCCGCGCCGCGAGCGCGTACTCGCCCCGGATGTAGGCGTAGCCCTGCGTGGCGTTGACGGCCAGCCCGGCGATGATCATCGCTTCCACCAGCGCGAAGGGGTCTTCCTCCAGCAGCTTGCGATCCTTGAAGGCGCCCGGCTCGCTCTCGTCGGCGTTGAGCACGACAAACTTGCGCGCGCCCGGAGCCGCCCGCACCGCTTCCCACTTGCGCCCCATCGGGAAGAGCGCCCCGCCACGTCCCGCCAGCCGCGATGCCGTCACCTGCGCGATGACCCACTCAGGGCGCCTCCACCGCCCGCCGCAGCGCCGCAAAGCCACCGTGCGCCTCGTAGTCGGCGATGCTGCCAGGGTCTACGACGCCGCAGCGCGCGAGCAGCAGGTTAGGTGTCTGCGCGGCCATGTGTGCGCCTCCGTGATGATGGATTCCAGCCGCTCAGGCGTCACATCGCGCTCCGCCTCTTCGCCGACGAGCAGCGCGGGGGCGTGGTCGCACTGGCCGAGGCAGGCGAACCACTCCCACCGCGTCTGTCCGTCCGCCGCCGGCTCGCCCGCGCCCGCGCCCGTCAGCTCCGCCAGCCGCTGTCCCAGCGCCTTCGCGCCGCGCATCTGGCAGACCACACCTGCGACAGACGCGGATGATCGTCGGCGCCGCTGGCTCCGTCCGCAGCAGGGCGTAGAAGGACATGACCCCGTAGAGGTCAGCGTAGGGAACGTGCAGCCGCTGGCTGAGGTAGCGGGTCATCTCCTGCGAGAGCCAGCCCGTCTCCGCCTGCACATCACGCAGCAGCGGCAGCAATTGATCGCGCGAAAACTGTGGATAGCGCGCCAGCACACGATCCGCCGCCTGCCGCTCCTCCGGCGTCGGCTGCGCGGTGGGAACCCCCGGCAGCCCAAGCTCGGCGCGGACACGACCATTCGCCCGCGCCAGGTCATCCATACCGCTCATAGAAGCGAACCTCTCTGTATGACATAGCGCGAGCGCGCAGGCCCGCTACTGCGCGCCCAGCTAGTGAGGAGCCGCGTCAGTCATGTTCGCCAGCTCGATATTGATCGCCGACGCCTTGAACTCCGCTGTGCCCGACTTCGGATCAGTCGCGTGGATGGTCAGCTTGTTGGTCATCGTCTGGTCGGGGAAGTGCAGCGTCATGAACGCCAGCCCGCGA
The DNA here is from genome assembly GCA_963840335.1 of uncultured Chloroflexia bacterium. Taxonomy (GTDB): domain Bacteria; phylum Chloroflexota; class Ktedonobacteria; order Ktedonobacterales; family JADMIN01; genus JAKAIY01. The sequence goes on from CAWIYP010000014.1 coordinate 25,366, forward strand.
TAGAGGCCGGGGTTGAGATGCGCCCGCACCGTCAGCGACCCACGCCGCGACCACGCGCGTACCAGCGCGCCCTCGCTGATGCCACGCTCGGCGGCGTCATCGGGATTCATCTCGATGAACTCCTCCTGTGGCCGCGCGGAGTCGTAGAGGCCCGACTGCACGCCGGTGTTGTAGAACTCCAGTCGGCGTCCGGTCGTCAGGGTGAAGGGATACGTCGCATCCACCTGATCCACGGGCGGCTCATACTCCGTGGGCATGAAGGGAACCTGCGCGCCAATCAGCGGATCGCGCCAGAGTCGCCAGTGCATCCCCCGCTCACCAGGATGCGTCTCGTCATAGCAGGGCCACTGCAAGCCGCGATGCTCCTCCAGCCGCTTGTAGCTCATGCCCGCGTGAATCGGCGAGAGCGCGCGCAGCTCATCCCAGATTTGCTCGGCGGAGGTGTAGCTCCAGTGGGCGCCCATGCGATTCGCGAGGTCTTGCAACACTTCCCAGTCGTTGCGCGCCTCGCCGGGCGGCTCCAGCGCCTTGCGGCAGAGCTGCACCCGCCGCTCGCTGCTGGTGACGGTGCCATCCGTCTCGGCCCAAGAGGCCGCGCCCGGCAGCACGACATCGCGCAATCTCCGCCGTCTGCTGCATCAGGATGTCCTGGACGACGAGGAAATCCAGCCCACGCAGCAACTGCTCGACATGGCCCGCGTTGGCGTCGGAGGCCAGCGGATTCTCGCCCAGGACAAAGAGCGCGCGTAGCTCGCCGCGCTCCATCGCGTCCATCATCGCCGACTGGTTCCAGCCGCGCTTCGGTGGGATGGGCATGCCCCACGCGCGCTCGAACTTGCCGCGCAACTCATCGTTCTCGACATGCTGGAAGCCCGGCAGGCGGTCGGGCAGCGCGCCCATGTCGCCGCCGCCCTGCACGTTATTCTGCCCACGCAGCGGGTTCAGCCCGCAGCCATCGCGGCCCACCTTGCCCGTCAGCAGCCCCAGGTTGATCAGCGCCAGCACGTTGTCCGTCGCGTTGTGATGCTCGGTGATGCCCAGCGTCCAGCAGATCATGCCAGTGCGCGCGCGGGCAAAGTCGCGCGCTACCTCGCGAATCTTCGCCGCTGGGATGCCCGTGATGCCCTCGGCGTATTCTGGCGTGTAGCGCTCGACCGCGCGCTTGTAGTCCTCGAAGCCCGTCGTCGCATGCTCGACAAACCACGTATGCTGCAAGCCTTCCGCGATGATGACGTGGCCCATCGCGTTCGCCAGCGCGATGTCCGCGCCGACACGGATGGGCAGCCAGTCGTGGGCCGCCTCGACCGAGAGCGTCCGTCGCGGATCCACGACGACCATGCGGGCGCCATTCTCGATGCCCTTGAGCATGTGCAGGAACATGACGGGGTGGGTCTCGCGCGCGTTCGATCCCCAGAGGAGGATGTAGTCCGTCTCCTCCATATCAATATAGGAGCTGGTGCCGCCACCGCTATTGAACACTGCCGCCAGACCGACGACGCTGGGAGCGTGTCAGGTACGGTTGCAGCTATCGATGTTGTTACTCGCTAGCATCGTCCGCATAAACTTCTGCGCGACGAAGTTGACTTCATTGGTCGCCTTGGAGCAGCTAAAGAAGCCAATCGCGGAACCACCATACCGCGCCTTGACGCTTCCCAGGCGGTCGGCGACGATGCCAAGCGCCTCATCCCAGCTTACTGGCTGAAGCTGTCCATCCTTGCGCGCCAGAGGTGTCGTGAGCCGCGCGGCGCGCGGCGCTACCTGAGTCGCCATCAGCAATTGCCCCTCTCCATTGAAAAGCGGTCGTCGCTGCGGTCATGCCTCCGTGGGCCGGGCATCGGGGCCGACGCCAGCGTGCGATACGCTGGAACGGGCGCCCTCATCGATCGTGTGTCGTTGGTGAACATGATAGCCGACACAGGCGCCATAACGCCATGCCCGCGCCAGGCGAAATTCGCCGATACCCCAACGCCGCTGCCCTTGTCTTACAGTGTACGCTATTTTGCGCAGACATGTCACAACGCGACATGATGATGTGGCGGAGGGTTGGGGGCGAGTGAGGAGGGGCGGGTAAACCCGCGTCTACGGGTGCACGCGCCACGAAGGCCGCCGACGCGGCCTGGGTTCGGGGCGAACAGCGGCGTCGAGGGGTAGCCGGTTGCTCTTGTGTCGTCTGGTTCTTAGTCCGCGTCGGCGGGCTTCGCGGCGGAACGCCCTCCAGGCGCGGCTTCAGCCGCCAGCCGCCTCGCGCCGTGCTCGCGTTTATTGATAAAACATCATAACCCGCCCCCTCCATCCGCCCCGCCATGGATCGCGCATCTGTTTACCTACCCACAGCGCACAGTATACTGAATAAGCGGTGATTCTCTGACCCCCCTACGAGTGAGGAGCGCGCTTCTCTTGAATCAGCCATCCCAACGGCGGCGCCGCGCGGCGCTGCGGGCGCAGGCGGTGGCGCGCACCCTCCGCGACCGGCTCACGGAGTCCGCGCGCGGGCGACCGCGACCGCTGCCAGGCATCCGGCGTGTGCTGCGCATCCTGGGGCCGGGGCTGGTCACGGGCGCCGCCGACGATGACCCCTCCGGCATCGGCACGTACTCGCAGGCGGGGGCCGCGTTCGGCGTGCGCCAGCTCTGGCTCGCGCTCTACATGCTCCCCATGCTGATCGCCGTCCAGGAGATGTGCGCGCGCATCGGCCTGGTAACGGGCCAGGGCATCGCCGCCAACCTCCGCGCCCACTACAGCAAGCCCATCCTCTATTTCACCGTCGCGCTGGTCTTCATCGCTAACACGCTGAATATCGGGGCTGACCTCGGCGCAATGGCCGCCACCATCCAGCTCTTCATTCCGGCGGCGCCCTTCATGCTGCTGCTCATCGCGCTCGCGGTCGGCATCCTCGCGCTCGAAATCGCCGTGCCGTACCGCCGCTATGCCATCGTGCTCAAGATTCTGGCGCTCTCATTGCTTTCCTATGTCGTCACTGGCTTCATCGTCGGGCCGCACGGCGCCTCGCTGCTCAGCGCGACACTCGTCCCCACAATCCAGTTCACGCCCGAATTTCTGGCGCTGATCGTCGGCGTGCTGGGCACGACCATCAGCCCGTACCTCTTCTTCTGGCAGGCCTCGGAGGAGGTGGAGGAGGAGACGCTGCACCCGGTGAAGGCGCGCGGCGTCAACCCCACGCAGCAACGCTGGATTCTGCTCGCGCGGATTCACGCCCTGCGCCTCGACACGGTGATTGGCATGATCGCCTCGGAGGTCGCTACCTGGTTCATCATCTTCACCACCGGTGAGGTGCTGCATCCCAACGGCATCACCAACATCACCACGGCGGATCAGGCGGCGCGCGCGCTCGAACCGCTCGTTCACAGCTTTCCCTACGCGGGCGAGCTTGCCCGGATCATCTTCGCGACGGGCATCCTGGGGGTCGGGCTGCTGGGCATCCCCGTCCTCGCTGGCTCAGCGGCCTACGCCGTCGCCGAAGCGTTCCACTGGAACAAGGGACTCGCCAGGACATTTCGCCAGGCGCCGGGGTTCTATCTGGTCATGGGAACGGCGATTGCGCTGGGCGCCCTCTTCAACCTGCTCGACATCAACCCCATCGCGGCGCTGGTCTATTCGGCCATCATCAATGGCGTCGTCGCCGTGCCGCTGCTCATCCTCATCACGCTCGTCGCCAACAACAAAGCGATCATGCAATCCTTCACCAATGGCCGACTCTCCAACGTCGTCGTGATCCTGACCACCGTGGCGATGAGCGCGGCGGTCATCGCGATGTTCATCCTGCTGCTCACGCAATAAACGACTCCAGCCGCGCTCCGCACTCACACGTATCATACGCGGCTGTTTGTTGCATTCTGTCAAGCGCAAAGATACACTCAATGATGGCCCCGCTGGCCGCATGACAGCGGTTGGCAGCCACGGCCCAGCGGGATAGGGAGCGGTGGAACAGGAAGGGAGATGTGGACACCGCCCGCGCATCGGAAGCACATTGAGACGTTTCCGCGCACTGTTGCGCGGTCAAGGAGGAAATCCGATATGTACGCTCGTGTTACGACGTTTGCTGGCGCCCCAGAGCGCACCGACGAGGCGATTCGCTATGTCGAGGAGAAGATTCGCCCGGCTGTACGCGCCCAAGGAGCGATCGATCTCGACTTGCTGCTCGATCGGCAGACCGGCAAGGGGTACCTCATCGCCTGGTGGAAGGACGCCGAAGCCGCCCGCGCCTCCGAGGCATTCGCCGCGCAACTGCGCGAGCAGAGCCGCCAGGCGCTCAACCTGAACATCCTGGATGCGCATACCTACGAGGTCACTGTCGAGGAAGATATGAAGGGGCCACGCCCACGCGCGGCGCGTGTCACCCCCGCACAGGGAGACGTGAAGCGGGTAGACGAGTTCACCCAGTGGACGAAGTCTCAGCTACTGCCGACCTATCGCGCTCAACAGGGCTTCAGCAGCTGGCGAACGCTGGCGGATCGCCAGACGGGGAAGAGCCTCATCATCAGCTACTGGGAAACCGCGGACGCGATGAAAGCGGCTGAACCGCTACTCACCCAGAGCAGAGGGCGCGGCTCCAAGGAAATGGGCGCTCAGTTCGAGCCAGACACTGACGTATGAGATCCCCGCGGCGATAGCGCCGCAGATCGAACCGACACAGCGGCCACAGCCGTCTACCGACCGCTAGCGCTGCCACTCACAGTTCACCGAGCGCCCTCTCAGCCACGCGCGTGAGGGCGCTCGGCGCTGAGCCTCACCATAGCGCGCCTACGCCTACGCCTACACCCATCGCTTCCCCCTCGCGCAAACGTATAACGGCATGGCGCATGCTCTTTCCGCTACGATGAAGTGGCACATCGCGGGTATCCCGCGCAATGTCTCACCTCACACTCTGCGTACTATCGCTTAGTGGAATACCATCGTACTCTCCGCCATTTCCGCTATACTGCTGGTAGGCGTCAGCGCAGCGAAAGGAACAGCCCGTGTCAGCGAAAAGCGACAACTTGCTACCGTCAGAAGCTCCACGTCGAAGCGTCCGGCGCCGATGAGGAGCTGAGCGCGCCCATCACTGTCCTGATTACCGATGATCACGCGCTGGTGCGCGAAGGCACACGCCGCCTGCTGGAGATGAAGCCAGACATTCGAAGTCGTTGGCGAGGCGGGCGATGGCGAAATGGCAGTGGCCGAGGCCGAGCGCCTGCGCCCCGATGTCGTTATCATGGACATCGCTATGCCTGGCATGAATGGCATCGAGGCGACCGAGCGCATCAAGGCGCGCATGCCGCAGATGGCAGTGTTGGCGCTGACCGCGCATAACGACATCCTGTATGTAATGAAGTTGCTGGATGCGGGCGCCGCGGGCTTCCTGCTGAAAGACGTGCGTGGGCGTGAGCTGGTCGAAGCGGTGCGCGCGGTGCATCGCGGCGAGACGACGCTAAACCCCGACATCGCGGCGCGCGCCCAGCAAATCGCCGCCGAGCGCCGCTCCGTCACCGAGGAGCGGCCCCCACTCTCTGAGCGCGAGATGGAAGTCCTGCGCGAGGCGGCGCGTGGCCTGCCGAACAAAGACATCGCCCGCCGCCTCAGCCTCAGCGTGCGCACCGTCCACACACACCTGGGCAACATCTTCTCCAAGCTGGGGGTAGGCTCGCGCACCGAGGCGGTACTGTTGGCCCTGCGCAACGGCTGGATCAATCTGGAAGACACACACCGCGATACCCCCGCCCACGCGGGCGACCGGACGTCATCCACACCGCGCGCCTGAGCGGCGTTCACTCCAGACCACTCCCCCTGAACCTCACCCCCTGGCCCACAAGGAAAGGGGAAATCGGAAGGCAGGGGGAGCGGTCGCGCTTGCCCTCGCGCGCTGCGGTGATGTAGTCTGAGCGCATACTGTCATCGCCCACGCGCCAGCGATACGAGCAGGAGCGCGCCCGTGAACACCACCGAAACAACGATCTCGCCAGCCGCGCATGAGACACGCCAACCCTGGTCCGGAGGGATCATCAGCGGACTCGTCTTTCTGCGCCATATCGCGCTGCCGCTGGCCATTTCGCTGACGTGCCTCTGGCTGGCCAACTCTGTCCTGCCAGAGCGCAAGCAGCCGCCCAATAACGCGATTTTCGTGCTGGGCATCCTGATCATCGCCGCCGCCTTCTTCGCCCGCCGCACCCGCCAACAGATCAAGGCGCTGGGCGCGGATGACGCCTCGCTGCCGAATATGCTTCCCGACCTGACTGGCGCGCTCTATCTGGCGATGCTCGTGCTGGTGGGCGCCCGCGCTGCCATCCCCTTCGCCATCGTGACCCCGTTCATCGCGCGGGCGCCAGAGCTATTCCGCGTGCGCGGGACGGCTGCGCATGCGCTGCGCGAGGGGATGATCTCCTCGATCACGCTGCTCGCCTGTGGCGTCGCCTTCGCGACCGTCTCAACCGCTATCCCGCATGTGCCAACCTCGCTACGGGCGCATATCTTCGCCGCCGTCGCGGCCTCGGTCGTCTTCCTTATCGGCTTCAGCGCCACACGCCTGCTCCAACTCGCCCCCGCCAACCCCGATGACCTCGCGCGCACGCTCCGCGCATATAGCACCGGGCCTGCGCTGCTCTTCCAGGCGCTGCTCCTCAGCTCCATCCCGCTCCTGCCGCTCACCGAATCACTACAGCCCGTCGAGATCGAGTTTACCTGGCTCCTGCTGCTCGCGCCGATGGGCGCTGTCTTCTACCTCGCGCTCACCAGCGTGCGCCTGCGCCAGCAGGGCGACAAGCTCCGGAAGACCTTCACCGAGCTGGACGCCACCCGCCTACGCGAGACGCAACTCCAGAATTACGCCGCGCTCATCACTCGCGCGCAGGAAGATGAGCGGCGGCGGCTGGCGCGCGACCTGCACGACGACACCGCCCAGGCGCTGATCGCGCTCTCGCGGGGACTGGATGCGCTCTCCAACCGTCACGTTGACCCTGTGAACTCACCAGAAGACGCGGACTTCCTGGAGAAGCTGGTGGATCTGAATCAGCGCACGCTGGACAGTGTGCGCCGCGCCTGTCAGGATCTGCGCCCCTCCGTCCTCGACGACCTCGGCCTTCCCGCCGCGCTGGAGTCGCTCGCCAGCGCGATGACCGAGCGCGGGCTACCCTGCGCGTTCCAGGCGCAAGGGATGCCGCAACCCTACCCGCCCGAAGTCGAGGTCGCCGTCTATCGCATCGCGCAGGAGGCGCTCTCGAATGCCCTGCGCCACGCCGCGCCGAAGCACGCTAAGATCGAGCTACGCTATCGCCCCGATGGCCTGCGTTTGGTCGTCTGGGACGATGGCCACGGCTTCGACGTCGCCGAGACAATCGGGCGCGCGGTCGGCGGCGCCAGCCGTTCGAGTGCGGAGAATCCCCGGCGCCGGGCTGGGACTGCTCGGCATGCGCGAACGCGCCACGCTGATTGGCGCAACCCTCGACGTCGAGAGCGCGCCTGGCGCTGGCGCCCGCATCATCCTGGAAGCGCCCGCCAGCGCGCCGCTACCGCCCCCCAGCGCCGCCCGCGACCTGCTCGCCGCCCGCGGCGCCGCCGCGCAGAATGGCGCGACGGCATAGCCCTCAGCGATGGGCGTTTCGCGGCTATAATAGCAAGTGACACAACAAGGTGTTTTTGGGGCATGTGGCGCGCGCCCTCCCCCTAACCCCCTCCCCCGCGCGGCGGGAGAGGGGGAACCGGAACCTGCTCCCCTCTCCCGCCGCGCGGGGGAGGGGCCGGGGGTGGGGGCCAGCCGCCCGCCCAGTCAAACAGTGAAATCGTCGGCAGCCCATCCAGAAGCGCCGACCAGGTATTTCCAAGTCGCAGGAGGTCTGCCATCATGGCGCAAGCGAGTGAACTGAGCCTTGAAGACGCGGTCGCCCAGTCGCCCAGAAAATGGGTCTATCTCTTCGCTGAAGGGAATGCGGGGATGCGCGATCTGCTGGGCGGCAAAGGCGCTGGGGTCGCCGAGATGACCAACGCCGGACTGCCAGTGCCACCAGGTTTCACTATCACCACCGAGGCCTGCAACGCCTACTACGACGCGGGGAAGCGCTTCCCCGATGGCATGTGGCAGCAGACGCTGGCGGCGCTGCGGCAGGTGGAGCGGCAGATGGGCATGAGCTTCGGCGACGCGAGCAATCCGCTGCTCGTCTCGGTGCGCTCTGGCGCGAAGTTCTCGATGCCCGGCATGATGGACACCGTGCTGAATCTCGGCCTGAATGACGAGACTGTGCAGGGTATCATCGCCCGCTATGGTAACGAGCGCTTCGCCTACGACGCCTATCGTCGCTTCGTCCAGATGTTCTCCAAGATCGTGCTGGACACCAAAGCCGACGAGTTCGAGAAGATCATCGAGCGCTACAAGGAAGAGACGGGCGCGAAGAACGACGCCGAGATACCCGCCGACGCGCTCAAGCGGATGGTAGGCGACTTCAAGCAGGCCGCGCGCGATGCTTCTGGACAAGAGTTCCCAGAGGATCCCTACGAGCAGCTCCGGCTGGCCATCGAGGCGGTTTTCGCCTCCTGGAACAACAAGCGCGCAACCGACTACCGCAACCTCAACAAGATCCCACATGACCTTGGCACCGCTGTCAATGTGCAGACGATGGTCTATGGCAACATGGGCAATGACAGCGCCACCGGCGTCGCCTTCACCCGCAACCCCGCGACGGGTGAGCGCACGCTCTACGGCGACTATCTGGTGAACGCGCAGGGCGAAGATGTCGTGGCGGGCATCCGCAACACATCGCCCATAGACCATATGCGCGACGAGATGCCGGAGGTCTACGCGCAGTTCAACGAGATTGCCCAGCGGCTCGAAGCCCACTACCGTGATGTGCAGGACCTGGAGTTCACCATCGAGAAGGGGAAGCTCTACATGCTGCAGACGCGCGCGGCCAAGCGCACAGCGGCTGCGGCTGTCAAGATCGCGGTGGACATGGCGAATGAGGGCGTCATCACCCGCGAGGAAGCGCTCCAGCGGGTCGAGCCGCATCAGGTCGTGCAGCGACTGCTGCCACGCTTCGACGAGGAGGATCTCGTGGCGGCGCGCGCGGCTGGGCGGCTGCTGGCGCGCGGCGTGAACGCTTCGCCAGGCGCGGCGATGGGCAAGGTGATCTTCGACGCCGACCGGGCTGCGGCCGCGGGTAAGGCAGGCGAGCGCGTCATCCTCGTGCGGCAGGAGACCAGCCCCGACGACGTGCATGGGATGTATGCGTCGAAGGGCATCCTGACGAGCCGGGGCGGCACGGGCAGCCATGCGGCGGTGGTGGCGCGCGGCGCGGGTCTGCCCGCCGTCGTCGGCTGCGAGAGCATCCGCGTGGACTACGCGCAGCGCCAGTTCACCGTCAACGGCAGTGAGACGGTGGTGCGCGAGGGCGACGAAATCTCGATTGACGGCAGCACTGGTGAGGTCTTCCTCGGCATGATCAAGACGGTGGAGGCCGACTTCGCCCACGACACGAACCTGCAAACGCTGCTGGGCTGGGCCGACGAGTTCCGCGATCTGGGGGTCTGGGCCAACGCCGACTACCCGCGCGACGCCGTCCGCTCCATCACTTATGGCGCGGAGGGCATCGGCCTCTGCCGCACCGAGCATATGTTCATGGAGCAGGAGCGCCTGCCCATCGTGCAGGAGATGATTCTGGCGGAGACGCCAGAGAAGCGGCAGGCGGCGCTCGATCAACTGCTGCCCGTCCAGCGCTCCGACTTCGAGGGCATCTTCCGCTCGATGCGCGACCCGAAGACGGGCGCGGGCTATCCCGTCGTCATCCGCCTGATCGATCCGCCGCTGCATGAGTTCCTGCCGAGCTACGAGGAGTTGCTGGTCGAGGTGACGCGGCTGGAGGACAAGGGCGACAATCCCGCCGAGCTGGCGAAGAAGCGCCATCTGCTGGCGCGCGTCGGCCAGATGCGCGAGGCCAACCCGATGCTGGGCCTGCGCGGCTGCCGTCTGGGGCTGCTCTTCCCGGAGATCAACATCATGCAGACGCGCGCCATCCTGGAGGCCGCGGTCAACGTGGCGAAGGAGGGCGTGAAGCTCCAGCCGAAGATCATGATTCCGCTGGTGGGGCACGTGAACGAGCTACGCGAGGTGCGCCGCCAGCTCGAAGCGGTGGCGCGCGAGATCGCGGCGGAGGCAGGCGGCCAGGTGGACTATAAGTTCGGCACGATGATCGAGCTGCCACGCGCCGCGCTCACCGCCGGGCAGATCGCCGAGGAGGCCGACTTCTTCAGCTTCGGAACGAACGACTTGACGCAGACGACGTTCGGTATGAGCCGTGACGACGCCGAGGGCAAGTTCCTGCTGCAATATGTGGAGGGCTTGCCGGAGCCAGGCCTGAAGGAGCCGGTCAAGATTCTGAAGGTCAACCCCTTCCAGACACTCGACCGCGACGGCGTAGGGCGGCTCGTCCGCATCGCTGTGGAGGAGGGCAAGCGCACGCAGCCATCGCTGGAGGTGGGCATCTGCGGCGAGCATGGCGGCGACCCGGAGAGCATCGCCTTCTGCGATGAGATTGGGCTGAACTACGTGAGCTGCTCGCCCTTCCGCGTGCCGGTGGCGCGGCTGGCGGCGGCGCAGGCGGCCATCGCCCGCAAGGCGAGCAAAGCCCAGGCCGAGCGCGACCGCTAGCCCGGCGCGACGCTTCGCCGGCGTTCCATCCCCGGCGTTCCCGCGTGGGAGCGTCGGGGATGTGTGTGCGTTGGCGTGGGAATCGCGCGGCCACTGGAAAGAAATCCGCGCTCGTGCGTCTGAGAGGCAAGAGGGTAGCCCTCACCCTCTGCCTCTTGCTCCCGCTGCGCGAAGGAGAGACTGGGGGTGGGGCTTGCGTGCGGCGGGGATGGCGATAGAGCGGGAAGGAGATACGAGCATGGCGCAGGGTGGCCGATGGATGCGCGGGCAATGGCGCGGGCGCGTGGCGGCGCTGCTGGGGCTGGCGGCGCTGTTCGGCGTGACGCTGGCGGGCTGCGACGCGCCGACGCTGCCCTTCGCGAGCGTTCCGGCGCAGCGGTGCGTGGCGCAGCAACGCGGCGCCCTCGGCGCGGGCGGCGGAGTAGTTGTCCCGCTGGCGGCATTCGATCCGACGGCGACCCAGACGCACCAGCGGTCTCTACGCCGTGCGGGCCGACAGCGGCGCGCTCGCCTGGAGTTGCGCCAGCACGACCTATGCGGGCTGGGATGACGCCCAACTGGTGGGTGGCACGCTCTACGCCATCGCGGGGACGGAATTTGCCAAGGAAGGGCCGATGCCGACGCATGTCCACGGACTGTACGCCATGCGTCCGCGTGACGGCAAGCAGCTCTGGGCCTACAGCTTCCAGGCGGGTTCGACCTCGCCGCTGGCCTTCGACAAGGGAACGATCTTCGTCTCCAGCGTGACGGCGAATGGCGCGAGCAGCCACGGCAACCTCTACGCCATCGCGGAGCAGGATGGCGCGCTGGCCTGGAAGGAGAGCTTCGGCGATACCGTCGGGCAGCCGCTGATCGTGGGCGGCCATATCCTGCTGACGGTGAATGATCCAGCGGGGCCGCAGCTACGCGCGCTGAGCGAGCGCGACGGCAGCCAGCTCTGGAGCGTGGCGCTGCCCAGCCTGGATGCGGCAAGCACGCTGCTGGTCAACGGTGGGCAGGTCGCCTACTCCCAGGACGCGACGATCACGACGCTCGACGCCGCCAGCGGGCGCACGCTCTGGACGCATGACGCCCCCGCGAACATCACCAGCTCGCTGGTCGCGGCGATCGGGCGCGCTCTTCTTCGCGACCCGGCCAGAGCGTCTTCGCCTATGACAGCGCGTCGGGCGCGCTGCGCTGGAGCGCCGTGCTGGGGGCGAATCCCTGGGTGGAGGCGGCGACCGCGCAGGCGGTGTATGTCGTGACGCAGACCGCCGATGGCCAGCCCGTGCGCGCCTTCGCGCTGGCGGCGAGCAGCGGCGATATCCTCTGGCAGCGCGCGATGACCTCGCTGAGCGCGCTCGCGCTGGGCGGCGCGAATCCCTACCTGCTGATTCCCACCGGGGCGAACAAGCTGACGACGCTGGTGGCGCTGGACGCGCAGGGCGGCGACCGCTGGCGCTATGCCGGGCAGAGTCCGTATAACATCGGGCGCGCTCATTCCCCAGGGCGCGCATCTCTACTACATCTGGCAGGGGTCACAGGCGGGAGTCACCGTGAACCCCACCACCATCACCTACGTCACCTGCCTGCGCGCGGCGGACGGCTCGGCGCTCTGGACGACGCCCCTGCCCGCGCGCAACGCCACGTTCCTGCAGCCGCTGCTGGTGGCGGGGTGAGTGACACGCCCCACCCCCAGCCCCCTCCCCCGCGCGGCGGGGGGGGAGCCTCAAGCGGGCGTTCCCGCGCGTTGCGACCTTCTCCCCTGGCTCCACCTGATAACGCGCAACGCGCGGCAAATCATGCGGCTCCCCTCTCCCGCCGCGCGGGGAGGGGCTGGCGGTGGGGGCATGCCTGGCGCTACACCACATGACCCGAAGAACCCTTAGACAGCATCAGGCCACGGACAGCGCCGCGCCCTCAGCAGTCGAACACCGACCAGCAGATGTCGTTCCGCAACCGCTGGTCGTCGAGGACAAGCTCGCGAATCGCCTCCGGAAGCTGGTCGCGCTGCCATCGGCATTCGCGTCGCCCCGCGCTCTCGCCCGCTCCTTCTGGCGCGGCGGCGCGTGCGGCCTTGATCGCGTAGGCGGCGGCGCGAGCTCGTGCGCGGCGACATGCGCCACCACCGCCGCCTGGCCAGCGGCATATGCGGCATGCCGCGCGGCTCCACGCAGGTCTCTGGCCGCGCCCATGGCATGGCCGCCTGCCGCGCGCGCCTGCGACATCCTGATCTCGCCTCGTGCCCAGGCGCGGGCCTGCGCGATTGCCTGGCGCGGTCGCGGATCCTCAGGCTGAGCCGACTCGAAGAGGTCAAGGACGTGCTCCGCGCACGCTGCCGCCCACAGGGCGAGGAGCTCGTGATCCGCATCGGTGAGGGTTCCACCACGGCGGATCGTTACGAAACGCGGGTCGCGGACTTTCGGGAGGATCATATCCAGCGCCCCTTCCGCTCGCATCTGCCCAACTGTCCCACTGTGAGGCAGTATGGCAGCGGGCGCTCGCCTGCGCAAGGTTGGAAGATGAGGGCCGCGAGTGCCCAACCACGCCACACCCACACACGCCGCCGCGATTTCGTGCTACGCTACCAGATGCCGCCAGCGCCGGGCGCGGACGGCAGAGCGGCGCGCGTCGGCCATATGCGACGCCCCCTGGCAGGATGACAGTGACTGTGGATGACACCTCCAACGACCTCGCGGCGCCCGACGCCACCGAACAGGCGGACGCCGACACTGCGCTCGACCTCACCGACATCGGCGCCCTGCGCGCGTTGCTGCGGCGGCACGGCCTCGCCCAGCCCAACAAGCGCCTCGGCCAGCACCTGCTCATCAGCCGCAAGGCGCTCGACGCCGTGGTGGACGCGGCAGAGCTGACCCCCAGCGACAACGCGCTGGAAGTCGGCGCCGGGCATGGCGCGCTCACGGTGGAGCTGGCCAGGCGCGCGGGCCGCGTCGTCGCCATCGAGATGGACCGCGACATCCTGCCCGTGCTGGCCGAGATGACCGCGCCCTACCCCAACGTCGAGATCATCCCGCGCGACCTGCTGACCGTGGATCTGGGCGCCGTCTTTGGTGGCGCGCCGTACAAGTTCGTCGCCAACCTGCCCTACTACATCACCGCGCTGATCCTGCGGCGCATCTTCGAGGCGAAGCCCCGCCCGACGCTGATGGTGGTGATGACCCAGCGCGAAGTCGCCGAGCGCATGGTGGCCGCGCCGGGCGACCTGAGTCTGCTCGGCCTCAGCGTCCAGTTCTACGGCCAGCCGCGCATCGTCGCGTATGTCCCCGCCACCGCCTTCTATCCCCCGCCCAAGGTCGAATCCGCTGTCGTGCGGATAGACCTCACCCCAGAGCTGCCGCTCGACGATGCTGGACGCGATCTGCTCTTCGACCTCGCCCACGCCGCATTTGGCGGCAAGCGCAAGCAGATTCACAACAGCCTGACCAAGAACCTGCGCCTCGCGCCAGAGCAGGTCGCGCAATGGCTCGCCGCCAGCGAGATCGACGCCGAGCGCCGCGCCCAGACCCTCAGCCTCGACGACTGGCTGCGCCTGACCCGCGCCGCGCTGGCCGACCCGCCCCAGCCCATCGCCAAGATCGGCGAGCGCCTGCGCACCCGCCGCGAGCAGCCCCAGCGCAAGCCGCGCCCCCCACGCGCGGAGTGAACGCATGGCGTATACTCAGAGCGAGAGAGTAGTCGTCATGCCGCAATGCAGCGTCGTGTGTCGGATACGGCGTGACGCGCAGCGAGCTGGCGGTTGAAACCGCGCCTGGATGGCCTGCGGGCCGCGAAGCCCGCCTGCGCGGGCTGGGTTCTTAGTCCGCGCAGGCGGACTTCGCGGCGGAACGCCATCCAGGCGCGGTTTCAACCGCCAGTCGCCCCACGCGGCGCTCGCGTTTATTTCCTAAAACACCATCGCGCCCAGCCAACCCAGCCAGACAGGAGCCTCTGTGCAACAGCTATCTCCCGATGAGGAGCAGGCCGCTCGTAGCAGCTTCCCCCCTAACGACGCGCCCACCCAGATGGAGGAATCGCTCTGGCGCATTCCCCTGCCGCTCCCCTTCGCGCTGCGCGAGGTCAATGTCTACCTCATCGGCGATGGCGCGGGCCACTGGTCGCTGATCGATGCCGGGCTGGGCCTGGCGCGTGACGAGGTCGCCCTGCGCGATGGGCTGGCGGTCGCGGGCGTCCCACTGGCAAGCATCAGCGCGCTCGTCCTGACCCACGCCCACCCTGACCATATCGGTCTCTCCGGGCTGATCCACGAGGCGTCTGGCGCCCCCGTCTACATGCTCGCGCGGGAAGATGAGATCATGTATCACGTCTGGGGCGAGCCAAACGCCGCCGCGCTGCGGGCAGCCGTCGCCACCTTCGCCGAGCATGGCCTCAGCCTGGGCGAGCGCGCCGCTGACCCACGCGACACCGCCGCCAGCGCCGCCAGCCGCGAGGCCGCCCGCGCCGTCGCCCGCCCCAACGGCTTCTCGCTGCCCCCGCGCGACGCCATCCACACCCTCACCGATGGCGACACGCTGACGCTGGGGCGCTGGCGCTATCAGGTCATCTGGACGCCCGGCCACTCCGACTACCACATGTGCCTGCTGCGCGAGGATGGCTTCTTCATCGCGGGCGACCACATCCTGCCCGCCATCACACCCAACATCGGCCTCTACCCCGAAGCGCGGCCCGACCCCCTCGCCGACTACTACGCCTCGCTCGCCAAGGTGCGCGACCTTCCCGCGCGCATCGTCGCTCCGGGGCATGGCCTGCCCTTCAGCGGCCTGGCCCAGCGCGCCGACGCCCTGCGCGAGCACCACATCGAACGCAGCGGGCTGATCCGTGGGCTGGTCGAGCGCCAGCCCGCTGGCGCCACCGCCAACGAGGTCGCCAGCGAGCTGTTCGGCGCGCGACTGCGCAGTGTGGATGACCGCCGCTTCGCCCTCGCCGAGACACTCGCGCACCTGGAGCATCTGCGCGCGCAAGGGCTGCTGCAGCGGGAACGGCGCGATGGATTCTACCGCTACCTCGCCGCCACACCCGCTGACTCATCCGCAGGCCCGCACACAGAGCGCCAGACGCCCGCCCCGTAGAATGCGCGTCCTGCCGGTAGAATTGCCGATCGGCGCACGGCTCCCATGAAACTCAACCGTGAGCCATTGCGCCCTGGCAGGACTTTTGTACTAATGTTCTTATTTGCCCTCAAACGTGTGGCGCGCATCACAAAATCAGTCCAAAATGGCTATAAAAGCCTGAAAATTTGGGGATTCCCTTGCGTTTTGCCTTCAGGTCGTACACAATAATACAGGCCTGAAGCCGAGCGCGCACGCGCTGTGCGCTTGGCGCCTGTGTAGTCAGATGCTATACTCCCGGCCAGCGGACAGTTGTGTGGCGCCAGCGTCTGAAGCCCACAGCATCCGGGCTGATGCTCAACTGTCAGTTGAACGGCGCCTGTTGAACGGCGTTTCTAAACGCCGGAACCATGATACGAGGAGACAACCACATGCCAGTCGGACGTCAGGAACTGATCAAGCGCGTGGCGACGAAATCGAACAAGAGCGTCAAGGAAAGCACCGTTTTCGTGAATGCCGTGCTCGACACCATTCGCGAGGCCCTTGAGGGCGGCGACGCGGTGACGCTGGTCGGCTTTGGCAAGTTCTCTGTCAAGGAGACGGCGCCGAGCGTTCGCGTGAACCCACAGACCCGCGAGAAGATCCAGGTCCCTGCCCGCAAGAAGGTGAAGTTCGCCGCCGGCAAGGAGCTCGACGAGTCCGTGCGCCACGCGAAGGTCAGCAAGTAAGCGCACACCCCTGGGCGGAGACGCCCGCACGAGCGCGGCCCAGCGGCCAGGAGATGTCGCCGGGCCGCGCTCGCCCTATCTACCCGGGTGAGAGGGCGCCATGACAGAGCTTGCCGCGATCAGCGATCTGCCCAGCCAACCCGCCGTCTACGCGCTGTATGGTGGCCGTGGGCGCGGGCTGCATGTGGCATATGTCGGCTCAGCCCGCGACCTGCGCAACCGCGTCACGCAGCACCTCATCCGCCGCGACAGCAGCATCACGACGGGGGTCACGGTCGCCATGCTGAACGCCGATCACGTCACCCAGGTTCGCTGGTGGGAACACCCCAGCTTTGCCGATGAGACGCACCTGCTGGCCGCCGAGCTACTCGCCTTCGAGACCTGGAGCCAGCGCTGCGCAGCCGTGGCCAGCCCCAGGAGCAGGCGCGCCAGCTCGCCGCCGATACCGCCTTTGCCGCCGAGATGCGCCAGTTCTTCGCGGGCGAGGCCACGGGTCGGCTGACCCTCCCCACGCTCCAGGACGCGCTGGAACGCATCGCCGCCCTCGAAGAACGCCTGGCCACGCTCGAAGCGCTGGTGCGCGCTCGCTCGTAGTTCGCCCGCGCGTTACGCCTTGTAGCGCTCTACGATGTCGGCGTCGCGTAGCTCCGCGTCATCGGGATTCTGGCCAAACTCACGCTTGGCGCGGCGCTGGCGCAGGAGATCCCAGCACTGGTCGAGCTGCACCTGCGCCGCATGCAGACGCGCGCTCTGCTCCTCGCTCAGGCCGCCCTCCGCCGCCTCCGCCAGCAGTCGGTGCTCTTCCTCCACCAGCTCGTTGATCGAGCGCAACACATCGGCGTCGTTCATCGTTCCACTCCTCGTTGTTCGCTACGCGCGACAATCCTGTGTCAATGATAGCTTAGCGCGCGGACGATGTGCTATTCTGTGGCTGCCAGAGCGGCCACGACGCGCCGCTCACACCTTCCTGGGGCGGTGGTGGAATGGCAGACACAGAGGAACTTAAAATTCTCTGGCGGGAGACCGCCGTGCGGGTTCGAGTCCCGCCCGCCCTACCATGCACGAATACAGACTATATCGGCATTTTGAGCCACTTGAGGCATCGCTCTCCTTGCCCCTGTAGTGTCGCGTTTTTTGTTTCGCTCTACCCCAATTACTCCCAAATACTGCGTTAAAACGCCCTGTTAGCTGGCCCTCGTCCTGGCGTGGCAACCATCTGGAGTGTTCCTGCCCGTAAATCCACACGTCGCCAAGACAGCCCGAGCAGTGCGGTTGCTAAAGCGCTGTCACTAGTGAAATCTCCAGTGGGATCCCACTCACGCGCATCATCAGGCTTATCGTCGTTGTACGATGACAGGCGCTCCGGAAACCCAATCCGGAGCGCCTGGATCTGCGGATAAGCGTCAAAGCGACGTCAGAACTGCGACTGGGAGGCGCAGGTCCCAGTGAAGTCGCCGCTCAGGTTCTTGAGGTTGTTCGGAATCGTCGTGTCGATGCCGAAGACGCTGTTATCGCGGGTAGGAACGCGCTGATTGGGTGACGAGCCGTATGTAGCGGTAGAGCCAAATAGTCCACCCAGATCCACTGTCCCCAGCGAGTTGAACGCTTTGAGCAGTCCATCCCGTGTCAGGTCGCCGTTATCCGCCGCCTTCTTCAAGATGGCGTAGGTGACTTTGGCCTCGGCATAGCCGAACTGGAAGTACCCGTCAGGCTTCTGGTCTGGAGCATACTTCTGGATGTTGTTGAGCATCTCAGCCATGCCCGGCTGGCTTGTGTCGCCCCAGGTCGCGCCCTGCGCCACCACCCAGACGCTCTTCTCCAGCAGTCCGGTGAATTGGGGAGATACGCCAAGCAATCCATTCGCCCATGCGGGGCTGTTCAGGATCCACTGCGGGAAATATCCGAGCTGGGCCGCCGTGCCGATGATGCCCGCCGCGATGGTGGGTATGGCAGTCAGGACGACGAACTGAGCGCCCGCCTGCTTCATCTTGGTCACTTGCGCCGTGTACGTCGTATCGGTGAGTTCGTAGGTCGCCTGGGCGACATTGTTCAGGTTGCTATAACAGCCCATAGCCTCGTTGAAGCCGGCAAGACCATCCTGGCCGTAGGCGTCATCCTGGTAGATGATGCCCACCTTCGGGTTTGTGACGCCCTTCGCCGCGGCTACCTTGTTCGCATACTCGAGGCCGTTCTCCACTTGCAAGCGGTAGGGTGTCCCGATCAGGATCATGTACTGCTGGCGGGCCAGAACCGAATCCAGCGAGGCGGCGTTGACCAGCATCTTATCGCGTTCGGAGAGGCTCACGATGGCCTGCGTGGTGGGCGAGCCCATGCTCTCGGCGAGCATCAGCACCTGATTGTGAATCTGGTTGTACATCTGCACCTGGACTTGCGGATTGTATTGCGAGTCCTTCTCGACCAGGTTGACGGTGAAGCCATCAATGCCACCACTGGCATTGACCGCTTTGAAGTAGGTCTCGATGCCCTTCGTGATTGGGATGCCAATGGGCGCGGCGGCTGGCCCCGAAAGTGGCGTGAGGATGCCGAGGTCAATGGTCTTCTTGCTGGTATCCACCCCAGGTCCGCCTTTGACGCCGCCTCCCGATGTCGTACCGCAAGCAGAAACGAACGTACCGATTACTGCGAGCACAATCAGCGAGGACAGCGCACGACTTCGTGCGCGATGTGCCAGGTGAGTCGCCATGTATTCCCCCTCGTGAAGATAGAAGGACAGTGACGGATGCTCGACCAGCCGAGCGCCACACCTGCGCATGGTCACTCGGAAATGTGCCCTGAGTGGGCGATTATGGTGTGTCGGTGGGCCGCGCAATATCCACCCGATTCGTGTCGAACTGAGACTCGTACTCCGCAGCGACCATCGTCGTGGCCAACTCACCTCCTTTATGCCGCGCTTCAAAGCGCTGGGCCGCCGTGCGGAGCCGCCGGATGAGCCCGATGATGCCCGCTGGCTCGAACAGCAGGAAGACGATAATCAGCAGGCCGTAGAGGATCGCGCTCAGGTCGCCGCCAGAGATGCCCGTCGAGCTGGCGCTCTGTGGCAACAGCGAGAATGTGTTGAGCGCGGTTGGGAGCGCGAACACAAAGGCCGCGCCCAGGATAGAACCCCAGACGCTGGCGGCGCCGCCAATCAGGATGGCGGCGATGAACTGGATGGAAAGCAGCAGGCTCCACGTACCCGGCGTGGCGATACCAGAGAGCGAGGCGTAGAGCGCGCCCGCAATACCCGCGAGGAATGATGAGAGAATGAATGCGCTCATCTTGGCCTCGAACAGGTTGACACCCATGATAGAGGCCGCGACTTCGTTGTCGCGCACCGCTTGCCAGGCGCGGCCCGCGCGTGTGCGCGCCACATTGCCCACGAAGAGCGCCGCGAGCGTCAGCAGTGGCAGGAGGAGCAGGAAATAACACTGATTCGTCGTCAACTGGAAGCCGAAGATTGGCGTGGGGCTGGCGAAAGTGAAATCGCCGAAGCTGGGCGTTGGAAAATTGAAATATCCCTGCTGCCCGCCTGTGATGGAGCGCAGATTGATGAACAGGTACTGGCCAATGAAGACCAGCGCCAGGGTGACAATGCCCAGGTAGAATCCTCTGAGGCGCAGCGCCGTCGGGCCAATCAGCGCACCGATGAGCGCCGCGACGATGCCGGAGGCGGGCAGCCAGATCAGAAACGAGAGACCCAGCCCGGAAGGATCGCCGGGGAACTGTGGCGCGCTGCCACCGAGCCATGCGGCTGTGTAGGCGCCGATGCCCATGAAGAACGCGATACCGAGCGAGACCTGCCCAGCATAGCCTGAGAGTACATTCAGGCCGAGCGCCGCAATGGCCGCGACCATGGTGAAGTCGAATACCGAAAGCCAGCCATCTCCGGCAAAGAGGAATACCAGCCCAAGGGCAATCACGCCGATGAGCAGCAGGGCGCGATTCTGCGATGAACGCAAGAGTCCGGGACGCGCGGCCGCTGGTGTGGGAGAGTCAACGGGGGTGGGCGCGCTCATATCCGCTCCACCTTTCGCGTGCCGAAAAGCCCATAGGGGCGAATCAGCAGGACGAGAATCATGACAAGGTAGGGCGCAATCGTGTGGAAATTGGTACCGAGGACACCGCTCGTCTCGTAACCCTGCGCCAATACATAGACCAGCCCGATTACGATGCCCCCTACCACCGCGCCTGGAATCGAGTCGAGCCCACCGAGGATGATCGCCGGGAAGGCGACCAGCGCGCCCTGGCCCAGCCCCACATCGAAGACAGGGTTGCCCGCGCCCGCCGACAGGAAGACGCCGCCGATCGTCGCGATGGCTCCAGAGATGCCCCAGGCTAGCGCGTAGACCGTCGAAATCTTGATTCCCATCGCCCGCGCAGCTTCCTGATCCGATCGCGGTCGCGCGCATCGCCAGCCCATAGCGCGTGTAGCGCAGGAAGGCATAGAGCGCGGCGCATATCAAGATCGTGACGACAATGCTCGCGATAGCGTTCACACCAAATTTGACGCCGCCAATGGTGATGGCGCTCAAGATGTCGAAGGGCGCTGGCGAGGCGGGATTCTTTGCGCCTATCAGCATCGAAACCACCGTGAACAGGAGCACGTCGAGGCCAATCGTCACCATGATGATAGTAAACGGTGGCCGCCCGATCATGCGCCGCAACACAATGCGCTCGAAGATCACGCCGATCAGCGCGGTGATAGCAACGCCAATGAGCAGCGCCGGGAAGAAGCCCAGCCGCCACGAGAACATGGCCACCGAGACGACGAACGTCCCCACCAGCAAGAATTCACCCTGCGCGAAGTTGATGACTTCGCTGGCCTTGAAGATAATGGTGAACCCCAGCGCAATCAGCGCGTAGTCACACCCCAGCGCGAGACCAGAGAATACTAGCTGGATGAATGTCGTCATTGTTACTCCTCACCGCTACATATCGGTTCGCGGCGCATGCCACGCCGCATGCCACGCCGCATGCCTAGCCGTTCGTGTCTACCCTCACTTCGTTGGCTGCGGACGTCTTGTCCGCCTGATCTTCGCCCAGGTAGGCTCTGATGACCTCTGGATTCGCCTGCACCTCCGCTGGCGCGCCCTGAGCGATGACACGACCGAAATCCAGCACGAGTACACGATCAGCGATGCCCATCACCATCGCCATGTCGTGCTCGACCAGAATCTGTGTGATACCAAGCTGTTCTTTGACATCCAGCATGACCGCCGCAAGATCCTGGCTCTCTTCGAGGCCCATTCCCGCTACTGGCTCGTCCAGCAGGAGCAGATGGGGTTGCGTGGCCAGCGCCCGCGCTAGATCAGCCCGCTTCTGTAGTCCGAATGGCAGACTGCCCAGCGGTCGGTCGCGGAAACGCTCAAGTCCGAGCAGCGTCAACAGGCGCATGCAATACGCGCGGTTCTCGCGCTCCTCCGCCGCGGCCTGCCCGAGGTAGAGTCCGCCACGGAAGATGCCGCTTTGCATGCGACTATGCCGCCCCAGCAGCAGGTAGTCCATGACGGTGGTGTGGGGAAACTGCCCCAGGTTCTGGAAGGTTCGGGCAATGCCTGCGCCCGCGATCTGGTCGGTTCTGAGCCGCAGGAGGTCTCGCCCTTCGAAGGTTACCTGTCCAGCCACTGGCCGGTAGACCCGCGAGAGCACGTTGAAGAGCGATGTCTTGCCCGCGCCATTTGGCCCAATGATGGCGAAAAGCTCACCGGGCAACACATCAAAGGACACACCCGCGAGCGCGGTCAGCCCAGCGAAGCGCACTGTGATGTTGCGGACGGAGATCAGCGGCGTCTGCGTTGATGCGCTCACAGCGCCCACCTCCTCTCTGGCCGTCGTTGGCGCAGCGTGGCGAAGTTGGCGCGGCCGCCTTCTTCATGCAATCCCAGGTAGAACGTGCGTACACTCTCGTCGCGCCGCAGCTCCGACGCTGGCTGATCCAGGACGACCTGGCCTGTCTCCAGCACGTAGCCGTGTGTCGCGTTGGCGAGCGCCATCTGCGCGTTCTGCTCCACTAGCAGCACCGCCACGCCACGCGCGCTGATCTCGCCAATGATGGCGCTGATCTGCTGCACCAATACTGGAGATAGCCCCAGCGATGGCTCGTCGAGCAGGAGCAGCTTCGGGCTGGCCATCAACGCGCGCCCGATGGCCAGCATCTGCTGTTCGCCGCCGGAGAGGTAGCCTGCCGCGCTCTGGCGCCGCTCGCGCAAGATCGGGAACAGCTCCATGACGTGTTCGTAGGCGCGGTGGGTGGCGGCGGCGTCGCGTGCGGCAAACGCCCCCGCGCGCAGGTTCTCCTCGACAGACAACGCGCCGAAGAGCCGCCGCCCTTCCAGCGCCTGCGTGATGCCAAGCCGCACGATACGCGGCGCGTCAAGCGCAGTGATTGACTGGCCGTCGAACTCGATCGTCCCGTGGGTGATGCGACCACCCTGACCCTCCAGCAGCCCGGAGATCGCCCGCAGAATGGTTGTCTTCCCCGCGCCATTGGCGCCCAGCAGCGCCACAACGCCACGGTCGGATACCTCCATTGATACCCCGCGTACGGCGGAAATGGCGCCCTGATAAGTCACATCGAGCTCGCGGATGGCCAGCATACGGTTACCTCCGACTTACCCGTGCCACTCACCGACCTTTACGTACCCCTTGAGCAGATTGCGCGCGATGATGAACCGCTGAATCTCATCCGTGCCGTCGAAGATGCGGAAAACGCGCATTTCGCGATACCAGCGCTCGATGGGCAACTCCCGTGTGTAGCCCATGCCCCCGTGGATCTGGAGCATGCGATCCACCACGCGGTTTGCCATGTTTGCGCCATAGAGCTTCGACATCGAGGCCTGATGCCGGTTGTCGAGACCCCGATCGGCAAGCCAGGCGGCGCGCAGGGTGATCCACTTCGTCGCCTCGATCTCCACCGCCGAGTCAGCGATCATCCACTGAATCGCCTGCCGCTCCGCCAGTGGCTGCCCAAAGGTGACACGGTTCTTTGCGTGGTCAATGGACATCTCCATCATTCGCTCGCAGGCGCCGACCGCACGCGCCGGAATGGCCCAGCGTGCCGCGCCGATCCAGCGCATCGCCAGATCGAAGCCGAGCCCCTCCTCGCCAAGGATGTTTTCCTGTGGCACGCGCACATTCTCGAAGATCAATGCCGCTGGGTCCCACTCCCCCATCGTAGCGATGCGCTCGGATCGCCAACCCATCTCGCGGTCCACCAGGAAGCACGTGATGCCGCCATGTGGCCCCTTTTCCTTATCGGTGACGGCAAAGACCATGGTAAAGTCAGCGTCATTCCCGTTGGTGATGAAGATTTTTTCGCCATTGAGTACCCAGGAATCGCCGTTTTTCACCGCCACCATGCGGATAGCGCCAGCGTCCGATCCAGCTTCTGGCTCAGTCAACGCGAAGCACGACTGGCGCTCGCCTTCGATGGTTGGCAGCAGGTAACGCTGCTTCTGTTGCTCGTTGCAGGCGTAGAGGATGTTGTCCGCTGAGCCACCGAAGCTGAACGGCACAAACGTGCGCCCCAGTTCCATGAGTGTTAGGCAGGTGGCGACAGACCCAAGGTTCGCCCCGCCGTATTCCTCCGGCGTATTGATACCCCAAAAGCCCAGTTTCCGCGCTTTCGCCTGGAGCTCGCGGAGAACCTCTGGCTCCAGGCCTGGCCGCCCCTCGCGTTCATTGCGCAGCACGTCGCCTTCCAGTGGCATTAGCTCGCGCCGCACGAACTCGCGCACGGTCTGCTGTATCAATTTCTCTTCGGGAGCCAGCGTAAAATCCATCGTGGTTCTCCGTCTTAACAGCGCATGCGTTCGTGCTCATCGGCGCTCGCCGCGGCACGATGCGCTCTCACATCATTGCGACCCCCGTTGACGCCTCGTCTCCTGGCCGTGGGGTATAGCCATTCCATTCCGAGAGCTTGCGGGCCGTGGCGCAAACCGTGTTCACGACCTCGGCCAGATGACGCTCATCGAGCTGCGAGCTGATGCCCACACACGAGATGACTAGCTCGACCTGGCCATGCTTGTCGAAGATGGGCGCATCAACGGCAGTAGCGCCACGGTGAAACTCCCCATCGGAGATGGCATATCCCTGGCGCCGAACCTCGCGCAGGATTTCGACGAACCGCACAGGATCGGTGATGGTCGTCATCGTCATCGGGCGGAGGCCTGCCTCGATGTGGCGCTGCCATTCCGCCTCGTCGTCATAAGCCAGAAAACACCGCCCATGCGCGCCAGCCGTCAGCGGTGTCGCCTGGCCGATGGAGATGCTCAGACGGCTGTAGCGCATATCATCTGTGGGCGGCTCCGCTGAGGCGATATAGACGGGGCGGTCGTCCCAGCGCTGCACCAGCGCGGTCGTCAGCCCGGTCTGCGCCGCGACACGCCTGATCTCGGCGCCGGCCCGCGCGAAGGCGTCGTTCAGCTCGGCGGCGCGATTGCCCAGCGGAATCAAATAGGAGCCGAGACTATACCGCCGTGTCGCGTGGTCGTAGCGAACGAAATCTTCCCGTTCGAGCGTGCGCAGGACACGGAGACAGGTGGTAGGGCTGGCGTCCAGCTTCTGGGCAATGTCTTTGAGCGAGGAGGATTTGTACTTGTGGCGGCTCAATAGCTTCAGCGCTTGCGTCGCCAGCGCGACGGATGGAACCGTGTACTCCATCGTCCCCTCCTGGTCGCCGTTGATCGAGGTTTTGCGTTTTCATATATGAAATCGAATTTCATTTGTTTAGATTGCGACAAGTATACATATGCTGCCTTACCGCGTCAACAGTCTTTCGGGATAGGAGATAGGGCGCTACAAAACTGGCTCAATAGACAGTAACATGAATTCTCTCTTCCTGCTTCATCCGCGAGAGACGCATTGAATTGGCGCCTGAATTGCAGACCGCTTGACGGGGTCGCGCGGAAGGAGCAACCGTCAGCCGCGCTCCCCGCCCTGCGAAAGGAGCGCGCCATGGAACCTACAATCTACCCCGTACAGTTCTCAGTTGACTATCCAGACCGGCCACTCGACCGGCTGACAACCTTATTCCGCCTCTTCGCCGCCATCCCGATTCTCATCGTACTCGGCGGTGTCACTGGTGGGACATGGGAATGGAGCACGCAGCATAACGAAGCGGCAGTGACAGCGGCGGGTGCTGGCGGTCTGCTGTTCTTCGCGCCATTGCTCATGATCGTGTTTCGCCAGAAATACCCCCGGTGGTGGTTCGACTGGAATCTGGAACTGTTGCGGTTCAGCAATCGGGTTGGCGTCTACATGGCGTTGATGGACGACCGCTATCCCGCGACCGATGATCCGCAGGGAGTGCATCTCGACTATCCCTACCCCGATGTCCCGCGCGACCTCAACCAATTGCTCCCGCTGGTGAAATGGTTCCTGGCGATCCCACACTACATCGTCCTGGCCTTCCTCTACCTGGCGGCGGTCGTGGTGGTCATTGTTGCGTGGTTCGCCATCCTGTTCACGGAGCGGTATCCGCGCGAACTCTTCAGCTTTGTTGAGGGCGTCATGCGGTGGCATAACCGCGTGGTCGCATACGCATTCGTGCTGGTCACAGACCAATACCCGCCCTTCCGCCTGGCGCCATGACACTGATGAGCGGCCATGTCGCTTAGCGGGGGTGGTTGCGACACTATTTCGTGTGATGCGCGTGTTCGCTCATTCGGGTGATATGCGGGGAATGGTGTCACCCATGCAGGCTGCGCCTGAGCCAGAGCCAGAGGGCCAGCAGCGCGAGGGTGAGCGCCACCAGATAGGGCAGCAGCGACCAGAGGCCCAGCCGCTGCGCCAGATTCGCCGCCACCCAGGGGAAGAGCGCCGCCCCCGCGCTGCCCATGCTCGCCGCGAAGCCGATGGCGCTCTGGCGCAGCCGCGCGCTCGTCTCCGCGCTGATGACGGCGATCACGCTGGGGAAGATCGGGCCGAGGCTGAATCCCACCAGCCACAGACCCGCCGCCGCCAGCGCCCAGCCGCCTGGCCACGGCGCCCAGAGCAGCGCCAGCCCCGCCAGCACACCGCCCGCCAGCCAGGGGATGATCTGGCGCGGGCCGATGCGCTCCACCAGCCGCGCCAGGATGAAGCGCCCCAGCGTCAGCCCCAGCCAGTAGCCGCTCACCATCCAGCCAGCCTCCAGGCGCGGCGTGGCGCGTCCCAGCGTCAGCAGCGAATAGCTCCACGCGCCCAGGCTCACTTCGATCCCGACATAGAGCAGCAGAAACAGCGCGCAGAGCCAGAGCAGCGGCGCCCGCAACGCCGTCGCCAGCAGCCCGCCACCCACAGCCTCCCCGTGCGCGGCGTGCGCGTCGGCGGTGGCCCGGCGCGACTCGAAGCGCAGCAGGAAGCCCGCCAGCGCCACGACACCGCCCACCGCCAGCGCATAGTACGTCGCGTTCCAGCCGAGGACGCTCCCAAGCATCGCCGTCGCCAGCAGCGGCCCCAGCAACGCGCCGACGCCATAGAAGGCATGCAGATAGTTGAGCAGGCTTGCGCCGCGCGGCAGCCCGGCGATATAGGCGTTCAGTCCCGCATCGAGGATCGCCATCCCGAAGCCCATGGCGAAGAGTGTGGGCAGCAGCGCCACGAACGGTGGCAGCGTCGCGAAAACCAGCGCGCCCGCCGCCCAGACGCCCGCGCCCGCTGCCAGAAACACGCGCCGCCCCAACCGCTCCAGCAGCCCGCCACTGGTCAGCGCCGCCAGCAGATAGCCCAGCGCCGAGGCCGGAAAGAGCAGCCCCGCCGTCGCCGTCGTGATGTGGTAGTGCGCGATGACGCTGGGCAACAGGACACCCACCACGCCATCATTCAGCCCGATGAGGATGAACGCGCCAAACGCCAGCGGTAGCCGCGCGCCGGGCGCCTTCCCGCTCTCTGCCGCCGCATCGCCGCTCGCAGTCGTTCCCGCCGTCACCGCGCGCAACTCCTCACGCTCGCCTCGCTCCCACGCGCCGCGCTCCCCAACGGACACGGCACAGGCGCCCACCAAACTATGATACCCCCGATGCGGCGCAAAAAATTCCCCCTCTCCCGCCGCGCGGGGGAGGGGGTCAGGGGGTGGGGGCCGCCGCTAGCCCAGGTCGCCGAGGCCCTGGGCCACCGCCGCGCCGCGCAGCTTGGCCAGCGCCACCATCTCGAGCTGGCGCACCCGCTCGCGCGAGATGCTTAGCTCCTTGCCCACCTCCAGCAGCGTGCGGCTGCGGCCATCGCCGATGCCGTAGCGCAGGATCACCACCGACCGCTCACGCGCTGTGAGCTGCGCCAGCGCGCGGTGCAACTCCTCGCCGAGGAGGTGCTGCGAGGCGATGTCGGCGGGGGCCTGCACGCTTCCATCCTCCAGCGTATCGGAGAGCGCGAGGCGATTATCGGCGTCGGCGGGGATGTCGAGCGAGACGGGTTGCTCCGTGATGTGCAGCAGATCATCTACCTCAGCCCGCGCCAGCCCCGCCGCCTCAGCGATCTGCTCGGGCAGCGGATCGCCGCCGTTCTCCTGCGAGAGCTGCGAGGCCACTCGCCGCACCTTGCGCAGACGGGTCGAGACATGCTCTGGCAGGTGGATCAGCCGCGACTGCTCGCCCGCCGCCCGGCTGATCGCCTGGCGAATCCACCAGGTCGCATAGGTGCCGAAGTGCGTGCCGCGCTTCCAGTCGAACTTCTCGGCGGCGCGCATCAGGCCCAGGTTGCCCTCTTGGATCAGGTCAATCAGCGGCACACCGGAGTTGGTGTAGCGACGGGCAATCGAGATGACCAGGCGCAGGTTCGCCTCGACGAGGCGGCGCCGCGCGCGTGTATCGCCGCCCTGCGCGCGTTTCGCCAGAATCACCTCTTCGTCGTGCGAGAGCAGCGACAGCCCGCGTATATCATGCAGATAGCTCTGGAAAGCATCTTCGCTCCCGTCGGCGCCGCCATAGGAACCCGCGCCCTTGCCATACAGGGCGTCCTCTTCCTCGGCGGAAAGCGCCTCTAGCTCAGCCTCGGTCGGCTCCCGCTCGTCGCTCGCGTCTTCCACGCGATCACCCGTGTCAGACTCTGGCAGCAGGGTAATCGCGTAACTCTCCACTGACTCCGTTTGTGGGCCGGGAAGCTCCTCCCGTACGGAAACCCGTCCCGAAGCGGCTTCGAGCAGTGGTCGCGTAGCAGCCATAGCGCGTAATCCTCTCCATTGGGCCTCACCGTGGACCCAATCTGGCGTTGGTTACGAAGGGTAGCGCAGCGCCCTCATATATGACGTGAAATGCACATTATTTGTACAGGGTTCGCCTCAGTGTATCCAGCGAGTTTGAGGCGACGCATCAGGTAAACACCTGACTTTTCAGGCGAAAATAGTACTACTTCCATTTCGGAAGTCTTGACGCCCTACATGGGAGTACGAACAACATTGCACCGTGTTTCAAAAGGCTTGATTTCCCCGTTAGTTCAAAACTTCCCGGAAGAAACCCGTAGCCCCTCACCAGTATAGACTCGCTTACTGGTATATACGTTTCACGTTACGAATTGGATCTATCGTGAACACTTCTTTGTATATCATTTGTACAATGTTTTGTCCACATTTGCGCCTAACAGTGGACAACTCGTGGATAAGATTTGTATCAGCATCCCAGGCGCCAGAAAAGCGTCGGAAAGCTGTCCGCGAATGTCGGAAAGATTACCGCCAGTGGGGGCCTGCGAGAGAATAGGTGAGGGACAGAGAGAGGTCGGGCAAGACGCCACAAAAGCCCATGAAATCAGCTTGCGAGTCACCACTCGCCGCGCCGCTCTCGCTGGAAGGTCGCTCCCCGCCAGATGGGGATTCATACCAGGAGGATACCGCAATGAATCAGGCGCCCCACATCACCACCCTGCGCCAGACCCACCGCGCCGCCACCACGCTGCTGCCTGTGCTGACCGCCACGCTGACTGTCGCCGGAGCCGTGATCGCCGCCATGGAAGCCCGCACGCCGCATGCTCCCGAATCCGCCGCCCCTGCGGAGACCGCGCCTGCCGGAAGCGCCGAGGCCGCTGTCATCCCCACGCAGCAGGGCAGCCGCCGCGGCAACCGCGCCGCTGACCACGTCACTGTGCGCGCCTTCATCGCCACGCTCTTCGGGCGGGCGCTGCTGGTGGCGCTGGGCATCGCCCTGGTCTGCTCGCTGGTCTACGCCGCCAGCGCCACTGGCCGCACTGGCCAGGCGATCCTGCTGACGGCGCTGATCCTGCTGGCGCTCTACCTCACCGAGAAGGTCGCCCGCCGCGCGTGAGTCGCCACGCCCGCCGCGAGACAGGCCCGCCGACAGGGGTGCGTTCCCCCGTGGCGGGCTGTGCGCTATTTGTGATAGGCGCTGCATGCCGCCCACTGGAACTGGCGCCGGGACTGCGTGCAAAGCGGGCAGATGGACTATCGTCACGCGCCGCGAGCGCGGATGCGATTTGTGCGTAGTGTTACATAGGGGCGCGGTCACAAGGCGACCGGAGTGAGGTATACTAGTAGCAGGTTCACGGCGCTATTGGATGGCTGCGAAGCCGTCCGTCAGCGTACGCGGCCAGCGTCGCCAGCCAGCGATACCAAGGCGTCACAGAGCCGTGCGCCGCGAAGACGATTTCCGTAGGATGTGCGCGATGCAGCGTACAGAAGCTGGAAGGCCAGGTGTCAGGAGTGTCAGAGGTTTCGCACCAGTATCTGTGTATCTACGGCCATTTCTACCAACCGCCGCGTGAAGACCCTTTCACCGGGCTGATTCCCCGAGAGCCGGGCGCGGCCCCCTACAACAACTTCAACGAGAAGATCGCCTCCGAGTGCTACCTTCCCAACGCCACCTTTGGCAATTTCGGACGCATCAGCTTCGACCTCGGCCCTACCCTCGCGACCTGGCTCGAAAAGCAGCAGCCGGAGACGCTGACCCGCATCATCGCCGCCGACCGGGAGCGCGCCGAGCGTGGCAATGGCGGCGCGGCCCTGGCGCAGGCCTATAACCACACCATCCTGCCGCTGGCGACCCCACGCGACAAACTGACGCAGATTCGCTGGGGCCTGGCCGATTTCAAGCAGCGTTTCGGGCGCGATCCGCAGGGGATGTGGCTGCCAGAGACCGCCGCCGACCTAGAGACGCTCTCTGCCCTGCATGACTGCGGCATCACCTACACCGTACTGGCGCCCTGGCAGGCAGAGGGGCCGATAGACCCCACCGAGCCGTACTTCGTGCGTCTGCCCAATGGCGAGCGCATGACCGTTTTCTTCTACAATGCGCCGCTGAGCGCAGGCGTCTCGTTCGATCCAGAGGTCACGAACAACGCCGACCACTTCGCCGCTACCTACCTCCCCGCGCAGGTCAACGGCGACAAGCGTGCGCGCGGTGAAGACCAGATCACCATCATCGCCAGCGATGGCGAGCTGTACGGCCACCACAAGGAGTGGCGCGACCACTTTCTCCATCGCCTGACAGAGACCTCAGCCGCCGCCGCTGGCTTCCAGGTCGTCACGCTCGATGACTACCTGCGCACGCACCCGCCGACACGCGAAGTGACGCTGCGCGGGCCTAGCTCGTGGAGCTGCGGGCATGGCGTGGCGCGCTGGAGCGATGGCTGCTCCTGCACTGAGGGCGATTCCGCGTGGAAGTCGCCCCTGCGTGTCGCATTCGATGGGCTGCGCACAAGCCTCGACGCCGCATACGAGCGCGAAGCCGCACGCCATCTGACCGACCCGTGGGCCGCACGCGATGACTACCTCGCGCTACACGAAGGCTGGCTTCCGACAGAAGAGTTCTGGGCGCGTCACGGCAAGCGCGGCAAGCGGCCGCTGCTTCGCGCGAACGAGAGCCGCGCCCGCGATCTGCTGGAGGCGCAATACCTCGGGCAGTGGATGTACACCAGTTGCGGCTTCTTCTTCGAGGACCTCGACCGCATCGAGCCGCGCAACGACATCGCCTTCGCCCGCCGCGCCATCAGCCTGATGTGGCAGGCGGCTCGCGTTGACTTGCAGACGGACTTCCTGCGCGACATCGCCCAGGCGCGCAGTGGACGCTCCAACCTGACCGGCCTCGACATCTACCACGGCTTCGCGCCCGTCGCCGCCCGCGACCTGCCGCCGCTGCGCAGCGCCCAGCGAGGCCACGCCCGCGCGCCGCGCCGCCAAAGAGCCAGCGGCGTAAGCGACTACGGCCAGCCTCAGGCGCCCGCGACGATGCCTCGCCCCACATGCGCGGCCAGCGCCATCGTGGAGAGCATCGGGTTCACGCCCGTGGCCGTCGGGAAGCCGCTCGCGTCGCCAATATACAGCCCCTTCACGCCGAAGACCTGGCCCGTGGGGTCGGCCACCGCCGTGCGCGCGTCGCCGCCCAGGCGGCACGTCCCCATCTGGTGCGCGGAGAAGAGCGGCAGCGTATTCGGCGCGATACCTCGCCGCGCGACCTCGCTGGCGAAGCCACGCAGCCGCTCCTCGCTGATGGCGCCGGGGCGGCCACCCTCGGCGTCGAGCGTCAGCTCGCGGGTGTGCAGCGCCGCCACGCGCGTCGCGCCGCCCGCCGCGCCAATCCGCGCCAGCTCGGCCATCGCCTGCGCCAGCGCGCCCCGGTCGGTGGCGTTGGGGAAGTAGTCGAGGACGGGGTCGCCCTGCCGGTCGAGCGTCACGCGCCCCTCGCCAGTGTCACGCATCAGCGCGATGAAGGTCGCCGCCTGCTGGATGCGCGCCATCTCGCTCTTGTGCTGGGCGGCGCTGCGCCACGGCGTCACCATCCCCAGCATCCCAGGATGCGCGGGCGCCACTTCGAAGCGCAGCCCATACGCGCCATGCAGCCCCTTGAAGTGGTCAGAGAGCACCGTCTGGAGTGAGCCAATCCACGGCGCGACTGGCTCCGCGTAGTAGGCGGCCATCGCGATGACGGGATGCAGCCGCAGGTGCGCGCCGATGTTCGGGTTGCGCACACCGGAGCGCAGCAGCAGCGCG
The DNA here is from genome assembly GCA_963840335.1 of uncultured Chloroflexia bacterium. Classification (GTDB taxonomy): domain Bacteria; phylum Chloroflexota; class Ktedonobacteria; order Ktedonobacterales; family JADMIN01; genus JAKAIY01. Next base: position 57,682 of record CAWIYP010000014.1, read on the forward strand.
GGCGATTCCACCGAGCCGCCCGCCACCACGACCACCGGCGCCGTCACGCGCACACGGCGGCGCTGCCCCGTGCGCTCGTCGAGCGCCCAGCCCTCCACGCCCGTCACGCGCCCACCAGCGATCGTCACCCGCTCCACCTGGCAGCGCACGACGAAACGCGCGCCACCGTCGGCGGCGTCTTGCAGGTAGGTGAGCATCGTGGACTGCTTGCGGCCATGCGGGCAGCCGTAGCCACAGGAGCCGCAGCGCTGCTGGCAATCGCTGGCGTTGCGTGGGATGCGCCGCCAGTCGTAGCCCAGCGCCTCGCAGCCACGCTGGAGCGCCGCGTTGTTGCGGTTCGGCTCGCTGTCGTCGGTGTTGACGCCCAGTCGCTGCTCGATGGCGTCGAACCCCTGCGCATACTCCGCGCTGGTGGCGCCGCTGAAGCCGTAGTCGCGCTCCCATTCGGCCAGCACATCCGGCGGCGTGCGCAGTGAGGTGCTCCAGTTGACGATGGTGCCGCCACCCAGGCACGAGCCAGCCAGCACGATCATGCCGAGGTCTTTGGTGGCCAGCGTCCCGCGCCGCAGGTAGAGCTGCGGCGTCATCAGCGCCTCGCTGCCGTTGAAGTCGGCTTCGTTGTAGTAGCCGCCCTTCTCCAGGATGATGACATCCTTGCCAGCGGCGACCAGTTGCGCCGCGACGACGCCACCGCCCGCGCCAGAGCCGACCACCACCGCGTCCGCCGTCAGCTCCAGGTCGCCCGTCGGGCGCCAGCGGCTGGATGCGCCGGGGCGCCTGCGCGGCGGAGGGCGGCGGCGGCGTGGGCGTGTAGCCCAGCGCGGGCCAGTTGGGATTCAGTCCATCGGCGCCGGGGACGCTGTAGAAGATGAAGGTGGAGAGCCGCTTCAGCGCGGAGAAGCCCTGGCGCAGCGTGGCGACCGAGCTGACGCTCATGCGCGCTAGCGCCGCCTCGCGCGCCGCCAGCGGCAGGCCCGCCAGCCCGCGCGGGCCACTGCCGAGCAGCAGCCCACCCAGCGGCGAGCCGAGCAGGTCGAGCAACTGCTTGAACTGCGCCCGCTGCTCCGGCGACTCCTGGCCCAGCGTCTCGGCCACCAGCGCGGCGACGCCCAGCTCGCTGGCGGAGCGCGCATAGAGGCCGTGGCTGTCCTCCACGCCAGCGGGCGGCGCGACGCGATGGATTAGCGCCTCACAAATGGCCTCCAACGTGCGGGTCTGCGCTGGAGTGAGCCATGCGCCAGTGGGCGCTGTGGGCGTGGCGTCGCCATCTCTGAGCCGCTCTGCCGCGTCGCCATCTGTGACCTCCGTTCGCCCATCAGCCGCGCGGAGACGCTCTCGCTGGCGGCCTGCTCGCACTGGCTCATCACACCGTCGCAGCGCATACGGCGGGCACAGGCGCTCGCCCAGCCCGCGACAGCGCGGAGCCATTCATGGGAGTGACCATACGCCATGTCCACACTGAACGCAAGTGCCGCGACCGTGGGATAGGTCATACGCACTGTTACCTGGCCTTTTCCGTAACGTCCCATCTGATGGTATGCTAATTCAGCCATCATCAGACCCCATGGACTATACTTATATAGATATGGCGTCTGACTGACGAGGTAGGCGCATGTCCCAGAACGTACGCGCTAGCACGTATATCCCGCGATGCGACGAGACTGAGCGCACAGAGAAAGGAAGCACACGATGAGTAAAGTCCGCGCTTCCTACTCGCAACCAATGGACACCGACCAGTTGAGTGTGACGTCGCGTGTCCCGGCTCATCGTAAGCGCTCCTTCCAGATTCCCGTCTCTGAGCGGCGCATCATGCTCATCGCCGGCGATCTGCTCGCCATCGAACTGGCTGTCCTTGGCTCTCTGGCGCTGTGGGCGCGCGACGGGCATTACGCCTTCGACACCAAATTCATCCTCTCTGAGACTGGCTGGTTCTTCGTGCTGCCCGCGCTCTGGCTCATGCTCGCGACGGTGAATGACTACTATAATCTGCGCGTCGCGGCGCGTGTCGGCGCGAGCCTGAGCCGCCTGGCGTTGATCGTCGGCGAGGTGATGGTGGTCTATCTCGCCACCTTCTTCCTCTCCCCGCCGGGCACGCTGCCCCGACTCTTCATCGCCTTCTATGCGGTCATCTCGCTGGCGCTGATCGGCCTGTGGCGCGCCGCGCGCATCTTCCTGATCGGCTGGCAGGGCTTCCAGCGCCGCGCGCTCGTCGTGGGGACGGGGCACGAGGCGGAGGTCATGTGGCGGGCATTGAAGGATGAGGCGGCGGGTGACTATGAAGTAGTGGGAATGTGCGCCAGCGAATTTGAGCTGGCGAAGATGGATCACTCGCTCCCCTACATCGGCGTGGCCAGCGAATTGCCGCGCCTCGTCGCTACGCTGGGTGTGACAGAGCTGGTCGTGACCTACTCCTCCGACATCCCACCCGATGTTTTCAAGAACTTGCTGACCTGCTACGAGCGAGGCGCGCAGGTGACGCCGATGGCGCGTCTCTATGAGCAGGTCACCGGACGGATTCCCGTCGAGCATATCGGCGAGCAGTTCTGGTCGCAGGCGCTGCGGGATGAGTCGCATTCGTTCGGCCTGCGCCTCTACACCGCCTGGAAGCGCATCGCGGATGTCGTGTTCGCGCTGATCGGCCTGCTGTTCTTTATCCCCATCCTGCCGTTCCTGGCGCTGGCCATCCTCTTCGAGTCGCGCGGGCCAGTCTTCTACAAGCAGACGCGCGTGGGCAAGGGCGGCGCGCATTTCCAGATCTACAAGCTGCGCACGATGCGGAACGACGCCGAGAATGGTACTGGCGCGCAATGGGCCACGAAGAACGATAGCCGCATTACCCGCATGGGCAAGTTCCTGCGCAAGACGCGCCTGGACGAGCTACCCCAACTGTTCAATATGCTGCGCGGCGATATGAGCCTGATCGGCCCGCGCCCGGAGCGCCCGGAGTTCGTTGATCAGTTGAGCGAGGACATCCCCTACTACCGCGCGCGGCTGGCCGTCAAGCCGGGCCTGACGGGGTGGGCGCAGGTGCGCTTCCGCTATGGCAACACGAGCGAGGACGCGCTGCGCAAGCTGCAATACGACCTCTACTACATCCGCCACCAGTCGCTGCTGCTCGACATCGTGATCGCCTTCAAGACCATCGGCGTCATGGTCACCTTCGCCGGGATGTAAGCGACGGCGAGGCATCGGCGCCGCGCTGGGCGCTCTCGGCCTTGAAAAGGCCGGAGCACGCGCGACGGCCTGAAGGCCTGGAAACCGCGCACGCCACAGGCGGACAAACGGGGCTTCAGCCCCAGCGCGCCGTGCGTCGGCCATTTATGGCCGCGACGGCTCCCACCACCGCGTGCGCCAGCCAGCGATTACAGCGACGGTGGAGTACTAGCCGACGTTGTATGCGCTGGCGGTCTTTGGTATGCTGCTGGGGATAGCGAGAAGCGTCGCAAGGTGAGGCGTTGCGCTCATACCAACCCCAGGAGGTTAGCGTGTCAGAAGGTCTCTGTCTCGTCACGGGTGGCGCGGGATTCATCGGCTCACATCTGGTAGATGCGCTCGTGGACGCCGGGCGGCCAGTGCGTGTCTTCGACGACTTCTCCACTGGCAGAGAATCGAACCTCGCGCGCTCCTTGAACGCGATCGAGATCGTGCGCGGCGACCTGCGCGATGAGGCGGCGGTACGAGGCGCGATGGCGGGTGTCAGCAACGTCTTCCACCTCGCGGCGCTCGCCTCGGTTCAAGGCTCGGTTGACGACCCACAGAAATCGTATGACATCATCGTGCGCGGCACCGGGCATGTGCTGGCGGCGGCGCGCGCGCAGGGCGCCCGGCGCGTGGTCATCGCCTCCTCCGCCGCAGTCTACGGCGACACGAACACGCTGCCCCTCGCGGAAAGCGCCATCCCCAATCCCCTCTCGCCCTACGCCGCCCACAAGCTGGAGACGGAGCGACTCTGCCAGACCTACACGCAACAGCATGGGCTGGAGACGGTGGCACTGCGCTTCTTCAACGTCTACGGCCCGCGCCAGCGCCCGGACAGCATGTACGCTGCCGCCCTGCCCATCTTCTCAGACATGCTCGCCCGCAACGAAGCGCCGACGATCTTTGGCGATGGCGAGCAGACACGCGACTTCGTGCATGTCTCCGATGTCGTGCGCGCCAACCTGCTCGCGTCGGTCGCGCCAGCCGCCGTTGGCCGCGTCATCAACGTCGCCAGCGGGCAGGTCATCTCGATCAATGCCGTGGTCGAGACGCTGATTGCGCTGACTGGCGCGACCGTGACGCCGCACTACGCGCCACCCAAGACGGGCGATGTCCGCGAGAGCCTGGCGGACATCACGCTGGCGCGCACGCTGCTGGACTTCGAGCCGACCGTCACCCTGCGCGAGGGGCTGGCCGGGCTGGTCGCCGAGCGCCGCGCACTGGCGGCGGCGCGGGGCAAGGGACAGGCTCCCTCGCGGCCTTGAAAAGGCCGGAGCACGCGGACGTGTACACGCCGGGATAGAATTTTCCAGGAACGCCGGGATGAAAGTTGCCGATCCCTCGCTTAGGGCTATGCTCGTGGAAGATGTTCGAGATTCCACGGGAGGCCCGGATGCTCAGGAGTCGGCTAGTGCACAGGATACACGAGATGAGCCACCAGGGTGTGCCGGTGGCCGAGATCGCGCGCACGCTGGGGATCAGTCGCCCTACCGTGCGCAAATACCGCGATGGATCGCCACCCGCCAAGGCGCGTCAGCCCAAACCCACCAAGCTGGATCCCTACAAGGAGCAGGTGCGGCGCTGGGTCGAGCAGGATCACTGCCTGAACTGCGTCGTCATGGTGGAGCGGCTGCGCCTGCTGGGCTACAGCGGGGGCGTGTCGCAGCTCAAACGCTTCGTCCATCCGTTACGTCCGGCGCGAGCGGGAAAACGCCCTGTGCTACGCTATGAGACCCAGCCGGGCGAGCAACTCCAGTTCGACTGGGGGGAGTTCACCTACGAAGAGGCCGGCGCCACGCGCAAAGTCTTTGGCTTCCTCGCCATCTTGAGCTACTCACGGATGCGCTTCGCCTGTTTCACCAAGCGCGCCGATGCGCCGACGCTCATCCGCTGCCTCATGGCGGCGTTTGAGTATCTGGGCGGCCTGCCCAATAGTGTGTTGACCGACCGGATGAAGAGTGTGCTGCTGGGGGTGGAAGATGGCACGTTGCAGTGGCACGCGGGGTTCAGCGATTTTGTGGCGAGTCTGGGTGTGACGCCGCGGGTCTGCAAGCCCTATACCCCGCAGACCAAAGGCAAGGTCGAGCGCACGGTGGGCGTGCTCAAGTCCAGCTTCTGGCCCGGCGTCACGTTCACCGATCTCGACGACCTCAACGCGCAGGCGCTGGCCTGGTGTGACCGGCTCAACGGACAGCCCCATGCCACGACCCATGTTGCGCCCACGCTGCGCTTGGCAGAGGAGCGGTTACGCCCGTTGCCGACCGACTGGGCCTGGGAGCGCTTTGCCACGGAGGAGCGCAAGGTCAGTTGGGATGGCTACGTCTCCTACGACGGGGTCCTCTATGGGTTGCCTGCCCAACTGCCTGGATCCTCAGAAGGCACGTTACCCCGCGCGCTGGCGGGGACGACCGTCCAGGTGCGTGAGCGGGCCGGACAGGTGGTGATCTGGTCCGCCGGGCAGCAAGTGCTCGTCGTCGCCAAGCATCCCCAGTCGCGCACGCTGGTTCCACATCCCGACCAGTTTCGCGGGGTGGCGAGCGCCGCATCCGCCGGGCGCAGCGCCACCCCGCTCGGACACCGCCTCCCCGCGCCCTTGGTGGCGCGCCGCGACTTACAGGAATATGACCGCCTCTATGGGGTCTCCTCTGGTGTCTCGGCAGGGGTCTCGGCTGAACGCAAGGAGGTTTGTGGATGAGTGACCCCAGAGGTGCTCCCCTGAGCGCGTCGACGGCGCTTTCAGCGTCGCTGCCAGCGTCGCTGCCAACGTCGCTGAAAGCGCTGGGCCTCACGGCGCTAGCGGCGACGGTCTCGGCGCTGCTCGACCAGGCGCGCCAGCAGGAGCCGACCTATGATGTGTTCCTCGCGCAGGCGCTGGAAGCCGAGTTGGCCGGTCGCGCTGAACGCGCCCATGCGCGTCGTCTGCGGGCCGCTCGGCTCCCGGCGCGCAAGACGCTCGAAGGCTTTGATTTCCGCTTCCAGCCCAGTGTTCCCGAGCGTCTGATCCGCGAGTTGGCCAGCCTGAGCTTCCTGGAGACCGCGACCAATGTGCTCTTCCTGGGGCCACCTGGCGTGGGCAAGACCCATCTCGCCTCGGCGCTGGCCGCCAAAGCGCTTGACGCCGGCCACAGCGTGCTCTTTACGACGCTGGCGGGGCTGGCCGAAGCGCTGGAGGGCAGTCCCTCGCCCACCGCCTGGCGGCAACGCTTGCGCCGCTATGTCCAGCCACGGGTGCTGGTGATTGACGAGGTCGGCTACACCCGGCTGACCGCTGAACAGGCGCACGCGCTCTTTGAGCTCGTCACTGCCCGCTATGAGAAAGGAGCTATTCTGCTGACTAGCAACACCAGCTTCGCCGAGTGGGGCGCCTTGCTGGGCAACGAGGTGCTTGCCAGCGCGCTACTCGACCGGCTGCTCCACCACGCCGAAGTGATTGCTATCTCCGGCGCCAGCTACCGGATGAAAGACCGCCAAGACCGCACCGAACGTGTGACGCCACGTCCCTCAACTGTGATGGGCGCGTCGTAATCTACCAACCAGGCGGCAACTTTCGGTCGGCGAATCTGGAAATTCTTGAGTCGGCGTTGACAGCTGGCTCATCCCCACTTCTCCCAGGCTCCTGTCCCGCTTCAGCAGACCGCCTGGTCTGCAAGTCATGGCCGACGTTTGCCGATGCCTTAGCCGTGGTGCGGCGGCGCTTGTGGGCGTCGCTGCTTTTTCAGACCTCGGTGTCCGCAGCTCATCCCGAAGAAATCCGCAGCCCTCTCCTCGAGCACCTGTGCGACCTGCTCTGCTACGCCGCCTGAGTTGGATAAAGTCTAGCTGAGAAACAGTCTGATAAATCAGGCATCCGGCCACAGCGGCTATGCTGCAGGCCATGGTTGCCACCTATCAAAGCGATGTAATGGATGCGGTGTGGGAGTTCCTCGAGCCACTCGTGACTCCCACACCGCATTGGACACTATCTACCCATGTGCTGCCAGTCTGATTTATGACATAATCGAACATGGAACCGTGTGGATGTGGCATCTACTGTTTGTGCGCACGGCTACAACAATCCACGAATCCACGATCTCACGTGGATGTTCTCTGGGCGTCGGATCACCTGAGGGATGGTTGTGTGATCAGCGGGATTGCGGGCATGTTGGCGATTACTGCTGATCGCACAACTACTGCCACGCGGATACTGGCTCCATTCACTGACATGCTGGACGGGACTGCAGTAGCCCGTGTGCCTGGATGTTGGCCATGATTATGATCTGCCGCTCTTCGCTACCGAACCCAGCGACGTCGCTATGTGGCCTACAGCCGCCCACGCGGCGAGGTTCGGGCCAACGCTGTGAACACCCGCTCCCACACGTCGGCCTGGTACCAGCGCACGAACCGTTTTTGGACCCTGTTCCACAACCCAAATTCAACCGGGAGCAAGCGTCATTGGGCGCCATTACGGCCTTTCCATTTCACCGCTTCCACGAAGCGGTGGCATGTCTGCACGTCTCTGCCCACAGAGGCATGGGCATCCTGGCGCAAGAAATTCCAGATCTTTGTCCAGTCGTCAGTGCTGAGTCGTATATCTGTCATGCGGCAATGCTACCGCTGACTTCCTAAATGCCAACAGAACCTAGCGTATAACGTACAAGATTCTCTGAAGTCAGGTACTGGATGGTGATGTTTCCTATGTCAGCAGATGCGACGGAGTACATCGCGGGACTCAATCGGCTCGTTCTGTCGCTACACACTCAGACGCAGGTGACGGAGGCGCTTGCGTATGCAAGAGTGGCGTGCCAGGCGGCAAGCGAGCATCTTCCTGAGAATCATCCAGTAGCGTTAGCAAGTTTGAACAACCTCGCCTCCATGTTGCAGGCGACGGGCAACCATGGCGAGGCACAGTTGCTGTTCCAGCGGGTCCTCACGATTCGGCGAGCAAGCGTAGGGGATGACCATCCCGATGTTGCCATTAGCCTGAACAATCTGGCGGGTCTCCATCTAGCGATGGGTGATACTCATCAAGCAATCGCGCTCTTTGAGAACGCGCTAAACATCTGGCAAAAGGCGTATGGTGATTCACACCATACCGTTCGACGCTGCTTTCAAAGTCTCGCTGCGGCGCATTTTCAGGTGCATGAGTATGCCGCCGCCGCCATGCGCCTCGAGCAAGTTCATCGGCAGGAAGTGGCTGGAGGCCCCGACTATGTCGCGACAGTGAAACGGCTGGCCCTTGTCTATCACGAAATGGGTGATTACGGACAAGAGTTACCATTCCGGCAGCAACTCCTAACTATCGCACGGTCATCTCCCTCGGCATCGCTTGATCCCGGTGTTTGTCTGAATAATTTGGCAGCTGTTCAGTACAACTTGGGCCAATTCGCGCTCGCAGCCCACCTCTATCGCGAGGCTGTGGATCAAGCGCAAAGCGCTGGCAAAGAGCTTCCGCTGGCTAGCAGGCTCAACAACTTAGCGGCCCTCCTACGCAGTATCGGGGACTATGCGCAGGCTGAGGCGCTGTACCGGCAGGCCCTTGCCCTACTTGCAGCGTCTCCAGCGTCTACAGCCAAAAGCCTGACGCAGACCAGGACCAATCTCGGTGAATTGCTTGTCGCCACAATGCGTTATGATGAGGCCCGGTCCATCTATATGGAGGCGCTCGAGCCTTGGCGGGAAAATGGTGGTGAGGACAATCTGGATATTGCCGCTACGCTCAATAACCTCGCGCAGCTCGAGGCGCTCCAGGAAAATCTGTACGTGGCGCGGGACCTGTACTCCCAGGCGCTTACCATTTTCCGCCGCGTGTGTGGTGAACGGCATCCTGCCGTTGCGTCAGGCTTGATCAACATTGCGGAGACGCATAAAGCGACGGGAGAGTATCCGTTAGCAGAGCCACTGCTCGAGGAGGCGCTGAGCATCCAGCGCGCAGTGTATACAGGATTCCATCCAGCCGTACCGCAGAGTTTGATGTATTTGGCGCAACTCCGAGCTGCGATGGGGAATCAACCGTCAGCCATATCGCTCTTGCAGGAAGCGGCTGCAATCGATGGCCAGATGATTGGCGAGATCTTCTCTTTTGGGTCAGAGCGTCAACGCATGGAGTATGTAGCGACACTGCATGCGCGCTTCGATGTCTCCCTGTCGCTCTTCGCTTTGCTGGCCCCAACGAACCCTCAAGCGATTCTGGCAGGACTCGATCTGTGCTTCCATCGCAAAGCGCTCGGCGCAGAGGCTCTTGCGGTTCAACGCGACGCCGTTTTCGGCAATCGCCATCCAGCGCTTATAGCGAACCTCCGTGAACTGACGCGGTTGCGCGCCCGCATCGCCCAGGCGCTTCTCTACGAAGCAGCGCCTGGAGATGCGCCCTCCACGCAGCAACTGGTGGACGCCTGGAATATGGAGAAGGACAGGTTAGAGGCTGCGCTCGCCGAGCAGATCCCAGAAATGGACCTTGCCGAACGATTGCGCGCAGCTGATGCTAGGTCTGTCGCTGAGTCTCTCCCGAGAGGATCGATCCTGGTAGAGTTCGTCCGCTGGGCTCCGTATCGGTTCGACTCCGCTCATGCGCCCGATCACAGGGTATGGCAGCAAGATCGCTACCTTGCGTTCGTCCTCCCCGCAGGTCACGCGGAGGAGGCGAAGATGGTGGATCTCGGTGAATGCGCTCACATAGATAATGCGATCAACACGTGGCGCGTGGCCGTGGCGAGGGCGCGTACGGAAGACGTCAGCCTTGAACATGGAGCACGGCATCTGAAAGCTAGTAAGAGAGTGACTCAGGATACGAACCTCCTGGCCGAGGGTCAATACCTGCGTCAACTCGTATTCGATCCATTGTTGACAGCAGTACATGGTCATGCTCGCCTGTTTTTAGCAACCGATGGAGAACTCGCCCGCTTACCCTTCGAGATCCTGCCGCTTGGACCTGATCGCCACCTGATTGATGAGTTTACGATCAGCTACTTAAGCACGGGACGGGACACCTTGCGATTGAGCGTCCCGCATGTTGGGAAGCCTGAGCCGCCTTTAGTCATCGCCGATCCTGATTATGATCTCACAGATGGACATGAAGTGCGGGGGCAGGAGCAGAGTGGCGAAGAGCTGGTCGAGGGGGCTCTACGGAGCGACCTGCAAAGGGATTATCTTCGGTTTGGGCAATTACCTGGTACACGCGCCGAGGGAGAACTTGTAGGACGTATTCTCGGGGTTCAGCCAACAATGGGGGCGGCTGCGGTGAAAGCACGGGTGAAGGCTTGTCGTTCACCACGCATCATGCATTTTGGCGTCCACGGCTTCTTTCTGTCCAACCAGCGCTCGCCAGCCGATGGCGCTCCCGTCGTATCTGGGTATGGACCGACCGATGAGCGTATCCGCAGGTTGGCAACCCTGGAAAACCCGTATCTACGCAGTGGTTTGGCGCTCGCGGGTGCGAATACGTGGCTGGCAGGTGGTGATCCTCCGAGTGAGGCCGAGAATGGCTTGCTTACGGCTGAGGATATCGCTGGGCTTGATTTACTGGACACCGACCTGGTTGTGTTGTCGGCGTGTGAAACCGGACTTGGTGAAATCCGGGCGGGCGAAGGCGTGCTAGGCATGTGCAGGGCCTTCGCCATTGCAGGCGCAAGGGCCCTTATCGTGAGCTTATGGCAGGTCCCAGATCACCCTACCTACCTCCTGATGGCCACTTTTTATGAGCGACTCCTGGCTGGTGAGCCTTGCGCGATAGCTCTACGCTCGGCGCAGCAGGCACTGAGGCATACTTTCCCACACCCCTACTTCTGGGGAGCCTTTATCTGTCAGGGCGATGGAGACCTGTCATTCACAGACGCAATGAAGCGCGAGGCGGCTGTCTAAGCGTACTCGTTAACCAGCAGCACGGAGCCAACATAGGCGCCAAATTATTGACCCCTGTCCAGCTTCTGACTGCATGTCGTCATGCGCTTCGCGACGGGGTCGGAGGATGTGTCATACTAGTTTCGTCTGGGGCCTTGTCGTCTCCTGATGCGTTGCGGCCACCAAGGGAAGAGCGTGGCGGAGCAGATCAGATCAGGACGTGCCTGGAGCGCCACACAGCGGGCCGCCTGCGCGTCTTCCAGTTCGTCTATCGAGACGAAGTGGCGGTTGGCCAGCGCGGTATCGGTCAGCGCCCAGAGATGCTCCGTTGGCTGGAGCTCGGGCGAGTAGGCGGGCAAGAAGAGCAAATGCACGTGGTCGGGAACCCGGAGCTTTGGGCTCGTGTGCCAGCCTGCCCGGTCGAGCACGAGGACAATCTGCTTGGTGGGACTCGCTTCGACCTCCCGCGCGAACGCGGCGAGTTCTACTTCAAAGAGCGGGATGTTGACGGTGGAGGCCAGATGGAAGATGGTGCGACCCGAGGCGGGATGGACAAAGCCGACGAGGTAGCGCCATTCATAGCGGTGCTGCACCGGCGCGAGCGGGCGTTGCCCGTCAAAACACCAGACCTTGTGCAGGATCGGCTTGAGGCCGATGCGATGCTCGTCCATCGCCCACACCTCGACCTGCGCGGCGGGGTAAGCGCTCGCCACCGCGCGCAGCAGCGGCCTCAGTTTTTTTTGAAGGTCGCTTGCGCCGCCGGATCCGCCTGCACGTGGCGCGGACGGGGCGTGCGGCGCTTGCCCTGCAGCCGCACCAGGTACGCCCAGCCCAGTTGGACACTCACCGGGCGTCCCAGTCTGGCGCTCATCCAGTCCGCGACCGTGCGGCCAATCCAGTGGTCGCCTGCGGGCGCGGGCCCACGCACCGCCTCAGCGAGTTCGGCCATCGCCTCAGGCGAGAGGGTGAGCGGCGCGCGCCGCGAGTGCGTGTGCTGGCGGTTGACCATGCCAGCGGGTCCCTCGACGTTGTAGCGCTTGGCGACCTGGCCGATCCAATAGCGCGAATAGCCCGTGCTCTCGGCAATCTCGCGCGCTAACTGCCCTTTGGCCAAGAGCCAGAGGATCTGCCACCAACTGCGCTCGTGCGGTTCCTTGGCTGCCCGGTAGCGCCGCTCGAGCTCATCCACCGCCATATGCGGTTCCAGGCGTATGCGTCGTGTCATGCTCCATAGAGTACAATATTTCACTCAAAATTGGTATCATCGCTCGTCGATGTGACGCAACGCGCGTCGCGGCCAGAACGCGAGTCCCCCCAAATCGTGCTCCTCGAAGCGCTGCCACGCTTGTGCGTACTGCGTTCGTGCCGCTGCCACGTTTCCTTGCGCGCAGAGTTCATCGCCGATTGCTGTTTCAACCCGCCCGATGAGGGCTACGTCCTTCAGCTTGCTCACCACGGTCAGCATGCGCTCCAACTCCGGTAAGCCAGTGTCTCCGTCATTACTGGACATGATGGCCCTCTGCACACTCGACGTTTGGATGGTTGCAAGTCGAGCGAGTTCTTTTCCGGCTACATCATGCGCTTGGCGCGCCAAGGCATCGGCGTGCTGGGCGGCATCCCTTGCGAGGTCCAACGCCAATTGCGGATCGTCGATTAAGGGCGATTGCGCCAGGTCTATGGCGCATTCCGCGACGAATACATGCGCTCGTCCCGCATTGAGCGTTTGCCCAACCTCGAGCAGCAATGCTGCTGCGGGGAGCGCCATTTCCACCGCCTGCGCCGGGTTGCCGCGAAATCGAGCCAATTGGGCGTCTAGCCAGGAGAGTGAGGCAGCGAGCGAGGGTTTGGTCACAGGCCATTGCGCTCGCAGGGTATACCCTTCGTCAAGATATCGCAGGCTCTGAGAGAAGCGACCTAGTTCCCATGCTCGCCACCCCAAACGCACTATCAGATCGAGTTCGAGCATGGGATCAGCTGGTTCGTTTTCGCGTCCGATGCGCCGGAGCGCATCCAGTGCACCGGCATATAGATCATATGCCAGTTCCTGCTCGTTGAGGCGATGTGACAATGCCCCGGCAAGATACGCAAGCTCGACTGGCACAGCGTCATCGCCGAGTTCGTCAGCTGCCTCGAGCGCGTATTCCGCTGCCTCTAACGCTTGCGGCACATCGTTTTCGCCTGCGTAGGCAAGCGCCAGGGCATATTCAATGCGCAGACGCTGCTCTGCGCACATCTCCATCGGACGAAACGAGATGATCGCCTCATAGGCATGCAGATAGGCATCGTCCTCCTCCGTGGCAGTGTGAAGCAGCGAATACGCCTGGCGGAGAGCGCACCCCAGCGCTGGAATGTAGTGTCGCTGGTGGCCCCAGGTGGCGTCGTCTGGCGAGTGGAGTGAAGACCGTAACTGCGGATAATACTCATCCTTTGACATCAGGTATCTCCTCCCGACATGCCAGTTCAGTGACACAGGCTGTAACAGCCAAGACTCTCAGGGGCGCCTATACGTACATAACTCAACTCCATGCCCCTATATACCTCAGTGGGCGGCTGTATTGTATCAGGCTGTTCCTCTGCCCTGTATGACAACAGATGTTGACGCACCGACGAATGTGAGCGCGTCAACATTTGGAGCATCACATCGAACAACCTTGAAGAAGAGGCGGACCAGAGCAATTGATCTCAGCGCGTGTACAATTGCGCGCTTCATGTCGCAGTGAGGAGCCTTTAAGACACCTCGTACAACCGATCCTTACACCTCTCTTCACTCAGCCGCAATGTTCATTGTCTGGGGATGATGGATGGCAGGCGGGCGCCTGCCATCCATCATCTGACAGAGTTTACAGACTACGGGCATGGACCGCTGCCACCAGGACAAGTATACAGTGGTATCTGTCCCTCTCCTGTAGCAGACAGGTTTCGCGTCAGCGCGCGCTCGTGCGCTACCGACGTCACAAGAGATGACACTCTTGTAGACTCGCCGATGATCGCACGCGACGTCATGTGTGGGGCGAACGGGAACGCAAGGGATATGGCAATCACTCCGGTTGCCACAGCGCTAAGCCAGCGCCGTTTCCGGACGGAGGTCGCTCGACCTGCTACAATACTCATGGGTGTGTTCCTTTTCCTCTGCGCTTGGTTGACGGTAGGAAAAGCTCAATGAGCGGCGCGAACATCGCGCCCGCTCGGGAGATGACGCGCCCGAGAGGAACTCCCAGGAATGGCTGGTGCAAACAGCCTTCCTAGGCTCCTCTGTTTGCGGCGCATACTGCTCATCCCATGTCGTAAGGCTGCTCCTCATCGACATCGGGATGAGGCTGAGGGAATTAATCGCCGTTCATGTGCGCCTCCTCTCCTGAGCGCAGCCGCATAGCATTACTGCTGCGTAGGATTACGGGACGCCGCATGGGCCGCGCAGACTCAAGGCAAGTGGCGTGATCGCCATCTCAGCGCGACGTCTGTGCAGACAAATAGAGGAGGGGTGATTGCCCTGGGAAGCACACCTGTGTTACGCCACCGATACAAGTAGAGCCAAACGGTTCTACGTGCGCCTTTTCAGGGAGAGTGGCACGGACACGCGGAGTGCCTAGCGTCAGTGCTTGGGAGGTCTGTAACCTGGACAGAAGAACAGCGGCGCAGCGCCTCAGTGCAGAGTGATCGTGCAGATACGCGCATATGGCGAAGGAGACCAAGGCGTGCCTGAATCACCGTACTTGGAGATCATGCTCTGTGGCCAAGTTGCTCGCATTCATTTTACTGAACGGCGCCTAATGGATCTCCAACAATTGATCCTTGCTAATGGACAGGACTGAGTAGGTAGGAGTGAACTGCAGACAGCGGAAGTGGCAGGCAACTCAAATACCAACTTAATTGTCATGTTGTTGGGGGTCGTTGAGCACAGGTGACATGTCAGTGACCAACTTCAGTTCATAAATAGACATAACAGCGCAGCGCGCACACCCGAATTTTAGCCGCCTCGGCAGGAGACGTCCGTACCAACTTAATTGTCCACGTACAGACAGTCCGTAGTGTACGGCACGAGGCGTGAGCGGGTGGAGGAGCAATCCTCCGCCCGCTCGTCTCTTTTCGCTGGCCAGTTGCAAGTGCGCCCCCCAGGTCGCATAATAGGCCGCAGGTACGAGAGCGCCTCATGCGATCAGTACAGTCCGCGCGATAACGAATCGCTTGCCGCCCTGAATTCTCCATCTATACCCAATGCAATGTGTAGAAAGAGCGCCACCAATGAACGACTCAGTCGCGTCGGCAACAACGTTGCGTGAAGACACGCTTGGCATTGGCAGCCTCTCGCTCCATTACGCGACCTGGGGCCAGCGCACGACCCCTGAGCGCGTCGTCGTGCTGATTCACGGATTGACCGCCAACTCGCGCGCATTTGTGGGGCTGGGGCCGATCCTCGCCGCGCAAGGCTGGTATGTCCTTGCGCCTGATCTGCGCGGTCGCGGTCAGAGCGCCAAGCCACCGCACGGCTACGGCGTCCCATTCCACGCGAACGACATCCTCTCCCTCTGCGATGCGCTTGGATTCAAGGCCGTCCATATCGTGGGACACTCGCTCGGCGCGGTGATTGGCCTGTACCTCGCCGCGTTCTATCCCAGCCGTGTCGGCAAGCTGGTGATGATTGACGCTGGCGGCGTGATTCCCCCCGATACACAGCAGGCGATTGCGGCGTCGGTCAACCGTCTGGGAACCAGCTTTCCATCACTCGATGCCTACCTCGCCCAGATGCGCCAGCTCCCCATGCTCCAGTGGAACGACCTCTGGGAACAGTATTTCCGTTATGATGCCGACATCCATCCTGATGGAACCGTCACCTCGCGCGTGCCGCGTCGCGCAATCGAGGAAGAAAACGCCGCGCTGGCTGCGCTGCGCTCAGAGGATCTCCCCAACCTTGTGCGGCAGCCAACACTCATCCTGCGCGCGACAGTTGGCCTGCTTGGCCCCGACAGCGGCTTCATCCTGCCGCGCGCAGAGGCCGAGCGTCTGAGCGCGATTATGCCCACCAGCCGCGTGATCGAGGTTCCCGACTCCAATCACTACACCATCATCGAATCGCCGCAGTTCTATGACGCGGTAGCCGCGTTCCTTGCGGAAAGCTGACGCACGCCGACACTTCACCGCTCACTCCTTGCCCGACGCCGCCTACTCGCTGAAAAAAGCCCTCAGAACCGGCGCGATCACCGCTGGCGCGACGGCGTGCGTCTGGCCTGGCAGCGTCTCGCGCCGCGCATTCGGCAGCGCCGCCGCCAGCGCCGCGACGCCGTTATGCATCCACTGTGGGCTGTCGCCGCCATCCATCACCAGGGCTGGCGCCGTGACGCTAGCCCAGCACCCCGTGCGGAACGGCTGGCCCGACATGCCATCGCCCATCACCGCGCCATCGTAGGGCAGCGTAACGGCCACTGTTTCCATCCCCGCCCACATCGGCGCGCCACGCATCTGGGCAATCACCTCCGGTGGAACCTCCACCGCCTCGCGCAGGAAATACTCCAGCGCGTCGCCGCGCCGACCCCCCGCCAGCAGCGCGTTGATATGCGCCAAGTAGTCTGGCGGGACCGGCGAACGCGAGTTGTCCACGATGAATGGCGGCTCGTAGAGCGCCAGTCGGGTAATGGTCACACCAGCCGCCGCGGCGTTCAGAACCAGCGCCGCGCCTGACGAGACCCCGAAGGCAAATGCCGAGCCTCCGACCGCCTCGACCAACGCAGCGAGATCCTCGATCTCCCGCTCAGGCGCGTAGGGCAGCGTATCGCCGCTCTCGCCCCGCCCGCGCCGATCGTAGCTGACCACCGTGAAGCTCGGCGCCAGCGCGGCGACCAGCCCCTCAGCCGCCCCGCGTGTGGAGAGCGCCCCGCCGACCAAGATCAGCGCTGGCCCGACGCCCGCCTGCTCGTAGGCGATGGCGGTTCCGTCCTGTGAGTGTACGCGATGTCTCATGCCTCTCTCCTTCTGATGTGCGCTGAATCCCGCGTTTCTCGGCGCAGGCTCGCCGCCCGCGCTACTTCCGCTCGTCTTCGCGCGCAGGCTGATAGCGCGGCAGTGTGGCGCCCGTCGGGAATGACCGCGCCGCTCCCATTACTGCGACTTCGCCGCCCCATTCTCTCGCAGCTTGCCATTCTCGGCAATTTCCAGTGTGCGCCAGCAAGCGGAGTTGGCACGGCATGCTACACTATAAGATAGGCCTCCTGAGAACAGTATGCGGCATGATGGCGCGGATGCGTTCGCCCCGCAGGCGGACGGCCAGGGGAAGGAGCGGCGCCGATGGACGCCTGGAATACATTCTTCGGCCCGAACGCGGGCTACGCGCAGGAGCTGTATGAGCGCTTCCTGCAAGACCCATCCTCAGTGGACGAAGCGACACGCGCCTTCTTCGAGAGCGCGCCCCCGCCCAGCGCGCCCGCGCTCCCCGATGCCTCCGCGACGCCCGCCAGCGCGCCACTCGCCCGCCACGCCGCTGAGGGCGTGACCGAGCGCGAGATTCGCCAAATCGTCGGAACCGCGCGGCTGGCGCGCATGATCCGGCAGTATGGGCATCTCGTGGCGCGGCTCGATCCGCTGGGGACGCCGCCGCCGGGGAACCCGGGCCTGACGCTGGCCGCGCAGGGGCTGACCGAGGCCGACCTGGCGCGGCTGCCCGCAAGCATCATCTGGCCAACGGGCGCTACCTATGGCGCGAGTGACGCGCTGGCCGCCATCGAGAAGCTGCGTGCGATCTACAGTGGCCCCCTCGGCTACGAGTTCGCGCACATCCAGGACGAGGCCGAGCGCGGCTGGCTCACCGAGGCTGTCGAGTCGGGGGCCTACCGCCAGCCACTCGAAGCCGAGGCGCGTCGGCTGCTCCTGCGGCGGCTCACCGAAGTCGAGGCGTTCGAGCGCTTCCTGCACAGCGCCTTCACCGGACAGAAGCGCTTCTCCATCGAAGGAACCGACGCGCTCGTGCCCATGCTCGACCAGTTCATCCGCGATGCCGCTGGCGCGGGCGCGCGCGAGACGCTGATTGGCATGGCGCACCGTGGCCGCCTCAATGTGCTGGCGCATGTGCTGAACAAGCCCTTCGCGAAGATTTTCTCCGAGTTCCACACCGCGCCCGACAAAGACCTGACGCCCTCCGAAGGCTCTGTCGGCATCAACTACGGCTGGACCGGCGACGTCAAGTATCACCTGGGCGCGCGGGCAATCGTGCGCGAGGCTGAGCTGGCGCAGGTCGCCCTCACTCTCGCCCACAATCCCAGCCATCTGGAGTTCGTCAATCCGGTCGTGGAGGGCTTCACGCGAGCGGCGCAGGAGCGACGCGACGCGGCGGGCGCGCCCAGCCAGGATGTCGAGAAGGCGCTGTGTATCACGATTCACGGCGACGCGGCCTTCCCTGGCGAGGGCGTGGTCGCCGAGACGCTGAACCTCTCACGGCTGAGCGGCTATCAGGTCGGCGGCACGATTCACATCATCGCCAACAACCAGATTGGCTTCACGACCGCATCGGAGCAGAGCCGCTCGACCCTCTACGCCAGCGACCTCGCCAAGGGCTTCGAGATTCCCATCATCCATGTCAACGCCGACGACCCGGAGGCCTGCCTCAGCGCCGCCAGCCTCGCCCACGCCTACCGCGAGCGCTATCACAAGGACTTCCTGATCGACCTGGTGGGCTATCGGCGCTGGGGCCACAACGAAGGCGACGAGCCAGCCTTCACGCAGCCGCTGCTCTACGCCGCCATCGCCCAGCACAAGACCGTGCGGGAACTCTACGCCGCAACGCTGGAGGCCGAGGGCGTGACCACGGCGGCGGACGCGGCGGCGCTGCTGCGAGAGGCGCGGGAGCGACTGAAGCGCGCCCACGAGGAGTTGCTGGCGGGAAATGTTCCGGAGGAGCAGATCGCCCTGGAGGAGTCGCCCGCGCTGGCCAGCGTGGCCACGGCGGCGCCCGCGAAGGCGCTGCGCGCCTGGAACGCGGCGCTGCTCGACACGACCCGAAGGCTTCACGCCGATACCAAGCTGGCGCGCACTGCTGGAGCGCCGCCGCGAAGGCATCGAGAAGCCCGGCGGCATTGACTGGGGCTTCGCGGAGACGCTGGCCTTCGCCGCGATCCTGGCCGACGGGACGCCCATCCGCCTCTCCGGGCAGGACAGCGAGCGCGGGACGTTCAGCCAGCGCCATGCCGTGCTGCACGATGCGCGGACGGGCGCGACCTACACGCCGCTCCAGGCGCTGCCAGCGGCGCGGGCCTCCTTCGCGGTCTACAACAGCCCGCTCTCCGAGGCCGCCGCGCTGGGCTTCGAGTATGGCTACAGCGTCCACGCCCCCGGCGCGCTGGTTCTCTGGGAGGCGCAATTCGGCGACTTCGCCAACGCGGGCCAGGTGCTCATCGACCAGTTCATCGCGGCGGCCCGCGCGAAGTGGCGCCAGACGCCGGGGCTGGTTCTGCTGCTGCCCCACGGCTACGAGGGCCAGGGGCCAGAGCATTCCAGCGGCCGCCTGGAGCGTTTCCTCCAGCTTGCCGCCGAGGACAACCTGCGCGTCGTCAACTGCACGACCGCCGCGCAATACTTCCACCTGCTGCGGGCGCAGGCGAAGCTGCTCGACACGGCGCCGCGCCCGCTGATCGTGATGACGCCGAAGAGCCTGCTGCGCCATCCGCGCGCGGGATCGAGCCTCGGCGACCTGACCAGCGGCGGCTTCCAGCCCGTCATCGACACCTTCACGGGCGCGCCAGCGGACGTGCGGCGGCTGATCCTCTGTAGCGGCAAGGTCACGGTGGACCTGGCGGCGGGGCTGGAGGCGCAGCCAGCGGCGGGGGCATGGATCGCGGTGGCGCGGGTCGAGCAGCTCTATCCGTACCCACAAGCGGCGCTCGATGTGGCCCTGCGCCGTTACCCGCGCCTCACCGAGGTCGTCTGGCTGCAAGAGGAGCCGCGCAACATGGCGGCCTGGAACTATATCGCGCCACAGCTCACGCAGCATCTGCCAGCAGGCGTGACGCTGCGCTACGTCGGGCGTCCGGAGCGCGCGAGCACGGCGGAGGGACTGCCGGACGCGCACGCTGCGGAGCAGGCGAGAATCATCGGCGAGGCGCTGGGCGGCGAGGCGTCGGCCCAGATGGAGACGCGCGAGGGACAATATGCCAATTGAGATAATAGCGCCAACCTTTGGTGAATCGATTGTCGAAGCGACCGTGGGCCAGTGGCGCAAGCACGAGGGCGACAACGTCGCGGCGGGCGAACCACTGGTCGAGTTAGAGACCGATAAGATTAACATTGAGGTTGTCGCGCCAGAGGATGGCGTGCTCGCGGCGATCCTGAAGGGCGAGGGCGAGACCATCGGCGTGGGTGATACCCTCGCGCGGCTGGAGCCAGGCGGCGTGGCGGCGGCTACCCCTGCGGCGTCCGCGCGGCGGCCAGCGCGGCGGCCACCGAGGCGGCGAACGGCGCTGGAGCCACCCCGCTCGCGCGGCGCATCGCCGCTTCCCGCCATGTGGACCTCCAGGCGGTGAGCGGCACCGGAGCGGGCGGCAAGATCACCCAGGAGGATGTGGAGTCCTATCTCAAGGGGCAGCCCGCGCCCACAGCCGTCGCCGCGCAGCCCGTCCCTGCGCCTGCCCGCGCCATAGCCCCCGTCACCCCCGCCGCGCCGCGGGTGGTGGACGCCCAGCGTGAGGAGCGCGTGCGCATGTCGCGGCGCCGCCAGACCATCGCCAAACGGCTGGTGGAGGCGCAGCACACCGCCGCGATGCTCACCACCTTCAACGAGATCGACATGTCCGCCGTGATGGCGATGCGCAAGCGCCGCCGCGACGTCTTCAAGGAGCGCTATGGCGTGAGCCTGGGCTACATGTCCTTCTTCACGAAGGCGGTCGTCGGCGCGCTCAAAGCCTTCCCCCGCCTCAACGCCGAGATACAGGGCGATGAGATGGTGCTGAAGCGCTACTACGACATCGGCATCGCCGTCGGCGTGGAGGAGGGGCTGGTCGTGCCGGTCCTGCGCGACGCCGACCGCCTCACCTTCGCCGAGATCGAGCGGCAGATCGCCGTCTACGCCGACAAGGCGCGCAAGAACCAGCTCAGCCTGGAGGAGATTCGCGGCGGCACCTTCACCATCACGAATGGCGGCATATTCGGCTCGCTGCTCTCGACGCCGATCCTGAACGGGCCGCAGGTGGGCATCCTCGGCATGCACAAAATCCAGGAGCGGCCCATCGCGCTGAATGGCGAGGTGGTCATCCACCCGATGATGTACGTCGCGCTCAGCTACGACCACCGCATCGTGGATGGCAATGAGGCCGTGCGCTTCCTCGTCCGCGTCAAGGAGCTGGTGGAAGACCCGGAGTCGCTGCTGATCGACGGGTGAGGGCGGGGCGCGAGTGATTGATGATGTTTTAGCAAATAGGACGAGCATTTTGCCGCAGCAAGCTGGCGAATGAATTCGCGCCTGGATGGCCTGTGGGCCGCGAAGTGCGCCTTCGCGCACTGGGTCTCGGCGGAACAGTGGCGCTGATGGGCGGACAGGTGATCTCGCGCCGTCCGATTCCTAGTCCGCGCAGGCGGACTTCGCGGCGGAACGCCATCCAGGCACGGTTTCAACCGCTGGCTGGCGCTTTACCCGCGCGCTGAAATCTATTTTCAATGCATATTCGCCGCTCCGATTACCGTCCGTTGACATCGCATCATTAATAGAAATTAAGTAAATTAGAAATGTAATGCGTTATGAACCAACCGCCGCGCGCGAGCGCAAGCGGAAACCCCCTGAGGTAGAGGAGGCTGACCCACCTGATGTCGTTGCGGCACGCCGCGCGCGCGATCCTGGCGACGTCGTACCACGAGCCGCCACGCAGCGTTCTATTTTCAGTAGAGTTTTGGTCTTCACGACCATCACTCTCAGTGTATGGGTAGGGCTTGAAGAGGCTGCTCGTCCACTCCCAGACGTTGCCCGCCATCTCCTCGGCGCCCCACGGGCTGGCCCCGCTGCGGCGCGCGTCGTTGGCGGGGTAGGAGCCGACGGGCGTGGTGGTCTTGATCTCGCTCTCGCTAGGTGTTGCAGCGGTTCTGGTCGAAGGTGTCGCCCCAGGGGTAGAGGCGGCTCACCCCGCGCTGCGCGTCCCAGCGCGCCGCCTTCTCCCATTGCGCCTCGCTGGGCAGCCGCCAGCCCGCCTCACCCGTCACACCGCGCAGCCAGGCGACGTAGGCCGTCGCGTCCTGCCACGAGACGCAGACGACGGGATGGTCGGGATGCTGGAGTTGGCCGCCCAGGTGACGCTGCCTGACGCGGGTGGCTCACGCACGGCGCCCGCGCGCACGGCGAGGGCATACTCCGCCACCGTGACGGGGTACTTGCCGATCTGGAAGGCGGCCAGCTCGACGCGATGCTGCGGCTTCTCATCGTCATACGCCTGCGTGTCGCTCTCGGCGCTGCCCATGAGGAAGGGGCCAGCGGCGACGCTGACCAGCGGCGGGAGGATGGCGGGCGTCCCGCTGGGGTTGACGCCGCGAAAGCCGAGGCTGGCCAGGCGCGCGGGCACATCGGGCAGGGGGTAGCGCGGCGGGGCAGGCGCTACTGGCGCGGCGGGAGTGGCATTGGCGGCGGGAGCGGAGGCTAGTGCGGCGAGCAGCGTCGCCAGCCCCGCGAAGTAGGCCGCATCGCGCCCATCTGTATACTGCGCGAGATAAAAGCCCATCGGCGCGCAGAAATACCACTTGTCGCCGCGAATCCAGAACGGCAGAATCCGCTTGCCCTCGCCCTCAGCGATGGCCAGTTCATGGGCGACGTACTTCGACGAGGCGGCGTCAGGCGAGGCGGTATAGATCACATCCGTCGCCTGCTCGATGCCCTTGAGCACGGCGTCTCGCCAGTTCGGCGTGCCAGGGGTCAGTTGTTCGTGATCCAGCCAGACGGCCACACCCGCCCGCTTCAGGTCATCTTTGAGGTGGTTTACGATGTCTGTGTCCTTACTGGAGTAGCTGATAAAGACACGCGCGGAGCCAGACATCACGACACCCTCCAGGTTCCACCATCACTCACGGCCATTCCAGCGCCGCTCGCGCCACGCCTGCGGGCAGTATAGCATGCGAGGGCGTGCGAGGAGGAGGCTGGCGGTTAATGCAGTTTAACGTGTTGTTCGGGTAATGGCGGTGTAGCGCCAGGAGCGGCCCCACATCGCCGACCTATCCCCCTTCCGCCGCGCGGCGGGAGAGGGGGAATCGGAGCTCCCGGCTCTCCCGCCGCGCGAGGAGGGGCTGGGGGTGGGGGCTGGCGCGAACCAGTACCCCATCAACGAGTTAAACATCATCAATCGCCCACCCCGCCATCCACTCGCTCGACCAGCAAGCCGTGGCGCCCCGCGTAGTCCATGATGGCCTGCGCATCGAGCAGGCGCGGCCCACTCCAGGTAGCGCGAATCGCGGTCAGCGGGGCGTCGGCGGGCAGACGAACGGCGCGCTCGCCGTCCAGAGCGAGCACGCAGGGGAGCGCATCTAAAGAGACAGTCTCGCCCATTTTCAGCAGCCGCCAGCCGCGCACGGGAACCCACCGCACAAGTCCGGGAGCGATAGGCGCCAGCACGCGCGCTGACACTGGCTCCGTCGCGGGATCGGCCATTTCGAGCAGCAGCGCGGCGTCTTCTGTGGGCGCCAGCGGACTGAGGTGCGCGCCAATCGCCGCCAGCCCGATGCTCCCCGGCACGGCCTGAGTGAGCCACAGTCGCCTGATGGTCGCGACATCGGTGACTGCGAGGGCGCCAATGAATGCGGTGGTCAGCGCGGCGACATCTACCAGCGCGCTCTCGAACATCGCGTCGCCCTGCGTCACCTCCAGGCGTTTCGTCCGGCTGACGGCGACTTCCGCTGGTATCAGCCCACGCGCGAACAGGCCCGCCGCCAGTCCCGCCACGGTTCCCTCGACAGGTCGCGGGATGATGTTGTTCGTGCCTGTGGAAATCGCGAGCAGCGGTGTGGCGCCGCTGCCCAGAGCCACCGCGCGATTCGTCCCGTCGCCGCCAAGCGTCACGATGCAGGCGCATCCCTCGCTCGCCATCTGTTGCGCCGCGCGCGTCGAATCGGTCGCGTCGCGCGCGCATTCCATCTCGATGACGCGCACGCTGACGTGGATATCTGAGGCATTCGCGGCCACCGCCGCCAGGCCATAAGGATCGGGCATGGCGAGCGCCTCGGTGACGCCCACCGCTTGCAGCCCCAGCAGCACGCGCCGCAAGATGCGCGCTTTCTCCTGGTTGTCCACGATCGAGCCATGCCCACTCAGCCGCCGGATGTCATGCGCGGCGGCTGGGTTGGCGATGATGCCCACGCGCGCGGGCATCACTGAAGCTCGCCGTAGGTGTCTGGGGACTCGATAAGCTGCTTTATGGTCTGCAGGAAGGCCGCCGCTGGCGCGCCATCGATGGCGCGGTGATCGAAGGTGAGGCTGAGCGCCAGCATATGCCCCAGAACCGGCTGGCCATCCTGTGGGACAATCGCCTCACGAATGCGGCCAATGCCAAGGATACCCACCTCCGGCATATTGAGAATAGGGGTGAAGGCATCGATCTCATACACGCCAAGCGTCGTCAGCGAGAAGGTGCTGCCACTCAACTCAACGGAGGTCACGCTGTTGTCGCGGGCGCGCTCGGTCAGCTCGCGCGAACGCTCGGCGAGTTGAGCGAGCGAGAGCGCGCCAGCATCGCGCACCACCGGCACGAGCAGCCCGTCGGGGACGGCGACCGCCAGACCGAGGTGAATCGCCGCATGCTGGCGCAATCGGTCGCCTTCGAGCGTCGCGTTCATCGCCGGATGCCGCTTGAGCGCCTGAATCGTTATCCACGCCAGCAGATCGGTGTACGTGAGCTCCAGGCGCTGGCGGGCGCGTTCGCGAGCGGCGATCAGCGCATCGGCGCGCACATCCGTCGTCAGCGTCAGTTGGGCGGAGGATTGCACGCTGCGGAGCAGTCGCTCGGCGATCACTTTGCGGCGACCCACCAACGCCTCGCCCGCCTCAGTGACAGGGGCAGCCGCCGCGGATGGCGCCGCCGGAGCAGCCGCAGCCGCTCGCCGCACATCCTCCTCCGTGATGCGCTGGCCATCCGCCGGCACGACCCGCGCCATCTCCACGCCAAGCTCGCGGGCCAGCCGCCGGGCGGCAGGGGAGGCAGGCGTGAACGCGCCGCTCGCGCCGTCACCTTGCGCCGCCACCGCGCTCGCCATCGCCGCGTCGGGGCGCCCACTGAGGCAAGCTGCGCTTCCCCCGCTGGAACCAGCTCGGCCACCAGCATGCCCGGCGTGACGATATCGCCACGGTGTAGCTTCACGTTCTGGATGACGCCATCCGCCGGGGCGGTCAGCTCGACAGTGGCCTTCTCCACCATGATCTCACCGATGACCTGTCCACTTCCGCACAGGCGAGCCATCGCTCACGAACAGATTGGTGAGCGCCGCCTCCTCGACTGTCGTATCTTCCCATGCTGGAACAGTGATGTTTATACTCATGAGCTTCCGTTTCCCATCCGCCGCGTGATTTCCCCCTCTCCTGTGGGAGAGGGGGTTAGGGGGTGAGGTCCAACGCTGTTCTCAGCGTCCCATCATCTCACGTACGGCTAGCGATGATCTTGTCAGCACTCGGCAGCACATACTGTTCGAGTGGTCGGCTGTAGGGAATCGGCACGTCTGGCTCGGCGATGCGGCGCGCGGGCGCGTCCAGGTAATCCAGCGCGTTCTCCGCGACCGTCGCGATCACCTCGCCCGACATCCCATAGCTGCGATAGTCCTCGTCCACGACGAGCAGGCGATGCGTCTTCTTCACCGAGTTGATGATCGCCTGGCGATCCAGCGGGACGAGCGTGCGCAAGTCCAGCACCTCCGCCGAGATGCCTTCGTCGGCGAGCTTCTTCGCGGCGTCGAGCGAGCGGTGCACCATCATGCCGACGGTGACGATGGTGACATCCGTGCCCTCGCGCTTGACGTCGGCCACGCCAAACGGGATGGTGTACGCTTCCTCCGGAACAGGCCCAGCGGACGCTTCGAGCATGGTCATCCAGCCCAGCCCCATGATCCCCTTGTGCATGAAGTAGACCACGGGGTTATCGTCACGAATGGCTTCGATCATCAGCCCCTTCGCGTCGTAGGGCGTGGATGGCACGACCACCTTCAGCCCTGGCATGTGCGCGAAGACACTGTAGAGTGTCTGCGAGTGCTGGGCGGCGTCGTCATAGCCCGCGCCGTAGGCGGTGATCAGCGTCACAGGCAGGCGCACATGCCCGCCAGACATGTAGGTATTCTTGGCGAGGTGATTATAGATTTGATCCATGCACACCCCAAAGAAATCCACGAACATCAACTCGACGACCGGACGCATGCCTTCCGCCGCCGCGCCAATCGCGGCGCCGATGAACGCCGTCTCGGAGATTGGCGTATCCATCACGCGCTCCGGCCCAAACTGGCCGAGCAGATCCTGCGTCGCGCCGAAGATGCCGCCATACTTGGCGATATCTTCACCCATCACGAAGACGTTCGGATCGCGCCGCATCTCCATCGCGATCGCCTCGGAGATCGCGCGGGCGGTGGTCAACTGCCGGGATGAAACTGGTGTCGCCATGGTATCTTTCCCTCCATCACTATCGGATGCGCTCACTTCGTGGCGACAAACACATCTTCGAGCGCCTCTTCTGGCGCTGGATACGGACTCTCGCGCGCAAACGCGACCGCCTCGTTCACCTGCTTCAGTGCGGCGGCGCGCACCTCGGCGTCCTGCTCCTGGGTGAGCCAGCCCTGGGCGACCAGTTGATCGTGCAGGCGCGCGATGGGGTCGTGCGCTTTTAGACGCGCCACTTCTTGTGGGTCGCGGTACACTTCTGGATCCCCCTGGAAGTGTCCCAGATACCGATCTGTGTGGATTTCGAGCAGTGACGGGCCGTCTCCGCGCCGGGCGCGAGCCACTGCCTCGCCCGCGGCCTCGTAGACAGCGACCACGTCGTTTTCATGCACAGCGACGCCAGGGATACCATACGACTGCGCCCGGTCAGCGTTCGAGGCGATGGCGGTCGCCGTGTCCTTGGGAACCGAGATCGCCCAACTGTTGTCTTCGCAGACGAAGATCACTGGCAATTTCCAGCGCGCCGCAAGATTCAGCGACTCGTGGAATGCCCCCTGGTTGGCGGCGCCCTCACCAAAATAGGTCACCGCGACATCATCGCGTCCCTGCTTCTTGGCGGCCAGCGCGGCGCCGACAGCGGGCGGCATCCCCGCGCCAACGATGCCTGAGCAGCTAAACTTCACGCTTGGGTCGAAGAGGTGCATGTGGCCGCCCTTGCCCTTGCTCAGCCCTGTCTCCTTGCCGAAGATTTCCGCCGTCATCTTCTTGAGATCTACACCTTTCGCGATGGCGATGTGATGCGCGCGGTGCGGCCCCGTGACGGTATCTGTCGGGCGCAGGTGCGCGCAGACACCGACGGCGGTCGGCTCCTGCCCGGCGGACAGGTGCATCTCGCCGGGAACAGGCCCGCTGCCGATGTCGAAGACTGGCGTCTTTCCTTCGGTGTAGATCTGCGCCATCGTCTCCTCGTAGGCGCGAATGAGCAGCATCTGCCGGTACAGCTTCAGCGCTGTCTGTTGATCGAGAGACATGCCGTTCACCTCCAAGATGGGAGCTTCCCCTGAATACACAGCCTCGTGTCTCTGGGCCGGGGCGCCATTGCTCCATCGCCCGTCATGCCCGACCCCCTCAGCCGCTGACCCCGCAGGCCAGTGGCCATCCGCGCCGCCTCCCTCCTATCCTCCGACGATGGGCATGAGCAGTGTAAGGTCATCGCCGTCGCGCAGTCGCGTCGCGAGCGCCGTCGCGTCATCCAGCCGCGTATCGCCGAGCAGCGCACGCAGGCCCGGCGGCATCTCGCCTGCCGGCGTCGCGCAGGTAGCGGCGCGCCTGCGGATAGCGCGCGATAAGGCCATCCAGCGCCTGCGCCACCGTCGCGGAGTCGCCACTCAGCGCCACCTCGACCTCGCCGCTACCGACGACAACCCGCAGCGAACCAAAGAGCCGCACGTAGACACGCATGCGCCCCTCGCTACAGTCCGTACTGCTGGCGCACGATGGCGCCGATGCCGATGGCGTCGAGCCGATCGAGCGGCGCGAGCATCGTCAGTTGCACGACACCTGGCAGGCGGCCAATCTCGACCGAGCCGGTGATCGTGCAGCGATTGCGCACCTCGGCCTGCGACATCCCCAGGACGCTCGCCGCACGGGCGATGGCGTTGTCCGTCGCTTCGTTGAGCGTTGGCCCACTGCCGATGAACTGCACAGGCGCCACGGCGCGGCGCAAGGTCACGTTGTAGCGCTGGGCCAGCCGCTCGCCCGCTTCCAGCTCCTGCTGGGTGTAGGGGCGCGCGATGGCGGGCAGATCGTCCGCGACTGGCAGCAGGATTGGCCCATCAATCGCCAGCCCGTGGATGACGTTCACGCGAACCGTCGCGTCCGCCGTGATGTCGGTCGTGTGCAGGCTCAACTCGCCATCGCCCTGGTTCGCGTGGCAGTCGCCGATGTAGACGCCGCCGCCCTCCACCTTGACCGGGCAGATGAGCACCGCGCCTGGCCGCACCTCGTTGGTGTCCAGATGCCCATCGGTCTTGGCCTTGTCCAGCGCCTCCTGCGTGAGCGCGTACGGGTGGCGCGCGCCGACGAGCGAATGGCCGAAGTCGCCCGCGTTGTGCGAGTCGGGCATATCCACGCTGGGCGTCGTGCCGATGTTGCCGATGAACGGCCGCAGCCGCGAAAGCACACCGGGGATGGTGTGCGGCTCGAAGAGCAGAATCGGATGCTGGCGCGCGTGCTCAGGTAGCGAGGCCACCTCGCGGGCGCGCGTGGCGAAATCGTGCGCGGTATTCGCATCCACTGTCAGGCCGACGAGCCGATCGTCGTCGAATACGATCGTGTAGCCTTCCTCGAAGGTGAACGCGGTCGCCGACCCGCCGCAGTTGTCGCAGCGAATGCTCTCCGCGCCGGTTCCTTCGACATGGCTCCTGGGCCATGCGGCGCCGCAATGGGGACACTTCTTGTCTACGAAGGGGTCATCGCCGAAAGCCGCCGCATTGGTGAGCATCGTGCCAGAGGCGGTCGCGAGCGAGCGCACCCGCATGCGCTCGATGGTGATGGCGATGGCGTCTCCGATGTGCGC
Source organism: uncultured Chloroflexia bacterium (assembly GCA_963840335.1). Lineage (GTDB taxonomy): Bacteria > Chloroflexota > Ktedonobacteria > Ktedonobacterales > JADMIN01 > JAKAIY01. The sequence goes on from CAWIYP010000014.1 coordinate 86,856, forward strand.
GCCTTCTACAGCGACCGGACGTGTCACCTCATGCCCACCGTGGAACTCGGGGGTAATCATCGGTCCCCAGCAGCCCGGTGGCACGACACAGCTAATGCGCCCGCCATCCTTGACCGTGCCCGCGACGCCAACGCCAGGCCCGACCAGCCCACCAGAGTACTCGTCTACAAAGATTTCATCCTGGACCGGATTGGTGACCGATTGCATATGGCCTCCTCATGTCGACTGCGGTACAAACGACACTGAGGCAAGGGCGCATGCGGCATACCAAATATGCGGCCAGGAGAGGGAAGTAGCGTTGAGTTTCGGGGGATCCCGCATTGAGCAAGCTGGCGAGCGAACTCGCGCCTGGCGGGCCTGCGGGTACTGACTCACGGCTCAGGGCCTCACCATCCTACTCCCGGGTAAACAGCTTCCAGTGCCCCTCGGAGATGACGTCGACGACGCCGTCAACGACTTTGATGGCAGTCTCATCGTCAATCGCGTACGTTGGCATGGGTATCCTCGCGGCCCACTTTTCCGCGTTGGCCAGAGATGCGTCAGGGTGATCCTCGTGATCCAGGTGCGGAATCAACGCAAAGTCAACCAGTCCCACTCCTTGAGCCGTGACCAATATCCGGCTGATTTCTCCCTGGGGGGTGGCGAACACGATGTCTTCCGAGGTGAGCGCCTCACCACTGTCCCTGGGCGGATCGAGGTAGGTCTCGCCGAGGGTGGCGCTCGCCACCATGCTCCCGGCGCTCACCCCCACGTAGACCATCTCACGCCGTAGCGACGGCAACAGGGCTGCCAGTCCCGACTGTCGCATCCAGTGGCTCAGATACAGGGGATCGCCGCCCCAAACCAGCAGTGCGTCGGCTTCCCGGACCGTGGGGATCCAGGCGTCGTCATCGATGCTGGGCAACGCGGTCAGTTCCAGCACGCCCAACGACTTCCAACCCAATCCGCACAAGGGGCTGGAAGCTACTCCGCAGATCGCCTGCCATGCCATGCCCGCGCCGCCAGGGAAGGGGTAGATCGCGGTGGGAATGAAGAGCGCGCTGGACTCGGCGATCGGCTTGCCCAGAAGCTCTTCCAGCGCGGCATGGATACTGGCGTTCTTGATGCCACCGGAAGTAAGCAGAAGTTTCATGATACCTCTCCTCGTCACTGCGCTTGATGGGACAACGGTCTCTACCCGGCATAGATGCGCACACCCGTCTACACGCCCTGACGCAATCCTTCTTCAACTGAGTTGATGTGCTCGACCGCATGCCCCGCTCTCCCGGCAAACAAGTCGCCGACGGTCGCCTCACCAACGACCGAGGGAATCGGAGCGGCCAACTGCTCATCGGTGAACTGGCGCAGTAGGTCCAAGGTGTCCTGCCGCGCCGCCAGGTAATCCGCTGCCAGCATCTCCAGCGGGTCGTCATGGTGGGCGGTCACGTAGGCTTGATTGAGCTGGGCGATTGCCAGCCCCAGCCGCTCCTCCTCCTCCGGGGTCAGCGCACTCAGATCGCCCAGTATGCCCGGTAGCGGCATGCCCTCTGGGTATTGCTTTCGCAATATAACGTCGCGCGGCTCGCCGACGAGTACACGGCGCAGCAGTTGCTGAATGTTGCGCTCGCTTTTCACCAGGTGAGCCAAATGATCTTTGGCGCGCCATGGAGTTGCTCCGGGCGCTTCACTCGCCGTAGCTGGGCGCTCCAGGTCTTGCTGGGCTTAGCCCTTGAAAAAACGCCAGGACATTGGTCTGCGAAGACGCCAGGGTGTCGAGAATCTCGGCGCGAGATGGCATGATTCCTCTCCTAGAAATCAGTGGAGAGCGCGCGGCGTGTCCAGACGACTCCGCCAGGCCGAGAGACGTGAGGCAAGAGGTACGGCACACGCCTCCCAGCACAATGCACCGGCGTCGGCGACTACTTCGCGTCAGGGTCACGCTGCATGAGGCCGAGGTGGTTTCCCTCGGTGTCGCGCACATACGCGAGATAGCCCACGCCAGGCACTGGCCCCGGCTGGTGTACCTCGCTGCCCCCAGCGGCCACGGCAGCCGCAAAGGCGGCCTGCGCATCTTTCACGTCGACCGTACAGGTGAAGCCAAATTGCGGGACGGTCCCCTGCGTGGGGCTTTCGCGCTTGCTCAGGCCACCATCGATGCCGGGCTGCCCCTCACCCGTCCTGATGAGCCAGTAGTCCATCCCCTCGACCTTCTCGATCGACCAGCCGAAGACGTTCTGGTAGAACGCGATGGCTCGTTCGACATCATCCGCGTAGACATCGAAATGCACGACTCGATTGGCCATGGCTTGCTTCCTCCTTTGGAATGTCAGGCGAACAAATGTTCTTGACGCATACGATATCACCCACCGTCCATCTGCTGCTGGCTCCCTGACCTTTGGCGAATGGCGAATGGCGAGTGGCGAGTGTGACTCTGTATGCGCACGGCGACGTCCTGCGACACTACCCGCGGTCAGCGCAGGTGGACGTTCCGCCGCCACGTCCGCCTGCGCTGACTCAATGCCGAACGGCGCAAGACGATCCATCCGTTCCTGGACGCCAATCATCGCCAAGACCCAGCCCGCGTCGGTGGGCTTCGCGGCGCGCACGCCCTCCAGGCGCGAGTTCGCTCGCCAGCTTGCTAGCCTCCGATTTTCGATAGCGCCCAAGCTCAGCCGCACTTGACCCTGGAATTGAGTTAGAATAGGATGTGTAATATTTCACATTTTCGTATGAGTCGCAGAAAGAAAGGTGGCGATTGAATGAGTGAGTTCTCCAATGACGAAACTCCTGAGACCAGCTTTACTCGCGGGGATTGGGTGGCGCCGTCACTTTCAACATCGTCCTATGATCCTGGCTCGATACCAGTTGAGCGGCCTCTCGCTCCCCAAGGCCTCTTCCAAAGCTACAAGGCCGTGATGCTGAATCATAATCTCGCAACCTTCGATGCCGCACTGCCTGCCGCCAACTGGCAAGATACGCTTATAGGTATAGCAATCGCGTCTCTTGGCATCTCGCTAATGATGTTCTTCATGAACCTGATCTATAACGGATCGTCTGGTGTTGGTTTTGGCGCCGTGATCGGCATCTTCATCTTCAGCTTTCCGATCGTATTTGCCGCTTTTGGCGTCTACCAAATCATCGCCAGGCTACTCGGTGGCAAGGCATCGTTTCTCACCTATGCGTATGCCATGACGCTCGTCTATGCGCCGTTGTTCGCAATTGAAGCAGTCGCATCCCTCATCCCGTATCTTGGCTTCATCATCGTTTTCGCATTGAGCCTGTACGGGTTGTTTCTCCTGGTTCTTGCGACGAAATCGGCGCACGCCTTTACCACTGGCAAGGCGGTCGCCACCGTATTGATTCCCGCCGGGATTTCGATGCTACTCAGTTGTGCGCTCTACTCCTTTGTGTTCCTCTTCCTGCTGGCAGTCATGGCGGGAACACATTGATCCTGCGCGCATACGAAACCGATCGAGCAGGTAGGCGCCGAACGCTGAGTGGCTGCGGATTGGCGCGGCCCCAGCGCGGGGGTAGGTCACACCCTACCCCCGCGCGTAGACCTGCCGCAGAATCGTGGGATCCTTGATCTCCGCGTCGCGGGCCAGCAGCAGCACTTTCGAGATGATCTCCGCCGTCTTGGGGTCGTCGTCGGCGAAGGGCAGGAAGATGCGCCCGCGATGCTGCTCATGCACGGGCACGATGCAGAGCGCTCCACCCGGCAGCAGGTGTACCGTGCCGCCGCCGAGATGCACGCTATACTGGCTCAGCTCGCCCTGGATGATCGCCCGCCCCGACTCCAGTCGCACGTTCGTCAGCCCCAGCAGCCCGCAGACCTCGCGAATCAGCGCCGCGCGCATCTCCACCGTCGAGGCGCTGCTCTCCGGGTCCACCCCGCCGCGATGCGCCACGCTCACCACCAGATCGAGGTCGCGCATCACCTCGCTGAAAACCAGCGGCGGGGTCTCCGCCAGCGGTACTGGCTTGCCCCAGGGATCGCCAGCGCGATGGAACGATACGCCGTCCAACGTCAGCGCGTCGCCCTCTGGCATGCCGCCGTAGAGGCTGCTCAGCGTAGCCGTCAGCCCGCGCTCGTGGAAGGTGCGTGTCGCGTCGCCCTCATACATATCCGCGACCCATCCGCGCTGGCCGAGCAGCGCCATCGCCTGCCGCGCCTGGGTCTGCTGCCCGGCATAGCGGCGCGAGATCACGTCATCCTGCCGCTCGGCCTCCGTCAGCAGATACAACTCGCGGAAAATCTGCTTGAAGGGCTGGATGCGCTCGGCCCGATAGCACTCATGCTGCCACTCACTCCACGCCCCCGAACGGTACAGGTCGTAGGGATGCGCGATGCGCAGGCGCGCGTCCTCGGCCAGCGGCGCCCGCGCGCCATCCCAGGCCCGCAGCGCCGCGCCGCCATCAGCGAGATAGCCCAGCCGCTCGCCCGCGACAAAGACCAGTTGCTCCAGCATGGGCGCCAGCGTCGGATGCCCCAGTAGCCGCCGCAGCTCCCCGGCCACCAACTCCTCCTCGCGGCACATCATCTGCTCCAGCGAGAGCCGCATGCGCGCCGTCTGCTGCCCCAGCGACTTCACCCGCTCGCGCAGCGCCGCCACCGCCTCATCCTTCTTCAGCCGCGCGGGAATCTCCTTCAGCGTCCTCCCCAGCCGCGCGACATCCAGATGTGGCTGCCCCAGCGCGTCTATCCGCAGCGTCAGAATCACATCGTCGCGGATGAGGCGCACAGGGCCAGCGCGCAGGTCGGCCACCGCCTCCATCTCCATCGCCCACTGGAGCCGCTGCGCATCCTGATAGCCTGCTGTGCGCGCCAGATTCTCCAGCCCGATGCGCGCCACCGTCGCTTCGCTCGCACGCCGCTGCGCCCCGAACTTGCGCGACGTGCGTAGGAACTCCTGCGTCGCCTGGTAGCGCCGCAGCAGCGCCGCGTCACGCGCCCTGGGCTTCTCTGGCAGGGGAACCAGCCCCAGCGCGCAGACGTTATCCTGCCGCCGCTTCGACTTGATGCGCTCGATCAGCGCGCTCTCCTCCAGCCGCCCCAGCATCGCATCGGCGAAGACCTGCGCGCGGGTATGCCCATTGCCCGACGAAGCGTACTTCGCGGCCTCGTAGACCGCATCCCAGCGTTCCGCGCCGAGCAGGTCATACGCCCGCCAGAACCACGCGACATCCACGGCGCCATCGTAGAGGTCATCGCTGGAGAGCGGCGTCCACTCGCTCGTCAGCGCCGCCCACTCCGCGCGAACCGTCTGGTCAACCCGCCAGTTGCGCTCGCGGGTGTGCGCGGTGATCCACCAGACCGCCTGCGAGAAGCCTTCCCAGCCAAGTGTCGCCTCGATATGCCGCGCCCACTGCGGAGCGTAGAGCGCCGCCGCGACCAGCCGCTTCTCGCTGATGCGCGCCGCGATGAGCCGTTCGCGCACGGCCTCTAGCGTGTCCCCCGGCGCCGGAAAGGTGACCTGCAGCAGATGGCTCAACGTGTACGCGCGCCCTGTCCCATCATAGTCGTGGCCGCGTGTGAGCGCATCTTCGCCCAGCGCCCGCAGCAGGCGGATAAACCAGTCAGCGCCCGTCAACGAGCGTAGGCTCAGCGCGATCGGGGTCGCCGCCGTCGCCATCTCGCCGCGCTCCAACTCCACCGCCAGCACCCGCTCGACACAACGTCGGTACAGCGCCTCGGCGAAGGGAAACTCATCGAAGAGCGAATTGCGCGCCCGCGCCGAAAGCTGGGCAAATTCGCTAAACTGGCCTGCGTAATAAGCGCGCGTCGTCTCCGCTCGCGGCCCGATCAGTTGCAGGATGACATCGGCCTCGGTCGCGGCGCCTGCCCGCAGCGCCCGCAGCGTCAGCGGAAGCTGCGTCGCGAGGCGCATGCTGGGGCGCGTGAGGTTCTGGCTCCAGCGCGCCAGCCGCCACAGCCGCGCGGCGTGCGTGTCGCTCCAGCGGTCGGGGAACCACGCGGCGTACCCCTGCGCCAACCCAAGCGCATGGTCGAGGCGCTGATAACGGTTGAAATGATGGCGCATCGGCCCCTCCTGCTCCTTGCTGGGCAGCGCGGCGGGCAGTGTCGCCAGCGTCGTCTCCAGATGATCGAGCAGCAGTTCAGCCGCGCTCGCAGGCGGCGGATAGAGACGGACGAGCCAGCCACAGACCGTCTGTGCGATGCGCGCGTGCCGCAGCTTCGGCCCAGCGGCTCCGTCAGAACCATCGCGCAACTGGCTCAGGTTGAAGAAGGCCGCGAGATGTAGCATGCGGACAAGCTCCAGGCCATCGTCGTCGCGCTGCGTGGCTGGCCGCGCCTCCGCCCATCCGCGCCAGAGGTCAATCAGCGGCGCCTGCTCCACATCCTTGACCTTCGTGAACTGATACCCCATCCACGGGAGATGCCCCTCCATCTCACCGAGCAGGTGGCTCTGCGGCGCCCCTCCTTGCTCGGATATAAAGCTATCTGTCAGGTGGTCTTCGATCAGCGCATCCAGCGCGAGCAACGCGGCGACGGACGGCGGCGTCTCCATCGTTACGTCGCGCGCCACAGGGTCGGGTATCGGCGCGCGGTCACGCGGGTCGGCCAGGCCAAGGGCATTGTCCAGCGTCGCTGTCTCGCGGCGCAGGTCGAGCGACGGCGCCAGCAGCGCCCGCTCCACCTCGCTCACCTCAGGATGCGTCCGCTGATACGCCGCCGCGCGCTCGGCGCAGGCCTCCGCCGCGCGCCCCGCTTGCGCCATCAGGCTCAGCGTCTCCAGTCCCGCGCGCCGCTGCTGCTCATTGCGCATGGCGAGCAGGTGGTCCGCGCTGGTCAGTGCGGCCTCGTCCGGCTGCTTGAGCAGCAGCTCCAGGAGAGTCTGCCGCATACTGGCGGACTTCCGCGCCAGCAGGGCTTCGAGCGCAGGCGCGTCCTCAGGCGTAATCGTCGCCTTCGCCAGCGCGCGCGCCGCCTCCGTGCGCGTCCAGCTTGCGCGGTCGCCCAGCAGATCGAGCAGCGCCGCGCGGCAGGTGGGATCATCCACCTCCTTCGCCAGCAGCTTCGCCGTCGCCGCGCGCGTGTAGGAGTCCATGCCCTCCAGATGGGGAATCAGCCGCGCGGGACTGCGCTCGCCCAGCGCCGCCAGCAGCAGCCGCGCCACACTCTCGCGGGCGATGGGCGAGGCCGACTCGATCCACAGGATTTGCCCCTCTGGTGCGGCCTTCGCTGGCAGACGCGCCAGGGTCGCCTCCAGGCGCTCGAATTCTTCTGTCGCGGGAATCAGCGCCGAGTAGCCCCAGGTCAATCCGCGGCACGCCTGACCCGCCACGTAGGGGTCGGGGTCATCCAGCGCCCGCAGCAATGGGTCGCGCGCCTCATGCATCTGCGTCTCGGCGGCGAATCGCGCGGCGGCGTAGCGGCGCGTGGCGTCGGCATCGTCCAGCAACGCGACCGCCAGTGGCAGCGCGGCGTCAACATCATCCGCCCCCAGCGCCCAGAGGCCCAGCGCGACATCCTCCGCGCCGCCATCCAGCGCGGCCACACACGCGGCGCGGTCGCCCAGCAGCGCAGTCAGGCGCGCGAGCGCACGGCCCGCAGCCTGCGCCTGCGCGACATCCCACGAGACACCGATCCAGCCACTCACCACGCCCGTCACGCTGGTAAAGCGGATCAGATCGTAGCTGAGAATCGTCTCCGCCAGCCGCTGGAAGGCCAGTGGATGCGCTGCGGTGGCCGCGCTCAGGAGCATCTGCCGCGTGCCCTCCTCGCGCTGCGCCGCCAGCAGTAGCCGCTCGACCTCCGCCCAGCCCTCCGCCCGCGCGGAGGCGAGCAGCGCGAGCGGGATATGGTCGCCAATCATGCCAATCTCATCGTCACCGCGCGTCGAGCGTATCAATATCGAAAAGACCTCGTCGCCCAGCGCGCCGCCGCCATCAATGACGCCCGCGAAGAGTGGCCCCAGCGTATGCGCGGTATACCCCATGTACGCGGCGTGTCGCGCCAGCCACGGCAGGTCGGCGTCGTATGGCTCGATGGCGTTGATCATCCCCTGGAGCCACCTGCCACGGGCCTCGCGCGTCACCTCTGGTCGCCCCGGCGCGCGCATGACGCCCGCGCCGCCGTGCTTGTACGGCGCCGTCAGGAGATGCCTCCATGCCTGCTCGACACTCTCGGCGATGCGCGGGAAAAACACGCCAAAGACCCGCGTGCGCTCCGCGCTGTCGAGCGCGTCGAGCTGACTCAGCGCCGCCATCTGCGTCTCGCGGATCCGTGAGTAGTAGCACGGCGCGTACGCTGGCCAAGGGCCAGCGCGCATCGAGCGCCCCTGCAGCATCGCGATCGATCAGTCCAAAGGCGATGGGTCGCAGCGCGTCGGGAAGCTCGACCAATAGCAGGAATGATCCTGGCGTGGCGCGCGCCACTGCGGCCATCGTGGATGCGCCGGGCCGCGAGCGCCTCACGCGCCTGTTCGGGGGTCAGCATGCTCTCAGCCTCCTATTAGCGCCACCAGGCGAACGAACAGAATGCGACTGCCCTCACTGCACTGGCGCGACCTCATCGAGGGTCTGCGCCTGCTGGCCATCCACGAAGACGTAGTAGAGGCGATCCTCGAAGGCTTGCAGCGCGGCGGTGACCGCATCTGCCGTGTTCACCGGCTGGGCGAGGTCGTGGCCGCCCGCATCTACTTTGCCGCGTTCGACGCCCCGCGCGATTTCCTCCGGCAGCAGCACGCGCGTCAGGCGGCGCTGATCCTGCCGCTCACGAAAGGCCTCGACTTCCGCTGTAACGACGGCGGTGAGCAGTTCGCGCACACGCATGACGCCATCGTCAGCGGCGCGCGCCGTCAGCGCCAGCTCCCACGGAGCGATAGCGGGACGCGACTGGCCAAGCGTCTTGGCCTCGACGGTAAGGGTGAGCGAGCGATCCATACAGCCTCCTTGGGTGTAGGGGTGAGCGACGCGCAATAGTGAGAGTGAGTGTAGTAGCCACCAGACAATTCTTCCAGACTTGCCACAGAACGGCAACCTCTGGGGAAGCAAGCTGGCGAGTGAACTCGCGCCTGGAGGGCCAGCGGACCGCGAAGCCCGCCGGCGCGGGCTGGGTCTACGCGAACAGTGGAGCCGATGGGCGGACGAATGCTCTTGCGCCGTCTGGTTCTTAGTCCGCGACGGCGGACTTTGCGGCGGAACGCCCTCCAGGCGCGGCTTCAGCCGCCAGCTTGCTAGCCGCCAGACCCCCGATTTTTGGTAGAATCAGCGCCTCTTCCCATTGCACAGGCGCGCAGCGCATGCTAGACTTGTGCGCGAGCGAGGAAACGGCCCTGCCGCTCGCGCCCTGTCGGGGAAGATAGGTGAGATAGACAGTATCAGGATGCGAGAGGGACTATGGCGTCTCAGCAACGTGCGGAGTCTCGGCTCAGTCGCATCGTCAACGGCGCAAGTCCCTGGATTTCGGCGCTAGTGCCACTCATCTATGCGATCCTCAGCATCACCGCCACCACGCTCTATGCGTTCAAGCTCACGCTGCCCTCGCACTACCATCTGATCGCTGGCATTTTGTGGGGAGTGGGAAATACGCTCGGCGGCCTGCTCCTCGCCATGACCATCTATGGCTGGGCGCAGTTCTTCCCGCGCCACCGTCAGGATGGCTCATCCGCGGCCTCGAAGGTCGTCAGCGGCGAGCGGGGCGCAAGAAGTTCGCCGACTCGACGAGTCATCTCGGCTCCTCGACCACCCAACAGGGCGCGCAGCACAGCGTCCAGCAGGGCGCGGAAACCGCTTCTGGCGGCATTCACCACGCAGCCGGAGGCTCAGCGCAAGGCTCGGTGCGGCACAGCCGACCACTGGATTGCAAAGTCTCGCGCGCCCACGGTCAGCACGGCGCACGCACTGGCATCGCGTCGGTTGTCTCACGCACGGTCATGGTGGTGGCGAGCAGCGCCCTCCTAGCGACCGCGCTGTCTCCCCAACTTGCCCTCGACATCTACAATCAACCACCACCAGCGTATAGCGTCTCGATTGAGCCAATCCTGGCGTTAGCGCAATCGGCGCCCACCGTGACGCCAACCCCGACCCCAGCCGCCACCAGCGTCATCCTGCCTGTGATGAAGAGCGACTTCCTCAGCAAAGGCCGCCAGTGTGGCAGTGTCGCGACCGATATCTCCTGGTCACTGACCAACACGGCGCGCACAGTGGCTGGCAAGGCGTCGTCTGTCACCGTGAACTGGGTAGCCTTCGTCGGTGATTCGCACTTCATCGCAAGCCCAGGCTCCGGGCACTCGCGCCGAACCAGACCGCTACCATCCATGTGCGCGGCCCCGCGCTGCCCGCCGGGACAGGGACTCTACCTCAGCCTCTCTGTGACAGATACGGCGCTTGACGTTAACAGACATCACCTATCCCGTGCGGTGTGCGCAGCAATAGTGACGGAAGTCGCTACGGAGATATGCTACGATGAACCAGGAACCAGTCAATCCATCGCCGGAAGCCTCGCAGCCCGGGCAGCCTGATCAGTCCACGCAGCCATTGCGATCTTACCAAACCACACCCAATCAGCCTGCGCAACCCTACCAACCATACCAACCCTATCAGCCCTACCAATCCACCCAGCCTGCGGAGCCGCATCTGCCCGAATCTCCCCAGAGCGACTATCGCGAAACGCCAAGGCAAAGCGCTGGCTGTCTGCGGATTGGCTGCGGCATCTTGCTCGCGGTGATGATCCTTGGCTGTGTGGCGCTCTCAGTGGGCGGCGTACTTGCCGCACGCTCCTACTCTGACAACGCCAATCAGTCAGACGGCGGCCCAGTCTGTCGTAAACTCCTTCTGCGGAGCCGAGAGCGCCAGGAACTTCGCGCAGGCGTATAGTTATCTTTTCGCCCGCATTCAAGCAGAAGATGACACTCAACCAGTTCATCCAGAAGAGCCTCTCCGCGACCCAGTCGCATGGGGCAATCGCACGCTGCGAGATCGATCCCAACGGAACCGTGAACTGTGACAGGAACGACTGGCTCCATTGATATCGCCGTGAGCCGCGCCAACGCTGACCCGGTGTCGGGTACGGTGTATGTGGTGGAAGACGCGAAGAACCAATGGTACATCGACAACGTTGCCGCGTCGCTCAAATTCTACTAATCGCCTCGCACACACACGGAGGGCGGGATGACATGTGTCATCCCGCCCTCCGTGGTTTGCTGGGCCGCTACTCCGCTGAGCGGACGAGCAGCACCGGAACCTCGCTATGCGCGAGCGCATAGGTGGCGACACTGCCTGAGAACCAGCGATTCAGACCACCACGCCCGTGCGTGGCCATGATGATCAGGTCGTAGCGCTCGTCGCCAGTCGCTTCCGGATGCTTCCCCGCCGCACGCGCCACGATGGCGCCAGGCGCCGAGCCAACGACGACCTGCGTGGTGATCTCTGTTGGCGCGGTCGTCACTCTCAGCAGCGCCTCGCGGAGGTCATGCAGATAGACTTCCGCATCCTTGACCTGCGCCTGGTCATCGGCGACGAAGAACAATGTCAGCGTGCGCAGCCCGCGGCTTTCGTCGCCCGTAGCGTCGCGCTGGAGGATCGGCTGGATGACGCGCAGCGTCTCCTCCGAGAGTGTCGAGCCGTCCAACGGCGCCAACACCCGCGTGAAGGTGACATTCTCAGCGCCACCGTCCGGAGCCAGCGGCGGCGTCACGAGCGTCAGCCCACGACCACCCCGCACCACCGCATCCGCCACGCTGCCCAGCACGATGCGATCCATGCCACTGCGCGCGTGCGTCGCCAACGCCAACGCATCCGCGCCGACCTCCTTGCCGAGCGCGAGCAGCCCCTCGGCGACATCTGACGCCGAGACAATCCTTGCCTCGGCAGTCAGCCCACTATCGCGCAGGTGGTCGCGCGCATTCAGCAGCGTCTGCCGCAATGCCTGCGATTCGAGCGGTAGTCCTCCGCCGCGCTCGGTGACCTCCTCGATGCGCCCTCATCTGCGACGCCGCGCTCTGGCTGCGCGCATGTCCCCACGGTGAGCGCGCTGCCCGTCAGCCGCGCCAGCGCCGCCGCATAGGGCAGCGCGCGTTCCGCGAAGACGCCGCCATCGAGCGCCACCAACGTCGAGCGGATGGGCATCGGGTCGGGCAATCGTCGCACAAAGCCCATCGGCGGGGTCAGCGGCGCCGTCTGCGCAATCACCGCTGGCGGCATGAGCGGCGCCGTCTGCGCGAGCGCTTGCGCCTTGCGTTGCTCTTGCGCCTCGCGGGTCATCTGCTCGCTCAGCCGCCGTGTCTCTTCCTCGACACGTCCACGGGCGCCGCTGATTGCCTCGCCCTGATGCGGTTGACTCGCCTGCTGATGGAGCGCATCCTCACGAATGCGCGCCGCCTCTAGTTCAGAGAGCGCCGCCGATGACATGGGCGGCGTGGCCCCAGACTGCTCAGCCTCATGTTCAGGCTGCTGCTGTTGATCTGACATCGTGACGCTCCTCTCACCTCACGCGCGAAACACACCCCACTTCCTCACTCAGCACGCCGCGCGCCAAACCGCGATGGCCTGACATACGCATGCTCGCGACATCAGCCAACTCAATGAACGGTGATGTCGATCTGGCGTGGCTTCGCGATCTCGGTCTTGGGCGCGGTCAACTTCAGGACGCCATGCTCGTAATGCGCGGTGACCTGAGATGGGTCAATCGGATTCGCGAGCGTCACTGAGCGAACGACTTCGCCTTCATACCGCTCACGCCGCACCCAGGCGCCCTTCTCGCCTTCGCGTGTCTCGCGCTTCATCGACGCGCGAATCGTGATGACCTCCTCAGTCGCGCTGACCTTGAGGTCTTCAGCTTTCACACCAGGGAGGGACGCTTCGATGGTGTACTCACTGTCTGTCTCGTAGACATCCAGGAGCAGCATCTTGCCCAGAATCGGCTCGAAGCGCGCCGGGCTGATGAAGCTATCCTCCAGCAGGCGGTTCATCGCCTCGCGAAGTGGCGTCATCATGCCAAACGGCTCCCATACGGTGACCTCATTGGGATCCTTAGCCATTGGTCTTCGCCATCCTTTCCAGCGTCATACTGACGTGCTCGTGTAGCGTGGGCGGCGCCAGAGCGCCCCATGCGCTCTGGCGCTCGTCGCTCACACCTTCAGGGTATGCGCTACACCTCACGATGCGGTCACGAGCCTCACCAGCGCCGTCACGCTATCGAAACAGCCAGCAAACGCCGCGCTAACTGCTGGAGAGGCAGAGGTTCAGCCCGCTGAGGTCATTGAAGCATGCGCCTTGCCAGTTCAGGATGACGACCTTCTTGATGTTGGAAAACTGGAGCAGCGTGGCGTCCGCCGTCGCCTCCGCGCGCGCCCCCGCGAGGTCGCCTGGTAGCTGCGTTTCTTTGCAGAGCCGCAACGTCGCCACCCCTGGCGCGGGCGTCGTGCCACGGTGGTCGAGCGTTATTTTGAATGTCGGGCCGCCACAGTTCGAGGCGCCAGTAGAAGATGCCCGCCCACGGCGTATAGTAACCCTGCGTCTGCTCGGTCGCCGTCGGCCCCGCGAAGAGCTGGCCGATCGCATACGTCGCGACGCCCAGCGTCGGCGATACGCGCGAGACTGGGAAGGTCTTATTCACATCATTGTCTGAGTCGGGGTGCTTGCTGAAATAGACTTTCACGGGATACGTGGTGGGTGTGTTCGTCGCGATCGCCGTCGGCGCGACGGTCGCCGTCGCGGTCGCCGCTGCCGTTGCTGGTCGGTGTCGCGCCACTCGTCGTTCCACCTGTCGTAGTTCCCGCGCAGGCCGTCAGCGCCACCAGCAGCGCGGCCAGCAGTGGCCCCGCCGCCCAGCGCGCCCGCGTTCGAAAGATAGTCATTGCTTGCCCCTCCTGTTCCGGTCAACGGCAGATCGCCACTCCTGACCGGCCCGACGACATCGCGACGCGCACATACGCGCCGAGAGAATAGCGTATGCGCCATGCGCGCTCTGGTTTACCACATCGCTGCCGGGCAGACTGCGACGCCCGTCACAGATGCGCCCGCGAACGCCTGCGATTCAGCGAAATGGACGAGACAATCTCAGGATCGATAGACGCCACGCGACCCACCCGCGCCTGCCATTTCCTGGCGTCCGTGGGTGGGCCGCGTGCGATCATGGGTCGCGGCGCAATCGCGCGGCGCTATTTCCCCGCGCGCGTCAGCGGGCGTGTCAGCAGCAGCGGCGTGTGCGCGTCATGGAGCGCTTCGTCGGCCACACTGCCAAAGGCCCAGCGCGTGGCGCCTGTCTCGCCATGCGTCGCCATGATGATGAGATCATGGCGGGTTGACTCTTCGAGAATCTGCTGACCGGGCATGCCCCAAAGAAGCAGCGTCTCGACATGCCCGCGCAGGCTCTCAATCTCACGCTCGATACGCTCGCGTATCGCATCCAGCCCTTGCTGTGCGGTATCGGATATGCCACTGCGCGCGTCAGGCTCGATTACCCGCAGCAGTGTCACCCGCTTCACCAACGCACCAGCCAGACGAGCGAGCGTTGGCAGCGCCACCTCGCTCATCGCCGAGCCATCGAGCGGAAGCAGCGCATCGGCCAGGGCAGGATGCTCCGGCAGCCGACCACGCGCCCGCACGAGCAGCGTCGGACAATGCCCATGCCGCGTGACGTGGTCGGCGACGCTCCCCAGCGTCGCCCGCGCCATGCCACTGCGCCCGTGCGTCGCCATCACCACGAATGACGCATGCTCGCGCTCGCTGATCTCCACCAGTTGCGCGGGCGAGACGGCATACTCCACCACACGTCGCGCCTTCAGCCCACGCGCGCTGAATCGCGCCTCCGCACGCTGCGTCTCCTTCTGCGCGTCGGCCTCAGCGATCGTCAGCAAATCGGCGTACATCTGTGGCGCCACGAGATAGCCTGAGCCAGCGGCTGACCAGTGCGTGCGCTCGACGATACGCGCGACGACCGGCTCAGCGCCGAGCGCCGAAGCGATCTCAGCCGCATACGGCAACGCAAACTCTGACATTTCGGAGCCGTCGAGCGGCATCAAGATGACCGAACCACCTGCCTGTGCTGATGACATACGCCTCTGCTCCCTCTCGTGCGCCGCACATCATTACTGCTGTGACGGCTCCGCCTGATCGCTTACTTGCGACCTGACCTTCGACGCTCGACTCCCCAACGCCACCGTTGGGATGACCAACAGGGGAATAGTCGCACGATTGAGCGCATCCAGCGCGAAGTGGCTGGCCCGCTGCGTTCCCTGGCCAGTTTTGCCATGCGCCGTCAGCACGAGCGCCGCCGCGCCGCGCCCCTCCGCCGCCCAGAGCAACTCATCCACTGGCGCGCCAGAGACGACCTGCGCGTCAATCGTCAGGTTGGGGGCGATGGTCTCGCGCAACCGCTGCCGCACCTCCCGCATGTAGGCCCACGCCTCAGCCAGTTCCGCGGGCGACATCGTGAGCAGCGCCACATGCAGCAGCGCCAGCGGGGCGCCCAGCAGCGTGGCTAACTCCACCGCGGAGGGGAGCGCACGCTCGGCCAGCGGCGAGCCGTCCAGCGCGACCAGCACAGGCGCCCCGCCAGCCTTGAACAGGAGCGCTCGCTCAGCGTCAGCCTGCGGCTCCAGCTCTGGAAGTGTCAGCACAGGCACAGGCGCATCCGCCGCGAGACGCGCGGTCATGCGCCGCCCAGCGAGGATACGCGGCCCCACCCCACGTGGCGCGATGATGATGAGGGTGGATTTTTGCCGCTCCGCTGTCTCGATGATCTGCCGCTCGGGCGACCCCTCACGCAGCAGATAATGCGCTGGCACACCACGCGCACGCAGCGCTCGCGTCTCCTCCGCCAGGTCAATGTCGCGCTCCGAGAGCGCGCTGTTCGTCGCACCATTCGCGCAGACGCGCAGCACGAGCAGCTCACCGCCAGCGCGTTCGGCGAGCGCGCGTCCCATGTGCGCCACCTGCGCTGCCCGTGCGGAGTCATCCACTGCGGCGAGGATGCGGCTGAACATCTCCATCTCCCTCTGTGAGAGCAAAGGCGCGCCAGCTACTTAAAAGCGCGTGGCGCACGTGGAGGCGGAAGGCTTGCACGCCGCGCGCGCGCTCGGCGTACAAGCACGGTTGCTGCCCCGCTGGCGATGGCGCTGACGATCAGAGAGATGGCGATGAGCGTCGCCACTCGGCTCATGCGCTGCTGCGGTGTTTCTTCCATCACCTCAGGCGCTTCCGCCGACGTTTCGGCGTCCGCCAGCGCGGCTACGTCGGTTGGTGGCTCGCCCTCGTCAGGCGAGTAGCCCGCTGACCCTCGACGCGCGGCATTTGCGGCACAGTTGGCTGTGACATACCGACGCTCCTTCTGTTGTGAGTTATTACGCGCGATTCAGAGGCGCGAACGCTGGCCGGATAGCGACTTCTCCGCTCTCAAGCGACGCTGTTTGGGGTGTCATCGGTCGGCGGTTGAGCCGATCCCTGACAGAGCCAACGAATACAGACATTTACGCTATCGCTGTCGGCGCTACGCCCTCTGAAGGCGCGTCCCACATTCACATCGTAGGACTCCGCGCTCACAGGGCTGTCACAAGTCCATCGAGGCGCCTCTCGGTACTCTCTCGCCAGTCACATGCCAATTCGCGTGCGGGATTAGCCGAGTGCGCCGCCCACCAGACGACCAAGGCCGAAGGTGATGAGCGCGGCGGCCAGCCCCATAATGATCTGCCGTCCGCTCGACTTCCAGAGCGGCACGCCCGTCGTCAGGGTAATGCCGCCGCCGATCAGCCCCAGCCCAATGATGCTCAAGCCGATGCTCACGATGACAGCAGCCCAGCCCGCCAGAAATATGAACGGAATCACTGGCACGATGGCCCCGACGGCAAAGAGCAGGAACGACGCGATGGCCGCCTCCCAGGCCGAGCCGCCCAGTTCGTCCGGGTCAATGCCCAGCTCCTCGCGCGAGAGGGTATCGAGCGCGGTCGCTGGATCAACGAGCAGACGCACGGCCATCTCATCGGCGGCGGCGGGGTCGAGTCCCTTCGCCTGGTAGATGAGGGACAGCTCCTCGCGCTCCTCCTCTGGCGCCTGCTCCAGCTCCTCGCGCTCGACGGTGATCTGGCGGCCATAGAGTTCGCGGGCGCTCTGCACCGAGAGCCACTCGCCGATGGACATCGAGAGCGCGCCCGCCAGCAATCCCGCCAGGCCCGTCAGGAGGATCTGGTGCGGTTGGAGCGACGCGCCCGCGACACCCATGACCAGGCTCAGGTTGGAGGTCAGGCCGTCGCTGGAGCCAAGCACCGCCGCCCGCAGCGCATTGCCGCCCGACGTGCCACGGTGCCGCCCTTCGAGTTGCGCCAGGGTCGAGCCCGCGACGCCGCCCTTGGTCGTGCGCAACAGGTAGTTGAAGACACGCTCATGCGAGCGCTCTTCAGCGGGCATGCCCGCCGCGCGCGCCTCGGGCTGGGTGTCATAGGAGTGGCTCGCTCCGCGCTCCGAGGAAACCATCATTGGCAGGACGGTGTTCACCCCCAGGCGCCGCGCCAGCCAGAGCAGCATCCGCACGCGCGTGGTCGGCGTATCCGCGGGCACCGGCTGCTGGGCCGCCGTCAGCCGCTCCGCCCAGACGGCGGCGTGCTTCGCCTCCACCTCTGACATTTTGCGGTAGATTTCGGAGAGACGCTTGTCCTTTTCGATCTCCGAAAGACCGCGATAGAGCGCGGCTGACTGACGTTCGTCGCGCAGATTGAACAGATAGCGTTTGTAATCTTCCGGGCTTGTGGTCGCCATATCGCCCTCCTGTGCTCCCACCCCTACCGCGCCGAAGCGAGCGCGTCCGTATCACCGCCCCGCGCGCAATGCGTTGAGGATCACGAGCACATCTATTCCTTCCTGCAACAGCGCGCCCTCGGTAGGTGAAATATACCCCAAAGCAGCCAGAATCATCGCAATGATGCTCAGGCCGATGCCAATACCGATGCCCTGGCGCGCCACACGCATCACCTGGCGCCCCAGCCGCACCGACGACGCGATACGCAGGATGTTTGGTGAGAGCAGCACGGCATCGGCGGCGGATGACGCGGCGGTCAACCCCTGCGCGCCCATCGCGACGCCCACCGTCGCGGTCGCGAGCGCGGGCGCGTCGTTGACGCCATCGCCCACCATCAGCACGCGGCGCCCGCTGGCCTCCAGCTCACGCACGACCTCGACCTTCTGCTCAGGCAGACAATGCGCCACCACGCGGTCCACCTGCGCCAGCTTGCCAATCTGCCCAGCAACCGTGGCGCCATCTCCCGTCAGCAATACCGTCTGCTGGATGCCCGCCGCCTTCAGGTCTGGGACAAGCTGCGCCAGCTCTGGCCGTGGCACATCGGCGAAGACGAGCAGCCCCGCCAGGCGCCCATCGAGCGCGAGGAAGCTGACGATCTGGCCCTGCTCAGTCCGACGCGCCCGCTCCTCGGTGACGGCGTCGGGCAACTCGATGCCGAGAGACAGCATATAGGTTCGGTTGCCAATCGCCACCGTCACGCGCTCGCGCCCCGCCACACCATCGGCCACACTGCCGGAGATGCCCTTGCCGGGGATCTCGCGCATGTCAGTCACCGCGCGCAGCGGCGCGCCCCGCTGGTGTGCGGCGTCTACGACCGCCCGCGCCAGGATATGCGGCGAGTACTGCTCGACAGACGCGGCCAGCGCGATCAGGGTCGCCTCGTCGGGCTGGCGCGCGACGGTAGCGCCCGATGCGGTGGGAAGTAGCGCGACCTCGACCACCTGCGGCATGCCCAGCGTGAGCGTGCCCGTCTTGTCGAAGACGACGACATCCACCTCACCCAAACCCTCGATGGCGGCGCCTGTCTTGGTGATGAGGCCATCGCGGGCGGCGCGGTCAATGCCCGACATGATGGCGATAGGGGTCGCCAGGATCAGCGGGCAAGGCGTGGCGACGACCAGCACCGCCAGCGCGTCTACGGGATTCCCGGAGTAGAGCCAGGCCCCGGCGGCAAGTATCAGCGCAATCGCGGTGAACCAGACCGCGTAGCGATCAGCCAGCCGGTGAATGGGCGCCTTGCTCGCCTGCGCTTCTTCCACCAGCCGGACAATCTGCGCATACTGGCTCTCGGCGCTGCGTTTGGTCGCGTTGATGCGCAGGGGGCTATCCAGATTGAGGCTGCCGGAGAGCACGAGCGCCCCCGTCTCCTTGCGCAGGGGGACTGGCTCGCCGGTCAGGTCGGCCTCGCTCACGCTGGAGTTGCCCTCCACCACCACGCCATCCACCGGAATCACCTCGCCTGGCTTGGCGATGACCTGCGTCGCCCACCTCCACGCTATCCGCTGCGACGGTCACCAATTCGCCATCCACGAAGAGATGCGCCACACGCGGCGCGCGCTCAGCCAGCGCGGAGAGCGAGCGCCGCGCCCGCCCCAGCGCGAAGGCTTCGAGCGCCTCGCCGCCAGAGAGCATCAGCACGATCACCGACCCAGCGAGATACTCACCGAGCAGCAGCGAACCGGAAATCGCCATCACCGCCAGCAGATCCACCCCGAACTCACGATGCGCCAGGTGACGCGCCGTCTCGATCAGTAGCGGAACGCCGCCCAGCACAATGATGGCGAGCAGCGGCCAGCGCCAGAATCCATGCGGCCCGGTGAGCGCCAGCGCGCCACTCACCGCCAGCAGGGCGAGCGCGATGAACGGAATGGGGTAGCTCTTGATCAGGCGCCAGAGCGCTAGCGCCACGACGACGCGGCGGCTCATCGGTCGGAAGCGACGTTGGCGCGCTACTCGGCGCCGTCTGTGGCGCTACGGATGTGTTGACCATCACACTCTCTTCGATTCATCACGGGCGCAGACGCCGCCCTCCCATGCAGCCAGCGGAAAGAGTCCCTACCGCTCGACTGCCTCACGTTCGGCGGTGTGCGCCGCTCCACGGCGCACGGCCCCAGTGGGTGGCAAGATCAACACCGGCTCGCGCGCACGTCGCAGGACCCCCATCGCCACGCTCCCCAGCATGGCGCGCTGGGCCGCGCCACGTCCATGCGTGCTCATCACGATGAGGCTGCCGGGGTAGCTCGCGGCAGCATGCGCGATGACATCCTCGGCCTCGCCAGGCATGACCATCGCCTCAACTGGCACGGCGGCCCGATGCGCCACCCGCGCGCGCAGGCTGCTCATCCTCACATAGACGCGTTGCGTCTCCTCGTCGTGCGCCCGTCGTTCGAGGCGCCGCAGCTCTGGGCCAGCGCCATACAGGATCGCTGGCTCCAGCGCGCGCACCAGCAACAGCGGTCGGCGCCACGACTCCGCGATGCGCTGCCCGACGACGATCGCCTGCTCGGAGAGCGCGCTGCCATCTACCGGCACGATGACCATCGAGTCGCGGCGCTCAGCAGATCCGCCGAATACCAGGAGCCCTCCATGCGCGGCGGCGCCACGAGCAACGGAATCGTCGTGCGCGTGAGCAGGCGCGCTGTCACGCTGCGATGTCGCAGGGCATCCAGCCCGGCGCGCTCGTGCGGGGCGACGATGATGAGGTCAGCCCCTTCACGCTCGGCGACCTCCAGGATCCGGTTCTCTGGGCGGCCAGCCAGCACCAGAACCCGTGGGCGCGCTCCACCGCGCGCCTCGATGTCATCCGCCATCCGCGCGAGCGCAGCGTGATGCTCGCTGACCTCACTCCCAGAGGCCGAATCGGCGGTGACACGCATGAGCAGGAGATCGGAGTGAGCATGGCGCGTGATATGTTCCGCAAGCGCCAGCGGAACTACTGCTCCAGGGTGTGTATCAATTGGAGCCAGCACTCGTGTGAACATAGCCGCTCTCCTCCCCACATGTCCGAGGGACGTGAATTATCCTCTCGGCGCATCCCTCGCCGCGCCGCGCCAGGCCTGGCGTCAGCGCAGGCTACTGCGCCCACTGTCTACCCCCAGTCTATGGATGCGGCGTCACGGCCAGCACACAGCGCCGCCCGTAAATCTCTCGTCAGCGTCACATCGCTATAGCGCAATGAGGCAGGGGAATGAGAAAATGCGCAAAAACCAGGCGGCCCTGGAGCCATTTCACTGACTCCAGGGCCGCCTGCGCTAGACGCTAATCACACGGACAACGCTACACCAGCCCCTGTGGCACGATGTACCAGTAGGCGCGATTAAAGAGCTGCTTCTCCATGTGATAGTAGAGGCTCGGCTTCGGCGGCTGCGGCGGGTTCTCGTAGTTGAAAACCAACTGCGTCGCGTGGTTGTCGCCAGTCTCCAGGAAGCACATCACCTCGCCGTCGTAGTTGGCATGCTTCGGGTCGGGATCCTCCCCGCGCACGACCGATACCAGCCGGTTCGCCAGCGACTTCGCCTCGAAGTGCGCCGCCGACCCGCTCTTGGAGACGGGCAGGTTCGTCGCGTCGCCAAGCGCGTAGATGTGCTCATACTTGGTCACCGCCAGCGAATAGCGATCGGTCACCAGCCACCCCTGCGGGTCGCCCATGCCGCTCTCCTCGACCACCTTCGCGCCACGGTGCGGCGGAATCAGCACGAGCAGGTCGTAGGGAACATCTTCGCCTTCGAGCGAGCGGATGATCTTATGCTCACCGTCCACCTCGTCGGCGTTGAAGAAGAGACGAGTCTTCACTCCCTGCTGTTCGAGCAGCGGCGCCGCCACATCGGCCACCGGCTCGATGGGGAACACACGCGGCAGCGGGAAGAGATACTCGATCTCGGTCTTCGAGCGCAGATGATGATGGCGCAGCCATTCGTCCAGCAGGAAGGTGAACTCCAATGGCGCCGGTGGGCAGCGATAGGGAATGCCGCCAACCGCGACGACGATCCGCCCACCCTCGAACTTGTGGAGCGCCTCTTGCAGCGCGAACGCGCCCGGATGCGCTGTAGAACTCGTGGTACTTGCCCGCCGACTCCACCAGGCCCGTCAGATCTTGCGGAGCCAGCCGCGCGCCTGTAGCGATCACCAGCTCATCGTAGGCGTAGGTCGCGCTGGTCGCGCCACCAGTGCCCTTGATGTCCTCGCGCGCCGCGCCATGTTGCACGGTGAGTTGGTGAGTCTCTGGATCGATCTTCGTCACCTCGCCAATGACGAGATGCACGCGATTGTTCAGCAGCGATTCCTCTGGGCGCTCGAAATGGCTGTGTGGCACTGGCTCATCGCTGAATGGGACATAGAGCCAGGCAGGCATGTAGACATGCGTGCCGTAGCTATCTATCAGCGTGATCTCAGCTTCTTCGTGTGAGAGTCGTCGGGCGAGCAGATTCGCGATGATCGTGCCACCCACGCCGCCGCCGACAATGACAATATGCCGCGCCATACTCGACTCTCCTCTTAACGCATCTTGCGCGCGACGAAGCGCGTGCAATCGGCTTCTGGATAGGCGCCGATCAACTCGTGGCCAGCCTTCTGCAGCCACGCGGGAATATCTTTGGCCGAGCCAGGATCACCTGACCGCACGGCGATGACGCCGCCGACTGGGAGCGATTTGATCCCACGGATCAACTCCATGAGTGGCCCTGGGCAGAAACTACCACGCGCGTCGATCTCGACATCAGCGCTAACTTCAGGTGTGGTGGACATGACGTAACCCCTCCATCCCGTGCGGGAATATGCTTGATCGGGCGCCGTCACATGACGGGCGGCGTCCCTGGAATACTGGCGTCCTGGAAAGGTATCGCGGCGCGGACTAGATGAACAGGGTGATGCGGCTGTCTTTCGCGCGCTCCACAAACGCGGCGACACCCGTCACATCATCGACGATTGGCTCCAGATCGCTGAGCTTAATGCCGAACAACTCCATCGTCATGCTGCATGCGTAGACTTTCAGATCGCCGATTTCTTTGGCGCCGACCAGATTGTCCATCCACGACGGAGCCTTCTTGACCTGCATCGCCTCCATCATCGCGGGGGCATACTCTTCGTACTCTTTGCTGATGCGCGTATTCGTTTTGTAGTCGTCCTTACGGAACGCCATCATCCCCCACGTCGTGAGGAACACTTCCACCTCAAGCCCCATCGCCGCCGCGCCTGTCGCGAGAATCGATGCGGCCAGAAGTTTGTCTACCGACCCGGAAAAGACGATCAGAGACATTCGCTCTGCTTGTGCCATGGAAATCGCTCCCTTGTTGCTTACGCTGACCTTCAGCTATTGGGCGACTGGGCGAGATGTCTGGCGCGTCTGCGCCTGGTCGCTCTCGCCATCACTCTGAACCATATCGCCGCGGATGAACATGCTCATCTCAATTCAAGCCGCGTTTCTCACACGCACATCTCAAACATAGATGAGTTTCTTCCTGTCACTCATGGGGAATCTGTGCGCGCGTGCTCTGTTCACTTCTGAAAGAAGTCTACTTTCAGTGAGGCGAGAACAGTGAGGCGAAAACGATAATCAGGCGTCAGTCTTTACGCACAAGCGCTCACCAGCCAGTCTCCGCGCAAACAGCGGCGCCGCCATCACGCTTGCCTGCGCAATGACGGCGCCAACTCGGCATTCCATCCGCCTGGGTGAAAGGGGAAGCGTAGCGCGTGCGAGAACACCACGAGCTTCCACATCCCCACGATCCCTATTGAGCGGGAATCTGAGGGCCACCCTGCTCCGTCATCGAGCTGAGGGGAACGATATCTTCCTCCCACTCCTGACGGCGCGAGTTGATGTCAACCGCATTCGCCGCTTTGAAGACGTTCTCCGCCACTGGCAGCCGATCCTCAGGCGCTCGTACCGCAACAATCAGGTTGCCGCGTTTGATGCCCTCCGCATACACCTTCGCCTCATGCTCCGGGATGCCAAGCGCCACCAGGCCACCGAGCAGAGCCACCGGCGACGCCGCCAGCCGCCAGGCCAAGCACTGTCGCGCCGACCCACGTCAGGAACTCACCAGCGGCGACAACCGCGCCAATACCTGGAATCGTGATCGCACCCAGGCCGATCAGCAGACCAGCGACACCGCCAACGGTCGCGCCGGTGATGGCGCCAATCTCAGCGCCAGTCGTGATGTCGAGGCCGCTCTCCTTGAGCACTTCCCGACGGGCCACGACACTCACGTCGCTCCTGCTGAAGCCCTTCAGCTCCAACTCACTCAACACTTTGTCAACGTCGCTGGTGTTCTCGAACATGCCGACAATTGTCTTCACGTTCGCGCCTCCTTCCGCCCAATGACCCGAGGCGCCGCCATGCGTCGCCGCGCGTCGAACATCCAAAATCTCACCGTACACGATGCGCTTGCCGCAGTGCGGACACGCGCTAAACACACCATGCGCTATGCATATCACGTGCCAAACACAGCTTGTAGCGATTCACTCACAGCATCCTCAAAATTATGTCGTGTCCAGCCGTGACGACAGCCAGGCCATTATCCCTCTGGCTTGCGGGGGCAGCCCGCGCCCACCCTTCAGGCGACACCAGGATTACTTGAGCGCTTCGGTTTTGCCGGAAGAAACAGTGACTGAACGCTCCGCGCCGCAGTCTCGGGCAATCAAGCTACCATCTGAGTCTCGACTCAAGCTGGCGCAGGGGTAGTTCACTATCAACGGAGAGACAGGCGGGGAAATAGACACAGCATCGGTGAGCGCGCATGTACCGTGTAATGGCTGAACCACAAATGTATGGTCGGCTTGCGAATTAACTGGAATCCCATCGGTATCAACCGTATTGGATAGTATGATCTGGTCGTAAACCAGTGTAGCTGGCCGTGTACAATTCCTGTAAGCCTGCCAGAAACAGTCTTCGATGTTGGTGACGCTCGCTTCGCCATCAGCAGTCACGGTAGTTACCGTTTGGTTGTCATTCCAGATAATGCCGCAAACATGGCCCACCTGCTCAGGCGGCCTGGGAAGCAGCGAGAGATCACCAAAGCTGCCGCAATCACTGACCAGCAACCCGCCAGTGCGCTCTTGGACGAGTCCAGCGCACGCATAGTTTGCGTCTGACGTCCTGGTACCAAACAGACCTTGGCTATAGCTCCGCACCATATCATACCAATTTTGAGTGAAATATTGTACTCTATGGAGCATGACACGACGCATACGCCTGGAACCGCATATGGCGGTGGATGAGCTCGAGCGGCGCTACCGGGCAGCCAAGGAACCGCACGAGCGCAGTTGGTGGCAGATCCTCTGGCTCTTGGCCAAAGGGCAGTTAGCGCGCGAGATTGCCGAGAGCACGGGCTATTCGCGCTATTGGATCGGCCAGGTCGCCAAGCGCTACAACGTCGAGGGACCCGCTGGCATGGTCAACCGCCAGCACACGCACTCGCGGCGCGCGCCGCTCACCCTCTCGCCTGAGGCGATGGCCGAACTCGCTGAGGCGGTGCGTGGGCCCGCGCCCGCAGGCGACCACTGGATTGGCCGCACGGTCGCGGACTGGATGAGCGCCAGACTGGGACGCCCGGTGAGTGTCCAACTGGGCTGGGCGTACCTGGTGCGGCTGCAGGGCAAGCGCCGCACGCCCCGTCCGCGCCACGTGCAGGCGGATCCGGCGGCGCAAGCGACCTTCAAAAAAAACTGAGGCCGCTGCTGCGCGCGGTGGCGAGCGCTTACCCCGCCGCGCAGGTCGAGGTGTGGGCGATGGACGAGCATCGCATCGGCCTCAAGCCGATCCTGCACAAGGTCTGGTGTTTTGACGGGCAACGCCCGCTCGCGCCGGTGCAGCACCGCTATGAATGGCGCTACCTCGTCGGCTTTGTCCATCCCGCCTCGGGTCGCACCATCTTCCATCTGGCCTCCACCGTCAACATCCCGCTCTTTGAAGTAGAACTCGCCGCGTTCGCGCGGGAGGTCGAAGCGAGTCCCACCAAGCAGATTGTCCTCGTGCTCGACCGGGCAGGCTGGCACACGAGCCCAAAGCTCCGGGTTCCCGACCACGTGCATTTGCTCTTCTTGCCCGCCTACTCGCCCGAGCTCCAGCCAACGGAGCATCTCTGGGCGCTGACCGATACCGCGCTGGCCAACCGCCACTTCGTCTCGATAGACGAACTGGAAGACGCGCAGGCGGCCCGCTGTGTGGCGCTCCAGGCACGTCCTGATCTGATCTGCTCCGCCACGCTCTTCCCTTGGTGGCCGCAACGCATCAGGAGACGACAAGGCCCCAGACGAAACTAGTATCAGTCACCGCGCAATGTCCAGCGGTGGATTGGATCGTGATGGCGTCAGTTTCGCTAGTTTCAAGCCATATGGTGTCGACGATCAGTGTGGAGGTGTGGCACGTGGTGTAGGCGCGCCACAGGCAGAGTTCCCCTTGGTCGGAATCATAGACTCCGCTTCTGGCGCCGATGAAGTCGCCCTGATATACATGGCCGCAATTGTGCCCGATGATTTTGATCGCGGGCAGCGGCAGAACGGGCGCCCCAAGGATAGTTTGGAGCACAACGCCAACCAAGCAGGCATCGATAGCGACGCTGACAGTGATAACAGCGATGATGACTGTGAAACGACGTAGCCAAACCGACCTGCTTGTACGCGAGTACCCAGTCTCCACTCAGGTCAAGTCCGAACTCATCTGTAAATTGGGGTCTCTGGTAGCCCCTGGGAATCATGCGAGTTGGAGCATTGGCGCCTCCTGCCCAAACAAGGCCTGCTGAGACGGGCGCTCCCGCCACTGCCAGTAGGCCGTCATGTCGAAGTAGCGCTTACCCGTCGTCCAGGCCTCATCTTGCTCCATGAGCAACGCGCCGACCAGCCGGATCACGGACGCGCGATTGGGGAAGATCCGGATGACCCGCTCACGGCGGCGAATCTCCTCATTGAGCCGTTCGACGCCATTGGTCGTGCGCAGCCGCTTGCGGTAGGGCGCGGGCAGCGCCAGCACAGCGGTGGCGTCGTCGAAGCCGCGCTCGAGGGTGGCGACGGCAGTCGGCGTGGTGGACTGGTAGTCGTGAACAAAGCTCGCCAGTAAGGTGCGCGCGGTGGCCTCATCGGGGGCGTCGAAGATCGGACGCAACCGGGCGTGAACCTCCTCCTGGAGCGCTTTGGGCGTCGCATCAGCGATGTTGGCCGACAAGTGGGTCTGGCAGCGCTGCCAAGTGGCGCCTTGGAACTGCTGTTGCACGGCCTTGACCAGTCCGCCGTGGTGATCTGAGACCACCAGATCGACCCCAGCGAGCCCGCGCCCCTTGAGCCAGGTGAAGAACTCCATCCAGGCGCGCTCGCTCTCACTGTCACCCACCTGGAGCCCGAGGATCTCCCGGTAGCCCTGCTCGTTGACGCCGGTGGCGACCAGCGCGCTCACCGCCCGCACCCGCCCGTCCTCGCGCACCTTGACGACCAACGCATCCACCAGCACGAAGGGATAGCGACTCGCACTCAGGTCGCGCTCATTCCAGCCGGTCACCACGGGATCAAGCGCCTTGCACAGGTCAGAGACCGTGGACTTGGAGAAGCTCGTCCCGCACAACTCCTCGGTGATGCGGGCGACTTTGCGGGTCGAGACGCCATTCACGACCATCTCCATGAGAGTGAGGACCAAGGCTTGTTCGCTGCGCTGGTAGCGCGCGAACAACTCGCTCGAGAACTGCCCGTCGCGCACTTGGGGAACCAGCAACGTCAGCGCGCCGACCCGTGTGGTGAGCTGGCGCGGTTTGTAGCCATTGCGGTAGCCCTGCCGCTGCTCACTACGCTCATAGGGCGCCGCCTGGAGATGTTCGCTCACCTGGGCGTTCAAGACTTGATTCAACACCGCCTCCAGCAGACGGCCCAACTGGCCATCACCGGTAAACAGCCGTTGCACGGTTTCGCTATCTAGCGTAAGCTGGTACTGGGTCATGGGCGTCCTCTCTGTTGAGATCTGATCTGTCTTGCAATAACCAGTCTACCAGAGAGGCGCTGCCCTGCTTACCTAGCAGCCGCTCCTCAATTTACAGATGATACCGGACTCAATACTCCACTCACCCCTCCTGACTTCGTGTGGTGGAATGCTCCGCTAGTCATAGACCGCACGGGCTAGAAGCCCGGCGGGTTGCAGCTACCAGCGCTCCTCGCCGCACTTCCCCAATAAGCCGCCGCTCCCACCCGCCAACGGCGAGAGCGAGCGCGCCGCCCAGGAGCCAGCCGAGGCCTCCGCCGCCAGCCGCGAGTGACGCTGCTGTATTCTATAGAGTTCGCTGCCTGGTTTACCGCATCAGGCGTAAATCAACGCCTCTTGTATCGCATCTCTGATGTGTTTCCATTTGTTTGCTCCTGTGATAGGCAGCTTGGATAAAACTGCACTATTCGCACGTGGATGTCTTATCGCTGTGGCTTTCAGTTTCTTCAGAATAAGATCAGACTCAGAAATAAGGACAAGGGGACGACTACTCAGCCAAGAATCTGATGAATCAAGCCACAAGTCCTGGAAATAGTTCGCAATCTTTTCCGCAGTTTCATTTTCATTTCGGCCATCGGCTATATCGCAGCAAATAGCAACGGGCGAACCTTTGCGCAGCTTAAGTTGTTGCGCCAGTTCCTGGCTCGACAATACGTGTATGACATTGACTTTTAACCTAGCCTCGTCAGCAAGGTTATCTACGCGAGCCTTCAAACTCCGATAAACATCTTTGTTCGGAACCAGAATTAAAAACGCGAGAGTTTTAGAACTAATCGGCGCGAGTGCACTTTCTAATAGCTGACTCCCAACCTGGGGAACATCTACCGCAGATACGGATGGCGTAACATCGAGTGCAGCAAGCAGCCGCCCCAGGCCAATGGTGTAGGCCGCGCCACGCCCGTCAATGTATTGCACTGAATTTGACCCAAAACGTGCACAGTGAGACCACTTATCACCAAAAATCCAGAATGGGATGATGGTTTTGCCCTCATCCTCTGCGTAGGCCCACTCGTGATCGACATATTCTGATTCTGCGGCGCTGGGAGACGCAGCATAAATCATTGTCGTCGTCTGCTTGATTCCATGTAGCAGCGCGAGACGCCCGTCCCGCGTTCCAGGTTGTAACTGCTCGTGGTCAATCCAGACATCCACGCCAGCGCGCTTCAAATCATCCTTGAGGCGTTCCACAAGAGGAGCATCCTGTGTGGAGTAGCTGATGAATACACGCGCTTGTTCAGACATCCGCTCCTCCTCCAGATCCACAACCACTCACCGTTACTCCAACTCCACCTGCTCCACGCTTGTGTGCAGTATAGCATGCCGCCACCTTGTCCATTGTAGCCCTCGCCGCCGGGCGCGAGTGACGCAGCCGCCTGAACCTGCCCCATTCTTCCAGCGCATCGCTCGCTGAAGGATTCGCTGGAAATGTGACATGCGACACTCCATTTTCCATTGCTTGCTGCTTTGTGACCTGCTATGCTGGTGGCGCTCCGGGGAAGCCCAATTTTTCTGGGGCATCACGTATCAGGAGGGGAATCTCATATGCGGCGGCATTGGTGGCGCGGCGCGGTAAGCGCGCTGGTGATGGTGTTGGCGGGCGCGTTGGCCCTGGCATGGGCGGCGCCTCTGGCGCACGCGGGTGGTGGCTGCGGGACAACGCAAGCCTGCATCCACTGGTCGTCGGACATGATCTACGCCGGACACAACAACGGCAACCCGGAAGGGCCGGTGGGCGAGCATGCGTCGGTGACAGGTGAGGGCTTCACACCGAGCGAGCATATCAGCTTACGGCTGGTTCAGGGAGACGTGAACAACCCGCCCGGAGGCGGCAGCGCATACGAATTCTGCAAGCTGGGCTATCCGCGCGTGGATGGCGTCGCCACGAGCATCATCGCGGATAGCACGGGACACTTTACGGCGAACTTTACCTGGCCAACGGCGGCCAACTCTGGCGAATGGAGTGTCTGCGCGATTGATACGGTGAGCGGTTTCCCCGCTCCCCTTGGCGCTGGCAGCATTGACGATGGGCCATTCTCCGTCCTCTCAGGCAATGCGCCATCGCTCGTGCTCTCCAGCGTGACGGTTCATCCTGGCGGGTCGGTGACGGTCACCGGACACCACTGGCTGCCTGGCCAGGATCAGATATTCGTCTACGCTGGCCCCTGCGCCGACTGCGGCGGAACTCCGCTGGCGACCGATACAGTGACCTCGAATGGCTCTGGCATATTTACCGCGACGCTCTCTTTCTCCGCCTCCGCGAAGCCGGGAAAATATATCGTCTCGGCGCACACGCAGAACGGCGTGCTGGATACATTCACGAGCGGGCCGCACATCACCGTCGCGTTGGCGCCCACACCCACGCCAATGCCCACGGCAACGGCGACGGTGGCGCCGATCCCCACCGCGACAGTCGCCAGCGGCGGTGGCTCATCCAGCGCGGGTAGCTCAGCCGGCATTTCGAGCGGGCTACTGGCCTTGCTGCTCGCTGGCGGAGCGCTACTGCTGGCGCTTCTAGGTCTGGCGCTCTTCTTGTTGACGCGCCGCCGTCCCCCTCCACCGCCTGATGGTGGGTCAGGCCCTGGGCCTCGGGGTGGGTTTGGCCCTACATCGTATCCGCCTTCCTACACACCCGCAGGCTCGAACGACGTAACCCAGCCCAACCTGCCCCCCGTCAGGGACCCGAACCCGGGCCAATGACTCAGCTAGACTTTATCCAACTCAGGCGGCGTAGCAGAGCAGGTCGCACAGGTGCTCGAGGAGAGGGCTGCGGATTTCTTCGGGATGAGCTGCGGACACCGAGGTCTGAAAAAGCAGCGACGCCCACAAGCGCCGCCGCACCACGGCTAAGGCATCGGCAAACGTCGGCCATGACTTGGTATACCAGGCGGTCTGCTGAAGCGGGACAGGAGCCTGGGAGAAGTGGGGATGAGCCAGCAGCGTGACGACAGAAAAGAGGCCGAAGAGGGCGGGGGTCGTGCGGGCAATAGCGGGGGCGGACCACTGCCGCTGGGTCTCCATCCCCAGGTGCGCCCGCATCGCATGGAAGGTGACTTCCACCTGCCAGCGTTGCACGAACCAGGCGAGGATCTGGTCGGGGGAGGCGTCCATGTCCGTGCAGAGAAGCGCTTGGGTGGGGAAGTGGCCGTGCGGATCGCGGATGAGCATCCAGCGGATGGGGACCGGCGGCAGGCCAGTCGAATACCAGACGGCCGTGTCGGTGACGATTTCGACCGCGCGTTCCCCCCAGCCATACCAGTGCGCAACCGTGAGCGCCGTCCAATGCGTCGACATGTCCGCCTGAAGCGCTTGCAAGGTTGGCAGGCGCGCGCCGACGAGGCGGGGACGGCCCTTCTGGTGCGGACGCGGAGGAGGCGCGGGAGTAAAGAGGCGCGCATCCAGACGCAGGCGGGTCACAACGGTGGCGATGGGCCGCACAGCGGCGAGCAAATCCAGGGTCGCGTAGGCGCTGTCGCCGACGACGACCAGCGTCCGCTTGGGGTACCAGCGGTGGATCTGGCGGAGCATCTGACGCGCCCAGATGGGTACGGGCTTGTGGCGTTTGCCGTGTTCCTGGGCATACCGCTCAGATGGGGCAAGCGCCGTCAGGAAGGGCAGCGCCCAGACCCGGTTGGCCCAGGGAAGCGGAACGAGCAACATCACCGCGATCCAGCGCAGCCCATTCACCTTGACGAAGGAGCTCCGACTGGAGCGGACGGGATCGCGGTAGATACCCGCCGCTGCAATGGTGGCGCCGCGCCGTCGTTCAATCGTCTCGTCGATGCCGAGCACGAGCGGCCCCTGGGACGCAAAGGTCGTGACCAACAAGCCGAGCAAAATGCGACTGGCCGCCAGGCTGGACCAGATGGCACGATTCAAGACCCGGTGATAGTTCTGAAAGTGCACAACCTGACCGAGTCCGACGCTGCGCAGCGCCGTGCTGACCATGCGGCGACCGGGGGCGAGCAGGGCTCCGACCACCAAAGCGGGGACGTAGCGCCACACGCGGCGCGAGAAGAGTGGCGTGAACGACGCCAACAATGCGAAGATATCCTCAGGCAGGGTAAGCATCCAACCACCTCTTTCACATGACGTGGTGGTAGCTTATCCTGCGCTGCTCTCTTCGTCCAAATGGATAAAGTCTAGCTCAGTGACTGTCTGAAAACTCGCCGTGGGAATGATTACCAGGAGTATTCAGACAGTTTCTCATTGGGCGCTCCCTATCCGCATAATTACTTGTCTTGCTAGCGGCTTGCTGCTATCATAGGCCTACATTCTCCGCTTACTCGCCACACGGCGCCGCTGAGCGTGGGATGAAACCGAATTCAAGCGTTTCTGGCGCAGGGGCGCCAGGTCACAGAAGGAAACAAGCGAGAGATGTGGGCGCGAAGTAGTCAGTTCAGGGGCGTGATCGGCGGCGCCATCATCGCAGTGGTTGTCCTGGCCATCGCTGTTGTTCTCCTCCTCAATCGAGGGGGCGCACAAACCGGCAGCACGAGCCAGACGACAGCGCAGGCGACGAGTACGCTCGCGGCGACCGACACACCCGCCGCGACCGATACGCCAGCGCCTACCCCCACCGCTACCCATCCGCCGCTCCCCACCCCCACCGCGACGTGGGCGCCCTTCTCTGGCAAGATCGTCCGCGTGGTCAACTCGGTTCCCTGGCTCACGGGCCAGGTGAGCGTCTCCTGCCCGGCGGGTACAATCCTGGTCGGCGGCGGCGTAGACAACGGCTATGGAACCACAGACTACGCGCCCGTGCTCTCCAGCTTTCCTTCTAGCGTCAACACCTGGACCGTCATCGGCCCCATGTCCAATGTGTCGTATACCCTGAGCGCCGTCGCCGACTGCCTCCAGTCCGCCACGCCTGTGACGACCAGAATCGTCAAGCTCACCACTCCGACTTCCTCGTACAATACCGGCGGCGGGCCAGTCGAGGTCTATGATGCGCGCTGTCCATCAGGCGTCATGACTGGCGGCGGTTATGACGTCAATGGCGGCTATATCATTGACTCTCATCCAGATGGCGCCAACGGCTGGATATCTTCCTCCGCGCGTACGGGGCTGACCGCCTATATCATCTGCGCCTCAGCGCACATCAAGGTGAGTGTGAGCAAACTGACCGTCACGTATCCGCTCTATTCTGGGAATGGCCCCGCGCCAGTGCGCCAGACGGCGATCTACTGCCCATCCGGCTACCTGCCGCTCAGCGGCGGCTTTGGCGAGCCACAATCATCAGATATACAGATCGGTTGGGGAACGAATAAGCTCTCCACCTCTAGCCAGGGCTGGATCGTCACAGGCGCGGATAAGAGTGGCGTCCCAAACTACAACATCGGCAATGTCTACGCGCTCTGCGGGCGCCTCGCCTGAGGCTACCCGCGGAGGCCTGCCCTCACCTTTCCTCGCTCACGGCGCACAGCGGTTTGGCAAAGCGTCTGAAGCCCCACGGCATCCCCCATACGCCCTATCCCCATGCGCCATGATGCGCTATAATGTGGCGGCGTCAGTGGGCTTATGGATAAAAGTGGCCCCACGCCTGAGTAACGAACGTTTGCTATCAGGTCATGCTGCCTGCGTTCACGAGGAGTGAGGAATGGCCAATGAGTACGACAAGTACTCGGGCAAAGAGAACGGGACTGCTGTACCTCCCTACCAGCGCATGCTCACCCCGCGCGTGACGTTCATCGTCGCGCTCGTGTGTACGCTGGCCGCGAGTTCGCTCCTGTTCGTACTCGCGAATAGGGGGCATATCACCGCCGTAGGTCAGCTCAATTCGACGCCGACCGCGTCCGATCCGACGGTGACGGTTTCGCCTACCGTCGCCGCCCTCGGCTTCCAACTCTACACTGACACCTCCGATGGCTTCTCGATACAATACCCCAACGGCTGGATCGCATCTCCCCTGAACCCAGGGATGCAATTCGCCGACGACAGCAATGAGACTGGCTATGCGATGCAGGTGGCGCTGCCCGGCGCCAGTACGCTCGTCAACCCACCACACGATGTCACCGACCCAACCGAGTGGGTGGACTATGAGTTGAGCTACCTCCAGAGCAAATACCCGCAGAACTTCGTCCCCCTGAGCGATGGCCAGACGACGCGCGTCATCGGTGGCGTCACCTGGCATGGCGGCGCCGGAGTGATTACCAACAATAGCGCGGGTATCCGCGTGCAGGTCTTCGCGACGGTTTATCAGGGGCGGCCTTATATCATCAACCTGCTCTCAGTCTCAGATCGCTTCAGCGCGGGCATGATCGAGTACTTCAACCCAATGCTCAACAACTTCGCGTTTATTGCGCCAACTCCCTGAGCCAAGTGAGGAGCCACCAACGCATGCGCCTACCATTCCAGAATCGCGCCTCAAACGTGTCCGCCGATGACCTCGCGCCATCGGCGGGCGGCGCCACAGGCGCGAAGGCCACTGCGCGTAGCGCCAGGGTTTCTCCCGACCACATCGCCTTGCTCACCCTGGTCTTCATCAGCGGCATGGCCTCGCTCGGACTGGAGATGCTCGGCCCGCGCCTGATGGCGCCATTCTTCGGCACCTCGCTCTTCATTTGGGCGAATCAGATTGGCTTTACGCTCATCTATCTCTCGCTGGGCTACTACATCGGTGGCCGTCTCGCCGACCGCTACCCCAGCGTGCGACTGCTCAGCGGCATCACCACCGTGGCGGCCATCTTCTCTGGCCTGATCCCGTTCATCAGTGGTCCCGTGCTCAACGCCGCCGCCGTCGCCCTGAACAGCGAGATCCCCAACGTCTTCATCGGCTCGCTCTTCGCGGTGGTGCTGCTCTTCTCAGTGCCCACCATTCTGCTGGGGATGGTCTCGCCGTTCGCCATCCGCCTGACGGTGAGCGGCGTCGGCTCGGTCGGTCGCTCGGCGGGCAACCTCTATGCGCTCTCCACCGTTGGCAGCATCATCGGCGCATTCCTGCCGGTGCTGGTTCTCATTCCTTATTTAGGCGTGCGGCGCTCGTTCTTCCTCATCGCGGTTGTGCTGCTGGCCGCCTCGCTCTGGGGACTGCGCGGGAAGGAGCGCCTCGGCGCCGCTATTCCCGCCGCGCTGCTGCTCCTGCCGCTGCTGCTGCCGCAGTACGTCTCGCTCGGCCCGATCAAAGGCGTCTCAGGCATTCCCGTCGGCACAATCGTGACTGAGCGGGAATCGCTCTACAACTTCATCCAGGTCGTGCGCACGCCCGACGGCACGATGGATCTGCTGCTCAACGAAGGGCACGCGATTCACTCGACCTACCTGCCAGGGCGCATCCTGAACGGCGCATGGTGGTACACAGATTACGCGCTGGCGGCGCCGCTCTTCGCGACCAACGGCGCGACGAATACGCATCCGCGCCTCGCGGTGATCGGCCTGGCGGCTGGCACCGTCGCCAAGCAATACACACAGGTCTACGGGCCTGTGCCCATTGACGGCGTGGAGATTGACCCTGAAATCGTCGCCGTGGGCCGCAAGTACTTCGCGATGAATGAGCCGAACCTGCATGTCACCATCGCCGATGGCCGCACGTTCATGCGCTTCTCGCGCGACACCTACGATGTCGTGATGGTTGACGCGTACAAGCCGCCGTATATTCCGTTCCAGCTCACGACAAAAGAGTTCTTTCAGGAAGCGCGGACGCATATGGCGGCGGACGGCGTGATCATGCTGAACACCAGCCACATCAACAACGATTACCGGCTGGTGCATGCGTTCGTCAACACGCTGTACCAGGTGTTTCCGTCTGTCTACACGATAGATGTGCCAGGCTCGCTCAACACCGAAGTGTTCGCGACGGTGCAGCCGACGACGCTGGCGAGTGTGCAGGCGAACCTGGCAAGCGTGATGGTGAAAGCAAACGGCACACCGCTGGAGACCGTGGCGCGCGAGACCGCCGCCGTCGTGCAGGCGGCGAAGGCGCAGCCCGGTGGTCTCGTCTTCACCGACGATCAAGCGCCTGTCGAGCAGATTACCGACCAACTGATCATTGATTACCTACAGCACAGTTGACTCGAATGAGTCACGCGCACACGATGCATATAACGCAGCCAGGAAGGATATACTGACATGAGTGTAATGGCGATCGTCGGCGCCCAGTGGGGCGACGAAGGCAAGGGGAAGATCGTCGATGAATTGGCGAGCCATGCCGACTACGTGGTGCGCTATCAGGGAGGTGGCAACGCGGGGCATCGCGTCGTCTATGGCTCCGAGGAGTTCGCCTTCCACCTCGTGCCGTCGGGCATGCTGCATCCCGGCGTCAAGTGCGTCATCGGCAATGGCGTCGTGGTTGACCCCAAGGCGCTGATCGCTGAGCTAGACCAGCTTCGCGCCCTCGACTTTGACGTGAGCCGCCTCTACATCAGCGACCGCGCGCACGTCGTGATGCCCTACCACATGGTTCTCGACCGCGTGGAGGAAGAGAGCCGCGGCGCTGAGAAGATCGGCGCGACTATGCGCGGCATCGGCCCCGCCTACGTGGACAAGTACTCGCGCGTGGGCATTCGCATGGCCGACCTGCTCGACCCTGATACCTTCCGCTCCAAGCTGGCCTCGACACTGGCCCAGAAGAACCGCATGATTACGGAAATCTACGGCGAGCAGCCGCTCTCGCTGGAGGAAATCCACACCGAGTACGTGGGCTATGCGCAGAAGCTGCGCTCCCATGTCACCGACACGCAGACGATGCTCCAGCAGGCGGCGGCGGAGGGCAAGGCGCTGCTGCTGGAGGGCGCGCAGGGGGCGCTGCTGGACGTAGACTTCGGCACCTACCCCTACGTCACCTCATCCAGCACGGTCGCGGGCAACGCCTCGACGGGCGCGGGCCTCTCGCCGCGCAGTGTGGAGCATGCGATGGGCGTCTACAAGGCGTACATCACCCGCGTAGGCGCCGGGCCAATGCCCACCGAGCTTTTCGACGCGGAGGGCGAGCGTCTGCGCGAGATTGGCAAGGAGTACGGCACGACGACGGGACGCCCGCGCCGCTGCGGCTGGTTCGACGCCGTGGCGGGGCGCTTCGTCTCGCGCCTGAACGGCCTCGACAGCCTGGCGATCATGAAGCTGGATGTGCTGGACACCTTCGCCACGATCAAGATTTGCACTGGCTACCGGCTCGGCGGCGAGATCATCACCTCGATGCCCGCAAATCTGAACGCGGTAAACATGTGCGAGCCGATCTACGAAGAGTGGCCCGGCTGGCAGGCCTCCACCCTGGGCGCGACCCGCTGGGATGATCTGCCGGAGAACGCGCGCAGATACCTCAGCCGCATCGAAGACCTGCTGGAGACGCCACTCGCGCTGATCTCCGTCGGCCCCGGGCGCGGCCAGACCATCGCCCTGCGCGACCTGCCGCTGAAACGGTAGCGGATGCGCCCTCGGCTCCCGATCTGCCAGCGCGGAATGGGAGCCGACGCGCGCACAGATGTAGCTCACCCGCCCGGCAGAATATCAGGGGTCACGCATGGTAGACGACTACTCCGTGGATGTGCTGGTCATCGGCGCGGGCGTCGTCGGCCTCGCCGTCGCCGCGCGCCTCAGCGCCAACGGACGCGCCGTGATGGTGCTCGAAAAGCACGATAGTTTTGGCCGCGAGACGAGTAGCCGCAACAGCGAGGTCATCCACGCCGGACTCCAATATCCCCCTGGCTCACTCAAAGCACGCCTCTGCGTGCGCGGCAATCGGCTGCTCTACGACCTCTGCGCGCAGCTCGGCATACCCCACCGCAACACGGGCAAGCTCGTCATCGCCATCGAAGAAAACGAGGCCGCTGGACTCGCTGCGCTTGAAGGCGACCGCCGAGCGGAATGGCGTCGAAGGGCTGCGCGTGATCGGACGCGCCGAGATTGCGCGTCTGGAGCCGCAGGTGAGCGCGCCCGCAGCACTGTACGTCCCCGCAACTGGCATCATAGACGCCCACAGCCTGATGGCCGCCTATGCGCAAACCGCGCGCGAACATGGCGCTGAGTTCGTCTACCGAACCACCGTGCGCGCCATCGAGCCGCTGAGTGATGGCTACCGGGTCGCTGGGGTGGACGCCTCCGGCGCCGACTTCGCCCTGCGCGTCGCCACTGTCGTCAACGCTGCGGGACTCTGGGCCGACGCCATCGCCGCGCTCGTTGGCATTGACATCGACGCCGCCGCTTATCGCCAACACTTCTGCAAGGGCGATTATTTCGGCATCGCGCCCGCCCGAACCGGCCTCGTCTCACGCCTAGTCTATCCGCTCGCCGCCACCAGCGGCGAGCGCGCAGGCTCCCGCATCCACCTGACCATAGACCTCGCCGGGCGCATGCGCCTCGGCCCGGATGCCGTCTGGCTCCCCGACACCTGGCGCGACAGCCCCAGCTATCAGGTGGACGACTCCCGGCGCGAGCTGTTCTGGCAGTCAGCGCGCCGCTATCTCCCCTGGCTAGAGCTAGCAGACGTCGCGCCGGAGAGCGTGGGTATCCGCCCGCGTGTCTTTGGCCCGGGTCAGCCACAGCGCGACTTCATCATCCAGCATGAGCGCGCGCGTGGCCTGCCTGGCTTCGTCAATCTCATCGGCATCGAGTCGCCTGGCCTCACCTCATCGCCCGCCATCGCGGAGTACGTCGCCGAGCTTTTGGGATAGCGGAAAGGAACACGCGCAGCATGGACATCGCCTCTCCCGACATGAGCCGCGAGCTTGTCGTCGCGCAACAGGCGGCGCGAACGGTCGGCGCCTATCTCCTCCAGCGGCGCGGCTCCGCACATTCGGGCAAGAGCAAGGCCGCCCGCGACATTCAGCTCGATGTTGACCTGGCCGCCGAGCAGATCGTAATGGACGCCATTCGCGCGGCGTTTCCCGGTGACGCGATTCTCTCTGAGGAGGCGGGCGGCGATGCGGCGGCTGGCGGGCGCCTCTGGATTGTCGATCCGCTCGATGGCTCATTCAACTTCCAGCATGGCTACCCACTCTTCGGAACCATCATCGCCTTGCGGGTAGATCAGGCGACGTCGCTGGGCGTCATCTATCTGCCCACCACCGATGAACTGTACACGACCGTTCGCGGCCAGGGCGCCTTCCGCAATGGCGCGGCGCTGCGTGTCTCCACAACCGCGACGCTCAGCGAGGCCATCGTCCATGTCTCCGACTTTGCCGTCACCGGAATCCCGGCGGATAACTACCAGCCGCTCCAGATCATGTCCACGCTCGCCAGCGCGGTTGGCCGCGTACGAATGGGTGGCACGGCGGCTGGCGATTTCGCGTGGCTCGCAGGCGGCTGGAGCGATGGCGTTATTATGTACAGCACCCACCCCTGGGATGTCGCGGCGGGCGCGCTGCTCGTCGAAGAAGCCGGGGGCATCGTCACCCGCGTGCGCCTGTCCGATGGCAACGAGGCCTACGTCGGCGGGAATAGCCGCCTGCATGGCGACCTCGCCCAGTTGGTCACGGAGCCGTAGCTCACAAACTGAGGCAAGCGGCGCTTTACTTCGCCTGCCAGACCTGCGCCGTCCCATCGGCGCTCCCAGAAGCGATGCGCGTTCCATCTGGCGACCAGGCCAGACTGGTGACTGTACTGCTATGGCCACGGTACGTGAAGACCGATATCCCTGAGAGCGCGTCCCAAATCTGGACAGTACCGTCCCCGCCCCCTGAGGCGATGCGCGCGTCGTCATGCGACCATGCCACAGCCCAGACCGCGTTCGTGTGGCCATGATAGGTAAAGAGCGTGTGGCCA
Organism: uncultured Chloroflexia bacterium; assembly: GCA_963840335.1. Taxonomy (GTDB): domain Bacteria; phylum Chloroflexota; class Ktedonobacteria; order Ktedonobacterales; family JADMIN01; genus JAKAIY01. The sequence goes on from CAWIYP010000014.1 coordinate 126,245, forward strand.
GTCGCCGCGTCCCAGACCTGGACGGTATTGTCCACACCACCAGACGCGATACGCTTGCTGTCATGCGACCAGGCGACACCATAGACAGCGTCGCTATGCCCTTTATATGAAACTATGGTGTGGCCAGTCGCGGGATCCCATATCTGGACAGCGCCATTCTGCGAGCCAGACGCGACACGCGAGCCATCCGGCGACCACGCTACAGCCCAGATCGTGCTGGCGTTCCCACGGTAGGTTGTAAGAAGTTTGCCCGTGGCAACGTCCCATACTTGGACAGTGTTATCCTTGGAGCCAGTCGCGAGCCGCTTGCCGTCTGGTGACCAGGCCAGCGCGAGCACCGCCTCCGCATGGCCTTTGTACACGCGCAACGTGCTGCCCGATGTGGGATCCCACACGCGAGCGGTGTAATCTGTGCTGGGGCGAAACGCGCGACCGCTGCCAGTAGCGATCTTATCTCCCGTTGGCGACCACGCCAGGCAGAAGATGAAGTCAGCGGAGCCATGCGCCGTGTAGGTCACGAGCGTCTTCCCCGTGGTGGCATCCCAGACCTGCGTGTCTATCGCGCCTGAGGCGATCTTGCGACCATCTGGCGACCAGCCAATGCTGTAGATTCCCGTGCTCTGGCGTGTGTACGTGACATATCGCTGGGTTCCCAGCGAGACAGTGACGGTAGGGGTAGACGAAGCGCCACCAGCGGACTGATCGGCGCAGGCAGCCAGCAGCGTAAACGCGCAGCCCAACGCGAGAAGCGGGCGCCAGCGGTGTGTGTTGATATGGCGCATCAATAGTGTCCTTTCGTTCGAGCGCGCCCAGCTAGCGTGTGGGCGCCAGCGGCAGCGCTTGTGGGCGATTGCGCGCTAATAGCGTCCTATCAAGCATAGGGACAACGCAGATGAAAGAACAGCGCCACTCGTTGCGAAAAAACAGGCGCCACTTGGCTCCCAACGCTAGCCTCTCGGATGATCTGGAGCTGCTCATCCAGCTCAAGCGCTGTGGCCGCCCCTCGCTCCAGCGCCAATTGCTCGAACAACTACGCCTGGCGATCCAGCAGGGGAATCTTCCGCCAGGGAGACGCCTGCCCGCGACCCGCCCATTCGCGACGGCGCTGGGTATCTCTCGCAATATCGTCGAAGCGGTGTACGATGAGCTATCCATCGAGGGGTATCTCGTGCGGTTACACGGCTCTGGAACCTGTGTCAGCCCAGACCTTTCGACGCTCCCACCGACCCGCCAATCGATCCCCGCCGCGGCGCCGCGCTGGCTGCGCCAATTCCCCGCGCCTGCCACTGGCGCGCAGCCACCCGATCACCAGTCAATCAGCTTTGGGCCAGGGGCCTCTGACATTTCGACGCTCCCCATGAGCGTCTGGAGCGCGACCTGGCGCGCCGTGGGCACTCGACTGCCACCTGACGTGTATGGCTCGACCGTTGGTGATCCTGACCTGCGCGCCGCGCTCGCGGCCTACCTCAGACGAGCGCGAGGAGTCACATACGAAGCGCATGAAATCATCATCACCACAGGCGCATCGCAGGCGCTGGACCTCATCGCACAGGCGACACTCGCCTCAGGTGATATGGTCGCTTTTGAGGAGCCTGGCTACACCATCGCCCGATACATCCTTCAGGGGCGGGACGCGCGCATTCTGCCGATTCCCGTCGATGACGATGGCATGCGAGTTGATGCGCTCACAACCGGCCCCGATGCGCCGAAGCTCGTCTACCTCACTCCATCTCACCAGTATCCACTGGGAGGCCGACTCTCGGTCGCGCGACGGATGGCGCTGCTTGGCTGGGCCGACACGCACGACAGCCTGTTGATCGAAGATGACTATGACAGCGAGTTTCGCTTCGATAGTCCCCCGCTACCCGCCCTCACCGGACTAGATACCACCGGACGTGTCGTCTATATCGGCACCTTCTCCAAAATCCTGACGCCAGCGTTGCGGGTGGGGTATCTTGCCACCCGACAACCCGCGCTCCTGGAAACCATCGCGCGGCTGAAGACCCTCCATGATTTTAACGCCGCCTGGCCAAGCCAGCAGGCGCTGCTCAGGCTGATCTCCGAAGGCCATCTGGAGCGGCATATCCGGCGCATGCGTCGGCGCTATGGCGAGAAGCGCGCACTGCTGAGCGACCTGCTGGCGCCGCTCGCGCCTGTGGCGCGCCTCCTCGGTCTAGACGCTGGTTTGCACGCCTATCTCGACCTGCAAGCGCCTCTCAACGCAACCGAGATTGCGGACGCCGCGCGCGCCTGTGGCGTCATCGCGCCGCCCGTCGAGTGGTTCTATCACGGCACGCCAGGCCGTCAGGGGCTGGTTCTCGGCTACGGAGGTCTATCCCACGATCACATCGCCCAGGGCGCGCGCATTCTTCGCGAGGTCATCGAAGAGGCGGCAGGCGCTCTATTCCCGCGCCGATACCACTGAATAGGCGACGACCACCGATCACGAACCAGCTTGCTATCCACCCAGCGGCCGCTTCTGTGGCGCCCCACCCGCGCGCGGATACTGTGGCGGGCAGGGGCGCTGCTGGCGGGCCACGAGCAGCGCGCGCCCCTCGTCTGCCAGGCCGAGTGTCGTGACGCTGATGGTGGGCAGCAGCCGTGCGCCGAGCAGGATCGCGGCCCGCGCGCCCGCCGCCGCCTCCGCCGCCAAATCGCCCTTCTTCGGCGCGATGACAACGCCGCCCACCCGTGCGAATGGCGCGCAGTACTCCAGCAGCGTCGGCAGGGCAGCCACCGCCCGCGCCGTCACGACATCGTACCGCCCACGATGTTCCTTCGCGTGGGCCAGCTCCTCGGCGCGACCGTTCAGCGCCTGCGTGTTTGTCAGGCCCAGCGCTTCGATAGCCGCCTCCTGGAAGCGCGTCTTCTTGCCTGTCGCCTCCAGCAGCGTCACCTGCCAATGCGGAAAGGCGATGGCCAGCGGCAGCCCCGGAAAGCCAGCCCCGCTCCCGACATCCAGCAGGAGCAGCGGGCGCTCGCGCTCCTCGCTGGTGAGCGCCAGGACGCAGGTGAGCGCATCGAGGAAATGCAGCCGCACGACCTCATCTGAGGCAGTGATCGCCGTGAGATTGACGCGCGTATTCCAGTCGAGTAGCAGATCGCGCAGCCGCGCGAACCGTCCCAGCGCCTCGCCATCCAGCGCGATGCCCAACGCCGTCGCGCCCGCCGCCAACAGCTCCAGCCCCTCCACCTCAGCGGACATGCTTACGCTTGGAGCCAAGATAGTCAATCATCACATACTCCGCGAGATTGTCTGGATTGGTGTAGAAGGCGCGCCCGCGGTTGACCGTGGCCATCTCGTTGACGAATCGCTTCAGGTAAGGATCGTCCCAGAGCATGAACACGTTGATGGTGATGTTGTCACGGGCGCAGCGACGCGCTTCGAGCAGCGTCTGCATCAGCGCCTGCGGTGGCGGCGGCCAGGCAAACATCCAGTCGCCTCCCTCGCGCCAGACGGTTGGGCCGCCATCGGTAATCATGATGATCTGCTTGTTGGCGCCGCGCGACTTCGCCAGCAGACTACGCGCCACCGCCAGCCCATGCGCCATGTTCGTCCCCTGCACACGCCCCCACGCACTGATGGAGAGCAATTCATCCGGCTTATACTCGCGCGCGATATCCGCAAAGCCGACGAGGTACAGGGTATCGCGTGGATATTGGCCGCGAATCAGACTCTCCAGCGCGATGGCGACTTTCTTCGCCGATGGCCAGAGGTCGTTCAGCAGCATGCTCCAACTCATGTCGAGCAGCAGCACCGTCGAAGAGCGCGTCATATGCTCGGTGTGGTACACCTCGAAGTCATCTTTTCCGAGCCGCACTGGCGTACCCGACCCCTCGCGATTGATCGCGTTCATGACAGTGCGCTCCAGGTTCAGCTCGAATGGATCACCGAAGGCGTAGGGTTTGGTCTGCTCGTCACGCTCCCCACCGAAACCGCGCTCCGGCAAGCGGTGGCGCCCGAATGCGTCGCGCTGGAGCTGGGCGAAGACATCTTGCAGCGCCTTCTGTCCGATGCGCCGGATGCCGCGCGAAGTCAGCTCCACCTTATCGCCATTGCGCCTGATCATATTCGCATCTTCGAGCTGCTTGATGAGCGCCTGAATCTGTTCGAGCGCCTGCGCCTCCTCATCGCCGACCAGTTCACGCATCTTGTTGGCGTCAATCGCTTCGAGGTCGTCAATCCCGCTGATCTGGCGAATCTGCTTGTCCAGCGCCTCCATCTCTTGCAGTGTGCCCATCAGCGCCATCGCCTCGGTGAGTGAGAGCGGCTCATCACCCGTCAGCTTGAAGCGCGTGCGTTGCCCGCCTGGGGACATCGCCTCCAGATTCATCGCTAGCTCAGCCAGATCAACGCGCAGGCGGTCATCGCCGATCAGATCGTCTATCATCCCGCGCAGTTGCTCGCGCTGCTCCGGCGTCATGCTATCCATCACGGCCTGCATCTGCGCCTGCCGCTGCATCATCTGCTGAATCAGGTCATCGAGCGTGTTGATGCCGGGTCCAAAGAAATCGCCGTACTTCAGCATGAAGCTGTCGAAGTCTGGCTCCTCGCCGCGCGCCCGCTGCTGCAGCATCTGGTTTAGTTCGCGCACCATATTCCGCATGCGCGAGAGATCTTCCGGAGTCATGCTCTGGATGGCCTGCGTCATGCCCTGGAAATACTGCTGCATCACCTGCTGCTGGAGCATCTCCTGCAACTCTTTGAACTCCTGGCGCGCCTGGTCATCCATGAAGTCGTAGTCAGAGAGCTCGCGAATCTGCCCACCCACATCCTCTGGCAGTTGATCGAGGAACTGGAATTTCCGGTTAGCGATGTTTTCCAGCATGCGGCGCAGGTCATCGGAACTCAGCTCATCGCCACCGCTCTGTTGCCCCTGCTGCCCCTGCTGCCCCTGCTGCCCCTGCTGCCCCTGCTGCCCCTGCTGCCCCTGCTGAGCGTCGGCTGGCGCATCGCCTAGCTGTTTGTCAAGGCGCCCTTGAATGCCCTCGCGCTCCAATTGCTTGATATGTTCGAGCTTCTCTTTGATGTCGTCCATCACGCTGCCGAGGTTGTAGCGTTGCATCTGGAGGTTACGAAGCTGTTGCAGGCGCTGGCGCAGGTCGTCCAGGCCGAGGCGCTGCATGCCGTCCATACCTCTGAATCCCTCGCGCATCATCTTTTCGAGGGAGGAGCGCAGATCGCCTGAGCGCAAAAAGTCTTCCGAGAGGGCGTCCATGATGCCCTCTGCGTCAAGCTCATCAATCTCCTGTGTGCCATCCCAGCGGGAATAGCGGAATGGCTTGCTCAGATGGTATCGGTCAAACATGCGACGCCCCCATTCCGCGCCCGCCGTGCCTGGCGGATGCTATGCTGGAAACTGCCAGACGCCGTGTTAGCGCCGATAGCGGACATGGTCGTCGACCTGATCCTTGTTGAGGCGCTTGTTGACGTGCAGCCCCTCCAGGATAAACTCGACCGCCGAGGCGACCACTGCGGTATTGCCGCGCCCCTTGAGCTTGTCCAGAGCGATGCTGACGCCGCCCACCTGATCGAATTGGTTCACATACGCCATCGCAGACTGATTCGCGGATACTTGAATGTTCAGGCCCTTCTCGAACGCCGCGACGAGCTGGTCAAACTCTTTCACTTCGAAGTAGCGCCGGAAGACCGTGTTGACCGCCTGATTCACCAGCCTGGTCACGATTTTTTCTTCGTTCACATCCCCCACCGCGTCAAGCTCGATCTTGCCGGAGGTTGAGGCCATCACCGCTGAGAGGTCGCTGACACGCGGAGCCGCATATCGCTCCTTCAGGCGAATCGCCCGGCGAACAGCATTGCTCACGACGTTCTCGCCATTCGAGATGGTCATGCGCACGCTGACGCCTGAGCGCTGGCTGATCTCAGAGCTGCGCCGCGCCTGGTGTGTGATCTCGGCGATCACTTCCTTCATGAACTGCGGGAAGATGACTTCGATGCCCTCCGCTTTGAAGGGGCGCATCTCGTTCTCCATGATGCTGATCTCGTGGGCGGCCGTGCGCGGGTAGTGCGTGCGAATCTCCGACCCCATGCGGTCTTTCAGCGGTGTGATGATGCGTCCGCGATTGGTGTAATCTTCGGGGTTGGCGCTCGCCACGACGAACACATCGATCGGCAGCCGCACCTTGTAGCCGCGAATCTGCACATCACGCTCTTCCATGATGTTGAGCAGGCCCACCTGAATGCGCTCGGCCAGGTCGGGAAGCTCGTTCAGGCAGAAGACGCCCCGGTTCGTGCGCGGGATGATGCCATAGTGGATGGTTAGCTCATCCGAGAGATAGCGCCCCTCCGCGACCTTGATCGGATCAACCTCGCCGATCAGGTCAGCGATGCTGATGTCTGGAGTCGCCAGCTTCTCGCCGTAGCGCTGGCTGCGACTAATCCAGTGAATCGGCGTGTCGTCGCCTTCCTCCGCGATGCGGGTGCGGCAAGCCTTGCAGACTGGATTCAGTGGGTCGTCGTTGATCTCGCAGCCAGCCACGATGGGCGTCTCGGCGTCGAGCAGATTCACCAGGCTGCGCGCGATACGGGTCTTGGCCTGTCCGCGCTCGCCCAGCAGCACGATGTCCTGCCCGGAGAGAATCGCGTTCTCGATCTGCGGGATGACGCTATCTTCGTAGCCCACGACGCCAGGAAACAGCTCCTCGCCCGCGCGCATCATCCGAATCAAGTTATGGCGCATCTCATCCTTGACGGACTGGACACGATAGCCGCTCTCACGAAGCTGGCCGACTGTAGCGGGTTTCTTTGTCTGCGTCATAGATGACCCGAGCTCCTTAGGAGATACTCTGCCGCGCATGCGGGGTCGCGCGTGTGCATGCGCCCATCGCTGGAGGCTAGAGAGGAGAGATGCTGTCTACACGGACATCAGATTGTGGGGCGGCGCCACGCGCGAACTGCGTTCCCTACTCAAGCATTCTATGCCGCGAGCGAAGGTGTCCGCAAGCGAGGTGTCTGAGAGCGGAGGGTCATAGTCGCTTGCGGTGGCCATACCGCCTGTGGGACACTACAAACGAGCGTTCTTGTTCAACAGCAGTCATGTAGAACGTGTCACGCTGGAGGAATCATGGCGACTGTGGTGGCGCGGCGGCTCGCACTGCGTCTGCGGCGGCTCACAGTCGGCGGCTGGCTGCGGCTCGGCGCCATCGCATGCGCGGTGTTGGGGTTGGCGCTGGCGACGCTGGCACACGCGCAGGCGCCCACCCCAAATCAGTCACAGGCGCTCATCGGCCATACGGCCCCAGCCTTCAGTGCGCCCGCGGCGCAGCATGGGCAGATCCTCCCCCAGATGGTCAGCTACAATCCACAAAACGGCCAAGTGACACTGCTCGTCTTCTTCAACACGCTCTGTGTCCACTGCCTGGCTGGCGTGCGGGCGGCGAACGTGGTGGCGCAGGCTGCACAGCCTGTGCGCGTCATCTACCTCGATGCGCCAGGCGAAAACGCGAGCATCACTGATCCCTACATGGCCAGGGAACATCTTGACGCTCCCGTCCTCCTCGACGCGGGAGCGCGCATCGCCAGCCGCTACGGTGTCGCATATTACCCCAGCTTCATCCTGATCGACACACATGGCGTCGTGCGGAACACCTGGACAGGCGCACCCACCGCCAGTGAGCTTGACGCCGCCATCGCCCAGGCGGCGCGCTAACCGCCTCAACTCATAAGGAGAATCTCGATGGACTCATCTGCCCCTGTGCCTCCGGCGAAATCGCTCGCCGACGAGGCGCTCATCCGCACGCTCTGCAAGGAGATGCTCCGCGCATGGAACACGCGCGACGCCAACGCCTTCGCCGCCCTATTCACTGAGAGCGGCGCGATCGTTGGCTTCGATGGTTTAGTCCTCGCGGGGAGCGAGACAATCGCCAACTATATGAGTGAGCTGTTCGCCCACCACGAAACACCCGCATACGTGACTGTCGTTCGCTGGGTGCGCTTCATCAGCGATGATATCGCTATTGCGTACTGCATCGTGGGTATGCCCTCAGTGCTGACTGGCATCATCAACCCCACGCTCAATTCGGTACAGATGCTCACCTGCTCAAAGCGCGATGGTGACTGGCGCGCTGAACTGCTTCAAAATACCCCTGCGCAGCTACATGGCAACGCTGAAGAGGTTGCGCGTATGACTGAGGAGCTACAGCAGCGCCTGAATGGCTCTGGTAATTAACAGTCGCACGGCAGCGGATTCTTCTGGTAGAAGGTCGCGAGCCACTGGCCCGCTGGTTTACTCGTCGCCAGCGTATCGCCCGCCCAATTGCTATCGCTCGCCCAGTTCGCCTGGCTATAGTGCGGGGTGAGCGGCTGCTCGCCGTTCCAGAAGACACCTTGCCACCACGGTAGCCCATTGAAAGTACCGAGCAGCGCCTGCATATCGTTGAGCTGCTCGACGCCATCCACGGGTGTCCTCACGCCCGCCGAGGATCCTATGCCCGCCAGCGCGTAGGGGGTGTTATTCGCGCCCGGACTGCTGGCATAGCCCGCAGCGGTAAAGAGGATGGGCTTGTTGAACTTCGCTGAGACGGTCGCCAGCCGCTGAACGATATTCTTCTGGCCACTGGGACCCGTTTGCAGGGCGCCATTCCAGGCCGATTGCAGGCTCGCCACATCGAGATCAGCGCTCATCGCCGAGAGCGGGAAGTAGGCGTCTACACCGATAGTATCAACCGCATCCCACCAGGCAATCTTCTCGAACTCTGGCTGGCTGAGGCCATCTGACGAGTCACCCCAGTTCGCCGCGTAGATCAGCTTGCCCGTGTAGGAACCGCCAGTCTGGGGCGCGTGCTTGAGGAAATTCGCGTACTCCGGTGAGCGTAGCGCGTGGATGACATGCCGCCATTCACAATCACGCCTGCCGCTGCAATTCGGAAAACTCTCGCCGGGTACGCCACGATCGATGCCGTAGGGATCATTTTTGGGGCTCGTGTTCGCAGTGTCAGTCGTGACATCGGTCAGCTCATCACCAAAGATGAAGTAGGGCAGGTGATAGTGCTCGGAAAGGCGCGCATACTCCACCGCGAACGCGGTGTAGCTGTCAAACCAGCCCTTTTCGAGCTGTCCAGTCGTTCCATTGAGCGCCAGGTAAGGGTCAGTAGAGCGTGAGTCATACCATACCCGACCGACGAGCGTGCTGGAGGAGTTACAGCCAGGGCCTGGCGCCGGGGTGAGGCAGCCTGAGAGATAGTCGAATTGCCGTACCTGTAGCTCCAGTATCGGCAGCAATCCCGCCTTGCGCGCGTCCTCGATAGCGCGCACATACGTCGTCACGGGCAGCGAATCGTAATTGCCCTTCTGCCCCGCGTGCCAGAGCAGCGTCGAACCACTGCGCACGGGCATATCCGCGATCACCGGGATGATGACCGCGTTCATGTGGAAGAGGTCAGCCTGGGTCTGCATGTTCTTGAGTGAGGCGGGACTGGTGTAGCCGCCATTACTCACCTTGGCCAGAGGGTTCATCGTGAAGCCCTGGAACTGCGCGCCAGCGGAGCTTGGCACCCCGCCACCCGCCTGGCCCTGTATCTGCGCGACGACGTTCCCCAGGCCAGGCAGCAACAGCGGCCCCGCCAGCAACGCCACGATCAGCGCGGGCGCCATCGCCAGCGCCCCCAGCCGCAGCGCACGGCGATCGGGCGGTCGGCGCCCTGGCTCGGGGAGCGGTGACGAGCCAGGCAGCAGTGGCGCGGGAGAAAGTGGCATCCGGTGGAAACTCCTTAGCGCAGAGGCATGATGCGGTTTAACAGGTTGCGACGGATACGGCGTGCGCGGTGTGCGGGGGCGGGGTATGGTGTTTTAGGCTGGCGGCTCAAGCCGCGGCTAAGGGCGTTCCGCCGCGAAGTCCGCCTTCGCGGACTAGGAATCTGACGGCGCAAGAGCGCTCGTCCGCCCACATGGCGCGCTAGTTCGCCGGAACCCAGGCCGCGTCGGCGGCCTTCGTGGCGCGCACGCCCTTAGCCGCGGGTTTACCCGCCCCTGCTCCTCGCGCGCTAACCGCCCCCAACACGCCGAGCGCCACTATTCTAGCGCGCCTCGAAGGGGAAGGCGAGTTTGCGGTACTTCTCGGCTGTCTCGTACCAGGCTTCTTCTGAGAGGCCAAGCCGCTCGCGCAGCGTCTCGATGGGCATTCCCGCGCGTAGCTGGCGCACCGCGTAGATGTCGCGCAGCAGTTGCAGCGTCACACGCTTCTCGACGCCAGCGCGCCGCACCGCGCCCGCCAGCACATAGTTGAGATTGCGATCGGTGCATTCAAAGACGCGCTCGCGTGGCTGATAGCGCTGAAGATACCGCTGATAGATGTCTGTCCAGGCGGCGGGTAGCTCCATGCGCCGCTCGCGCCAGCGTTTCGCCTGACCAGGGAAGCGCACCTCGATAGCGGGGTGCTCCGGGTCGGAGAGATCAACGCGACCCAGTGTCAGCGCCATCACCTCCTCTTTCTTCAGCCCGGTGGAGAGCAGCAGCAGCACCAACGCATGCGCGCGGACATCCTCGGCGGCGGCGACCTCGATGCGCGCGATTTCGTCATCGTAGATCAATTCTGGCAATGGAGGCGCCGGACGCGAGAGCATAATATGCCCCGTTGGGTCGCGCTCCAGCGCGCCCACCTCAAAGAGCCAGCCAAAGAAGTTCTTCAGGAAGGTGATGCGGCGGGCCATCGTCTTGGGCGCGGGACGCGCCTCGCGTCCGTGGCGCAGATGCTCCAGCCAGGCGCCGAGTCGATCCTGTGTGATCGTACTCGCGACGGTCTGATAGCCCAGAAACTCGGTGAGCATGCGCAGGTCAGAGAGAAAGCAGGTGATCGTCGCGCGCGAGTGATCGGTGCGCCGCAGATAGCCCTGGTAGGGCAGCGCACACGCGCCAAGCGTCGTCGCTCCAGTGGGCGGCTCGATCTCGACAACAGCGAGACGCGGCTGCTTCACCGAGGTCGCAGTCTCAGGAGCAAACAGGCTAGGTTGTTCCGCGCCTTGCCTGGCGGGGGTCGTATCCTCTGCCATAGCCACATCCTGCGAGATGGCGCAAACGGCTCCTACGCATTCAGCGCGCGGTGGCGCCTGCCGCCAGCGAACGAGCGCATCGTGACGCCCGCCGCTTCTCGACGGAAGTATCACCCATCCGTAAGGGTTTCCGCAAGTCGCATCACCAATATGACATAACACGGCTTACTGGCGCGGCGTCTCGCTATACATCCGCCGCATCACCCGGCCCATCATGCGGATGGCGCTGGCGCGTGGCAGAACGCGACGCATGAAGAAAGCGGCCAGCTTGACCGCAAACCCCGGCGTGACGGATGGCCCGCGACCCAGCGCCGCAAGCGCCGCCGCCGCCACCGCGTCAGGCGCCAGCGTCGTGGGACCGACCTGCGCGGACGCCCCGGCGATGACGACGGGCTGCACGGCCAGCGCATCCAGCCCCAGCTCGCGCCACTCCTCCCACAGCCCCTCCGCCAGCGTCAGCGTGTACGCTTTCGTCGCGCCGTAGTTGCTGGCCAGCGCGGTTCCCTGGTTGGCGCCCAGTGATGACATCAGTAACACAGCGCCACGTCCGCGCTCCCGGAAGCGCCGCCCGAAGCGCCAGGCCAGCTCCATCGGCGCCCGCACATTCACCGCCAGCTCGTCCAGATGCTCATCGAGGGGCAGATCGAGGAATGGCCCAACAGGCGAACGCGCGGCATTGTAGATCAGCAGCCCGACATCAAGGTCGCGCGTCTGCTGGTCGAGTGCGGTAGCGGCGTCGGGCTGGGCGAGGTCGAGCGTCAGTGCGCGGGTTTGCGCGCCGTGCCGTTCGGTCAGCGTGGCGGCCAGCGCCTCCAGCTCTGGCGTCCGGCGGGCCACCAGCACGAGCGAGAAGCCAGCGGCGGCAAGCTGCGTGGCATACGCCGCGCCCAGCCCCGCGGAGGCGCCCACCACCACAGCCCACGGCCCATACCGATTGCGCAGCTCGCGCGCTTTCGCTGGCCGCATCAGCGTGCGCCCTTCACTCGCGCCGCGACCGCGACAGGCTCGCTGGCCTCGCTCACCGCGCGCGTGAAGGGGTGTTCCACGCGCCACATTCGGATAACGATCAACCCTGGCACGATGATCCACGGCAAGTTGAGTAGCAGCACGAATGGGAAGTGTGGCGTCGCGTGTGGGCCGCCATACTCCTCGCTCAGGATAATACAGACAATCGTGATGATGGACGCGCCATAGAGCAAACTGGGCAGGCGAATCCAGTCACGTCCGCGAATGTAGGCATAGATGCTCGCGACATAGAATGGGCCGAAGCCGAGCGCATCGAACCAGATGGTCATCTTCCACCAGGGAGGCCGCGCCAATACGAGCGGATCATATACCCGCGCGTAGTTGTGTACCATATCCACCAGCGGCGCGGGCGGCCACAACGGATAGGTGAAGTGCGCGGGATTGGCGATCACCAACTGCTCCAGATCGACGATATAGGTGATGAAGCAGAGATTGAGCAGGAAGAACGCCAGAAAGAAGTAGTCCCACGGTCGCTCCGAGAGCGGAATCGGTCGCCTTCGCATGCGCGCCTCCTCCCGCATGGGGTGTGCGGCGACATCGCCCGCTGGCCCCCATGCGCTGCCATTGCGCCAGATTGTAGCAGACAGGCGCAGACCCGCGCGAGCGGATGTTAGCCGCGCGGCTTCGCGGGCGCATCCGCCGCCGCTGGCGCCTCAAGGCCAAATACGAAGCGAGTCACGGGCGTTCGCCGTACCACGTACTCATAGAGCGCGAAGGCGCCGCCGATCGTCACCACCGCGATGAGCGCCCACTGGAAGGGCCACGGCAGCGGCAGCGCTTGCAGATAGAACGCCAGCGTAAAGAGGATCGGCAGATGCAGGACATAGACGGGAAAAGTCGCCGTGGTCAGATAGCGCTGCCACGCGGGCGCCATCGTCAGCAAGCGCAGCGCCACTCCCAGGACGCCAAGGTGGAGCAGCCAGATCGCTAGACCTCTGCGCCATCGTAAACACCACATACTGCGCCGAGAAGCCATTCGCGGGGCCGAGGTGGTTCCAGCGAATGATGAGAACGGTCGCCCAGAGCAGCGCCGCCAGTCCCAGCGTGACATAGGCCAGACGCCGCACGACATCGAGCAGCGGCGGATACGAGTAGAACAGGTAGCCAAAGACGAACATCACGAGATCGAGGAAGAACGGCGTCCAGTCATCCTGCAGCGGCCAACCAGAGGTCAACTGATTGAGCCAGCCCGGCTGGAGCGCCGTGAACAGCGCCGCTGGGAGCAGGCCCGCGCCCACCACCAGTAGCTCCAGCGGGAAGCGCGCCGCCGTGACGCGCGCCATCCACCGGGGCCAGCGTTCGCGGAGGGCAAGCAGCAGCGGCAGGCAGATCAGCGAGACCAGGAGCAGTCGCGGCACGAACCAGAGATGCGCCAGCACATTCCTGACGACTATCGGCAAGCCTGAGGTAAAGAGAATCGCCCAGTATTGCAGCATGAATGCGCCAAAATCGCTCAACCGGGCAAGGTCAGTGATGGGGCGAGGAGTCACGCTGATGAGCTGCGGATTGACCCGCAGCAGAAAGTAGGCGTCCACTGGCGTGAAGAATATGGCGACCAGCAGCATGGGCGCCAACAGCCGCAGAACGCGCGCCTTCACATATGCCCCAGCCGCGTGCGTCTCCAGCGTGAACTTGCTCGACGCCCCCGCCAGCAGAAAGATCAGCGAGATGCCCCAGGTATCGAGATTTGAGTAGAGTAGTGATCCCTGCGGAAACGCCACCGGATGCCGTATGACCGTCGCGCCCGAGGTGATGAAGACCAGCAGCGCATGGTAGGGAATGATGCCCAGCACGATCAGCATGCGCACCCAGTCCAACTCTGGGCGGCGCGCAGGCGCGGCGTCACGCGCTCCCACCGCGTGCGCGGGAGTCGCGCCTGCCATATGCGCGCTCATGGCTGACCTCCTCCGCAGTGGACGCTCGACCGCGCCTCACCATCTCATCCCATCATACGCCACAGGGTCACGGTTGCGCGCTCAAGACGATAGTACCGCAAACGCTGCGCGCTCGTTGACTTTCACATACGCACAGGCGCTTACTATCCAGGAGTGATTATGTTCACTTCAGCGGCATCGGCAAACCCAGGCAACTCCTCAAGGTGGTCACATTTCATGGCAGAGTACGAGCCAACCATAACCTCAACGCAGCCTCCACAGCAGCACGCATTCTGGTACCGGCGACTTTTCACGATCATCGCGACCGTCTGCCTGGTGTTCATCGCCTTCACCACGACGGCGATGTTCCTGTATCCCGGCGGCGCCGTTCCGATCGCGCACACCCACGGCTACCAGTTTTTCATCAACTTCTTTAGCGACCTGGGGCAGACGCGTACACAGCTTGGCGCGTCCAATTACCCCTCGATGATCCTATTCAGCAGCGCGATGGCCATCGTCGGCGTCGGACTGGGCGTCTTCTTCATCGCCTTCGCGAAGTTCTTCGCCAGCAAGCCCGCAACCGTCTGGGCAAAGCGCGTGAGCATCGCGGCGATGGTGGTCGGCCTCATCGCGGCGGTCTGCTTCATCGGCATCGGCGCGACACCCTATAACCTATTCTTCCTGGAGCATCAGGCGTTCGTGCAGTGGGCGTTCCGCTCGCTCCTCCTCGCCGTCATCCTGGAGAGCATCGCCATCCGTGGGGCGCAGGGCATTTCCGCCTCATTGCTGCGCGTCAACGTGGCCTTCGTCGTGATCCTCTTCGGCTACCTCATGCTGATGATGTTCGGCCCAGGCACCGGCACGATCATCGGCGATGAGATTCACGCTGTCGGCCAGAAGATCATCGTCTACACCGCCATCTCCACCATCTTCGCGCAGGCGTTCCTGGTGCACTCACACATCAACCAGCCAGTGGAACAGGCGGAGCTTGCCGTCGCCATCGAACGGCAGAGCGTATAGTCAGCCGCGCCCGCTAGTCGAGCGTGCGCAGTTGCTGCGCCTCAGCCATCCACGCCGCGCCAATGATGCCGGAGTCGTCGCCAAGCTGCGCCCGCCGCACCGCCAGATTGCGGGTCGCGGCGGGCAGCGCTGATTCATGTGTGCGCAGCGCCGCGCGGTCGAAGAGCAGCGTCGTCGCGTCAATCAACCCGCCACCGAGGATGATGCGGTCGGGATTGTAGAAGGTCGCCAGCGAGCTGATGCCCGCGCCGAGATAGTCCGCCGCCTCCGCGACGGTGTCTATCACAAGCTGGTCGCCCTCGTCTATGCAGCGCGCGATGACCTTGGAGCGAATGGCGGTATCCTTGGGGTCGTGCAGCTCGCGCAGCTTTGACTCACGCCCGCGCCCCAGCTCCGCCAGCAGCACCCGCGTAATGGCCGTGCGCGAGGCGTAGGCCTCCAGGTGGCCGCGCCCGCCGCAGCCACAAATACGCCCCTCGTACTGCACGATGGTGTGGCCAATCTCGCCTGCCGTGCCTGTCACACCGCGCCGCATCACGCCATTCTGGATGATGCCCGCGCCGATGCCTGTGCCAACGAAGATACACACGAAGTCGTCGCAGTCGCGCCCGGCGCCATAGTGATGCTCGCCATAGGTGGCGACCTCGACATCGTTGCCGAGGTAGATGGGGATATTGAACTTCTCCTGGAGAACATCACGAATGGAGAGGTTGTCGAGTCCCTGGCCAAGATTTGGCCCTGTCAGCAGCACACCCTCCGCGCGATCCACCTGTCCCGCGATGCCCGCGCCGATCCCCAGTAGCGCCGCCTGCTTCGGCAGATTCGCCGCCTCGATGGCCGCCCCGACCACCTCCGTCAGCCGCTTCACGAAGAAATCGCGGCCACGCTCAGGGTGCGTGCGTTTGCGCTGCGAGCCGACAACCTTGCCCGACTCCAGATCGATCACCCCGGCGTACATCTTCGTGCCGCCAATATCCACACCAACCGCATAGCGCGCCGCCATAGCTGATACCTCCCGCGCTGCCTCAGGGTGAGGCGCCCAACAGTCTCGGCGGCATTATATGTCGTGGGGCCGCGTCGCAACCAGCCGACGCGGCCCCACGCTCACTAGAGCGGCGGATTCCAGACCGCGAACCAGCGATCCAGCTCCGGTTCGAGGGGCATCTCCTTGCCCATCGCGGCGGCAAGGCGCAGCTCTTCGGGATTATCGCGGCTGCGCGCGGGATCTTTCGCATCGCGTGTCGGCACGAAGGGATAGAATTTGCTGCGCTTGTAGTTGTAGAGCCAGTACATTTCCTGGCCATTGTCGCGCTTGAAGGCGAAGATGGCGAAGAGCAACTGGCTGCCATATCCCCGGTCAAGGAGCGTCGAGCTGGCCATGTGAATCGCCGTCACCAGCGCCTGGAAGTCCGTGCCAGTGAAGACAAACCAGCGATAGCCGAGATTGTCTTCACTGGGCTTGATGGTGAGATTGTCGTCGCGACCCGCGAGCGCCAGCAACTGCTCCAGCTCCTTCTGAATCGCGGTGAAGGGGCCGGACTCCAGCCCCTTGAAGCACATCGCCGCCGAGCCAGTCGGGACGAGATTCTGCTCAGTCTGGAGGGTGATCTGCGCAGTGGACATCGCGAAAATCTTGTCGTCACCAGCAGGAACTGGCTTCTGCCGCCCAAAGAGCGTATCAAAGAATCCCACGGAATCCCGACTCCTTCATCATCGGCTAACGGTTAGAAGCGCTGGCCCTGCTCCATCTGGAGCTGCATCGCTTGCAGGCGTTTCACACGCTCTTCGGTCGAGGGGTGCGTCGAGAGCAGCGACATCGCGCTATTTCCCTTGAACGCGGGAACGATCCACAGCGCGTTCACGGTCTGCGCCTCGCGGATGTCCTTGTCGGGGATGCGCTGCATATCAGTGCTAATGCGCATCAGCGCCGAGGCCAGGTGCGACGGATCGCCCGTGATCAGCGCCGAGCCACGGTCAGCCGCAAGTTCACGATAACGTGAGAGCGCGCGAATCAGCAGGAAGCTGATGGCGTAGACCAGGAGCGATACGAGGAAGATCAGCGCGATGGCCGCGCCGCCGTTGTCGTCGCGCCGCCGTCCAAAGCCGCCCCCACCGAACCAGAAGAAGTTGCGCACGATCAGTCCCGCCACGATCGAGAAGAAGGCGGCGATGGTCATCACCATCATGTCGCGGTTGATGATGTGCGTCAGTTCATGGGCCAGCACGGCTTCCAGTTCTTGCGGCTGGAGTTTATCCATGATGCCCGTCGTCACGGCGACGACCGCGTGGTTTTTGTCACGGCCCGTCGCAAAGGCGTTGGGGACGGTCGTATTCACGATGGCGACACGCGGCTTGGGCAGGTTGGACTGCGCCGCGAGCCGCCCGATCATCTCATGCAGCTCTGGCGCCTGGGCTTCTGTCACTTCACGGGCGCGCATCGAGGCGAGCGCGATCTTGTCCGCGAAGAAGAACTGCGTGAACGCGATGGCCGCCGCGATGGTCACCAGCAGATACCACGGCACACCGAAGTAGTTCAGCGCGACGCCGAAGACGACATACACCGCGCCGAGCAGGAAAATGGTCACTATCATACGCGTGGTCAGGCCAGTGTCTGGCTTGTACCAGCTAGGACGGCTTCCGCCACTCATTGTTTTGCTCCTGGGGCCTCACGCGCTGTTGAATGAACGCTGGGCCACAACATTTCCCGCGATAGCCAGCCGCCTGGCTGGCACGCGGCGCGTGATCCACTCATATAGTGTACGTCCCAGCCACGCTACGGTGGCGCCCCACATAGTGAGCAAAAGCCGCGCCAGTCTGTGACTGGCTGCGGCTCTCAGAGATCTTCAGGTTTTCAATTCGCCCAAGCGCGCTTTCCTGACGCGCTACTTGGTCGGCGGCTGGCCATCGCGCGATTTGAGCGCTTTATAATAACTCTTGGGGCGGGGCTGCTTTTCCTCTTCCCACGCCGGGCGCACCGCGTCGTCGTTGCGCGCCGTACGCCGCGCCTCGATCTCGCTCATCAACTCTTGTAGATCGTCGTAGATCGCGTGGCTATCCAGCGCTTCACGCTGGCGCAACAGGTGGCGAATCATCATCACCTGCGTCACCGACATATCGCTATCGCGCTCTGGTTCCGCTCGCGCAATGAACTTTTCCACAAGTGTGACGCTATCCTCGCTGGCGCCGTTGAGTTCGAGCCGGTCGCGAATCGCCACCAGTTGTTCGTATGCGTTCACTCGCCTGTACCTTTCCCGCCTGGGCTGCGCGGCGGCAGCGCCATCATCCCCCAATGGCCGACACTGACAGTCCAATTTCGCATTATACCGCACGTGTCGTCTCACGGCCAACTCCGGACACAGCGACAAGCACCGCCAGCCTGTGAAATTGCTGGAGCGTCGCGCGTCTAACAGACAAGGCGCAGACGCCTTCCACTAACCCCCAGGCATCGGATGCGGAGAGTAGGAAAAGCGCGATGGATGTTTGTTCTTCCGGCGCAATCTTCACCAGTTTCACCTTCTGGCTCGTGAGCGTCATTGTCGCTGGGGCGCTGCTCCTGCTCGGATACTGCGCCGGCGTGGCCGCGCTCATTCTGCGCGGGCGGCAAACCACCTGGAGGCGGGGGATATTCTTCGTGGGAGCTATCAGCGCCTGCGCCGCCATCGGGGGGATCTGGTCGCTCACACTCGCGACCAGGCTCTATGCTATGTTTGGAGAGGTTGAACGCTACCACGCCGGGTTCTCTGAGTGTCAGGACCCATACGCTCCTCCCATGGTTTTCAGGGAACTCGAACACTACATGGCGCAGGTTGTCCTTCCCCAGGAGCGTATGGCGCTGTTCACGCTCCTGCTGGCGGCGCTCATCCTCATCGCCGAGGTCATCACGCTGGTCAGATGGTTTCGGCGCGCGTGACCGCTGGCGCCCACCACAGCCTGAGCCTCGCGTGGCTTGACGCGCTCACGCTCCCAGCGATACGATGCCACGAGGCCCGCGCCAGGCGGATTGGCAGGCGCGACGAGCGGAGCAGGAGCAGTGCGGCATGGCGCGACGACAGCGACCTGGCGAAGATGACAAGCGGCGACACGGCGCCGACCGTGGGCGCCATCAGGGACAGCGCGGCCAGCGTGACACGCGCGACGCGGGGCGCCCCCAGCCCAGCGACGCCTTCACCTGCGGCCACTGCGGACGCCACGTCGGGCCACTCCCCAGCGGCGGGCGCAATCGCAACCACTGCCCCTTCTGCCTCTACTCGCGCCATGTGGACGCCGAGCGCTCCGGCGACCGCGCCAGCCCATGCCAGGGGCTGATGGAGCCAATCGGCCTCTTCGAGCGACCCAATGGCGAAGAGGTCATCGTTCATCGCTGCGTGAAGTGCGGCTTCGAGCGCTTCAACCGTGTCGGCGCCGACGATGACGAGGCGCAGGTGGCCGCGCTGCCCCGCGTCGCTCCGCGCAGCGCCAGCCGCGAGGAAAATCCCCCCAGCGAAGAGTAGCCCGCGTCTGCTACAATATCTGGCGGCCCTGCGTCGCGCGCCCGGCCAGCGCGCCCCAGCGCGCACGATGCGCCACTCAGGAGGAGTCGCGTGGCGGATACAGACACACAGCCCACCCCGGCGGCGGTAGAGACGAGTTTCATCGCGGCGTTGCGGCGGCGCTGGCAAGCGACAGGTTCGCTCGTCTGTGTCGGCCTCGACCCGGAGCTTGACCGCATCCCCCAGCTTGCGCGCGGCGGACGCACCGGCCTACTCGGCGCCACAGCGGGCGAGGAGGAGGCCGACATCGAAGGCGCGCTCGTCGGATTCACCCAGGCCATCGTAGACGCCACCGCCGATCTCGTCTGCGCCTACAAGCCCAACAGCGCCTTCTACGAGCAGTATGGCCCCGCTGGCATGCACGCGCTGCAACGCCTGATCGCCTACATCCACGCGCGCTATCCAGAGATTCCCGTCATCCTCGACGCCAAGCGCGCAGACATTGGCAGCACCAGCGCCGCCTATGCCCGCGCCGCCTTCGACACGCTGCGCGCCGACGCCGTGACGCTGCATCCCTATCTCGGACGCGAGGCCATCAGCCCCTTCCTGGAGCGCGCCGACCGTGGCTGTCTGATCCTCTGCCGCACCTCGAATCCTGGGGCTGGCGAGCTCCAGGACCTGGCCACGCGCGGCGCGGATGGTGTGGAGCGTCCGCTCTATCAGCAGGTGGCGCGAACCGTCGCGACGAACTGGAATGCCAACGGCAACTGCGCGCTGGTCGTCGGCGCCACCTATCCCGATGAGTTGCGAATCGTGCGCGGCATCGTCGGCGATATGCCGATCCTCGTGCCGGGGGTCGGCGCGCAGGGCGGCGACATCGAAGCTGTCGTCGGCGCCGGACTGGATAGCGCGGGGCAGGGGCTGATGATTAGCCTCTCGCGCAGCGTGCTCTATGCCTCCAGCGGCGCCGACTTCGCCGAGGCTGGGCGGCGCGAGGCCGAGCGCGTCATGCGCGCCATCAACGCAGCGCGCGCCTGACAAGGGCGGCGCCTGAACCTAGAGAGGACAGATTCCGTGGCTGAAGATACCGCGAGCGCGCGCCTAACGCCGAAGCAGCGCGCCTTCGCCGATGGGCTGCTGGCGAGCGGCGCCGTCAAGTTTGGCGCGTTTCGCCTTAAGCTGCATGAGACGCAGCCTGACGCGCCGCTCTCACCGATGTACGTTGACCTGCGCGTACTGCGCAGCTTCCCCGACGCGCTCGACGCCACCGTGGCCGCGCTCCAGGAATTGATCGAGACAGATGGGCTGGCATTCAGCCGCTACGCCGACGTGCCGATGGCCGCGACCCCGATGGTCGCCGTCCTCTCGCACATCACCCGCATCCCGATGATTACCCCACGCGAGACCAAGACGCATGGCGCGGGCGGCTCGATCAACGGCTTCTTCCATCCCGGCGAGACCGTGCTGGTGATTGACGATGTCGTGACCCACGCCGACAGCAAGCTCGAAGCGATTCGCACACTGGAGGCGAATGGCCTGGTGGTGGATGATGTCGTCGTACTGGTGGATCGCGAGCAGGGCGGGCCTGAGGCCATCGCCGCCGCTGGCTATCGCCTCCACGCCGCCGTCACCATCAGCGACCTGCTGGCCTACTGGCGCGAAACGGGCGGCATCTCCGAGGAGACGTACCGCACTGTGGCCGACTACTTCGCCGCACCGAAAGCGTAGTAAGCTGATGCTCTATCGCCGCGTCGCGCGCCCGATCTTCTTCCGCGTGGCCGGGCGCGACGCCGAGGCCATCCACGAGCGCGTGCTGGGCGGTCTGGCGTTCGCCTCCCGTTCGCCCGCGCTGACGCGCGCCGTCGCCATCGCCGCCGAGCTAGCGGGCGGCGCCATCGCCACGGACGCTGGAGCGCGAGGTCTTTGGCCTGCGCTTCCCCAATCCCATCGGCCTGGCGGCTGGCTTCGACAAGAACGCCGTCGCCATCCCCGCGCTGGCCGCGCTGGGCTTCGGCTTTGTGGAGGTCGGCACCATCACGCGCCATGCCCAGCCAGGGAATCCGCGCCCGCGCCTCTTCCGTCTGGTCAGCGACGAGGCGCTCATCAATCGCATGGGCTTCAACAACCAGGGGGCCGAGGCGGTCGCGGCCGGCTCGCCCACATGCAGCGCGCGCCGATCCCCGTCGGAATCAGCCTGGGCAAATCGAAGGTGACGCCGCTCGATGAGGCGGTAGACGATTACCTCGCCTCGCTCGACGCGCTCTACCCCTGGGGTGACTACTTCGCCGTCAACATCAGCTCGCCCAACACCCCCGGCCTGCGCGATCTGCAAGCGCGCGACCGCCTCGACGCGCTGCTGGCCGCGCTCACCCTCCGCCTGCGCGAGCGCGCCGCCAGCGAGGGCCGCGCCACGCCGAAGCCGCTGCTGGTGAAGGTCGCGCCCGACCTCGACGACGCTGGTCTCGACGACGTGGTGGCGGTCTGCCTCGCGCGCGGGGCCAGCGGCCTGATCGCCGTCAACACGACCATCGCCCGCGATGCCCTCAGCGCCTGGGTTCCACAGGAGCTACGCGCGCAAGCGGGTGGCCTGAGTGGCCGCCCCCTGCGCGAGCGCGCGGTGGAGGTGGTGGCGCGGCTGCATCAGCGGGCGGGCGACCGGCTGCCGATCATCGGCTGCGGCGGCGTCTCCACCGCCGACGACGCGCGGCGGCTCTTCGACGCGGGCGCGAGCCTCATCCAGCTCTACACCAGCTTCATCTACGAAGGCCCCACCATCGCCCGCGCCATCTGCCGCGACCTGGCCGCGCAGCCAGCATCAGTCCCAGTGCGCGATTAGCTCATTCAGCGGACGGCGGGGGCGGCGTTTGGGGTCGCGGGCGGCATAGCCGATGGGGATCAGCGCATGGGGGATGAGCGCGGCGTCGAGGTCGAGCGCGGCGCGCACAGCGTCGGGGCTGAAGAGCGGCGCGCACATCCAGCCGGCGTCCAGCCCCTGCGCATAGGCCGCCAGCAGCAGATTCTGGATAGCCGCGCCGAGGCTCTGGATGGCCATCGTCTCCTCGGCGCGCTGGCGCTGCTCATCGGGGTAGTGGTCAAGGTCGGCGAGGTAGAGGCATGCCAGCACCAGCGCGGGCGCCTCGCGGATGCGCGCGTGCGAGTTGGCGAGCCGCCGCGCCACCACCTCGGCAGGCTCGCCATCCTGCGCGAGCGTCGCGCGCCACTCCGCGCCCATCGCCGCCGCCAGCCGCGCCTTCGCCTCCGCGCGTGTCAGCACGACGAAGCGCCACGGCTGCCGTCCATGGGGCGAGGGCGCCCACGCCGCCGCCTCCAGCAGCTCCTCCAGCGCCGCGCGGGGAACCGGGCGATCGGTGAACGCGCGCACCGAGCGGCGACCACGCGCCAGCGGCAGGAAGTCCAGCCCACGCCCTGGCCGCAGCCACTCGCTCGGCGCTGGCTCGGCGTCGAGCGCTGGCCCCCAGAAGATGTACCGCTGCGGCTCCAGCGCGATCAGCGGGCGCTCCTCCAGTGGCATCGCGCGGTACTGCGGGTAGCGTTCCCGCAGCGCCGCCACGCCTGCCGCGTGCTCCGGCGCATCGGGCGGCAGCAGGGTGGCCCGCGACTGCGCCAAGACATAGCCCAGCCGCGACCAGTCATCGTCGTAGCGGTCGATCAGCAGGGCGGCGTCTGGGCGCGCGAGGATGTTGCGGACACGCCGCAGCCGCAGCGCATCCACACGCTTCGGCTTCTCATCGAGCGGGAGATAGAAGCGCACGCCATCGAAAGCATAGCAGACCGGGACGACATGCGGACGCCCGTCGGCGTCGCTGGTGGCGAGCCGCGCCGACCGCTGCGCCTGGATGAAGGCGAGCGCGGCGGCGGTAAGTGGCGGCGCAGAGTTGGCAGGCATGGCGGCGCATCCTCTACCCGCGCATCACCTGCGACGACACGACGCTCGCGTCGGCGAGTGGCTGGGTAGGGCGCCAGCCGCTCAGCCGCGTGCGCAGTCGCAGTAGCTCGCGGAAGGCGCGCAGGATGACGCGCGGGTTGGCGCCTGTGGCCGAGCCATGCAGACGCGGCAGGTGACGCACCGACGTCTCGATCGTGCGCACGCCTAGCAGCTTGAGCTTCACCAGCATCTCAGTGTTGACCATCGCGCCCTCAGAGTGGACGCCGAGTATCCGCACCAGATCGGTGTCATAGACCTTGAATGCGCAATCCACATCGCGCACCCGCAGGCCAAAGAGCAGCGAGACCAGCAGATTCCAGCCCCAGGCGTTCAGGCGGCGAATCGCGCCATCCTGCCGATGCTCACGATAGCCCAGCACCGCACGGAAGCCTTGTTCGCGCAGCGCCAGCAGCCGCGCCAAGTCGCGGATGTCAAACTGGCCATCGGAATCCATGAAGAAGGTGAGGTCTTTGCTCACCGCGTCAAAGCCCGCGATCAGCGCGCCGCCATAGCCGCGATTGCCCTGATTGTGGATGACACGCACACGCGGATTCTCCGCCGCCAGCTCATCAGCGATGGCCCCTGTGCGGTCACGCGAGCCATCATCCACGATGATGATCTCGTAGTCTGGCGCGATGACCGCGAGCGTCCTGGCGCAGTCGCGGACGGTATCCGCGATGACCGCCTCTTCGTTGTATGCGGGCAGAACAACGCCGATCCCACGCTGGGTCACTGGGCCGCTCGGGTCTTCGCCCGGGAGCGCGTCTCGCTCTGAGCGCTGAGCCTCATCCATACGTGTCGTTGCTTCCTTCTCGCCGCTCCGCTCCGATGGCCCCGCGCACATGACGTGTCCATCTCGCGCCGCAAATTGCGGCGTCGCGCTCACTTTAGCCCAAAATACCGACAGAGCGTCCGCAGAGTGGGACCTACGGCGAGCGTGCGCAGCTAAACGTGCTATTGCATGCTGATGCCGCCATCAACAGCGATGGTCTGGCCAGTGATGTAGCCCGCGTCGGGCGAGCAGAGGAACGCGATCATCGCCGCCACCTCTTCCGCCGTGCCGAATCGCTTGAGCGGCGTCAGGTCGAGGTAGTATTTGCGGAACTCCTCAGAGACGTTGGCCGTCAGCTCCGTCGGGATGAACCCGGGCGCCACCGCATTCGCCGTGATGTTGCGGCTGCCCAGCTCGCGCGCCGTTGACTTGGTGAGCGCGATCAGTCCCGCCTTCGAGGCGGCGTAGTTCGCCTGCCCCACCTGGCCCATCAGACCGGAGATCGAGGAGACGTTGATGATGCGCCCCCAGCGCGCTCGCATCATCGTGCGAATCGCTGAGCGCGTGCAGAGGAACGCCGAGCGCAGGTTCGCCGCGAGCAAGCCGTCGAAATCTTCCAGCTTCATCTGGAGGATCAGCTTGTCACGGGTGAGGCCCGCGTTGTTCACGAGAATCGTGGTGGGGCCAAGGCCCTCCTCGACCTGCCGGAACAGGCGCAGGACATCCTCCTCCTGCGAGACATCGGCCTGCGCGGTGATGGCCCGCACGCCCAGCGCCTCAACCGCCGCGCGCGTCTCGCTGGCCCCGGCGGCGTCGCTGCGATAGTTGATGGCGACATCGGCGCCCATGCTCGCCAGCCGCAACGCTGTCGCTCGTCCGATGCCGCGGCTGCTGCCTGTCACGACGGCTATCCGTCCCGCGAGCGGCGCCGTGGGAGTCTGCTGAGCCTCCACTACTGGTTTCTCCTCATCGTCTCTGCGGCGTCACGCGCGCAGGTGATTTTCGTTCTGGTTCCCCACCGGGGCAATCCGCGCCTATTGTCGCGCGAAATCGCCGCGCTCGCAAGTGCCAGCAGCGAGGAGCGTGCGTCTCAGTCGAGTCGCAGCGTCTTCAGATAGGCGATGACCCCGGGTGCCAGGTCTGGCCGCTTCAGCGCGTAGGCGATGGACGTGGTGAGTAGCCCCACCGGATCACCCGTGTCGTAGCGCATGCCGGTAAACTCGTGCGCGTAGACACGCCCGCCCGCGGCCAGCACGCCCCGCAGCCCGTCAGTTAACTGAATCTCGCCGCCAACACCGGGCGTTGTCCGCTCCAGCGCCGCGAAGATGTTCGGAGTGAGCACATAGCGCCCGATCACGATCAGATCAGAGGGCGCCTCCTCGGCGCTGGGCTTTTCCACCAGCCCAGTTACCTCGTGCGTGCGCTCATCCATCCGCGCGCCCAGCGAGACGACACCGTAGCGCGACACCTCCGCACGCGGAACCCGCATGACCGCCAGCACACAGCCGCCATAGCGCTCATGCGTGCGGATGAGCTGGGCCAGGCACGGATCGGCGTCGTTGTCCACGAGGTCATCGCCCAGCAGCACGCCAAACGGCTCATCGCCAATCACCGACCGCGCGCAGAGCACCGCATGCCCCAGGCCCAGCGGCTGCGACTGGCGCACATAAGTATACTGGGCTAGGCGCACAGAGCGTTCCAGACGCGCGATCAACTCCGTCGCGCCCTTGCGCTCGAGCGCGGCGCGGATCTCTGGCGCTTCATCGAAGTGATCTTCCAGCGGACGCTTGAAGCGGTTCACCACGAACGTCACCTGTGAGATGCCCGACGACGCCGCTTCCTCGACGATGTATTGCACAGCAGGGGTATCCGCCAGGGGGAGCATCTCTTTTGGCACCGCCTTGCTCGCGGGCAATATCCGCGTGCCAAGCCCCGCCGCTGGAATCACTGCCTTGCGTATTGCCATAGTCATGCTCCTCTCTACTATTTCCCGCTACCTGTGAGTCTGTCCTGACTCATCCACGCCGCGCCACACGGTCAAGGCCGTCGAGCAGCCGTTGAATCTCGTCCTCGGTCGAGTAGAAGTGCGGCGAGGCACGCATCTGCCCGTTGCGCGCTGAGATGATGACACGCGATTCCTCCGCTAGACGCGCCACAGCCTCCCCGGCGGCGTCCTGGCCCGCTGGCCAGCGGAACGTCACGATGGCGGAGCGTTCGCCTGGAGCATCGGGGCTGGTGATCTCGTAACCCCGCTCCACCAGTGCAGCCCGCGCCCGCGCCGCCAACGCCAACACGCGCGCCTCGATAGCCTCCGCGCCAGCCGCTTCGAGCAGGGCCAGCGCGGCATTGAGCGAGACGAGCCCCAGCCAGTTGTTGCTGCCACCTTCCAGTCGCGCGGCGCCCGGACGCAGCCGCTGCGTGTAGTCGAAGAAGTCGAACGGGGTGGTGAAACTCCGCCAGCCCCGACGCGCGACCCGTAGCGACGACAACACGCTGGGACGTACATAGAGCAGGCCCAGGTGCGCGGGCGAGAGCAGCCACTTGACGCTGCCAGAAGCGACGAAATCCACATCGGCGGCGGTCGCGTCGAGACGCAGCGCGCCCAGCGCCTGAATGCCATCCACCGCGCAGAGGGCGCCCGCAGCATGGGCCAGCCGCGCGATGGCGGCGACATCATTGCGGATGCCAGAGCCAAACTCGACGTAACTGATGCTGACCAGGCGCGTGCGCTCGTCAATCTGGCTGGCGATCTCATCCAGCGGCAGGCGCCCCGCTACCACTGGCGCCAAGCGGGTCTCGACGCCCTGCTGCGCGAGATTGAGCCAGGGATAGACATTCGCGGGGAACTCACACGCGGCGGTCACGATATTATCACCTGGCCGCCAGTCCAGCCCCTGCGCGATCGTCATAAACGAGTCGCTGACATTCTTCGTAAAGGCGATGGTCTCTGGCGCGACGTTGATGAGCCGCCCGAAGCGTTGGCGCGCCTCATCCTCTGGCTGGCGGCCATCCATCTCCAGCGAGCCGCCGAGGCTCAGCGCCTCGAATGCCTGGCGTGTCGCCCAGGCGACGGAGGCGGGGGCTGGCCCAACAGCGGCATGGTTCAGGTAGGCGTAGCCGCGTGTGACGGGAAAGAGCGCGCGGCGCTGCGTCGCCTCGTCCGCCAGGGTGGATTCGTCGAGAGAATCACGGAACGCTGGCTCACTGGCGTCGAGGATTCGCTGCAACATCGGCGCAAGCGGGACGAGCGGGACGCGCGATTCGTCTGAATCTCCGTCAGAAGGCGCCGTGGACGATGCGCTGGAAAACGATGTCACACCTAGTCTCCATATCGCTACACTGCGGGACGGAGAGCCGTTCAGACGCCACCCAAGCGGACGCCATGCTCCGGAGAGTAGTGTATCACGTCGCATTCCCGCGCCTATGACGACGAGAAGACCAATCCGCTTCGTAGCGCCGCACGCTTCTGGCGCCATGTCGCTATCATGCGGCACACTACTAGAGCGCAACACGAGCAAGAAGAGAGAAAGGATCACCACTCATGAGGACCTCCGAGACGCTAGATGGCGCGCAGGACGAGAGCGGCAAGAGCCGCTGGTTTCAGATGGGACTGCTGGCGGCGGGAGCGGCGGCGCCGCTGATCGCCCGCTGGCGCGCCCTGCGTGCGGCGGAACACGCTGAGGCGCTGCGAGAGCAGGCGAATGCGCGCTTAAACGAGGCGCTGGCCTGGGCCGCGCAGACACGCCCCCAGGACGTCATTCAGGGCGCCATCCAGGAGCGGCTGCCACAGGCGCAGGAGAGCCTGCGCCAGATGAGCGCCGTCACCCGTGACACGCTGCGCCGCCTGCCGCTTCCGATGGCAAGCGACGCGGAGCCGCCCGCACCGATTGCGGCGCCCGCGCTGCCCGCCACATCGCATCGCCGCGCGAATGCCGCGCTCTGGGCGGTAGGGGTCGGCGTTGGCCTGCTCGCGGCTGGCGCTGTCGCCTACATCGTGCTGCGCAACCGCATCAACGCCAACAACGAGGACGACACCCTGGTCGAGATTCCGCTGACGGCGGAGCAAGCGTCGGAGGCGACACAGGCCGCGCAGGAGCAGACCGCTACGCTTGCGACCGACGGCCCGCCCATCACCGAGGAAACGGCCGCCGAGGAACCCGGCGCCGCCGAGCCAATCCCTTACGATGAAAGTGAGATGGAAGGCGCCGCATATGTAGGAAATATCCTGACGCGGGTGTACCATCCGATTGACTCGAAGCGCCTGCCTGCGCCAGAACACCGCACCTACTTCGCGACGCTGGCCGAGGCGGAAGAAGCGGGCTACCATCCTGACGCCAGCGAGTCAGCGTCGCGCCGATCGGACGCCTCCCGCCACAACGACTAGGGGTGGGCCGCCCTGGACGCCGCCTGGTGTGTTATCATGCCGATGGCGCCCATCAACCGCGCGGATGTGCGTGAGTCTGTGCGCCATCAGCGGCTCCGGAGAGCGCGATATTGCGCTCCGGCGCATCGGCCCCAGCGGCGGACTGCGATGCCGCCAGCGTAGGACTGTGAGGAGTGCTCCATTGGCGGCAGAAGTCGGCAAAAAATACGTCATCATCGGCAACGGTATCGCGGGAACCACCTGCGCGCAGGAGCTGCGCAAGAACGATCCCGCTTGCGACATTTGGCTCATCACCAACGAGCCGCATCCCCTCTATAACCGCGTCTCGCTGCCACGCTATCTGCAAGGGCTGCTGCCAGAGGAAAAGGTCTTCATCCGCGATTTCACCTGGCATGAACAGCAGCGCATCACCCTGCTCACTGAGACGCTGGTGGCGCGCGTAGACACTGCTGGGAAGGTCGTCTACCTCGACCACGGCGGCCCGCTGCCCTACGACGCGCTGCTGGTGGCGACGGGCGGCTGGGCCAACAAGCTCGACGTACCGGGAGCCGACCATGTGGAGCGTATCTTCAACTTCGTGACGATGGACGACACCCGCGCCCTGATCGCGAACGCGCTCCAGAGCAAGACGGCGGTTACCTCCGGCGGCAGCTTCATCGCCTATGAGCTGACTGAGGGCCTGAATGTGCGCGGCGTCCACGTCACCTGGCTGATGCGCGGCCCCTTCTGGCTGCGCAATATCCTCGACGCGGAGGGTGGGCAACTCGTAGACGACATCGCCCGCGCGCATGGCGTGGATGTCGTGCATGGCGAGTCCATCACCGAGGTTGTCGCCGCGAATGGTCAACCGCAGCACATCGTCGCGACCTCTGGCAAGACCTACCAGGCGGATATGATTGGCGTGGGGCTGGGACTGACCCTCAACCACGGCTTTCTCAGCGACACCTCTATCGAGCGCAAACTGGGCATCATCGCCAACGAGTATCTGGAGACGAACGTGCCGGGCGTGTACACGGCTGGTGACGTGGCGGAGTTCTACGACTCGATGATCGGCGTCCACCACGCGATGGGGACGTGGGACAACGCGATGGCGCACGGGCGACTGGTCGCGCGCAACATGGCGGGCGCACGCGAGGCCTATCGCGACGTGCCGACCTACACCAGCCCGCTCTTCAATACCAACATCGCCGTGATGGGGATCGCGGAATCGAATAATCCCGCGCTGACCTCAACCTCGCACTCGGCGCCGGGCGACAAGGGCAACACCGACTACCGCAAGTTCTTCTTCAAGGAGAACCGCCTCGTCGGCGCCGTCTTCATCGGCAGCCCGAAGGGGCGCAAGAAGGTCGTGGAGCTGATTCGCACCGAGCAGGAGTTCGCCACGCCAGCCGAGCGTGACGCGCTTTTCAATGTCCGGTAAGCCCGCCATGACGCCCGAAGCGGTCCTCCGCGCCTTCGGCGAGCGCCTGGCCAACGGTGACGCGGATGGCGCGGCGGCTCTCTTCACCGATGACGCCGCCTACGCCGAGCCACCCCACGCTATCTTCGACGGACGCGCGGCGATTCGCGGCTTCATCACCGACTTCGCCGCGCGCCACCGCGACGCCAGCTTCACCGTGTCGCGCATCCTCACGCGCGCCGATGGCCTGGAGGCCGCCGCCGCGTGGCGCTGGGCCTACACTCGCGACGCCGATGGCGAGCGCCGCGTCTTCGAGGGCATCAGCTTCATCACCCTGCGCGATGGGCTAATCGCCTCCTGGCGCGGCTTCTCCGCCCGCATGGAGTGATACCATTTTCGTCTCGGTCGTTGTAACTGTGGCCATCGGCCGAGCCTGGCGAATCCAGGGCTTGAGTCAGCCCAAGTACAACATCCCATGCGAAAGTGGTATGAGTTGGTATGAGAAGTTTTCAGACTGTTTCTCACCCGCGCCTCGTTCCGAATCGACCTCACACTGGCCAGTTCTTCTGCCGCCAGTCCCTTGCTGTTGGTTAGATTGCGTGCTCAGCTATCTATCGAAAATATCTCGCACGCCGGAAACATATAAGAGAAGCCATACCAGCGCGTAAACTGCTGATTGGGGCGGTCAATCGGATGTTTTTCAGTGGCTGCATTTAGAACACACCCATTGCGAATCCGCTCCCCGGAGTCCAGCATCAGCATGTTACCATCCCAACCCTGAATCTGCGCTGTACTGCGATGTGCCCCAGGTGTACCCGAAGTGGGGTCGATATAGACAACCATCTGCTGCTGATTGAGGGTGTCGATAAGGGCATTATTCTGGTCTTTTATTGTTTTCATTGGATAGAAGCGTGCATGCCCATCAATCCAGACCCCCAGGCCAATTTCCAACTCTGGCAAGCGGTTGTCACTTTGAGTCATCGAAAGCCGGAAAATGCTTGGAACGTAACCTGTAGGGGCTAACATGCGTCGGAGGAGGAGAAAATCAAGGAGACGTGAGAGCCATGATGCTTTTGAGATGGCGATCTTTGCGCCTGGAACTGATTCCAATAACTGCGCTACCGTCAAATACTGTGCGGATCGAGTTTTCAACTGCGCCCCTTGAAGTGATCCCCGTATACATTCACCAGTGACGTGCTCCCAAACTGAACCTGTCTCATCATCGCTCATCATCGACATGGCGTTGTAGATACCCGTAAGACGAAACCGATGAACTCGCCCATTCACTATCGGAACCAGACTGGTTCCCATATTGCAGCTTACACAGAAGAAGGCGGCCCAGGCTTGCCCATTCAATTGCCCCTGCGCCACATGGTGGTAGGCCATCTGCTTCAACACAAGCGCCAACGTTTGCTGCCCCACCTCAAAAACCATCAGTTTCGTATTTGGATCAACCAATCCATTCACCAGCGCTGCCTTAAGATTCTCGTAAAAAGAAACGTCAAAGGGCGGAAACAATAAATCCGCTCCAACAATTTTGGGATAGGCGCGGGCAGGATTGATAACCATACCGGTTTGAGTAGCATAAGAGTCGCTATTTTTTTGCAGTCTCATGCTGAACCCTCCGTGTGACTATTCAGGCGGTCCGAGAATTGAGAGAGCGCCCGACGTAGTCGTGAACCGAGCAGGTGTGCCACAAACGCTGTTGAGTCCAGGGACAGCTGCGCTGATACGTCGCCTCGCGAAGGCGGGACCAAGCGGGATACCCCGGAGCGCCGATGGAGCAGGGCGCTGGAAGCACCGACGTCCCGGAACGCCCAGCGATCTCCCGCGCCGCCCCAACGCACGTGGACACAGACGCGCTCGTGCAGTTCTTTGACTGCCTGGTAGTGCCGCGCGAGCTTGTCCACCCCTAAATTATGGTTCCAGGCGTAAGCGTCGTCCCATGCCGTTATCTTACACTGACCTCGCCACAATTGGTATGACGCGGCGTTGGCGCTGTACGTCCGCCCTACTCCTGCGTCCAGTCAGTGATGCGCTCGGTGAGGTCTGCCGCTGGGGCCTGGTACAGCTCGCACTGCGGCAGCGCGCCGAGGATGGTGTCGCCGTAGCTGCGGGTCTGGAGGCGACGGTCGTAGAGCACGACGGCGTTGCGGCGCGGGTGGCTCCAGGCGAGGCCGCCGAGCGCCTGCCGCAGCTTCAAGGCGGCCTGTGGTGTCATGAATTGCGCCTGCGGGTCGGCCCAGACATCCGCCCGCGCCGCCACCAGCGGATCGCTCTGCGGGGGGAACGGTGTGCGCGCCACCACCACGCACGCGGGCGCACGATAGCGCAACTCCGCGCCATCCCAGAAGGCGCCCGCGCCCAGCAGCACCGTGCGCGGCTGGCTGGTGAAGGTCTGCCAGAGTTGGCGCGCCGAGCCATCCATCCCCTGCGCCAGCGTGAGGATGTCGTACCGCTCCAGCGTCCGCCGGATGCCCGTAGCCGCCGTGCGCAGCGCCGCATGCGAAGGGAAGATGACGACCACGTCGCCCTCCAGCGCGCGGGCCAGCGCGACGATCAGCGCCTCAAACTGCGCATGGTAGCCCTGCGCCGCAGGCTCTGGCGCATCGATGGGCAGGCAGAGCAGCGTCTGCCGCGAATAATCGGGGGTGGACGAGATCATTCGCGTCGTCTCTGGCAGCCCCAATGCCCCGCGTGTATGCTCGAATTCGCCGCCCACCGAGAGCGCCCAGCCGACGACCGCGACGCCATACCCCGTCGCCCAGAGGGGCGCCAGGAACTCGCCAACCCGTGTGGGCGCGACGACCAGCGCAGGCGCCTCTGCCAGCAGCGCATCCCGCGCACTCGGCGTCTCAGCGGCCACAGCCTCCTGCTCACCCTCGCTGGGCGTCGCGCTGTTCTGGCCGTTTTGACCATTCCGACGGTCGCGTGAAGGCTCGCTCCACTGATATGCCTGGGGCGCGCGCAGCCAGCACACGGTATCCGCGACCCGTGCGCTGCTGAGAATCTCCGATCCGGTTTCCGTCATGGAGCCGATGCGTCGCGCCAGACCCAGCAGATCAGCGCGGGCGCCGCAAGCGCGCGGCGTCATGGCGCCTTCCTCCTGGGCCAGCGCATCCGCGGCCTTTTGCGCGGTAGCGGCCACCATAGCGAACGATTCGCAGCACTCCTCCCAGGCCCGTGTGAGCGACTTCCAGCCCTCGGAAGCGCGCATCACGCTATCGACACGCAGAGCGCCATTGTCGAAGGATTCAGCGCGGGTCGAGCCTGCGCGGGCATTGCGCTCCTGGCTCGTCTGCTGAACGGTGCGGAGGGCGTCGCAGGTCGCGAGGATAGCCTGCCGTGCGCGCTCGACGGCGCCGCGCCACTCACCCGCGCGCTTCGGCTGCTTGGCGAGGGTCGCGGCCAACGCGAGCAGCCCCGCCGCAGGCTCTGTCCCATTCGCCAGCGTATCGAGCAGCGCTAGCGCGCTGGCCCCGTCCAGCGTAAAGGTGCGCTGGCGGCGTAGCTCGTCTTCGATCTGGCGGCCATCGAGAATGACCACGCGCGCCACATCAGGCAGCAGCGTATCGCGGCCCGCCAGCCGCGCGGCCAGCGCCGCGTGTGTGGTGACGATCAGCGCCGCCCCTTGCGCTCGCCGCTCGGCGCGCTCCACAAAGCAATAGCCGCCCGCGCGGTACGGGCAATCCGCCTCAGCCACAGCGAACTCAGGGCCAGAACGCACTCGCGCCCAGGCGTCGGATTCAGGGCCGGAGAGCGTCACATCGGCGCGCAGTCCTGTCCGCGTCTCGCGCGACCAGATGGTCAGCTTGGCAAGCCCGCGTGTCACCTCAGCGGAGAGCGGCTGCCCTAGCTCCTCGCGCGCCACACCAAACCAGCGGCGCAGGCTGAAATACCCCTCCCGCTCATCTAGTTCCGCAACTGGCGTTTGCGCAACATCCAGCCCAGCGAGGGCGAGCGCGCGGGGCGCCAGCGACCGCGCAACCCGCTTCATCTCCTCGCTGTCGCTCGCCGCGATGATGACCTGCCCACCAGGCGTCGTAGCCACCGAGCGCGCCACATCGGCCAGCGTCTGGAGCAGCGCGGTCTCCGTGCGCTCCACCTCCAGCAGCAGCGCGCCACCGTCGCGCATGAAGGTAGCCAGCGCCTCCCCCCGCTCGCTTCGTCCCAGCGGTGGCGCGGGCGGCTCCTCGCGTGACGCCAGTGGCGGCGCGGGCAGCGCACCTTCAGCCTCGGCGCGCACATCCTGGTAGAGCGCCATCGAAGGCAGCGAGGGATCCAGCGACTGGGTCAGCGTGGAATGCGGGAGCGCGTTCGCTCCTTTACCTCGGCGGCGTGGCGTCGCGGCAGCCGCCAGCGCCAAGGCCATAGAGCTGGACGCCATTCGGTCTTCGCGCTCGCGGATCTCCAGCTTGATGAGATGGGCGGGTGACCAGCCTGGGGATACAGGTAACGCCGCCAACTGCTCGATAGTAACGGTGTCGAGACGCTGCATCCGCTCCAGCAGGGCGAGAAAGACCGCGCGCGCCAGGTCGGCGTCGGCCAGCGCGCGATGATGTACGGATGAGGGTATCTGGAGCGTCTCGGCGACAGATGCGAGCGTGTAGCTGGGCAGATCGGGCAGCAGCATCGAGGCCAACTCGTAGGTATCGAGCAGTGGATTGCGCTGCGCCAGCCCGACCCGTCGCAGGAAGGACGCATCGAAGGCGACGCTATGTCCCACCAGCGGCGCCGGGCCGATGAAGGCGCGCAGCGGCGCCAGCAGCGCGCTCAACTGTGGCGCATGGCGCAGATCCGCGTTGGTAATGCCGGTGAGACGATGGATGCGATAGGGCAGCGACGAGGCGATGCTCACGAAGCTCTGAAACGTGTCGAGGATGCGCGTTCCAGCAAACTTGACCGCGCCAATCTCGATGATGACATCCTGCTCGGGGCGTAGTCCAGTCGTTTCGAGATCGATCGCGACTCGGATGGGGTCTGCGGGCACACCTGGCTCCATTCATGGCGCCGCTCATGGCGCGTACTGCGTCGCGCTAGCGCGCTGGCTCCTCGGCGTCTGCCGCTGTCAGCCGTTGCAGCAGCGGCAGCGCCGCCCGCGCCGCCTTTGCCCGATGGCTGATGCGATGTTTCTCCTCAGCGGTCATCTGCCCGACCGTGCGCCCCTCCTCGGGGACAAAGAAGATGGGGTCATAGCCGAAGCCGCCTTCCCCCGCTGGCTCCGTGGCGATGCGCCCTTCGAAGACGCCCTCCACCACGCCGACGAGGCCACGCGGCGCGGGCAGCGCCACCGCGATCGCGCAGACATAGCGCGCGCCCCGCTCCGCCTCTGGCAGCGCCGCCAGTCGCTCCGCCAGCAAGCGATTGCGCGTCGAATATGGCACATCGGCGCCCATCCAGCGCGCGGAATAGACACCTGGCCCACCATCCAACGCGTCGATCTCCAGCCCAGAGTCATCCGCAAGCGTCGGCAATCCCGTCAGGTCAGCGTAGGCGACCGCCTTGATGACCGCATTCTCCGCGAAGGTCGCGCCCGTCTCCTCGACATCCTGCGTCATGCCCAGATCGGTGAGAGAGACCAGCGTAAACGGAACTTCCGCGAGTAACTGCCGAAACTCCTCGACCTTGTGAGGATTGGTCGTCGCGATGACGAGTCTGCGCTGCTGGGCCATAGGTTCTCACTGTATTCAAGTAGGGAGGCAGGCGGCGCGCCCATTGGCGACGCCGCCCCATCATACCACCCGCGTCAGAGCGCGTCGAGACGCAGCGCATCGCGCAGCGCGCGGCGGTACAGCTCCGTTTGCAGGGTCTCGCCAGCATCCACCTCCGCCTTGAGCGCCGCGAACCGTGCGCGATCGGCGGCAGGAAGCATCCGCGCGGTCTGTGCGCTGGTCAGCGTGCTATCTTTGGCGAAATAGAGCAGCCCCCCATAGTCGAGCGTCAGGTCGTTGAGGGTTCGCAGCAGCGCGAGCAAGCCCGCTTCGCGGCGGCGCGCCACGGGGAAGTCGAGCGCCAGCGAATAGCCATCCACCAGATAGTTCAGGGTGAAATCGCTCGCCCGCTGCGCCTTCATCACGCCAAGCGCCGGCGTGTAGCCCGCCGCCTGCGCCCGCGAAAGCAGCTCGCCGAACGCCTGCCGCGCCGCCGCCGCCGGAATGAACGCCTGATGCTGGATGACGCCATCGGGGCGATAGACATCGCGCCAGTTGGGGATGACATCGAGCGGGAAGTTCGCGGCGGGATATGAGACGCGGCGCCACTGGCGCGCCGTGGACGACGCGCCGCGCCGCCACTGTGCGCGATTGGCCAGCCAGACTCCCGCCGGGCGAGTCATCGGGCGGGCCAGCGTCGGGATAACTGGATCGGGCAGCGACGCCAGCAGCCGCGCCGGACGCCCTGGCCACTCCGCCCACGCCGTACGCAGCGTCTCCGCCGCGTGCGGATCTTCGCCGGGCGCCAGATCGCGCGACTCACCGAGCAGCCCGCGCCCCAGCGCCGCCCCACGCGCGCTCGTATCCACCCAGCCGACCAGATCGCTCGCCGTCTCCTGCGCCGCCGCGAACGCTTCGAGCAGCGCCGCCAGCGAGGCATGCGGGGTCTGCCGCTCAGCCACCAGCCCCGAGGACACGCGCATCATCTGGATCGTCATGCTGGGTGAAGGCGCCGAGCAGGCCCATGCCGCCAATGGCCGCCGCGAAGAGGTCGGGGCGCTCCGTGCGCGAGCAGGTGACACGCGCGCCCGACGGCAGCGCCATCTCGAACGAGACGACATGATCGCCGAAGCAGCCGACCCGCCAGTTGTTCTTGCCGTGGACATTCGCGGCGGCGGCTCCTGCCATCGTCACCGCGCCGCGCCCGGGCGTCACGGGTGGCCGCCAGCCATCGGGCAGCGTGCGCCGCCAGAGGTTCGCGATGGTCACGCCCGGCTCGACCGTCGCCAGCCCTGTTGCCGCATCCCACGCCAGGATGCCATCCAGCGCCGTGCAATCGAGGGTCACGCCGCCAGCCAGCGTCGCCGCGTCACCATAGCTGCCGCCACCCGCGCGCAGGCAGACGGGCAGCCCCGCCGCCGACGCCTCAGCCAGCGCCAGCGCCAACTCGTCCACGCTGCGTGGTGTGACGACCCGCGAGCGCGCGGCATTGCGCAAACCCCACCCGGTCAACTCTCGCTCAGCGCCGCCAGCCAGCGCATTGACGCCACTCGCCATCGGTTGCACCCTTTCCGACCCTCGCTGGTCATGCTCAGATGGAGATGCGCTTCATCACGAAGGACGGCAGCGCCCGCACGATCATCATCACGCCAGCCCAGCGCGCCGGCACATAGATCACTTCCGGCCCCCGCTCGCAGACCTCGGCGATGCGCCGCGCGGCCTGTTCGGCGGCGATTACGAGCGCGCGTGGTGGTTTGGCGTCCCCGAGCATCGGCGTGGCGACGAAGCCGGGCTTGATCGTCACCACACGCACCCCCTTGCGGGCGACCGCATAGCGCAGCGACTCCAGGTAGGTCGTGAGGCCCGCCTTGCTCGCCATATACGCCGCATTCCCCGCGCGGCCACGGTCGCCCGCCACCGACGAGACGCCCACCACCGAGCCGCGTCCCTGCCGCGTGAAGTGGTCGGCGGCCAGCCCCAGCCAGCGCATCGCGCCGATCAGGTTCGTCTCGATGATCTCGCGCTCAGCCGGGAAGGATTGTCCATCAGGGCGGGTGGCGCCCAGCACGCCAGACGCATAGACCAGCAGCGTCAGCGGCGTCTCGCCCAGGTCGGCGCAAATCTGCGTGAGGAGCGCGGGCGCGGCGTCGTAGTCGCGTGTGTCATGGGGATAGACGCGCGCGGCGTCAGGTGAGGCGGCGTTCAAGCGGGCGGCGATGGCCTCCAGCTCTGGGGCGCGGCGCGCGACCAGCGCCAGCCGATAGCCACGCCGCGCCAACTCATCCGCCAGCGCCGCGCCGATGCCACTGGAGGCGCCAACAATGATTGCGCCGGAATGGGGAGTCGTCATGCGTTACTGCGCCTCCAGCGTGCGCTCGCGGAGTAGCGTCTCGACGAGTGCGAGATCAGCCTCCGAGGCGACACGCACGCCTGGATAATCACTATCATAGACGGTAAGCGGAACGCCGAATAACTGAGCCAGCGCGACGAGATCGTAGCGCTGCGTGATGTGCGGGATCGTAGCTCGCCAGCGCGCGCCGCCAGAGGTCGCCACGCGCGATGATTGGCGCTTGTACGCGCCGGAGACGGTTACGGGGCAGCGTCTCTGCCACGCGCAGGTCTGCCACCCGCTTCAGCGTCTCTTTGACTGGCTCCCCCGCGATGGCCGCGCCCGTGCGCGCAGCGGCGAGCAGCCCGACGCGCAGGCTGCGCGGTCGTGACGAGCGGCGCGGCGGCGTCGAGCGCGATGATCCACTCGCTGGGCGGCAGCGACTCGCGCATCGCCGCCCACACATCCTCTCCCGGAGCCAGTAGATGCGCCCGCACACCATGTCCCAGCGCCGCGCGCTGCGAGCGGACGCCCCGCCGTGCACTGTTAGGCGCGATCACGACGCAGCGCTCAGCCCACCAAGTCCGGCCAGCGGGGCGAGCGCCCAGGCGATCAGCGGGCGGCCAGCGACGGCGCGCCAGAGCAGCGCGCTGTCGCTCAGAAGAACAGCGGGCGCGGCGCCGACTACTATGGCCGACACCGTGCCCGTACTGCCGCCAGAATCTACCTGCCCCATCGCAACTAGGCTGTGCCAGTGCGGCGCGCGGCGGCAACGTTAGGGGCCGTCTGTTTTGGGTGGGCGAAAATCATCCGACCAGCGACTGTCTGGAGCACGCGCGTCACCGAGACTTCGATGGTGGATTGCATATATGCCTTGCCGTTTTCGACGACGATCATCGTGCCGTCATCGAGGTAGCCGACGCCCTGACCCGGCTCTTTGCCTTCCTGCATGATCTTGACCGTCATCTCCTCGCCCGGCAGCAGAATCGGCTTGACGGCGTGGGCCAGCTCGTTGATATTGAGCACCTTCACGCCTTGCAGCTCCGCTACGCGGTTGAGGTTGAAGTCGTTGGTGATGATCGCGCAGCGCCACTGGCGAGCCAGCTTGACCAGCTTTGCGTCCACCTCAGATGGATCGGCGTCGGCGTCGGAAATCTCGACTTGCACTGTGGGGTCTTTCTGCAAGCGCTGCAAGATTTCGAGGCCGCGCCGCCCACGATTACGGCGCATGCTGTCGGCGGAGTCGGCGATGTGCTGCAACTCCTCCAGCACGAAGCGCGGCACCACCAGCACACCGTTGATGAAGCCGGTCGTGCTGATGTCGGCGATACGGCCATCGATGATGGCGCTGGTATCCACGAGGATGCGGTCGCTGGAGCGGCGTGTCACACGCCCGGTCAGACGGTCGCGCAGACGGGCGCCGCTGTGCTGGTCGTGCTCCTCATGCTCGTCGCGCTCCTCAGCGGATTCCTGCTCCTCGCGCGCCGCGAGACGCCGGGCGGCGCGCCCGCTAAAGGTGGCGGAGAGCATACGAGTGAAGTCGCTCTTCCGCATGACGGCGATCATCACGCCCAGCCATGCGCAGATGAGCGCGGCGGCGCTCGGCGCCCAGCGCCCCACATCGCCCCACGGAAGCTGCGAGAGCGGCAAGGCCAGCAGCGCGGCGACGATCAGGCCGATGACCAGGCCGATGACGCCGGAGATCAGATCACTGACCTCCGCCTTGCGAATTTGCTCACGAATCCAGCGATAGGGGGTGATGATAATAAAGGGAGTAAGCGCCAGGGCGATAAGACCGATAAAAAGCGCAATCCCCACAATCGCTGGTAGCGGCAAGCCCCAATTTAGATGACTCTTGTCATTCAGCGTAGCCCCTACGTCCCACGCCAGTGCGGCAGCGACGACGAATGCGATCGCCCGCACGATTGTTTTGCCAGACACAGCATCCTCCTCATGCGTTTACACGGCGCGAACCACCTGCGCCTCCAAAACTACTGCGTGTCTAGAACTCCCTCCCGTCCGTACCTCGCCAGAACGAGTGTCAGCCTCCTTTTCCGTTGTATAAAGATCGACGTGACGCTCACTCCTTCAGTGCGCCAGGCTTTGTCTACCTAGTGTAGCATACGCCGTGCTGATTTCGGGACCTGACGCCGACCAATTCCTGGGCGTTCACCTCGATTCCAGAGCAATCTCGACCGCCGCCGAGAGGGTCGTCGCCTCGAACAGTTCGATCTCCAGCCCGGCGAGACTGGCAGCTAGCTCGCTGTCCCCACGCCCACCCGAAGGCGGCGCGACCACACGGCGGAAGCCGAGCTTCGCAGCCTCACGCACGCGCTGGGCCAGTCGTGGCACGGCGCGTAGCTCGCCGCCCAGCCCGACCTCGCCCAACGCGACCATATCCGCCGCGACACGACGCTCTACAAAATTAGAAGCAATAGCAAGCGCTATGCCTAGATCAACCGCTGGCTCGGTCAATTCAAAACCGCCGACGACATTCACGAAGACATCCTGAGTGGAGAGCGCCAGTCCGACGCGCTTGGTCAGCACCGCCAGCAGCATCTGCAAGCGGCTGCGATCCACGCCTGTCGCCGTCTGGCGGGGCGCGCCAAAAACCGTCGTGGTGACGAGCGCCTGTGTCTCGACGAGCAGCGGGCGCGTCCCCTCCATGCTCACGACCACCGCCGAGCCGGTCGCGTCGCTGCGCCGCTCCGCCAGGAACAGACCCGACGGATTGGTGACATCCACCATGCCCTCGCCACGCATCTCGAAAACACCGACTTCATGCGTCGCGCCAAAGCGATTCTTGACGCCACGCAGCAAGCGGTAGGTGTGGAAGCGCTCGCCTTCGAGGTAGAGCACGGCGTCCACCATATGCTCCAGTGTGCGCGGCCCGGCGACCGAGCCTTCTTTCGTCACATGCCCGATCAGGCAGATGGGCGTATGGGTGCGCTTGGCCACACGCATCAACTGCATGGCGCAGTCGCGTACCTGGCTGACGCTGCCCGGCGCCGAGGCGATCAGCGAGGTCGCCACCGTCTGGATGGAGTCCACCACCACCAGCGCCGGACGCATGCGCTCGATCTGCTCGACCACCGCCTCGATCTCGGTTGCGGGGAGCAGGTAGAGCTTCGGTTGCAGAGCGCCCAACCGCTCGGCGCGCATCTTCACCTGTTGCGGCGACTCCTCCGCGCAGACATAGAGCGTCTCGGCGCCCGCAGCGGCGATATTCCCCGCCACACTTAGCATAAGGCTACTTTTGCCAATCCCCGGCTCACCACCCAGCAGGATGAGCGACCCAGGCACCAGGCCACCGCCGAGCGTGCGATCCAGCTCAGGCGAGCCAGTGGCGCGGCGCTCTTCGGCCAGCGCCGAGACATCGGAAACGGGGATGGGCGCGACCGTGGAGAGCGTGCCGCCTGCCGAGCCAGCCCCCGATGCTCGCGGCGCGATCACCGTCTCGACCATCGAGTTCCACGCTCCGCAATCGGTGCAGCGCCCCATCCACTTCGCGGCCTCGTAGCCGCATTCCTGGCAGACGTATTTCGTGGTTGACTTCGGCATAGTCACTCTCTTCGGGGGCGGCGTCTCCACGCGCCGCTCTAGGGAAGTACGCCCTGGCGCGCGGCCTGGTTGGAGGATTTGGCCCTGACGCCGCTGTCTGTGTGAGAACTGACATACACCGCGAGAGAACGCGAACGGGCGCGTCCCGGAGGCGTTCCTCCGGAAACACGCCCGCGCTCAGATCGCAGGTGGTGTGTGACTACCGCGACGGCTCATCGCCCGCCGAGAGCGCCGGCTCCTCTTCATGAGGGGCAGGCAACTCGCCGAGCAGACTCTCGCGCCGCTCGTGCACCTCTAGCTCGACCTCGCCATCGCGCACCACCGCCTCCACGATGTCGCCGGGGCGGAACTTGCCCTGCAACAGCCCTTCGGCCAGCGGATCTTCGATGAGGTTCTGAATCGTGCGGCGCAATGGGCGCGCGCCATATTCAGGGTCGTAGCCTTTGTCCACTAGCGCGTCCTTCGTCTCGTCCGGCGCCAGCAGTTCGACCTGCTGTTCCGTGAGCTGCGTGCGGACGCGATTGAGCAGCAGATCGACGATCTGGCGGACATCCTCGCGACGCAGGCTGCTGAAGACGATGGTAGCGTCGATGCGGTTCAGGAACTCGGGCTTGAAGGTGTTCTTCAACTCACCGAGCACTTTGTCTTTCATCGCATCATACTCGTTCTGGAACGCCTTCGCCTTGTCCTTGGTCTGGGTGAAGCCAATCGCGGCCTCCTTGTTGAGCAGGGAGGCGCCGACGTTCGACGTCATGATGATGATCGTGTTGCGGAAGTCCACCGTGCGGCCCTTGGCGTCGGTCAACTTGCCGTCCTCCAGAATCTGGAGCAGCATGTTGAAGACGTCAGGGTGCGCCTTCTCGATCTCGTCGAGCAGGATGACGCTATACGACTTGCGCCGTACCGCCTCGGTGAGCTGACCACCCTCCTCGTAGCCGACATAGCCTGGAGGCGCGCCGACGAGGCGGGCAGCCGCGTGGCGCTCCATGAACTCCGACATGTCGATCTTCACGAGGGCGTCCTCGCTGCCGAACATGAACTCCGCCAGCGACTTCGCCAGCTCGCTCTTGCCCACGCCTGTCGGGCCGAGGAAGATGAACGAGCCAATCGGGCGCTTGGGATCCTTCAGGCCAGCGCGCGCGCGACGCACGGCGCGGCTGATGGTTTCAATCGCCTCGTTCTGGCTGATGATACGCTTGTGGAGCGCCCCCTCCATTTCGAGCAGGCGCGTGGACTCCTCCTGTGCGATACGCATCACCGGAATGCCCGTCCACATCGAAACGATCTGGGCGATATCTTCCTCTGTAACGACCGGCTTCTCGCTGGTCTGGTCGCGCTGCCAGCCAGTCTCCAGCGAAGAGATGCGGTCGCGCAGCTTCACCTCGCGGTCGCGAAGCTCCGAGGCGCGCTCGTACTCGCCGCTCTGGATGGCCTCATCCTTCTCGCGCAGCACCGCCTCCAGGCCGCGCATCGCTTCCTTCAGGTTCAGCGGCGCGAGCGAGCGGCGCATGCGCACACGGCTGGCCGACTCGTCGATCAGGTCAATCGCCTTGTCTGGCAGGAAACGGTCGGTGATGTAGCGGCTGCCCATCTCCGCCGCCGCCTTCAGCGCGCCATCGGAGATCGTCAGGCGGTGGTGCTCTTCGTAGCGTGGCCGGATGCCCTTGAGGATCTGAATCGTCTCCTCAACGGTGGACTCGCGCACCATCACATCCTGGAAACGCCGCTGAAGCGCGGGATCCTTCTCGATGTACTTGCGATACTCGTCGAGCGTGGTCGCGCCGATGCACTGAATCTCGCCACGGCCCAGCGCTGGCTTGAGGATGTTCGCGGCGTCCACCGCGCCCTCAGCCGCGCCCGCGCCAACCAGCGTATGCACCTCATCAATGAAGATGATGCAGTCCTGGCTCTGCTTGAGCTCTTCGATGATCTTCTTCAGGCGCTCCTCGAACTCGCCGCGATACTTCGTGCCCGCGACGAGCGAGCCGACATCGAGCGTGACGAGGCGCTTGCCGAGCAGCGTCTCCGGCACTTCGCCCGCGATGATCTTCTGCGCCAGCCCTTCGACGATCGCGGTCTTGCCGACGCCCGGCTCACCGATCAGCGCCGGATTATTCTTCTGGCGGCGCGAGAGAATCTGGATGACGCGCTCGATCTCCGGCTCGCGTCCCACGATGGGATCGAGCTTGTTAGCGCGCGCGGCGATAGTCAGGTCAGTGCCGACCTGATCGAGGGTGGGAGTCTTGGAATGCTTGTCGCGGCCACCCTCGGTGTGCTGGCCGCCAGACTGATTGAGGATCTGTATGGTCTGCGAGCGCACCTTCTCCAGATTGACGCCGAGGCTCTCCAGCACGCCCGCGGCGATGCCTTCGCCCTCGCGCACCAGGCCCAGTAGCAGGTGCTCGGTGCCGATGTAGTGATGGTTGAGGCGGCGCGCCTCGTCTACCGCAAGCTCGATGACCTTCTTCGCGCGCGGCGTCAGGCCAATCTCGCCTAGAACGATGCGGTCACCGCGCCCGATGATGAACTCGACGGCGCTGCGTACCTTGTTGAGCTCGACATTCAGATTGCTCAGCACTTTCGCGGCGACGCCGTCTCCCTCGCGGACAAGCCCAAGAAGGAGGTGCTCAGTGCCAATATAGTTATGGTTGAAGCGCGTGGCTTCTTCCTGGGCGAGGCTCAATACCTTACGAGCCCGCTCGGTAAACTTCTCGAACTTGTCGCTGTTCACCTGAAATCCCCCCTTTCATGGTTGAGGGTGGAATCGAGCCCCTCCGCATCAGGTAAAACCTGTTCCCATCATACTGCAATTCTTCTGGGAGCGTCAAGAAATGAAGTCTCACCAGTCCGCATAAACAGCGGATTCGCGCCACTTACGTCGCGTGGAACGGATGATTGCTCACCAACAGGTGGCGACGGTTGTGGTAGGCGACGCTCGCCCGCTGACACTGGAGACTCGCATACTTGCGCGCGGCAGTGGCGCCCGATGGCCCCCGCCTGAAAGGTTCTGTCGCTCTCTAGATTTTCT
This sequence comes from uncultured Chloroflexia bacterium, assembly GCA_963840335.1. GTDB lineage: Bacteria > Chloroflexota > Ktedonobacteria > Ktedonobacterales > JADMIN01 > JAKAIY01. Next base: position 170,711 of record CAWIYP010000014.1, read on the forward strand.
GGAATCTAGCGCTGTCCAGCTACTTGCTAGGTGACAATCTCGCCCTTGCGGAACAGCGGGCGCCCACACGGGAAATCTCCCATGACGGCGAGCGCGCTTACGAAATCGCCAATTCGACGCAGGCCTGCGCCTGCCCTACGCGATGATCCTGACGCGGGCGCCGTTCCAGCGCCGCACGCGCACATCCTCTGCTTTGAACGTCGCGTCCACCGCCGTTGGCGTCCGCCGGAAACCGCTTGCAGTCCCTCCCGCGCCTCCTGCGCGGTCATCGCCGCCTGCTGTATCCGATTACCTGTTCTGCCAGGTAATTGTAGCGCATTGTACCCCATGACTTCACCTCGTCGGTGGCATACGCGAAAAACAGATAGAGCAGGCCGTGAAAACCTGATCTATCTGTTCACGCTGGCTGTTTACGCTGGCCGTTTACGCTGGCGCGCTCTTTCGCGAGAGCGCGCCAGCGATGTCGTGCGACGGGAACTCGCTAGACGTGCGCCAGGTCGCGCTGGTCAATGGGCATGAACTTCAGCCCTTCTGGCCCGACGTATTCGGACTGCGGGCGCATCAGACGGTTGCCGACGATCTGCTCCAGCACATGCGCGGTCCACCCAGCCACGCGGCTCACCGCGAAGGTGGCGGGGTAGAGGTCACGCGGCAAGCCAACGGAATTCAGCACGGCGGCGGAGTAGAACTCCACATTCGTGTAGAGGCGCTGGTCGGGCTTGCGGCGGTTCAGCTCACTGATGGCGTACTGCTCTGTCTCATAGGCCAGCGCGAAGAACTCCGGCGTGGAGGCGTGATGGGCCATGTCGCGCAGAACCTCGGCGCGCGGGTCGGTGGTCTTGTAGACGCGATGCCCGAAGCCCATCAGCTTGTGGTGGGTATTCAGCGCATCGTCAATCCATGGCCGCACATTCTCCACCGTGCCAATCGCTTCGAGCATGTCCATCACCAGCGCCGGAGCGCCACCGTGGAGCGGCCCCTTCAGCGCGCCGATAGCGCCGACGACCGCCGAGCCGAGGTCAGACTCGGTGGAGGCGATGACGCGCGCCGTGAAGGTCGAGGCGTTCATGCCGTGGTCGGCCAGCAGCACGAGGTAGGTGTCGAGGCTCTTGACGTGATTGTCTGGTGGAACCTCGCCAGTCAGCATATAGAGGAAGTTGGCCGCATGCCCCAGATCCTCGCGCGGCGCGATCGGCTCCAGGCCGTTGCGCAGGCGCTGGAACGCGGCGACGACGGTGGGGAAGCGCGCGGTAAGCATGACCGCCTGCTCAAAGGTCGGCTGGCCCTTCACCGGAGCCAGCGCGGCGATCAGCGAGATTTCGGTGCGCAGCGCATCCATCGGATCCACGCCGCTCTTCATCGCGCGCAGGGCAGCGGCGTTGTCGGGCAGCGCGCGCAGCGGGCGCATCAGCGCATTCAGCTCGTTCAGCTCGGAACGAGTGGGCAAGGCGCCCTTCCAGAGCAGGTACGCGACCTCTTCGTAGGTCGCCTTGCCCGCCAGTTCATTGATCTCGTATCCCCGATAGACCAGCCGTCCGACATCTCCAAACACATGACTGATATGTGTTTGGGCGACGACGACGCCATCGAGTCCCTTGGGTGCTGTCATCTGTGTACTCCTCTTGATCGAACACCGCGTATTGTGTGTGATTATCACCGTCTATGGTCAAGGAGCCTCAGCGGTCAACATTGACCGCATTTGTTGTGCGATTCAGGCGCCAAGCGCACTCACGTCTACCAGTGGGCGTTGTGTACTCGCTGGTGTTACCCAATCGATACCACAATATTAGTTGATTTGTGTTGATTTGTCCAGTGTTTCAGCCATCAACTTTTTGCCCCTCGGCGCGTGAGCGCGCTGCGCGTGTCTGCCTGCTTCCACTTGGCGACTATCGCAAGTTTTGTGCTATCCTGTGGATACTTGCCGCATGGCGCCATCCACCGCGAGCGCGCAACACGGAGAGGCTGGCAGCTTGCGTGGGCATCCCCCCGCGTGAGCGACGGCAGAGAGCAGCGTGTGAAGCGGGCGACGCGACGCCGAGACCGAGCGCGACGCCCGAAACACGGAGATGGGGCTATGCGGCGTTGAGACGAGACACAGGGGAGAGTGTATGACCTACCCATTTGATCCACAGGCGCTCCGGAAGCTCGCGGGCAACGCGCCGATTCCGAGCGACCTGCTCGTGCCAAACGTCATCGAGAAGACGGTGACGGGCGAGCGAGGCATGGACATCTATTCCCGCCTCCTCAAGGAGCGGATTATTTTTATCGGCACGCCGATTGACGACAATGTCGCCAACCTGGTCGTGGCGCAGTTGCTCTTCCTGCAGAGTGAAGACGCCAACAAAGACGTTAGTATGTACATCAACAGCCCTGGCGGCAGCATCTACGCCGGGTTGGCGATCTACGACACCATGCAGTACGTCAAGCCCGAAGTGGCGACCTTCTGCATGGGCATGTCGATGAGCATGGGCGCTGTCTTGCTCGCCGCCGGGGCCAAGGGCAAGCGTTACACCCTGCCGCATTCCACCATCCTGATCCACCAGCCACTCGGTGGCGCCGAGGGCCAGGCCGCGGATATCGAGATCACGGCGCGCGAGATCATACGTCTGCGCGACGACCTCTATCAGATCCTGTCGCACCACACCGGCCAGTCGATTGACATCATCAAGCGCGACTCTGACCGCAACTACTACATGAGCGCCCAGGAAGCTCTCACCTATGGCATGGTGGATGAGATCCTGTCGCCCAAGGAGTCGGTCGCAACCTCGCGCTAGCTGCCTGGCTGGCACGCGCCGTCCGTCGTCAGTCGTCGGATGACGCGCAGGTGTGTTCAATCTCCGCTGGATGGTGGCCCTGGAACCGTGGCATACGCTACGGTTCCAGGGCCGTCGCGTTGTCTCTCATCATGCGCGGGAGGAACAGGCCCGACGCAAGGCGAGCCAGTCAGAGAAGGATGTGCGCACATGCCCACAGACGCTGAAGCGCAACTGACGCAGCGCGACATAGCCCGCATGCGCGTGGTGCAGTGGCTCTTCGAGGCGCTCTACCGCAGCCGCACGCTCTACTGGCTCGCCAGTACACTGCCTTTCGCCGGGCAGTGGCGCGTCTGGCAGCGACTCGCGCTGACGCGGCTGCGCGGGAGTGCTGTGCTGGAGGTCGGCTGCGGCATCGGCTCGTTGCTGGCGGATATGGTGGAAAGCGGCTTCCACTGCCAGGCGGTAGATCGCTCGCCGCAGATGGTGGCGGCGGCGCGGCGCGAGCTACGTCGCCGGGGGCTGGCTGGCGCGACGGAGATCGTGCAGCAGGCCAGCGTGCAGGCGCTGCCCTTCGACGCGGCCTCGTTCGATTGTGTTGTCAGTACGTTTCCGACAGACTATATCGCCGACATGGACGCGCTCCGCGAGATCAATCGCGTGCTGCGGCCTGGCGGGAGGCTGATCATCGTGCTGGCTGCCTCGCTGCTGCCCGCGCGCCCGCTGCTGCGCCCGCTGGTCGCCCTACAGCGCATGGTCTATGGCCGCGCGACGGTGGAGGCGCAGGCCAGCGCCCAGCCTGACATCGCCACGCCACTGCTCGACCACATGCGCGCCGCTGGCTTCGCGCCGCAGTTGGAGCGTGTCCCTGGCCCCTTCTGGGTGGCCTACGTGATAACCGCGACCACCGCGACGCACATGTGAGTGTGGGTGGCGGTTGATGATGTTTTAGAAATGAAGGCGAGCATCGCACGGGACGGCTGGCGGCTCAAGCCGCGCCTGGATGGCGTTCCGCCGCAAAGTCCGCCTGCGCGGACTAGGAATCGAACGACGTGAGCGCCTTGCGAAAACGACTCCGTTTCCACGCGAGACTATTTTCGCCAAGACCCAGCCCGCGTCGGCGGGCTTCGCGGCCCGCAGGCCATCCAGACGCGAATTCATTCGCCAGCCAAGCGGGCTGCGGCGAAGTGTTCGCCCTATTTTCTACAACATCATAAACCGCTGGCGCCTCCAATTGGCCACGCCGCGTTACGCGGCTGTCTGGCGAAATGATAGAGAACTATGCATACCAAAAGCCTGAACACACTGGAATATCCCAAGATCATCGAACGACTCGCGCAGGAGACCGCCTTCTCCGCGAGCCGCGAGCTGGCGTTGGCGCTGACGCCGACCAGCGACTTCGACGAGGCCCAGCGCCGCCAGTCCTTCACCGCGGAGGCGCGGCGCCTGCTCGATCTGCGCCCCGATGCGGGTGTGCGCGGCGCACGCGACATACGTGCGCAGGTGAAAGCCGCCGAGCGCGGCAAGATACTATCCCCCGCCGAATTGCTCGACATCCTGGCGACGGCCCGCGCTTCCGCCCATGTCAACCGCCTCATCACGCGGCTGGAGGAAGGCTTTCCGCTGCTGCGTGGGCTGGCGGTCGATCTGCCCATACGCCCGCAGTTGGAGGGGCGCATCGCCGAATGCATCAGTGAAGAAGGCGAAGTGATGGACTCCGCCTCGCCGCGCCTGCGCCAGCTACGCAACGAGATTCGCACCGCGCAGCAACGCTTGCAGGAGCGGCTCGGCACGCTCGTCAACGAGTTCCGCACGGCATTACAGGAGCCAATCATCACGATGCGCTCCGACCGCTATGTGCTGCCCGTCCGCGCGGAGGCCCGCAGCCAGGTGCGCGGCATCGTCCATGACCAGTCCGGTAGCGGGGCGACGGTCTTTGTCGAGCCGCTGGTCGTGGTGGAGATGAACAACCGCCTGCGCCAGCTCCAGATCGAAGAGCAGCAGGAGGTCGAACGCATCCTCGCGGAGCTATCCGATCTGGTGGGACGCGAAGCGCCATACCTCGTCCTCGCCGTCGAGCTGCTCGCGGAGATTGACCTCTGCCTGGCGAAAGCGCGCTATGCCAGCGTCGTGCGGGGCAGCGCGCCGAAGCTGAACGCGGCGGGTAAACTCAACCTGCGCCAGGCGCGGCATCCGCTGCTGACGGGGCGTGTCGTGCCGATTGATTTCTGGCTGGGCGAGCAGGCGCGGATGGTCGTCATCACTGGCCCCAACACGGGCGGCAAGACGGTGGCGCTCAAGACGGTCGGCCTGCTCTCACTGATGGCGATGGCGGGGCTGCACATCCCCGCCGAGGATGACTCCGAGGTCCCCGTCTATCACGATGTCTTTGCCGACATTGGCGATGAGCAGAGCATCGAGCAGAGCCTCAGCACCTTCTCATCGCACATGAGCCGCATCGTGGACATCTTGCGCGAGGCCACGCCCGACTCACTCGTGCTGCTGGATGAGCTGGGCGCTGGCACCGATCCCAGCGAAGGCTCGGCGCTGGCGCGCGCGATTCTGACGC
>CAWIYP010000015.1:0-151825 GCA_963840335.1 uncultured Chloroflexia bacterium
ATCACGCCGATGCGCAGCTTCGTCGTCGAGCCGATGCAGTACGGGCGGCTCTACCTCGCGGGAGACGCCGCGCACATCGTCCCGCCGACGGGCGCCAGGGGCTGATCTCGCGCCCTGGGGAGTCGCCGCGCTGGCGGAGGCGCTGACGGCATGGTATCACTCAGGGAGCGATACGCAGCTCCAGAGCTACTCGCGCGCTGTCTGGCGCGGGTCTGGCGCGCGCAACACTTCGCCTGGTGGATGACGGAGATGCTGCACCTGCGCGAGGGCGGAACCGCGCTGGAGCGGCGGCTGCAACTCGCTCAGCTTGCCTATGTCACGTCTTCCACGGCGGCGGCGGCGAGACGCTAGCCGAAAAACTATGTCGGCTACGAGCCAGCTCGATTCGTCAGTGAGAAAACGGGGCGTCAGGGTATCGATGATGCGCGGTTTGAGCAGGGATGCGCGTGCGGCGCCAGGTGCTGGGCGACGCGCATGTCGAGCGTTCGCTGGCGTATGCGACGCCGTTTGACGCCGGCTTCCAGCGCTTCATTACCGAGGTGGCGTGGGGGGCGGTCTCGTCACGTCCTGGCCTGGACCGCCGCACCCGCAGCCTGATTAGCATCGCCATTCTCGCCGCTTTGGGGCGCGACGAGGAGCTGGCGCTGCACCTGCGCGCCACCGCGACACGGGCGCCACAGCGCAGGATGTCGCCGAGGCACTGATGACGTCGCCGTCTACGCAGGCTTCCCGGCGGCGAATCCGCCTTCGCGCTCGCCCGACGAGAGCTGCCACAGACGGAGACGCAGGCGCCTGCTGGGGCCGAGGGACGCGGAGTGAGCGACAACCCGTCGGATGCGCTCATACCACGCCCGCGATGGCCGCCATCTGCGAGCGCCGAGGCGCATGTGCGCGGGATGCTGGTCTTCGAGGGCGCGCTGGCCCAGGCGGAGTCGCGCGCTGGCGTCCTCCGGCGCAGGCGGCGAAGGCGATTCGCGCGGCATGCCGCGTCGAGACGTTCGATGTTCCCGCGCTCTACCGCGAGGCGGCGCTGGCTGGCTCGCCCGCGATTCCGCTGGCGCGCATGCTGACTGAGCGGGTTGGGCGACGGCGCGCGGCTACGTCCACTGGGGCGCCACCAGCCAGGATGTCATTGACACAGCGCTGGTCCTCCAGATGCGCGCGGGGCTTGATCTGCTGCGCGTCCGCCTGCTGGCCGTGGGTGGAGTTGTGCGCCGCGCTGGCCGAGCGCCACCGCGCGACGCCGATGGCCGGGCGCACGCTGCTGCAGCAGGCGCTGCCGATCACGTTCGGCCTGAAGGCGGCGCGCTGGCTCGCGCTGACGACCCGCCAGGCCAGCGGCTGGCGGAGGTTCGGGCGCGCATCGCCGTTGTGCAGCTTGGCGGGGCTGCTGGGACGCTGGCCGCGCTCGGCGCCGCTGGCCCGCGCGTGACGGCGGCGCTGGCGGCGGAGCTTGGGCTGGCTGTGCCTGCGCTGCCCTGGCATACCGAGCGTGACCGCGTGGCCGAGGTGGCGGCGGCGCTCGCGGTACTCGCTGGCGCGATGGGCAAGATCGCGCTCGACCTTGCGCTGCTGGCGCAGAGCGAGGTGGGCGAGGTCGCGGAGGCGGCGGAGCCTGGCAAGGAGGCTCCTCGGCGATGCCGCAGAAGCGCAACCCGGTCAACGCGATGCTGGCGCAGGCGGCGGCGCGGCTGGCGCTCGGCGTGGCGCCGGTCATCCTTGGCGCGCTGCCACAGGAGCATGAGCGCGCGGTCGGTGGCTGGCAGGCGGAATGGGAGGCGCTGCCACAGCTCTTCCGCTATACGGCGGGCGCGGTGGAGCGCACCCATGATGCGCTCGATGGGCTGGAGGTGGACGCCGACGCGATGCGCGCCAACCTCGACCGCTCGCATGGCCTCCTCATGGCGGAGGCGCTGACAATGGCGCTGGCTCCCAGGGTTGGGCGCCCGGAGGCGTTTCGGCTGACACGCGAGGCGACCGAGCGCGTGCGGGCGTCTGGCGGCGAGTTGCTCCAGGTCGCGCTGAGTGACGACGCTATTGGCGCGGTTCTCTCAGCCGAGGCCATCACCCAGGCGCTCGACCCGCTGGCCTATCTGGGCAGCGCGCCTGTCTACATTGACCGCGCGCTGGCAGAGTTCCACGCGCTCGTCGCGGAGGGCTAGCGGGCGGCGCGTCTTGCGCATTCTTCAGGCGATGAGTGCGGCCATCAGCTCGCGGACGGCCAGTAGCTCGTCGCGGTTGACGGTGTGGCCCATGCCCGGGTAGATGCGCTCAGTCACGGTGGCGCCCATCCGCCGCAGGACCTCCGCTGTCAGGTCAACTCGCGCCTTGGGGACGTGGGGGTCAGTGTCGCTACAGCCAAGAAAGACGGGGGCGCCGTCGAAGCCTCCGGCGTAGTCGCGCGGGGTTCCGTCGGGGCCGATCAGCCCGCCGCTGAGGCCGACCAGCCCGCCGTAGCGTTGGGCGTGGCGCGCGGCATATTCCAGCATGAGGCACGCGCCCTGCGAGAAGCCCAGCAGCATCACCCGCTCCGCCGCGATGCCCGCCGCGATGACCTGCCCGACCAGCGCGTCGAGGGCCGCGAGCGCGTTCGAGAGGTATGGCTCATTGCTGGCGATGGGCGCGAGGAAGCTGTTGGGATACCACTGCCTGCCGGGCGCCTGGGGCGCGAGATAGGCGAACCCTGGCTGCGCCAGCTCTGCAGCGAACGAGAGGATGTCCTCCGCCGAGGCGCCGCGCCCATGGACCATCAGCATCGCCGCACGCGCCTTGTCAAGCGGAGCGCCTGTCCGCACAACCCGCAGATTCACAGGCGCATTGCCACTCGGTGATTGGTCTGACATTGTGATGACTCCCCGAAGTATCTCTAGACGTGACGGACTGCGGTCGCTTCCTGCTGGCCTGCGTGGCGCGACCAGCGCGGCGCGGGCATCGGCGACGAGCGCGGCTGGCGCGCCTGTCGCGCCGATCACCCAGAGATGGCTCACCCTCAGCAGCCTGACGAACGTCAGGCGGACGGCGGGTCGGAAACCCGCGCTGGCAAAGGCGCGCAGCGATGACTCATTGCTCGTCGAAGCGCCAATCCACAGGCGTTTGACACCTTCCACGCGCAGCGTGGCGGCTATGCGCCGCAGCAGCGCGCCATAGATGCCACGTCGACGGAATGGCTCCAGCGTCGCGCAATCCCAGATATAGGCTTCATCTGGGCGCAGGCGCAGTTCGCACTCCAGCTCGCCGATACTTTCACTGCCCCACGAGACCCAGCCATAGCAGGCAATCTCGCCCGCGACCCGCGCGGTGAAGCAGCGGCTCCCGGCGGTGAAGCGCGCTCGCGCCGCGCCTGGATCGGCCAGGCCCATCGCGGTGGCGACCTCCGCCGCATCCGCTGGCGCCGCCTCGCCGAGCGTCACCTCCGCCAGGGTCACGGGCGCGAGCGGCTCATGGTCGAGCGACATTGCCCAGAGCACGCCACTCTCATAGGCCCACAACGGTCTGACGGCCATGTGGCATGCTCCTTATACGCTGAGGATGGACGCCGCTGGTCAGCCCGCAATGGTCTTCTCGCGCGCTGGCTCGATGGACACGCCGCGCTGGCTCAGCTCTTCGATAGCCTGCGCCAGGTGGTGATCCTGCACATTGTAGTCGCCCGCCTCCACACGAATGCGGTGCGCTGTCGCCAGGACATCGGCGACGGTGAAGCCGTTTGGTGGGACGAACTTGTAGCAGGCCAGTTCGAGCCGCTGCCCATTCGGGTCGCGGAAGTAGATCGAGTCCATGAATCCCCGGTCGATGGGGCCAGTGTTCTCGATGCCCAGCTCATTGAGCCGCGCCGCCACCTGATTGTACACGACCTTCGAGACGGTTAGCGCCATGTGATGCAAGTCGCCGATGTCCTCAGAGTTCGGCGAGGGATCATTCACGTGGGTCGGGCGGACGAAGTAGGTGAGGAGGCGGCCGTCACCAGCATCGAAGTAGAGATGCTCCTCTCCAGGTACGTCCAGGTTGGGCTGGTCGAGCACCAGCCGCATCCCCAGTAGCCCCTGGTAGAAGTCTATGACCGCCTCACGGTTCGAGCCGACAAAGGTGAGGTGATGGACACCCTGAACCTGGATTCTAGCCACGAGCGCGCCTCCTGGGATGTGTACGGACGCCCCCACACTGGGGGTGGCGTGTTGATTGTGTTATCGTTCGCGCTATGCGGACTGGAGCCGCATCAGATGCGGAAAAACAGATGACGGGCTTTCGCGATCACTTCTGGGTCGCCCGACGCCTCGCCGCCTTCCATCCGCTGGAATGCGGTGAGGACGAAGTCTGAGGCGTCGCGGAAGTGGAACACGGCGGCCAGGTTCGAGACATCGTCCACGGGCGTATACGAGAACTGACCATCTTTGACTTCGACACGCCACTTGCCACCCCAATCGCCATCAACGACGATGCCATAGGTAGCTTCGACGCCCTGCGCCGATTCCTGATCGACGGTTGACTGCATGAGGATGAACATGTAGGGAACGAGCACGCCCGCAGCGCGCTCATCCAGTCTAGCGTCTTTCTCGCCCAGCCCCCAGCGCATGTCCCAGGTATGCACGCCGTAGTCCATGATCTGGAAGGCGGGATAGAAGAACATCGGCAGCGGCCCCATGAAGACATGGGTCACATTGAAGCTGCCCCACTCCTCAGCCGTTAGCCCATCGAGGAGGGTGAGCAGCTTGTCCGATGACGCCTTGAGCCGACTGATGGCCTCCTCGCGCGGCAGATTGCGGAAGGTCAGCGCCACGCGATCCAGCTCCTGCGCCATGACGAGCAGCCCGAGCGAAGTCGCGGATCCCCTCGACGCGCCATATCCCAGCGTGTCAGATAGCCCTCGGTCACGTCAATCATATGGCCGACGAGATCGCGGACTTCCCAGTGTCCGCTGCGGGTGGGTGACTCCCAGTTCTGAGGCTGGTCGATGATCTGGTAGAACTTCGCACGCTCGGTGCGCACCACATCGAGGACGAGTCCCTTCGCGCTGAAGTCCATCGGGTTCGGAGCCGTGTTTGCCATAGTTGATCTCCCTTGTCGCGGATGTTGGGGTTCGACAACGGTTAGTGTGCGCCGTGTTCACGGCCAGTTGGGCGCTTGCGCCTTCAGGGCGAGTATGGCGGAGGAATCGCGCCCGCCAGCGTCCTGGGGGACTCCGCGCTGGCCACACGCGACCAGCCGGGCTACAGCTATCCTTCTACACATTGCTTTTTTACTCGTTGATTCGGGAATGTGGTGTAGGATCAGCCCCCACCCCCGGCCCCTCCCCCGCGCGGCGGGAGAGGGGAGTTTCGGTTCGCTTCCCCCTCTCCCGCCGCGCGGAGAAGGGGGTCAGGGGGTGGGGGGCCCTGGCGCTATACCGCATTCCTCAAAAACACGTTAATCAGCATATGTGTACTACAACACGGGCGGGTGTACACGCCCCACGTCTTACCACGCTGCTCGCAACAGTTCCTCGATTTGCACTTACAGAGGTGATCGGTTTGGGATTGTTGTGGATGGTGCGGCTGGCGAAGGCGATCCGCGCCAACTCTGGCAGCCGTTCCTCCGCGACGCCGAGCGTGCGCAGGCGCTGGGAGAGGCCCAGCCGCACCGTCAGCGCCGCCACGCGCTGTATGGCTCAGCGGCGGCTTCGTCGGCGCTCCAACCTGCCGTCACGATGCCCAGCGGTTCGGCGGCCAGCGCGAGCTGTGGCGCGGTCGCGTCCAGGTTGAAGCGCATCACATGCGGGAGCATCACGCCGTTCGCGTCGCCATGCGCCAGGCCCGCTGAGCCGCCGAGCACATGGCAGATGCCGTGGTGCAGCCCCATCGTGACATGGGCCAGCGCCGTTCCCGCGAGATAGGCGCCCGCCAGCGCCTCGCCGCGTGCCGCGAGATCCGCGCCATCCGCCACGCATGCGGGCAGCGCCGAGGCCAGCGCGCGCAGGCCGCCCAGCGCCGCCGCCGTCGCCAGCGGATTGCGCGTGATCGAGTAGAGCGCCTCGATACAGTGGGCTACGGCGTTGATGCCTGTGCCCGCCGTCACCTGTGGCGGCGCGCTGAGCGTCAGCAGCGGATCGTAGATGATGAGCCGGGGGCGACGCGGTGGTCGCTGATGGTGACTTTGCGCGCCACACCATCCTCGATGCGGGTGACGCCATAGACGGATGTCATCTTGGAGCCAGCGTAGGTGGTGGGGATGGCAAGAATGGGGATGCGTGGCTGTTGGAGGGGGCTGGTCGGCTTGGGACAGCGCCCAGGCTCCAGCGCGTGACTGGTGGCCTTGGCGAGGCCAATGGCGCTGCCACCGCCCAGCGCGATGATCGCGTCCACCTTGCTCTGGGTGGCTAGCTCGACACAGGCCGCGACATCCTCCGCTGGCACATGGGGCCGCACGCGCTCGAAGGTCGCCGCCAGCCGCTCGCCAAGCTGCTCCGCGATCGGCGCGACCTCGCCCCGCGCGTGTGCGCCCGCCGTCGCGCAGAGCAGCAGCCGCCGCCAGCCGAAGCGCTCGCATTGCGCGCCCAGCTCCCCCAGCGCGCCCACGCCGAAGATGACCTCCTGCGCGGCAAAGGCGCCGCGAAATCCATCCATCCGCGAACCTCGCTCCCGCGAACCTGCCGCATGGCGTCGCTGGCCCTGCCGCCGACGCCTCCTCACAAAGTATACATTGCGCCGCGTCTGCGCGCGCCTCAGCCCCCCAGTTCCTTCGCGCGGCGCTCGGCCTCCTGCGCCTCGGCCTCGCGTCCCAGCGCACGATAGACTCTAGCATGCGCTTGCCAATCTAGAGGATCGTTCCTATCGAATCCACGGTCATAGGCGTTTAATGCTTCGGCATATCGTTTGAGGTCGTAGAGGGCGGCGCCCTTGCTGTACCAGGCGACGGCGTTGGCGGGGTCGAGGGCGCGGTCGCGGTCGTAGGCGGCGAGCGCCTCGTCGTGGCGATTCAGGGCGTAGAGCGCGAGGCCCTTGCTGTACCAGGCGATGGCGTAGGCGGGGTCGAGAGCGAGAGCGCGGTCGTAGGCGGCCAGCGCCTCGTCGTAGCGCTTGAGGTCGTAGAGCGCGAGGCCCTTGCCGTTCCAACCCACGCCGGATTGGAGTCGAGGGCCAGCGCATGGTCACAGGCGGCGAGTGCCTCACTCCAGCGGCCTACCACTCCCAACAGAAGGCCTAGATTGCCCCAGGCGTCGAAGGAGGACGGGTTGAGTTGGGTGGGGCGTTCAAAGAGTGGGATCGCCTCCGCATACCGCTTCTGCGCCATGAGCGCCTTGCCGCGTTCCAGCAGGTCGTCTGCGCTCTCGCTCGGCTGGACATCGGTAGGCGCAGGCGCCTCACCCTGCGGTGTGAGGGCGAGGATATGCAGCAGGTGACGAACGGCCTCATCGGTGGGGTAGGGCTTTAGCCCGCCGCTTCGATGCGCTTGAAGTTTTGCAGGAACATCCAGATGTCGTCTTCATCTCGGAGCGTCTCGGCCAGCACAGGCAGCATAATGCGGGTCGGGTCACGCTTGTAGCGCAGGTAGGCCCACGTCGTCTCGTCGCGTACCCATTGTGAGCGCAGGGCGGCAGGCGAGAGCACCAGGACAAAGACGGGTCGCGCGCGCAGCTCGCGCTCGATGGTATCAATCAGTTGGCCTGACCCCATGTTGTGCTCGTCGTACCAGACATCCGCCCCAGCGCCGCGCAGTCCCGCGACGACCGCCTGACAGAATGTGTCGTCCTCGTGGCTGTGGCTGAGACGAACACCCGCATCTGCGCCATGTCGCGATTCGCTTTCCATCTCATCCGCGGGGAATCTGGACTGCGCCTGGGAAGTCGCTGGAGGCATTCTATCACGGGTCGATTGCGCGTGGGGAGGACGCTTCGCGGACACGAAAACGCCCTCCGACGGGATCTCCTGTCGGAGGGCTGTGTCGCCAGAGAATTTGGATTGGTGACGGCGGTTGGATTTGAACCAACGACCTAGGGCTTATGAGTCCCTCGCTCTGCCGCTGAGCTACGCCGCCTTGGTCTCGCGCGGGTCCACCACCCGGTCAGGGCGGGAGCGCGCTCCAAAACCATACAACGGATTGCCTGGGGTCGTCAAGTCTTGGCCCGAAAGCAATCAGTCGCCGCGCGCCTTAGCGATTCGTCAGGGTCAGCGTCGTGCAGCGGATGTAGCCGCCGCCCTTCACCAGCTCGCTGATCGCCGGTGTGACGGTCTGGATGCCCTCCGCCTCGATCGCCGCCTGAAGCCGCGGCGCGTGGTCGCTCATGACCACCGTCTCGCCCGTCGAGACGAGGTTGCAGGCGAACCCGCGCACGGCCTCATCGAGCGAGACTTCGATCTTCCTGAGCGGGAGCGCGCGTAGCGTTTCCTGGCTCTCCGGCGTGAAGGCCTCAGGACACCAGGCGATGAGGTCATCTCGCAGGACGGCGATGGCGAGGTCAATGTCGTAGAAGAAGCTGTCGGGCCAGCCAGACGCCGCGTTGATGACGGGCTTCCCATCGGCGTCGCGTTCGGGGATGGTCTGGAGCGAGATGACTTCGTAGTCGAGCGTCTGCGCCAGGAATTGATGCGCCGCCCGATCACTGCGGTAGCCGCTGCCGCAGAGCAGGTAGCGTCCGCAGGGGAGCGCGTCGCCCTGCCCGCTGAACCGCAGGTCTTCGGGAACCGTGATGATGCGCTTGCCATGTTCGCGCAGAACGCGCTCGGCGTATCGCTCCTCGCCCTTGCGCGCGTTTGGCAGCACGGACATGATGGCGGTCTCGCCGCTCACGAGCGCCCAGTTCGCGGTGTAGACGCCGTCCTGGCAGTCGGCGGGCGGCGCGACGCGCAGGACATGGACGCCGGCGGACTCCAGCGCGGCGCGGATGCTGTCATGCTCAGCCCGCGCTTTTGCCCGATCAATCGCGAGATCAGCGCGCATGAACGGATTGATAGCTGCGCGATCATCGAAATAGTCAACGCCAGACATCAGCACGGTCGTATTGAGCGTTACAGGCACAACGTTTCCCTTTGGTAGTCCACAAGAGCGCTCGTGCCCTGGTTCCATCCCCGCGCGACAGGAGCCACGGGACTCGGCAGGGCCACGGATGGCGGTTGCCCGGAGGCCAACGCTCCAGCCGGATGCGCTCGTCCGGCCTAGAGTGTACGATGACTCGCCCTGGCGCACAAGCGGTCCAGGAGGAGGCGCGCCGCAAGATCGGCAATCAGGCGTAGCAGGCACAAAACAGCCCTCACACTCAAGGAGTGTAAGGGCTATTTGGTAGCGGGGGCCGGATTCGAACCGACGACCTCCGGGTTATGAGCCCGACGAGCTAACCACTGCTCTACCCCGCGTCGCAGAAGGTAGTTTACCGCATTGCGCAATGATTGTCAAGCGTAATTCTGACCCTTGATTCTGGGGGTTAGCGAGCTGGCGGTTAAAACTGCGCCTGGAGGGCGTTCCGCCGCGAAGCCCGCCGCCGCGGACTACGAACCAGACGGCGCAAGAGCACACGTCCGCCCACCGACGCCGCTGTTCGCCGAGACCCAGCCCGCGTCGGCGGGCTTCGCGGCCCGCTGGCCTTCCAGGCGTGAATTTATTCGCCAGCTTGCTCGCCCACCCGTTTCGCGCGCCGGGGAACTTGCGGCGCTCCGCTGGCGTCATGTCACCGGGCGCTTCGTGGGCGAGGCTCACGCGCCCGCATCCACAGACACGTATCCCTCACGGCGACATGCGGCGGTCGCGTGCGCTCGGCGAGGTGGCATCGGGAGGTGTGACATGCGAAAACTCAGGAATCCCAGGCGTGCGGCGCTGATCTTCGCGCTGGTGGCAGGGGTGGCGCTGCTGGCGGGCTGCGGCGCCTCAGCCGCGACTGGTGGCGCTTCGTTTGGGCCAATAGTCAATGGCCATGTCTCATCAGGCTCCGCTGGCTCATCGGCGAGCGGCGATACCACGCCAGCGTCCCTGGTGGCGCGCCATCGGGCAATACGACGACGAGCAAGACCTTCTCGCCAACTGTCGGACTCTATCTCATCAAGTCGCTCACCGTCAGCATGGTCGTCCCCAATACCACCAGCGCCGCGTCCGATCTGGAGAGCTGGATCAGCGCGACCGATCCCCAGTCACAGTCGGCTGGCGCGACCTATTCCCAGGACGGCGACTCCTATGACATCACGCTGACCTTCAATGTCGCCTCGACCCGCTATACCCAGATCGAAAACTACCTCAAGACGCTATCCCAGCCAGCACAAAGGCAAGCTCATCAGCCTGCAAGAGGCCGTGCAGGATGTGACGAACGACTACGTCGACACGCAGTCGCAGCTCGCCAATCTGCGCGTCGAGCAGAAGCGCCTCCAGACGCTGATGAGCCAGTCCGCGTCGCTCTCTGACCTCCTCGCCGTCGAACAGCGTCTCAGCGATGTCGAAGGGCAGATCGAGCAGATTCAGGCGCACCTCAGCCAGCTCAATGGCGCGACGACCTTTTACACCATCCAGATTCAGCTTGCACCCAGCGCGACGTACAAGCCGCCGGTGACGCAGCCATGGAGTCCCAGCGCCATCTTCCACCAGGCGCTCGCCTCCGCGCAGGCCTTCGGTGAGGGGCTGCTGACACTGGCGATCTGGCTGCTGGTCTACGCCATCTATATCGTGCCCGCCCTGCTCATCGTCTGGTTCGCCTGGCGCATGTGGAGGCGGCGCGCGGCGCGTCGGGTAGCGCCCGTGGCAGCGCCGAGCGGCAGGCTCAGCGGCGCCCACGGAGTAACGCGGCGACGCGGGGGAATCGCGGCGCCGGCATGTCAAGCGGCGGCTGACACGCGGACACTCGCGAAGAGCGCACGGATGCGCTGACGCGATTCCTCTGCGATCCCCAGCGTCAGCCCAAAGGCGACCAGTGTGCTCGTCAGAGTGAAGAAGAGCAACTCTTCCAGCGGGAGTACGCCAACGAGCAGGATGCCGAGCGACTGGCGCGGATCAATCGTCCAGATACCCGAGTGAATCGCCAGCGCATCTACACAACTGAGATAGAGCGTGACCGGCGCGATGATCCCAGCCACCAGTCGCCATTGCCGCCACAGGATGTCGCCACCGAAGAGCGCCTGGAGGAGGAGCGGCGGGATGGCCCAGGCCAGTTCCCAGCCCAGCATACGTTCCCGGACGCCAGCCCATCATCAGCGCCACCAGCCCTGTCAGCCAGAGTGCGGCGCCCACTGTGGCGACAGGCGCCCGCCACTGGCTGGCCCGGCGGCGCTCGCCAGCGCTCCCATCGGCTGTGCGTGTCGAGACGCCGCAGACGCGGCGTCAGCCATATGGCCCAGAGTCCTACCAGCAGTGTCTGCAAAGGGAAAAACAGCAACTCTTCCAGCGGGACATGGGCGATGGTGGCGCCACTGACCAGCGCGGGATCATACCACCAGACGCGCGTGGCGATCAGGTGATTATCCCAGGGAAATGTATATGCCGTGGCCACGGCCAAGAGAATCAGCAGCGTCACGGCCCCGGATCGGCGCCAGCCGCCAGGAAGGTGGCGATCCCTGATGAGCAGGGCCGCGAGCGCCACGATCGGCGCCACGACAAAGAGCAGCAGCAACAGCCCGTAGGTCATAGCGTCGCCTCGATCTCGTCGGGTAGTGTCGTGGGGGCGAGTGTGGCCGCGATGTCGCGGTGAGGCGTCCCCTGGTATTGCCCCGCGATCAGATTTTCGGCGATGATCGCGGAGGAGAGAACGCCGGGCAGCCCCGCTCCCGGATGCGTCCCCGCGCCAACGAAGTAGAGGTTATCGAAATCTTCTGAGCGGTTATGCGGCCTGAACCATGCGGACTGGGCCAGCGTCGGCTGGAACGAGAACGCCGCGCCCAGATAGCTGTTGAGCGTCCCCGCGAAATGGCGCGGGTCAATGCTGTGCTCAGCGACGATATGCCGCGAGAGGTCAGGCAGATAGCGCTCCTCCAGGAACTGGATGATCGCGTCGCGGTAGGGTTTCGCCGCCGTCCGCCAGTCCACATCGCCGCCCAGATGCGGCACGGGCGCGAGGACGTAGAACGCCTCGGAGCCAGCGGGCGCCATTGATGGGTCGGTGAGGCTTGGCATGTGCAGGTAGAGCGAGAAGTCGCTGGCAAGCGTCTGCTTCTCGAAGATGTCGCTGAGCAGCCCCTTGTAGCGCTCGCCGAGCAGGATATTGTGATGGGCGAGCTTTGAATCGGTATAGCGGCGGTCCGTGCCGAAGTAGAGGACGAAGAGCGACATCCCATACTTCATGCGCTCGAATCGGCGGTTCGTATTGCGATGTCGGTATGCCTCAGGAATCAGGTTGCGGTAGGTGAACGCCACATCCGCGTTCGAGACGACCGCATCAGCGACAATTTCCTCGCCGCTCGCCAGTCGGAGGCCTGTCACGCGGCGCTTTTCCACCAGGATGCGCTCCACCGGGCTATTGAGGTGTAGCTTGCCTCCCAGCTCCTCCAGCAGCTTGACCATGCCCGCCACAATCGCCCCAGTTCCACCCAATGCGTAATGGACGCCCCATTGCGCGCTCCAGGTAGTGAATCATGGCGTAGATCGAGGGGGTATCGAACGGGTTGCCACCGATCAGCAGTGGATGGAATGAGAAGACCTGCCGCAGGAAGTCATCCTGGATGAACTGGGAGACGTAGCGGTAGACGCTCAGATACGACTGCATCTTGATGAGATCAGGCGCGACCTTGACCATATCGGTCCAGCGCAGGAAGGGTTTGTCCGCTAACTCGACAAACCCCTTCTGGAAGATGCCGCGCGTTGTCGCCATGAAGCGCTGGTAGCCTGCCGCATCCTCTGGGCGCCAGCGAGCGATCTGGCCGAGGATGAAGGCCTCATCGCCGTTGTAATCAAACGCGCGCCCGGTATGGTCGAAGATGCGATAGAACGGGTCGCAGGGGACGAAGCGCACATAGTCTTCACGGCGCTTCCCCGCGACCGCCCAGAGGTCATCGAACATGAAGGGCGCGGTGAGTACGGTGGGGCCACCGTCAAACGTGAACCCATTGATGGAGTAGACGTAGGCGCGACCGCCGGGCTTGTCGCGTCCTTCGATATACCGATACGTCGTGGCCGCGCGCGGCCAGGCGGATCGCGGCGCTGAGGCCACCGAATCCGCTGCCGATGACAGCAATCTTCGCCATTTATCCTTCTCCCCGCGCCGCCGTAGCGCCAGTCTGCCATACGCTTTCCTGAGTCAAGCGCGGCGCCGCCGACTGTGGCTGCCGCACTGTTCGCGCCGTCCACCAGACGCCAGGGAGACGCCGAATCTTGCCCCAGGCGCCGACGTGCGCGCGGCGGTGAAACACGTCGTAATCATGTTGTTCGATGTCCACCAGAATCGCCTGATAAAGCTCAGCCGCCGCCGTGATCGCGAACCGCCCCTCAGGCGCGAGCAGCGCGATCCCTGGCGTGGCCTCCGCATAGAGCGCCCGCGTCCGCTGAATCTGGAAGCGCATGAACGCGCGCCAGCGGTTATCCACACGGCCCCGCGCGACATCCGCCTCGCTCAGCCCAAATTGCGCCAGCTCATCGAGCGGGAGGTAGAGGCGCCCTGACTGCCAGTCGGCCCCGACATCGCGCAAAATATTGGTCATTTGCAGCGCGACACCCAGCTTCACCGCGTATGGCAACGCCGCCTCGCTCTGAAAGCCGATGATGTGCGTCACCATCAGCCCGACCGTCGAGGCGACCCCATAGCAGTACTCCGTCAGCTCGGCGAACGTCGCATAGCGATTCTGTCGCAGATCGCGGGCGATGCCTTCGATGAGCTGGATTTCGTAGCCGTAGGGGATACGGTAGCGCGCTCTGGTATCGGCCCAGGCTAAGGGCACGGGATCGTAGGCGTTGGGATAGCTTGCCAGCCGTACGCGCCATGAGGTGAGGAGGTCATCCACATCCGCGCCTTCAGGTGTTTGATCTATCAGATCGTCTGTAGCGCGACTAAAGGCGTAGAGCGCGCGAACCGCCTGCCGCTTTGCGTCTGGCAGTAGCGCGGACGCCAGGTGGAAGGTGTGGCTATTGGCCGGGTCAGGCGGCCGCAATAGGCGTACGCTTCGCTCTGCTCAATGTTTCCTGTCGCTGGGAGACTTTCAGGCGCAGGCACGTTGATTGCCTCGTATGCGTGCGCTAGTAGCGCGTATTCCCATGTTTCGATGTGTGCATCCATCCTCATGCTCCAGAAACGCCGATCATCTTGCATGTGCGGCGCCATAAATCACATCCAACTATAGGTGTCGTGAGGAGCGAATGTCAATGATTTGTCCAAATATAATTAAAAATACTTGGACAAATCAACTGGCGTACGTTACACTTAGACGCAGGACATCTGATGAAATCGAGGCGTATCGGGTGAATAGCTCCCAACCGGCGGATCAGCCTGGGAAACATTACGTATAGTATCGGTGTTGTGTCACACATGACAGGCATATCGGAGGCGACGCTACGGGTATGGGAGCGTCGGTACGCATTTCCGCGCGCGGAGCGAACAGCCGGGGGCCACCGACAATACTCACAGCGGATGTGCTGCGCCTGCTCTGGGTGCGCATGCGGATGGATGGGGGCATGCGCGCAAGTCGCGCGATTCACGCCCAGAACCGCTGCGGCGCGACGACGCAGTGGCAGCGGCGCTCACGGAGCCGCTGCCGCCCTGCGCGCCGCCAGACGCTGCCATTGCCGCCACGCAATCGCTGCTCTTCGAAGCGCTGCTGGCATATGACAGCGACAAGGCAGCGGCGCTGCTCGACGAGATGGCCAAGCAGCATCCACTGGCGAGCGTCGTCCTGGATGTCATCGGCCCGACGCTCGCCACCATCGGTGATACATGGGCCGCTGGCGACGCGGGTGTCGCGACGGAGCACTTCGCGACGAACTTCTTGCGCCACCAACTGCTCAAGATGATGCAAGCGGCTCCCGCTCCCTATGCTGTGGCGCCCATCGTGCTCGCTTGCGCGCCAGAGGAGCTGCACGAAGGTGGTCTGCTGATGCTAGGCGTGCTGCTGCGTCAGATGCGCTGGCCAGTCGTCTATCTCGGCCAGTCGCTGCCACTGGCTGATATCGCCACGCTGGTTCAGCGGGTTCAGCCAGCGATAATCGTGTTCGCTGCGCTGAGCGAGGAGACGGCGCTGGCGCTGGCGGACTGGCCGCAATCCTTCGCGCAGAGCGATGAGGAGGCGGCGGAGCGAACGCCGATCATCGGATACGGCGGGCGCGCATTCAGCGAGCATCCTGAACTGGTCGAGCGTGTTCCGGGTGTGCTGTTGGGCGCGACCCTCTGCGAAGGGAGCCAGCGGATCAATCGGATCATGCTGCATCTCTCCGTTCTCCAGAACTGAGTGCGAGCGGCGCATCGGCGTACGACGTGGAAAGGTATGGAAATGGTCATCCTCTGGGCGGCGGTGGCCTATCTCTCTGGCGCGCTGCCGTGGTCGGTCTGGCTGGGGCGGCTGTTCTTCCGCGCCGACCCGCGCCAGCAGCGCGATCACAACCCCGGCGCGGCCAATGCCTTTCGCGCGGCGGGCTGGCGGCTGGGCGTCGCCGTGCTCGCGCTCGACTTCCTCAAAGCGTTCGTCCCCGTCGCCGCCGCGCGCTGGCTCGCGGGCTTTCACGATGCGCAACTCTTCTGGATCGCGCTCATGCCGAGCGTCGGGCATGCGTTCTCCGTGTTCCTGCGCTTTCGCGGGGGCCGGGGCATCACCACGCTCTTTGGCGTCTGGGCAGGTCTTACGCTCTACGCCGCCCCGCTCGTCATGGGCGCCGCGGCAATCGGCGGTGTGCTCGCGCTCAAGAACGACGAAGCGCGCACGCTGCTCATTCCGCTGGCCCTCATCGCCTTCCTGCTGGTGACCCGCGCGCCAGTCTGGATGGTGTGGCTGGCGTTGGCCCAGTCGCTGGTGTTGGCCGCCAAGATCGGCGCCTTCCTCTACGAGCAGCGCACGCAGCGGCGCGTTGGGGCGCTGTGATGCCTGGGCTGGTCGCCTGGCTCAGCGCGAGCCTGGAGATGCTGTCACATCTGACAGCGTTGCTCGCTCTGGCGGCGCTCACCTTCCGTCTGGCCAGCCAACCTCCGCTTCTGGCGGCTGGCGCGTCAGCGGGCCGCGGCACCTCCAGCCCGGCTACCGCGCGTCAGTGTGCTGGTTCCCGCGCGCGACGAAGCCGCATCCATCACCGCCTGCATCACCTCGTTGCTCGCGCAGGATTATCCAGACGTTGAGGTCATCGCCCTCGATGATGGCTCGACGGACGGGACAGGCGCGCTGCTGGATGCGCTGGCGATGCGCGACCCGCGCCTCACTGCGCTGCATCAGACGGGCGATCCGCCGCCGGGCTGGAATGGCAAGAGCTATGCGTGCCAGCAGTTAGCCAGCCGCGCGACCGGCGACTGGCTGCTCTTCACCGATGCGGATACGGTTCACACGCCAGAGAGCGTCGCGCGGGGGATCAGGCAGGCGCTGGGGCTGGATGTCGCGTTGCTGAGCGCCTTCCCACGTCAGCGTGTCGCAAACCTGGAGCGAGCGCATTCTGGTCTCCTTCATCATTGACTTCATCCCCCTGGTCGCCATCAACTTCACGGCGCTCTGGCGAGGGAAGCCCGCGCGTGTCGCGGCGAATGGCCAGTATCTGCTGGCGCGCGCCGAGACGTACCGCGCGATCGGTGGACACGCCAGCGTCCAGCGCGCGGTCGTGGATGATTTCGCGCTGGCCAGTCGCTTCCGCGCCTGCGGATATTCCATTGCGCTGGTGGATGGCGGCGCGATGCTCTCCTGTCGCATGTACCACAGCTTCCGGGAGGTCTGGAACGGATTCGCGAAAAACTTGCTGGGCGCGCTTACCACGACGCCGCTGGGCTGGCAGACGCTCTGGCAGGCGCCCCTCTTTGCCTGGCTGTACGCCTGTCTGTTCGTGCTGCCGTTCGTCCATTTGGCATCGGATGGCGAGCGGGCGCTGGCAGTCGTCGAAATCTGCTGGCTGCTGCTGTTGCGCGGGCTGGTCGTCTGGCGCCTGAGGCGCTCGCCTGATGAGATCGTGACGACACCGCTGGCGGCATGGGGTGTCATGGCGCTGGGGCTGGTGGCGCTGTATAGGCGCTGGCGGCGTCTCGGAATAACGTGGAAAGGGCGAACCTATTCCGGCTGAGGCGCCACCACACGCTTCACGCTTCCGGCGCGCTGGCCTGTGGTCGCCGGTATACCTCGACAGGCGCCCCGTTCTTTGGCTCCAGGGTTGCGCGCATGCGGAGACGGGGAGGCGCGCCGATTGGCTTGAAGGTGTAGCTCTGGAGCAGGCGTGCGAGGACTATTCTGGCCTCGACCTGGGCAAAGCTCGCGCCGATGCAGTTGCGTGGGCCGCCACCGAATGGGACATAGGTATAGGCGGGGCGGCCCTGTGCGTTCTCAGGCAAGAATCGGTCTGGATCAAACGACTCAGGCGCAGGCCAGTAGCGTGGATCGCGATGCGCGAGATAGATCGAGTACAGCACGCGCGTCCCCGCTGGGATGAGAAACTCGCGGAAGGGGATGTCGGTTGCGGCGATACGTGAGCCGAGGTGGATCGGCGGATAGAGCCGCAGTGATTCTTTGATGACACGGTCGAGATAGGGCATCTGGCGTGTATGCGCATAGGTCGGCGTGTCGGCGCCCAGCGCGGTGTCCACTTCCGCATGCGCCCGCGCCAGGCTCTCCGGATGGCTGGCGAGCAGGGCGAGGGACCAGGCGAGCAGCGCGGCGCTCGTGTCATGCCCAGCGATGAACATGGTGAACAGTTGATCGCGAATCAGCTCATCACTCATGCCAGCGGCGATCAGCAGGCCGGGGAGGTCGGTCGCGCGGCCTGGTTGCGCGCGTCGCCTGGCAATGATCTCGCGGAAGTAGCCATCCATTCGTCGCAGCGCGCGGCTATAGCCCAGGACGCGGGACACCGGGCCAGACGAGCCACGGCCCCGGCGAGATGTAACGAATGGTACGCTCGATGTCGCTCCATAGCTCGCGCATCACCGGGCCGAAGTCCTCGCCGTAGAGCGCATCCATGAGGATGAGCAGGGCGATGCGGCGCGATGCGTCCAGCAGGTCTATACGCGCGCCATCTCGCCAGGTAGCTGTCTCCCGATCGACACTCTGCCACATCGTCTGGACAAAGCCATCGAACAGCGACCGATGGAGGGCTGGTGTCATCGCCTGGCGCGATTCGTCGTGGAGCGCGCCATCAGTCACCAGCACACCCTGCCGGAGGACGCGCGTCACGGGGTCACCCTCCGAGCGCCACAGCAGCCGTTCCCGCTCATCAGTCAGCACGAGCCTGTTCGCGTCTGGCCCTACCAGCACAACGCCGCGAAAGCCTGGCAGCGGGAGCTGAAACGCATCGCCCAGCGCAGTGTGCAGCGCGCCGAATGCGGCGAGGATCCCGCCACGGCGGAACGCGCGCGCGGCCTGGAGCGCGGCGGCGCCGTCGGGCGTGGGTATTGGCGGGTGGATGCGAGCCGACGCCATCGAAAGACCTCCAGAGGCGCGCGCTGTGACGTTCACTAGAGAAAGGTATACCGTAGACCCCCATCATACGCGCAAAGAGCGTCTGCACCACGTCGCCGTTGTCTGACCACCGCCGATTCTGGTATAGAGTTCTGAGGCGCCCGGTATAGCGCAGACTGAGTAGACTATCCTATGGAGAACGGTTCTCGTGCAAACATTCCTGCCCTATCCCGACTTTCAGCGATCGGCGGCATGCCTGGATTACCGCCGTTTGGGGAAGCAGCGGCTCGAAGCGTTCCAGCTCCTGCGGGTGCTGCGGGAGCCTGAGCGGCGCGGATGGAGTCGGCATCCAGCGGCGCTGATGTGGAGCGGCTACGAAGATGCGCTGGGATTGTATATGAATATGATCATCGCCGAGTGGGTGCGCCGGGGATACCGCAACTCGATGACGCTGGCGCAGGTTCCAGATGCCCCGCCGATGCCCTGGTGGCTGGGTGATCCCGCATTCCATGCCGCGCATCGCTCGAACCTGCTGCGCAAAGACCCTGAGTTCTATGGGCAGTATGGCTGGACAGAGCCGCCAGACCTGCCCTATGTCTGGCCCTCCACGCAGAGAAGCGAGTAGCCTGGCGCCATTAAGCGCACAGCCTAGCGTCGGCGGTTGGCGCAGTAGCTCCTCGGCCTCCGACAGCCGCTCCGCCGTGATGCCCAGCGGATCGAGCGCGACAGCGGAGAGGCCCATGCGCTCGGCGTTCGTCTGCAAGACCAGGGCATACTGGCGCATCGGCGTCACTTGCGCCGCGCACATCCGCAGCAGCGCGATGGCTTTCTCGCGGCTGCCGCTCATCCACATGGGATCGCTCATCAGGTCGAAGACGTCGTCCTGCTCCTTGCGATGCGCCGCATCTTCTGACTCCGTCTGCCGGATGCCCACCGCGTTCAGGAAGGTTTCCAGTTCGCCACGCGCGACCGAGAGCAGGCTGGTCATCTCCGCCAGCACGCGCGCTTCTGGCATGACGCGGCCCATCAGCCACCATTCCTGGTCAGTCAGCGCATCTTCGACTTCACGCAGACGCGCGAGCAACGTCTGCGCGCGACCAGCTAGATCGCGTACAGCCGCCTGCGAAGGAGTACTTAGCCCGAATGGCGCGCCGTCGAATTGTCCGGTTGTCTGGTCGCTCGCTGGTGGTAGTTGGCTGTGCGGTAGGCTGAGAGGTATCCTGTCCGGCTGTCTGTGGTCCGCTACCTTGATTGAACCATGGCGGTTGCATGATCTGTTGTTCCCTCCCGGCGCCGTCGCGCATCACGGCCAGGCTACACGGTGAGGCGTCCACGCGCTTCGGATCGCCGCTCGCGTATGCTTCCTCAACAATAGCGATTTCCCCTGCTTCCGTCAAGCGTTTGTGCGGAAAGACACGCCATCACGCCTGGTTGGTTGATTGACAGCGCGTGCGGGGTATGGTAGCTTGCCCGCAATCGTTTGTTCATACGGTACAAGACAGGCGCGAGCAGGAAGGCGCTCGGAGGAGCATGTGATGGCAGACCCAGATTTCATCATCGTTGGCGCTGGACACAACAGCCTGATTAGCGCCGCGTATCTGGCGCGCGCTGGGCTGCGTGTCGCGGTTATCGAGGGGCACGAGCGAATCGGCGGCGACACCATCACCGAGGAGTTGACGCTCCCGGGCTTTCACCATGATTCCTGTTCCAGCGCGCATGTCCTTATCCAGTTGAATCCGATGTTGCGCCAGAACGAGCTAGAGCTTGACCGCTATGGGCTGCGGTATCTCTTTCCCGATCCGGTCGTCGTCATTCCATTCGAGGATGGCGAGAGCGTCACGATGTATCGCGACGCCGAGCGCACCGCCGCTGAGTTCGCCCGCTTCTCACCGCGCGATGGCCGCGCCTACCTCCAGCTACTCGCCGACTGGGATAGCGTCAAGGGGACGGTGAATAACGGCAATCAGCAGGCGCCCCTGCGCCCCAGCGAGGCGCTCGCCGCGCTGGAGTCCACACCGAAGGGGCTGGAGATGGCGCGGGTGCGCATGTCCACGGCGGTCGAGGTGGTGGCCGAGCGGTTCGAGTCGCCGTATGTGCGCGCCTTCCTGCTCTGGATGGCCATGATGACAGCACAGCCGATTGATCGCCCCTACACAGGCTTCCTGCCCTTCTCGCTCACATCGGGGCGCCAGATCTATAGCTGGACGACCCCGCGCGGTGGCTCTGGCGCGCTGCCCCAGGCGCTCGCCGCGATCATCACCGAGCATGGCGGAACAATCGAGACGGGGCAGTGGGTCGAGCGCATTCTCGTCGAGGATGGACGCGCGGTGGGCGTGCGCACCCACACGGGCCAAACGATGCGGGCGCAGCGCGGTGTCCTCTCCTCGATGCACCTCAAACATCTTCCCGACGCGGTGGGCACCGAACATCTGGGCGATGAGTTCATACGCGGTGTTGACCGCTGGCAGGGTGGCATCACCTTCTTCGCCACGCACTACGCGCTGAGCGAGGCGCCACGCTACCGTGTCCACGGCGGCGAGACGACGAGCGTGGCGATGGGCGCGGCAGGCTCGCTGGAGAATCTGGTCGCCGCTTGCCAGGACTTCCGCGATGGTCGGCTGCATCTGGATGATCCCATGCTGCTCTGCGTCAATTCGTCGGCGGTAGATCCCTCGCGCGCGCCGGAGGGCAAGCATACGCTCAAGGTCATCAGCTATTTGCCGTATGAGTCTGCCAGAGGGGCCGGAGCATTGGGATACGATCAAGGAGGATGTGTCAGATCGGCTACTGGCCCATTTTCGCAAGCTCGCGCCCAACGTCACCGATGAGGTGATTCTGGCCCGGCACATCGAAAGCCCGCTCGACCTGGAACGGCGCAACCCGCACAACTGGCATGGCGGCTGCCACGGCGGCGATCTGACTCCCGCGCAGGAAGGCTTCATGCGCCCGATGCCAGGCTATTCGCAGTACCGCTCGCCTGTGCCGGGCCTCTACATGACGGGCGGCTGCACGCATCCCGGCGGCTCGGTCTCTGGCGCCCCTGGGCGTAACGCGGCGCATGCCATTCTCGCTGATCTGGGCATAGAAGCGCCAACTGAGGCGCATCTGGCTTGACGTGGCGCCCCTGGATGTGGCATACCGTGCGCTGAACGCCACCGCGCAGATAGCGCACGGTATGCGACACCGAACAGGATGTGACCAGACCCCATGAGTGATGTGAAAGACACGCATCGAGGAGTTGAAGCGCCGGGTGTATGACATCACGGCGCATCTTTGACGTGCCCAGCAAGAAGCGCGAAATCGAAGAAATCGAACAGGAATCGCTCGCGTCCGACTTCTATAGCGACCGCATCCATGCGCAGCGACAGATGCGCCAACTCAGCCGCCTGCGCGATGAGGTGGTGACGTGGGAGGGGCTGGCCACGCGCCTCAGCGACCTCGCCGAGTTGAGCGAGATGCTTGACGAGGAGCCAGACGAGCGTCTGGCCGCAGAGCTTGTCCAGGAGGTCAACGCCGTCGAGACGGAGCTGGAAAAGCGCCGCATGACGCTGCTGCTGAACGGCGAGCACGATACCAAGTCGGCGATCATCTCCATCCATGCGGGCAACGGTGGCACCGACGCCCAGGACTGGACGGAGATGATGGAGCGGATGTACATGCGTTGGGCCGAGAGCCACGGTTACAAGGTGGAGCTGCTCGACGAGGCCGAGGGCGAAGAAGCGGGCCTGAAGAGCGTCACCTTCAGCGTGGATGGCCCCTATGCCTATGGCTACCTGCGTGGCGAGGCGGGAGCGCACCGACTCATCCGCCTCTCTCCCTTTGACGCGGCGCATCGGCGGCAGACCTCGTTCGCCAAGGTTGAGGTGATGCCCGACATTGGTGATGCGCCGATTGAGATCGTCGTCCGCCCGGAAGACATCGAAGTGGACACCTTCCGCTCGACGGGTAAGGGTGGGCCAGCACCTCAACAAGACTGATTCCGCCGTGCGCATCAAGCACAAGCAGACGGGCATTGTCGTCACCTGCCAGAATGAGCGCTCGCAGATTCAGAATCGCGAGACGGCGATGCGCGTGCTCAAGTCACGCCTCTATGAGATGGAGATCGAGGAGCGCGAGCGTGAGGCCGCGCGCCTCAAGGGTGTCCATGTCGAGGCCGACTTCGGCAATCAGATTCGCACCGTCACGCTGCATCCCTATACGATGGTGAAAGACCACCGCACGAACGCCGAGCAGGGCGACACCGCCAGCTATCTCAATGGCGAGGTGGATCATTTCATCGAGGCCGAGTTGACCGCGCGCGCAGGCCAGGCGCTCTGATTCGCGACACATGCCCTCGGCGTCGCGCGCGTCTCTGTGAACGGGAGGCCATGTGTGGAGACTGCGCGCCCGCCGTTGCTGGTCATCGTCACGGGCAAGCCCGCCACGGGCAAGACGACGCTCGCGCGGCGGCTTGCCGCTGACCTCGCCTTGCCCCTCTTTGCCAAGGATGGCGTGAAGGATACCCTGTTCGACGCGATGGGCGTGGGCGACCGCGCCTGGTCACGCCGCGTCGGCGCTGGCAGCATGGCGACTCTGCGCTACATCGCCGAGACGCTGGTGGCCGCCGGGCAATCGCTGATCGTCGAGGCGCCATTCAGCGCGGAACTGCATGCGCCTTTCTTCCAGTCGCTCGTGGCGCGTCATGGCGCGCGAGTTGCGCAGATATGGTTGACCGCGACGCCGGAGACGCTGCTGCGGCGCTTCGAGGAGCGGGCGGCGCGTGGTGAGCGGCATCCTGGCCATGTCGAGACTGGAGCATATGGATGAGTTTCGCGCGGCGCTGCTGCGGACAGATGACGCGCCGCTCCCGCTGCCGGGTGCGCTCGTTACCGTCGATACCACCGACTTCGCCACCGTGGCGCTATGACGAATTAGTGCGCGCAGTGCGATTGGTTCGCGATGGCGCCGACGACGTCTGGTCAATCGTCTTAGGATGCGGGCCAGGGGCATGACACCTCGCCTGGAGATCGTAGCGCGTACGCAAAGAGGGGAGCGCACGCAATGGGAAAGCCGCTGGTGAAGCGTTCGCGGGGCGGCGCGCTGTTCGCGCGCGTTACAGGCGCCGCGCGTACCATCCCGCTCCGACGAACCGCGCTGGTGCTGCTAGGCGCCTACTTCGCCTTGCAGACGATCGTGATCGCCATCCTCTCGGCGATTGCTGTTGACCGCAACCGACGACTGATACGGGCGCGTGTCCCGCACATCGATCAGCCCGAAATCTTCGTCGAGGAGAACCGCGTTAAGATCTTCAGCTATGGCGCGGATCTCTTCGATGCGATGTATGAGGCTATCGCGTCCGCGCAGGAACATATCTTCATCGAGTCCTATCTCTGGAAGGCTGATGCGGTCGGTGAGGAATTCAAGCGGCGGCTCGTCGAGAAGGCGCGCGAGGGTGTGCAGGTCTACGTCATCTTCGATGAGTTCGGCAACCTCGTTGTCCCGTCGGAGTTCAAGAACTTCCCCCCTGAGCTGCATACCATGCGCTTCAGGCCAATCAATCGCCCGTGGCACTTCTTCGATCCGCGCCGCTACTCGCTCGAACATCGCAAGACGCTGGTGGTTGATGGGCATGTGGCGTTTGTGGGTGGCTACAACATCGGCAAGCTCTACGCCGGGCATTGGCGCGATACCCATGTGCGCATCGCTGGCCCAGCGGCCTATGACATCGCCGACTCCTTCTGCGATTTCTGGAATGACCACGCGCCACGCAGCCAGCGCATCGATCTGCACTTCCCGCTGCGGTTCGCTCCGGCGATCTCGCTCCACGATAACAACGCGCTCCGGTTGACATTCCCCATTCGCGATATGTACATTGATGCGATCAATCGCGCGCAGAAGCACATCTTGCTGACGAACGCCTACTTCATCCCCGACCACATCCTGCTGAACTCGCTGATCGCGGCGGCGGAGCGTGGCGTCGCGGTGCATATCCTGGTGCCGTGGACCTCCAACCACATCCTCGCGGACTTCGCGTCGCGCGGCTACTTCCGAAGCTGCCTGCGCGCGGGCATCCACATCTGGGGCTACCGCGACGCGATGATCCATTCCAAGACCTGCACCATTGACGATGAGTGGAGCACGATCGGCACCGCCAACCTCGACCGCCTCAGCGCTCTGGGGAACTATGAGCTGAACGTCGAGATCTATAGCCGCAATGTCGCCCGCCAGATGCGCGAGTTGTTCGAGCACGATCAGCTCAATTCCACCGAGTTGACGGCGGAACGCTGGGAGCGGCGCCCGTGGTATGTTAAGCTCAGCGAGTGGACGATGGCTCCGCTTCGGCTCATGCTGTAAGGGCGCGCGACGACGCGCGAAGGAGAGGCGCGTGAAGCTGTATATCTCGACGGATTTCGAGGGCGTGGCGGGCATCGTGGACTGGGATCAGATCATGGTCGGCAGCCATGATTATGAGATGGGGCGGCGCCTGCTACTTGGCGAAGCTGAACGCGGCGATCGATGGGGCGCTGCTCGCGGGAGCGACATCCATTCTGGTCAACGATTCGCATAGCAGCATGCGCAACCTCGACCCCGAGCAACTGCACGGTTCGGCCTCGCTGCTCAGTGGCAAGCACAAGCCGCTCTACATGATGGAGGGACTGGATAGCAGCTTCGATGCGATCTTCTTCCTCGGCTACCACGGCTCCATCGGCGCGAGCCATGCGGCGCTGAGCCATACCTATAACCCGCGCGCCATCTGGGAGGCGCGCATCAATGGCGAGGTCGTGGGTGAGACAGCGCTCAACGCGCTCGTGGCCGCGCACTACCATGTGCCAATCGCGCTGGTCACGGGCGACGAGGTGACCGTGGAGGAGGCGCAACGGCTCTCGCCGCCGCCACATGGCGCCGTCGTCAAGCGCTCGATCTCGCGCTATGCCGCCGAGAGCGTACATCCCAGCATCGCCCGCGAGCGTATCCGTGAGGCGGCGCACGACGCGCTGACGACACGCCGCCCCTCCAGCCCTCCTGACTTTCCGAAGCACACGACTGTCGAGTTGACCTTCCTCACCGCCGACATGGCTGAGATGAGCGCGTGGGTGCGTGGTGTCGAGTTGGTCAAGGGTGCGCCGCGCACGGTGCGCTTCAGCGGCGAGCGACCTCTGGAGCTGTACCAGACCTTCGTCACGCTGGTGATGCTGACGCGCGACCTGGTGGAATAGCGAGAAGCGAGCGGCGCCTGTGGCGTTGCTCACTAGTCGCGATTGCCCGATAGGCTATACTTGCGCCGAAGCACATACGCTCATCGCGCTCGTGCGGTGGGTTATGGCTATGCAGCGTGGAGGTAGTCATCATGCGTACAGCCGGTCACATTATCGCGACCCTCTTTCGTGCGATTTTCCGCATCTTCTTTGCCGCGATCTTCTGCGGCATTATCGGGGCTGGCGTGACACTGCTCGTCTCCTTCGTCAAGAGCGGTCACTGGCCGCCGGATACACTCACCATTGTCGCGGCCATCGCGATTGGCGTGCTCTCGCTCTACGCGGGCGGCGTCACGGTGCTGATGAACGAAGCGGTGCATGCGCTGCAAGTGGCGGCCAAGGATGTCGAGCATGACGCAGGCTCGGCGATCAAGGGCGCTGAGACGGTCGTGCAGGAGATCGAGAAGCATCTCTAAGCGCGGCGAAACGGGACAATCGCGAGGGGGACGGGGCGCAGGCTCCGTCCCCTGTCTGTGTCTCTGGCTATGTGGCGCGAACAAGCTCTTCGCGCACACGCATCAGCAGCGCGCCCAGACGGTTGCCGCCATGTCCATCGCCGCCATCGCCCCAGTAGGCGTCACGAGCGCGATGCTCCACCAGCAGCGCGTCGCCAGTGGCGCACAGCCGCTCCCCCAGGTCGGGATGCTGGGTGAACTTTGCGCGCAGAGCTTCGAGCATGATCGCTTCCTTCACCGTCTCCCAGTCGGGGCGCAGCGGTCGCGCGCGTGAGCGCCCCATGCGCGCGGCGATGGTCGGGCTGGCGACCCGGCGAATCGCCTCTTCGTGTTCGGTTCCCGCGAACTTCTGCGCCTGGAAATAATGCTCGACGGTCGGCCACATGACTCCTTTGAGCGTAAACGGCGTAGGGTAGAAGTTTCCCAGATAGCCGTGCTCATCATGGAGTACCAGCGAAGATGATGCGCTTTTGCTGGGTCGGCTCCCGCATCGTTGCCTCCCACTCCACCTGCGCCACTGTAGAGCGCGGCGCTAGCTCTTCGGCGCTTCCTTGATGTCGGCGACCTGGCCGCTGGTCATCTTGCGCAGGTCGGCGGGCGTGGTCTGGAAGACGGCGTTGGGGGTGCCAGCGGCGGCCCAGATGGTCGGAAAGGTGAGCAGGTCCTCGTCAATCACTGTGCGCAGCGGCGAAGCGTGCCCCACTGGTGGGACGCCGCCGATGGGGAAGCCAGTCGCCTGGCGCACGGCGTCAGCGTCGGCGCGGCTGATCTTCGCGGCGAGCAGGGCGCCGAGCTTTTTCGTGTCCACGCGATTGACGCCAGAGGCGATGACCAGGAGCGGCGCGCCGTCCGCGAGGAAAACGAGGCTCTTGGCGATTTGCGCCACGGTCGTGCCGATGGCCGCCGCCGCCTCGGCTGAGGTGCGGGTTGATTCCGCGAATTCTACTGGTTGCGCCTCGATGCCCATCTCATGCAAGACTGCGCGCACGCGCTCGACATTCGGATGTGCCACTGCTCATTGATCCTTTCATTCTCAACTGGCTGCGTCCCGAACCAGTGTATCATGCCGCCGTGTGCGGGGCGTTTGACAGCATGGCGCGGGTGTGAGTTTCTTTAGGGTACGCGGCCCAGTGTTCGTCTGTGGCGCGACGAACACACACCCTCCGAGAAGGAGCAAGCTCGTGGCCGACGATTCCACGCCCAATATCTCAGCCGATACCGCGCCACGGCCCACAGGCGCGCGATTGCCCACCGCGCTGGTCTACGATGAGGCATTCCTCGATCATCATCCCCCCGCTGAGATCCCAGAGCAGCCCATGCGCCTCCAGATGGCGATGGAGATGATCGATGCGCTGATCCGCGAGGGAACGATTCCCGCGAACCTCGTCTCGCGGCTGGCGCCACGGCTGGCGACGGAGCTAGAGCTGGCGAGCGTGCACGATATGAGTTATATCCGTCGCGTCGAACGCGCGGTGGAGCGGCAGGCGGACGAAGACGCGATGTCCGGGATGACGGGCTCGCGCGAAGTCGGGCAGGAAGCGTTTGTCTCGGCGGGCAGTCTGCGCGCGTCGCTGCTCGCCGCCGGGGCGCCCCTGACCGCGCTGGACGCCATCGCCGAGGGGCGCGCGCGTAACGGCTATGCGCTGGTACGCCCGCCCGGCCACCATGCGCGGCCAGGCTCTGGCATGGGATTCTGCATCTTCAACAATGTCGCCGTCGCCGCGCGCTATGCGCAGAATCGGTATGGCTGGCGCAAAGTGCTGATCGTGGATTACGACGTTCACCATGGCAACGGCACGGAGGAGATGTTCTACGACGATCCCGATGTCGTCTATTTCTCCACGCACCAGTACCCGTGGTATCCAGGCACGGGCGCGTCGGATGAGACGGGCGTTGGGCCAGGCCTTGGCGCGACGATCAATGTGCCACTGCCCGCCGGGTCAGGCTGGAGCGTCTACGATCCCATCTTTCGTCAGGTGCTCTGGCCAGTCGCTGACCGCCTCAAGCCCGATGTCATCCTGCTCTCCGCCGGATTTGACGCGCACTGGCGCGATCCTCTGGGGGAGATGCGCCTCTCAACGGCGGACTTCTCGGATCTCACGCTGGAGGTCATCGAGATGGCCGACCGCTACTGCGATGGTCGGCTGGTTGTCGTCCAGGAGGGCGGCTACAATCTCAATGCCATGGCCCAGTGCGCCTCGACCGTGCTGGTCGCGCTGACGGGCAGCGATGGCATCGTGGACAATCTGGGGCAGCCGCCACCGATGGAGTTCCGCTGGAACGAGGAAGCGATCATCCAGGCGATCTACGAGACGCATGGCCTGGCGGGCTATCGGCGCAAGGCCCGCCAGCCATGGGCGCGCCCTGGCTATACCGGCCCGAAAGCCGACGAGCCGAGCGAGAACTGAGCGGCCCCGTCGGCTCGTCTGTGGTCGCCAGCGCAAGTCGCTAGGGCTTGCTGGCGATCATCTGGCGAATATCCGTGTTGTCGCTGGCGTGAAACCAGGGCGTCCATGAGATGGTGAAGTCGCGCGCGCCAATCTGGAGATCGCCATTGACCAGTGCGAAGACTCGCGCTGTCGGGACGGCTGATTCATTCGCGAGCAGCGAGCCGACCGGCGTGGCCTCGGAATCGCCAGCGATGACGCTCATTCCCTGTGTGTCGAGCAGCCAGCGCGTGTAGGCGCTGATCGTGTTATCAGCAGCGACGGTATCCTGCGAGACGTAGAGATGCAGGCCATCGGGCGTCGGGCTGATCGAGAGGCTATCGCTCAGGCCCACACCATTGAGCGCGGTCGGGCCGCCCAGCGGAATATCGCCTTTCAGGGTTGGACCGGTCGCGGTGGTATCCATCACGTAGACCAGCGCATTCGGGCTACCCGTGACGAGGTAGAGCTGCGGCGAGCCGATCGCTGGACTGATGGCCAGTTGTTCGCTGTGGAAGTCACCAGGCAGCCCCAGCGCGCTCGCCGTCTCTCCAGTCGTGATGCTGATGCGCCGGATGATGAGATAGTGGTCGCCTTTGCTGTCAATGACGTTGAGCGCGTCGAAGAGCCACTGGCCATCGGGAGAGACCTTGATCTCGCCACGCGCCGCCAGACTGAATGAAGCGCCCGACAATTGGATGACCGGCGTTTGCGAGGGGAAGGCTGAGGCGGGCAAGCTGCTCGTCGGCGGGGGCAGCGGCGTATTGGTCGGCGTCGCGGGATTCAATGCCGAGACAATCTTCCCCGCCGATGAGATGGCCAGCGCACGCACGTTGAGCAGCTTGTTCTGCGCGCCCGCGATGCCCACATAGATCATTTTGCCATCAGGGGCGAGCGCGAGTGAGATAGCCTGCGCGCCCGATGGTAGCGCGGCGCCCTTGGGCATGGTGAGCGGCAAGGTGAAGTGGACGGCGCCAGTCGTGGCATTGATGGCGATGAGCGCCTGCTGACCGCTATTCTGCCGCGAGGTCAACTCGTAGATCGTGTGGCCATCGGTCGCGGTGGCGACTGGAAGTGTTGAGGAGGAGCCAACGCCAAGCGTGCCAGATGCTGGGAGCGAGCGGAGAACCTGGCCAGTGCTCTGATTGATTTCGATGATTTCGGCTACCTGCCAGTTCTGCCCAAATCCATTGCCGACACTGATCGTCTTGTTCGTCTCGGCGTAGAGGACGCCGCCCACTGCCGCTGGCGCGGGATGTGCGATGGAGTTGGTGGTGCGGGATGTGGCGAAGACGCCCAGCGAGTCGAGCGCGCCGCGTAGCAGGAACGCCAGGAGGCCAACCAGTACGACGCCCAGTCCAACGCTGAGCAGGCCGAAGCGGCTAATGCTGCCGAGCATGCGGAGTGGCCCGAGCCAGCGCTCGGTGGCGGTGGCCTTCATGCGCACGTGGTCGCGTAGGTCTGGCACATATGGAACTGGCTCAGAGCCGAGCGAGGTGAGCAGATTGTAGGGCGTTCGGAGGGCGACAGCGCGGGCGCCGCAGGTCTCGCAGATGGCGATATGCTCTCGTACCGCGTGCGCGACATCAGGCGGGAGTTCGCCGGAGAATTCGGCGACCATCAATTCTGGTTCGAGCGGACAATTGAGCGGGCGGAGTGTTCCGCGCCGTGTCGTGACTCGGCTATACCGCGCGCGTGGGATCTGTGTTTCCGCCATCCTTAGCCCCTCCGAGCTGACATGTCAACAGCTATCGCAACTCTCATCGTAGGCTCCGCGTTCTCTCAACTATCAGGCGTTGACACTTTGTGAACGCATGTTAGAGACCAGGTTGTTCGGGTAGCTCGTCCCAGAGGGCTTCGAGGCTCTGCGTGATGGTGTCTTGCTTCGCGCGTGGAGCGAAGTGCGTGTCTTCGTCAGGTTTCGCTATGCTCTCAGACGTCTCATCCACAAGCGAGATCGGCGTTACGTCGCTCTCCTCCACTGGCGTCGACGGTGGAGTTGCGCTCTGCGCTAGTTCGTAGCCAAGCGCGCCTGTGTCCTCTGCTGGCGTCTGGCTGGGCGCGTGCGCATCCTCGATAGCGACGGCCTCGAAGCCGAGCGGCTCGCTCTCTTCGGTAATGGTGTGCGCGTCAGAGGGAGCCGCGGCTGACTCGAAAGATAGTGGCGACATCATGCCCGCATCATCCAGCCAACGCATCATGATACCCGGCGCTTCCAGCGATGTGCTGGAGTTCAACTCGTAGGCGAGCGGCACTGAGCGCGAGCTAGCCACGCCAAAACCATCGGCGTCGGCGGGCGCCACGGGCAGCGCATCAACCACGGGGCCAACGATGGCGTCAGCGGCCACGCGCGTAATCAGGTGGCGTCTGTCCGCTGCGGGCGAGCTGTCAATCAATGGCTCATCCGCGCCGTCATGCTCTTCATTCAGCATTGGCGCCGCCACATGCGCGTTGGCGAAATCGTCTTCAACTTCAGGCTCAACGGGCGTCTCAGCGTGTGTGTCATACCCGACAGCGGGCATCTCTGCGCTATCTTCGCTGAGATAGGAGACACGGCTGAGCGGGTCGTCCTGATAGTCGGCTCCAAGGTGCATCGCGATGAGGTGATCTTGGCCCTTGGCATCCAGATTGGCCTCGGAGGCGCGCGACGAGACAACGACTGGCGGCGGCGCCTCTGGCTCGGTGGCTGGCTCTGGCTCGATGGTCTCGATTGGCGAGCGAGGTAGCGCGTCGCCATAGCCCAGTTCTGGTGGCAAGCCCAGCGACTGGACGGCTTGCGTATAGCGCTCAGAAAAAATCGCCAGCCCGTGTACGATGCGCTTGCGCGCGGCGCTGTTGGTGATGCCCAACGCGCGGGCGACCTCGGCCTGGTTGAGGCCCGCGACCAGATGCAGCGCCAGGCATTGCGCGTCGCCATAGGGCATGTCGGCGAGGGTCACACGCACCAGTCGGTGTCGCAGGGCGTCGCGAGGGTCGAGACGATCCAGATCGTCGTCGAGATGGCTCTCGCTGGCAGCCGACTGCGCGTTGGCTCCGTTGGCTTGCGCCCCCGTGTCCTCCGACCAGATGAGCGGTCGCGCCTGCTGGCTGGCGCCACGGGTCACGTTGCGCAGCCGCCGCAGCCCTTGCTGCAGGATGGCGGGCGCGTCTTTGCCGCTGACCTCGGCCAGCAGTCCTGCCATCCCGCCAGCGCCCAGCCGTGGCATGGGCGCGCCCTTGGGTCGGCGCAGGGTATCGAGACCCGCTTCGGTGCTGGCGCGCAGTAGCCACAGGCGCAGATGTTCACCACCATGCGGCCCATGCAGTCGGCGCTCCATCCGCTGGAAGATGCGCTCAGCGATGCGTTGCGCCTGCGCCTGGTTGCCACAGAGACGGGTGAGATAGCGGACGATGGTCGGCTGATAGCGCGCAATCAGCGCCGTCAGCGCCCACTCGGCGCCTGCCTTCGCCTGCGCCGCGAGCCGCCGCTCACGCTCATCTTCCGCGTCGAAATTCGGCCCGCCATTGGCAGCGAACGCATCTTGCCAGACCATCTTCCGCCTACCTTCCTGTGAGCGGCTCCCCCATGTGCCACCCGTTATGGCGCGACCGCTACATCCAGCCGTGGGCTGGGTGACCAGTTGTTGCGGTCAGGCCAACGTGTCTCTATCGCGCGATCATACGCGATCCGCCAGTCGGGTGTCGCTCGCTGACGCAAGCGCCTGCGCTGAGCGAGTACCGATGCAATGATTGCGCGTCCGCGCTGGCGTGCGATGGTCGGCGTCATTGCCTCGGCGCTGCCAGCGTGTTTTCAGTAAATAAGACGGCTCACCCTGAGCGTTTGCAACAGCGAAACAGATTGCCGCCACAATCGGCTAGTTGCGCGAATGTTCTCCGCGCGCCTCCAGTGCTCTCGCAAATCTCATTCCTGAATCGAGACGCCGCAAAACGTCGCATGGTTCCCGTATCCGCACAGATTGGCCCCCATGATGCGCTACACAGGATACGCTCGCGTCGCCAGGGCAATTCGCATCATTCCAGGGAGCCGAGTCTCTGCTTGCGGGCATCTGGCGATAGTATACGCGCCAGCGTACACCAGTGGGT
Organism: uncultured Chloroflexia bacterium; assembly: GCA_963840335.1. GTDB lineage: Bacteria > Chloroflexota > Ktedonobacteria > Ktedonobacterales > JADMIN01 > JAKAIY01. The sequence continues at coordinate 32,643 of CAWIYP010000015.1, forward strand.
CGCCAGGTCGTCAGGTCGTCAGGAAGACCGCATGCGCTCGTTGTGAGAACGGCGTGTGATGGGGCAGCGGGATATAGAGGCGATTGTGAGACGCCCAGCATAAAGTGAGCATGGAGCAGCGCGTCAAGCGCTTGACGGAAGGAGGCAAGGACAGATGACCAAACGCCAAATCACGTCACTGTGGACGCTCGGTCTGGGGATATTTCTGGTTGGGTTGGTGGTGGCGGGCGTCAGTATGGGGCTGATGTTCGCGTATGGCGGTCACTTTGTAGCAGCGGCCAGCGGCTCTGGGTACGACTTCGTCCCTGAGCTAGGCGGCACGTTCTGGACGACAGTCGGCTTCATGGTAGCGGGCGGACTGGCCGCAGCCGTTGGCGGTATCATCCAGCTTGCGGCCTGGATTGGCGCGCTGGTCAACACGTTCCAGCTCGCTGATCGCACATGGTTCGCTGTCTTGCTGGCTGGCGGGCTGATCGGTCTGGCCTTCGGGCTGACCCAGATCGCCGTGATGGTGGCCTACATTCTTGCAGGCCCAGACGGCACATCAGCCCAGCATGCGCGAATGCCCACAGCGCCGCCACCGCAGACGCCGCATCCAACCACACTGGCGCCATCCTAGCGCCTGGCTAGCGCGCATGCCAGAACATGCGCGCTAGCGCCCCACAAAGGATTGGGTATAGTGAGGGGAGAATTGAGATGAGTACGCCAACCAGTGAATCGCCACCCACGCCCAAGCGGCGTTCAGAGGCTCCTAAGATTCCTGAAACGTCCTCCGCTGCCATTCCGCCAGAGACAGCATGGAGGCCACTCTACTTGCTAGCGGGTTTTGCCGCGATGCTCTCGGTCGCGCTGATCGCGCTCGCCGTGGGCGTCTTCTTCTTCTGGCCACCACCAACAGATGTTGAAGGCTGGTTCAGACTGTTCCAGGATAATCGGTTCCTGGGCATCCTCAGCCTCGATCTGGTGATGGTCGTTTCCGCCGTTCTGCTGGTTCCGCTGTATCTCGCGCTCTATGTCGCGCTGCGGCGCGTGAGCCAATCGTTCGCGCTGATCGGGCTGGCGCTGGGCCTCATCGGCTCGACACTGATGCTCGCGGTGAACCCGGCGTTCACGCTGAGCGGGCTGAGCGATGGCTATGCCGCCGCGACAACTGAGGCCCAGCGGGCGATATACCTGGCGGCAGGGCAGGGGGCGCTTACCAACTGGACGGGAACCGGCTTCGACGTGGCGTATCTGTTCAGCGGTCTCGCGGGTCTGACGTTTGCCGTGCTGATGTTGCGGAGCGATCTGTTCTCGAAGGTCGCGGCCTATGCGGGCATCGCGATGGGCGCGCTGACACTCGTTCCGGCGACTGCGGGGACGGTTGGTGTCTGGGTATCGCTCGTGGCGCTGGTTCCGACGGTGATGTGGCTGACCCTGACGGCGCAACACCTCGCTCAGCTTGGGATCTCGCTGGGTTTGGGGGGCGAAGGATTCGTCCTCACGCACCCCCGTCGCCCGCGAGCGCGCCCGGCCTGACGTGGACGCGCCATCCTGCGATAGCGGGGAGGGCGCTCATGGTGGGCAGGGATGCGCGCTACGTGCGCAGGCGTGGGGTGGAGGTGGCGCTGTCGCAGGATGGCGCTATGACTGGATTGCCTGAAAGGAGGCCTGGTGATGGGATGTCTTCTCTCGCTGTTGTCACGTGTGGCGCTGGTAGGCGCCTGGATCGCGACACCGCTGGTTTCTCGCGCATTCGGGGGAAACTGGCTGCTGCCGCTGTTGGGTGTTCTCTTCCTGCCGATAACCGCGCTGGCCTACATCCTCGCCTACACGCCTGGGGTGGGTGTGACGGGCTGGGCCTGGGCCTGGGTCGCACTGGGCTTCTTCTTCGATCTGGCGACGCATAGCGCGGGCGCCTACTCGAATCGCAGGCGCCTTACTGGATTTAGCCGATCGTGACAAGCCAGACGCGCACAAAGGAAGGAGAGCACTATGCCAGCGAAAATACTTGTGACCTATGCGACTCGTTATGGCTCGACACAGGAGGTCGCTGAGCGGGTCGCGGCGGTGTTACGCGAACGCGGTCTCGCAGTAGACGTAGCCGCAGTGAAGGACGTCCGCTCGCTCGGCGCTTATGACGCAGTCGTGTTGGGCGCGCCGATCTACATCGGACATCTGCGGAAGGAAGCGCGGCAGTTTCTGGCGGACCACGCCGATACGCTGGCGCAGCGGAACGTGGCGATCTTCGCGCTCGGCCCCATTCAGAGTCCCAGAGTCGAGAGCGAGTGGACAGACTGCCGTCAGATGCTCGACAAAGACCTTGCGCAGTATCCGGCGATCTCGCCAGTAGCCATCGAGCTGTTTGGCGGCAAGATGGATCCCAGGCAGTTGCGCTTCCCCGATTCGTTGCTGAACGTGATGCCAGCCAGCCCATTCAAAGACAAGGCGCCAACCGACCTGCGCGACTGGGAGGCGATTCGCGCCTGGGCGGACGGCCTGGCGGCGAAGCTCCAGCCAGCCTCCGCGCAAGCGAGCGGGCGGGCATGAGCAGCGCTTGGTGATAGGCGCGTACACTGTCGCCGCACGCGACGACGGGCCAGAACTCCCAGACGTGAATCGCGTGGGGTTCTGGCCCGCCTTAGCGCATCCTCGCATCTTCGAGTCGTCGCAACACCTGCGCTACGAGATGATCTTCACCGCGCTGGCGAAACCAGTGTTGAGCGCGGCCTGCTGGGTGATGTGGAGCAGCCCCAGCCCTTCGAGCTGACGGGCGCGCTTCAGCGGACCGACATCGAGCGGACGCAGGCCAGCCGCCAGCAGCAGCTTCGTGAGCCGCGCCTTCGCGTCGGCGTCGTCGCCCGCCAGGAAGACATCCAGTGGCTGCCCGGCGACCTCGCCCTCCTCCAGTGTGCCAGCGAAGGTCGTATTGAACGCCTTCACCACCTTGGAGTCGGAAAGAATCCAGGCGATTTCTTCAGCGGCGGAGACGCCGGGAGAGGTCGCCAGATCGTCAAACGCGGCATTCAGCGGATTGGTGATCTCGACGATGATCTTGCCCGCGAACTGCTCGCGATAGGCGCTGGCGACTTCCTTCTCGGCGGGATAGTACAGCGCCAGGACAACGATGTCGTCGGTGATCGCGCTGCCGGGTGCGCGCGGCGCGCACGGTCGCGCCTGTCTTCGCCTTGACGCTTAGCTCAGTGGCCAGCTTTTCCGCGTTCGCCTGCGTGCGGTCGAAGAAGGTCAGCGATTCGCCCGCAGCCAGGAGCCGCGTGCCGATGCCACGGGCCATATTGCCCGCGCCAAAGATTGTGATGCCCATTGACACACTCCTTCTGTCAGTCTGTCCGGTTGATCGTATTCCTCGATCAACGGAGATCTTCCAGGGTCTACAACTGTTCCGCCTGCGCCGCATTCAGCGCAGCCGCCGCCTGTGCGCCCACCGAGGCGCCGATGCCGAGCAGAATGACATTGCTCCAGGGATCGCGGACGGCCACGGCCTCGCCTACTGGCGCCGCTTCCAGGCCAGCCTCGCGCACCCGCGCCACGATGGCCGCACGCGCTTCTTCGCTGGGAAGCTCCAGCGTGAAGTAGCGCAGCCCAGCGGTTCCCGCAGGAGCGGGGCCACGCCCACGGCTCTGCCAGGTGTTCAGGCCGAGATGGTGATGGTAGCCACCCGCCGAGACAAAGAGCGCGCCGGGCATCTGCGCGGTAATATCGAACCCCAGCACGTCGTGATAGAACTCTGCCGCGTGCTCGATATTGCCCACCTGGAGGTGCATGTGGCCCAGACGTGTGCCAGCGGGCAGACCTGTCCATGGCGCGGGTTGCGCCTCAGCCTCCGCGAGGATGCCGCGAATGTCGAGCGGATCAACCGTCATATGGATGTGGTCGAGACGCCACTCCCACTCATCGCGCGGACGGTCGCGGTAGATTTCGATGCCGTTGCCGTCTGGGTCCGTCAGGTAGAGCGCCTCACTGACGGCGTGGTCGGCCTGGCCGGGGAACGGCAGCCCAACTTCGAGCATGTGAACCAGCGAGCGCGCCAGGTCGAGGCGCGTCGGCACGAGGATGGCGAAGTGGTAGAGGCCCGTCGCATAGACTGGCCAGCGGGGCGCGCCGGGTAGCTCGGTGAGCGTGAGCAGCGGCGTCTCAGCGGCGCCGAGAATTGCCGTGCGCCCTTCGCGCTGGAGCAGCGCAAAGCCCAGCGCTTCGGTGTAATACGCCAGCGAGCGGTCGAGGTCAGCGACGGTCAGCGAGACGAGGCCGATCTGTGTCGCGGGGTCAATAGCGGTAGCTTGCGCTCGCTGTTCTGGAGCGGTCATGCGTCCATTATCCTTCGTTCAGCGACCCGCGCTCTCAAACGCGAATCGCAACTGTTGCAGGTACAAATAACGGTAGAAAAAACGCCGCTCAGGAGGCCTCGCGTGAGGCTGTCGCCAGCGCCGTCGCGACCACCTGCGCGAGCGTCTGCCGTGCGAGCGTCTGCTCGAACGCCGTCTCGGCCTCGCCGAAGTACGCTTCGAGCGTGCTCTGGATCACGCCGCCGATCATGCAGGCGGTATTGGTGTGGTGGTGCATCGCCAGCAGATGTCCGCCATCTACGGCGTGGAAGATGGCGAGCAGGGAGATGTCCTCTGGCGCGCGGCGCAATCGCCAGCCACCGCTCGCGCCCGGCTGCGACTCCACCAGCCCCGCGCGGTTCAGCTCGCCGAGGATGCGCCGCAGGAACGCCGGATTGGTGTTGACGCTGCTCGCCATCTCCGCGGAGGTGACTTGCTCGCCACCCTCCAGCGCAATCAGCGTCAGGACGTGGATGGCGATGGCGAATTGTGTGTTGGTGCGCATCTCATCTCCCTTGTCGTGTCTATCTGTAACTATTATAGACACGAATAGGCGCGATTGTCAAGCAAGCTGGCGAGTAAATTCGCGCCTGGATGGCGTTCCGCCGCAAAGCCCGCCGACGCGGGCTGGGGTATGGGTGAGCCGTTGCGCGCGGGGCAAGCCGTATCGTTCGCCGCGCCGCGTTGATGAGGCCAGTGTGTGGCGCGGCGGGGCGAGAGGGATGGCGGTGGTGGGCGGCGCGCGCATGGTCGTGCTTGGGCTAAGCGGCGCGCTGTGGTAGAGTCACTGCTGGGGGTGTTCAGGGTGTGGGTAAGGCTGCTGGGCTTGCTGGGCCTGGCGCTCCCATGCCTGATACTGTCGCCACTCGCGCCAGAGCTGCCGGACGTTGATGGCGGCGACGATGGGGAGCCAGAGGATGGTGACGGCGATGGGGAGGGCGTAGGTGAGCCACGCGGGGTGGACAGAGCGCATCGCGTGGCTGCATCAACACCTAGCTGACTGTCACGCGGGAAGCTTCGTAGTACAGCATGAACAGTGGATCACATGGCGCCACTCAGGGGCGTTCGAGGTTGCGGCGGAGGATGACGTGGGCTGGTCGTGGTCGGCGGGTGGGGCGGTGAAGCGTGCGCTTCAGCGCACTCGCCCCGCACGCCGACGATGTGTGACTGCTTACTCCTGCGAAAGGGCCTCCGTCAGCCAGTCCACATGCTGCTCATCGTGCCGCGCTATCTCCTGGAACATCTCCCGCACCGTCCCCTGGCCAAACGGCGCATGCGGCGCTACCTGATCCAGTTGCTCATCGCTCAGTGACTCCAGCAGCGCCAGCGTCGCCCGCCGGGTCTCCCCCAGTCGCTCCAGTATCCCTTCTATCGGCGCCTCCCGATACTCCGTGAGCGCTCGCTCACTCGCCTCTTCATCGCCTCATTCAGCGCCTTCTTGATCGCCTGCCGCACCGACTCGCGATCCATCGACCCCACCTGCGTGAAGAACTCCGTTGGGTCATCCTCCCCCGCCAGCGTCCGTTGCGCCACCTCCCGCAAATACGTCTCCACCCCCACGGCATGCGCCAGATGCTCCTTTGGCCGCCACATCCCGCCGCCCTCTCCCTTCACTCGGCGTGACTGGCTGCTCCAATTCCTCCGGTGTCCGCGCCGCAACCCACCGCTCCAGTCGCTCCCGTTTCTCCGTCAATTCCGCGATCAACGCCTCGCGCGATGGTACTGAGTAGTGTGCCTGTGACATCGTAGACTCCTCTTCTCCCTGCTCCCGCGATCACATTCCGATCCCCTCGATTCCCGCGATGCGCGAGGATGCGCGCATTTCCGAGAGCTTCTAACGGTTCCAGCATATGGCATGCCGCCTGGAACTCCCTGCTCGTCCGCGGCTTACCGTCAGCTCCAGGCTCCGCATGCGGCGCTGTATGCGGCAGATCACCTACGCCTTCCAGCGGGGCTGATGGGATCGAGTGATCGAGCGGGTCGAGGGTGGTGGGGCGCAGGTGTGGGTGAGTGGGCGACGGTGAGCAAGCGGGGGGTAGTGATTGATGCAAATTAACAAATTGAGGCGGATACGGCGGGCGCGGAGCCGTGGCGGCTGAAGCCGCGGCTAAGGGTGGCCTGCGGGCCACCACGAAGCCTGCCTTCGCAGGCTCAAACCTCGCCGCAACCCAGGCCGCGACGGCGGCCTTCGTGGCGCGCACGCCCTTAGACGCGGGTTTACCCGCCCCGCCGATGCTATCCGTCCTATTTCGTTAATTCGCAAAATCGCGCCTGAAGGGCCTTCGGGCGCTGCCGCTTTGTGCGCTCTCCGCGCACCGCCCCGCTAGCTCGCGGGGACCCCCTCGCTGCGCTCGCGCGTCAGCCCTGTCGGCCCACAAGGTCCGCCGACGCGGACCCGCATCCGGACCCGCGCAGGCGGGTCTTGTGGCGGCGCCAGCCGCCTTCAGGCGCGATTTCAATCGCCGGCTAGCTGTGATACGATGGTGAGACTTTGCCCTGCTTGATGGCGCACATGGCCCTGCGCATACGATGGACGTCGCGTCGCAATACGCATCGAGAGAAAGGATTCCCCGCTGTGCAATCGCCATCTCCAGATGCCTCCAGCGCTGAGCCGCCACGCAGGCCGAAGCTGGCGCTCCCACGCGCGTTCACGTCATTACGCCAGCGCAATTTCCGCTACTTCTGGTTTGGCCAGATGGTGTCGTCAATCGGCACATATATGCAGAGCATTGGACAGGCGTGGCTGGTGCTGGATCGGACGCATAGCGCGCTGCAACTTGGCGTGGTCGGCGCGCTGCAATCGCTAGGCGTGCTGCTCTTCGCGCTCTTCGGCGGTGTCGTCGCCGACCGCTGGCCCAAGCGGCGCATCCTGCTCTTCACACAGACGGCGGCGATGGCGCAGGCGCTGCTGCTCTGGGCGCTGGTCGCCACGAACACGATACAGATCTGGCATCTGTATGTGCTGGCGGCATTGCTGGGGTTGACCAGCAGCCTGGATGGGCCAGCGCGCCAGGCGTTCGTTGTGGAGTTGGTCGGGCGCGAGGAGGTCTCCAACGCCGTCGCCTTGAACTCTTCGCTGGGGAATTTTGCGCGTGTCGTTGGCCCAGGCCTTGGCGGCGTCATCATCGCGGCCAGAGGTGAGGCCTCGCTCTTCCTGCTCAATGGGCTGAGCTTTCTCGCGGTGCTCGCTGGACTGGCGCTCATCGATAGCCGCGCGCTCCATGTCCAGGAGCCGCGCCAGACGGGCGCCGACGAGTCGCTGACGATATGGCAGCCGCCTGCGCGAAGGAGTGCGCTATATCAGCAAAACCCCGACCATCTCGCTGCTGATCGTCGTGTCGGGTCTGGCGCTGCTCTTTGGCTCGAATTTCAACGTCGTTTTGCCGCTCGTCGCCACGCATGTACTGGACATCGGCGCGCGAGGCTTCGGCTTCCTTTCCGCCGCGTTTAGCGTCGGCGCGTTGGTCGCGGCGCTGCTGATGGCCTGGGGCGCGCGTCGGCCAACGATTGGCTGGGTGCTGTTCAGCGCGCTCGCTTTTGCCGTGCTGGAGGCGCTCTTCGCGCTCTCGCACAGCTATCCGCTCTCGCTGGCGCTGATCGCGAGTGTGGGTTTCATGGAGAACTCGTTCGCGACGCTCTCTGTGGTCATCTTGCAGATGGTCACGCCCGATCACCTGCGTGCGCGGGTGATGAGTGTCTGCATCCTGTTCTTCGATGGCAGTGTCCCGCTGGGCTATACGCTGACCGGCTGGCTGGCCGACGCGCGGGGCGTCTCCACCGCGCTGTTGATCTGCGCGCTGCTGACGCTGGTGGTCGTGGCGGGTGGGTGGCTCTGGAGCCAGCGTGCGGGAGTGGGGCTAGGGGAGCCAGCGCGCGAACTCCGCTAGCTCCAGGGTCAGGCCAGTTCCGCCAGTGCGGCGTCTTCGGCGGCGTAGTCGAAGGCGGCGGGGTCGTCGCTCGTGGCGGGGTTGGCGCGCTCCCAGGCGACCGTGCGGGCGTAGGTCTCCGCAAGTGGCGTTGGCTCGCGATAGCCTAGCTCCGCGCGGATGCGGTCGCTCGCGGTGACGAGCGGCTGGGCGACATTGACACCCGCGCGCATCGCCTCGGGCAGGCGCCCCGCCGGAACCCGCGTGATGCGCCCGCTCCAGCCAGCGGCGGCGGCCACCGCGCGCGCCCGCTCCTCCAGCGAGAGCGCCCGCTCCTCGCCGACGTTGTAGATGCGCCCGGCGGAGCGTGGATCGAGCGCGCGCCAGGGCGATGGCGTGCGCGACATCCTCGACGTAGGCGTGCGTCCAGCGCCAGTCGGCCTCCGCCGCGTCAATGGGGATGATCTGCGCGGCCATCGTCCATGCGCTTCAGGAAGCCGTGGAAGCGGCGCTGGCGGTCGCCGGGGCCATAGACGGCGGGCAGGCGCAGGACGGCGCAGGGCAGCGCGGGATTGCTCATGACCACGCGCTCCACTGGAATCTTGTCGTAGTCGTCCATCCAGCGCGTGGGGTCGTCCGCCGCGCGTGGCTCCTCGCCGCGATAGGGATAGAGCCGTTCGCGGAGCGGCGCATCCTCCGTCAGCGGGACGGCGTCAGGCTCGCCCGGCTCTGTGCCGTTGACCCGCCCATACGCGCGGTAGACATCCTGGCTGCTGATGACGACCGCACGCGCGGCCACGCCGCTGAGCGCCTGGGTGAATTGCTCGGCGTGCGCCTCCAGCAGCGCGATCATGTGAATCGCCACATCGGGCGCGAATCGCTCCAGCGCTGGCCGCGCCTGAGCCAGCGCCTCGCGCTCGCCGTGGATATGGGTGACGCCGTCGGGGACGTCGTTTTCCGTCTGGCCGCGATGGTAGACGGCGACCGTGTGACCGCCCGCCAGCAACTCGCGCGCTACCGCTGGCCCCATGAAACTCGTTCCACCAATCACAGAGTATCCGCATGCGGGTTGCTCCTCGCGCTCGTCGCTGGCGAGCGGTCCACCTGGCTGACGTCGCGCTACTTCTTCTCGCGCGCCTTCCAGTCCTCCAGCGGCAGCACCTCGTCAATGATGCCATACTCGCGCGCCATCTCAGCGGTCATGAAGAAATCGCGCTCGGTGTCGTGGCGGATGCGTTCGAGCGGCTGGCCGGTGTGCAGCGCGATGATGTCGTTCATCATGTCGCGGGTGTGCAGCAGGTCGCGCGCGATGATGTCAATTTCGGTGACCTGGCCGCCCACGCCGCCCTGGATGAGGGGCTGGTGCATGTGCACCTTCGCGTGGGGCAGCGCGAAGCGGCGCCCTGGATCGCCCGCCATCAGCAGGATGGCGCCAAAGCTGGCCGCCATGCCGACGCAGGTGGTCGAGACGGGGCAGCGCAGCGAGCGCATCGTGTCGTAGATCGCCAGTCCCGCCGTGATGACGCCACCAGGGGAGTTGATGTACATGTTGATCTCGCGGTCGGGACTTTCGCTGGCGAGAAACAGCAGCTCGGCGACGATGAGATTGGCCGCCTGATCGTCGATGGGGCCGTTGACCATGATGATGCGCTCACGCAGGAGCCGCGAGAAGAGGTCATAGGCGCGTTCACCGCGCGTACTATTCTCGATGACCGTTGGCACGATCAGGCTTGCGGCCGCGCATCTGTGATTGCGCTATAGGGTCGTAGCTGGACATGGTGAAACTCCTCTATGCCTGGCGCACGAAATAGTAGATCAGGGTGCGTGTGGCTTCGCGCGTGTCGGGTAGCTGGACGATACTCCGCGAGCAGCCAGCCCTCGGCGCCAAGCGCGCTCAGCCGCTCCTCATCGAGTGGCGGCTCTTCGCGCAGGTCAATCGTGACGACGCGATACTCCCAGTGAACCTGTTCAGTGACACGTTCGTAGACGATGGGCATGGGCAGCCCAAATGGCTGCGGCGTCGGCTGGCTGAACACACCGCGCGTCCCAGGACTCCAGAATGACATGCGATCTCTCCTCTCAGGTGGGCCGTGTGAACGGCCTCGCGGACCAGAGCGCGCAGGCCACGACTCTCTGGGTTGGTCGGGCTGCGCATGATCCTGCTTGTACGATACCGAGAGGCGTCGTAGAATTGAAGGCAAATCACATGCTGATAGCATGCGCCGCCGCGTACCTATGCTAAGAGCATGTGTGGCGGCGGACGCGAGCGCCGGAGCGCGAATCGGCGTAGAGAGGGCGATGCAATGGACGACCTGCAAGCGGCTGTCGGCGCGGTCATTCGCCGGGAGCGCCGCGAGCGCGGCCTGACGCTCAAGGAGCTTGCCACGCGCGCGATCATTTCGGTGGTCTATCTGGGCGAGATCGAACGCGGCAAGAAATATCCCTCGCCCGTAACGCTGGAGCGACTGGCCGACGCGCTCGATCTCACCACGCCCGACCTGCTGGAGCGTATCGCCTACACACTGCGTGGAGTCGAGCAGCCCATCGAGGCGCGCAGCATCGGCTTCCTCACGCCGCGCGATGACCTGAGCGCCACCCCCGCGCAGACGGGCGGGCGCATCGTGAATCTGCTCGCGGCGCTGGTCGCGTGAGTGACGTGTCACAGCCGCCTGAACGATGACGCGCCAGCTACCGCGCATGGTGAGCGCCTTCAGAAGTATCTCGCCCGCTGCGGGGTCGCCTCGCGCCGCCACGCGGAGGAGCTGATCGTCGCGGGCGCCGTCAGCGTGAATGGGCGTGTCGTCCGTGAGCTAGGCGTGCGCGTGGAGCCTGGGCAGGACATCGTGCGCGTGCGTGGGCAGCGGGTCGAGCCTGAGAGCCAGCCAGTCTATCTGATGCTCAACAAGCCCGCTGGCGTCATGACGACGGTCTCTGACCCTGAAGGGCGACCCGTCGTGCTCGATCTGCTGCCGCCGGAGTGGCGCGAGGCGCGGGTCTATCCCGTGGGACGTCTCGACCTCTACACCGAGGGCTTGCTGCTGCTGACCAACGATGGCGCGCTGGCCCTCCGCCTGACACATCCACGCTATGCCTTGACGAAGGAGTATCATGCGCTAGTGCGCGGGCGACCAGACGCCGAGGCGCTGAAGCGCTTCGCGGAGGGACTGCTGCTGCCCGGCGAGACACGCCCGACGGCTCCGGCCCGCGCGTGGATTCTGGGCGAGGGCGAGGATCCCGCGACAACCTGGGTGGCGGCGGAGCTACACGAGGGGCGCAATCGCCAGGTGCGGCGGATGTTCGATGCGCTGGGGTATCGCGTGCTGCGGCTGCGGCGTGTGCGTGTGGGGCCACTGACGCTAGGCGGGCTGCGCTCAAGGTGAGGCGCGCCCACTGACGGCGCGCGAGCTGGCGGCCCTGCGCGCGGCGGTCCAGGAGTGAGCGGGCGCCGGATGCGCCCCACGGACAGACTACGCGGAGGGAGACAAAGTCAGACGCATGTGGAAACTGTATAGCATCGGATTTGGCCTGATGGCGACGGCGATGATCGCGCTGGGCGTCGTCCTCTTTGTCGTGACGCTGATCGACCCAGGGAGCGCTGATGCGGCGCCCGAATGGGTCCTGCTGGTGCGCGCGCTGGTCGCCGTTGCGCTGGGGGTTATCGCCGCGCTGCTCTCCGTCGCCGCCTGGCGTCAGGCGCAGCGGCCACAGATCTAGCGTCGCGCCTACTCCGCCGCGAGGCTGGGCGCCATCTCGTCCAGCAGGCGCAGGAAGACCTCCAGCGCGCGGGTCTGGAAGCGGCTGCGGAGGGTGAGCGCGGAGAACTGCCGCACACACGGCGTTCCCGGCGCGGCCAGCTCGACCAGCGCGCCCTGCGCTACCTCTCTGCGGGTGGCCCAGCGCGAGAGCAGCGAGACGCCCATCCCCGCCAGCGACGGCTTCTTTGATCATCTGCGTGCTGCCAAACTCCAGCCGCGCGACAGCGGTGAGCGCGTGGTCGGCGAAGTAGCTGTCGCTGGCGGCGCGCGTGCCCGACCCTTCCTCGCGCACGATCCACGTCTCACTCGCCAGATCGGCTGGCGTGATGTCGTGGCGACCCGCGAGGCGATGCTCTGGCGGCGCGACGATGGTCAGGCGATCTTCGAAGAGCGGGCGCGCCTGCGCCTGTGGCAGCGCGACATCGCCCTCCACCAGCCCCAGCTCCAGCCTGCGCGCGACGACCAGCTCGGCGATGCGCTGGGTGTTGGCGATGGTCACTGTCGGCGTGACGAGTGGATAGCGCCGTCGGAAGGCGGCCAGCGCCTGTGGCAGCAGATATTCGCCGATGGTGTAGCTGGCGCCGATGGCGAGGGAGCCGCTGGCCGCTTGCGTCAGGTCGCTCACGTAGCGGCGCATGCGCTCCTCGAGTTCGAGCATCTGGCGCGCATGCTCGTAGACGATCTCGCCAGCGGCGGTCAGGTGCAGGTAGCGGTTGCTGCGCTCCAGCAGACGCGCGCCGAGGTCACGCTCCAGCGCGCGAATCTGCTGGCTCACGGCGGGCTGTGTCATGTGCAGCGCGCTCCCGGCGCGTGAGAAGCCTTTCTGTTCGACCACCTCCACGAAGGCGGCAAGCCGTTGATCCATTCGCTCGCTCCATTCTGTCACTATCGTCTGCGCTTATCACCAGTATAACATCTATCAATTGTACTTATCATGACGAACGCGTCTAGACTCCTACGCAGGAGCGCGGCCACCTCAGAGCGGCGCATGTACGGCATGTACGATTGATGGAGAATCCCTAACGTGAATCAGCCACTTGTTGATCTTTCCACCACACAGACGCTCGTCGCGGAGCCAGTCGAGCGCGCAGGCCGTGGCGCCCGCGAGCAGCCCGTTGCAGCGTCGCGCCCGCTGGGTTGGCGGCGTCGCGTTTACGCTGGTGGTCGCGACGCTGGGCCTGGGCCTGGCGCAGTTGCCCGGCTTCCAGCTCATCGGCCCGCTCGCCTGCGCCATCCTGATCGCCGTCGGCTACCGTCAGGTGGCGGGCTATCCTGAGAAGCTGCGCGCGGGCGTGACGTATTCCGCGCGGCGTCTGCTGCGCTATGCGATTGTCCTGTTCGGCCTCAAGCTCAATATTGACGTGATCCTGCATCAGGGGCTGGGGCTGCTGCTGCGCGATGTTGGGACGATTACCTTCGCGATTCTGGCGACCGTGCTGCTGGCGCGGCTGCTGAAGGCTGACGCCTCACTCTCGCTGCTGCTGGGCATTGGCACGGGTGTCTGCGGCGCGGCGGCGATTGCGGCGGTCTCGCCGATTCTGAAGGCGGACGAGGAAGATACCGCGATTGGCGCGGGCATCATCGCGCTGATGGGCACCGTCTTCGCCATCGGCTATACCATCCTGCGGCCACTCTTGCCGCTGACGGCGATGCAGTATGGCGTCTGGTCGGGGTGAGCATCCACGAAATCGCGCAGGTGGCGCTGGCCGCCGCGCCCGCTGGCAAAGACGCGCTGACGGTCGCGCTGCTGGCCAAGCTCGGTCGCGTGTTCCTGCTGGTTCCACTGAGCTTCATCCTGGTGCTGTGGATGAAACGGCGCGGCGCGCATGACCCGCAGGCGAAGATCGAGTTCCCCTGGTTCCTGGTCGGCTTCATCCTGATGAGCCTCTTCGGCAGCTACGTGGTGGGGCATCTGATCGCGATTCCCGCGAGCATCATGGCGGACATCTCGAATCTGGCGACCTTCCTGCTGACGATGGCGCTGGTGGGGCTGGGCCTCAACGTCAGCCTGAGCGATCTGCGCACGAAGGCCATGCGCCCGCTGCTGGTGATGACGCTGGTCTCCATCCTGCTCTCAGTCCTGACATTCTTCACCATCGCCTGACTGCCTGACCTGCGAATCGTTAGCCTGTCCGCATGGCGTCTGGCGGACAGGCGAACGCCATTCGCGGTATCATGGCGATGTGCTAAGCGGACGGGTGTGCGCGCGATGGGAGTTGGCGAAAGAGGCGTCAGAGTGGGACAGTTCCAGATTGCGGTTTTGGCGGGCGATGGCATCGGGCCAGAGGTCACGGCGGAGGCCAGCCGCGCGCTCGGCGCCATCGCGCGACGGTTCGGGCATACGTTCAGCTTCACCGAGGCGCTGGTGGGGCATGCGGCGGTGGTGGCGGAAGGCGGCGCGGCCATCAGTGACGCGACCATCGCGCTCTGCCTGGCCAGCGACGCCGTGCTCTTCGGCGCCGTCGGCACGCTCGACACCAGCGCGACGGGCGCGGCGCGGCCAGAGTCGGCCATTCTGCGGCTGCGGAAAGAGCTGGAGCTGTTCACGAATCTGCGTCCGGTGCGCGTCATGCCCGCGCTCGCGGACATCTCGCCACTGCGCCCGGAGCGGCTGGCGGGCGTTGATCTGGTGGTCGTGCGCGAGTTGACCGGCGGCATCTACTTCGGCAAGCCCAGCGAGATACGCGAATCGGAGCAAGGCGCGGTCGCGGTGGATACGATGGTCTATTCGGAGGCGGAGATCGAGCGCATCGTGCGCTACGCCTTCGAGATGGCGCGGGCGCGACGGCGGCATGTCACCTCGGTGGACAAGGCCAATGTGCTGAGTTGCTCGCAGTTGTGGCGGCGGGTGGCCTCGCGCGTCGCGCTGGAGTATCCCGACGTGACGCTGGCGCATCAACTGGTGGACTCGTGCGCGATGGCGCTGCTGCGTAATCCCGGCGACTTCGACGTGATCGTGACCGAGAATATGTTCGGTGACATCCTGACGGATGAGGCCTCGATGCTGGCTGGCTCGCTGGGGCTGCTGCCATCCGCCAGCCTCGGCTCGCGGCGCACGGCGCATGGACTGCTGGGCCTCTATGAGCCGATCCACGGCAGCGCGCCGGACATCGCGGGGCAGGGCAAGGCGAATCCGCTGGCGGCGATCCTCAGCGCGGCGCTGCTGCTGCGCTACTCGCTCGGCCTCCCCGACGAGGCGGCGGCGGTGGAGCGCGCCGTCGCCGAGGTGGTGGAGCGCGGCCTGCGCACGGCGGACATCTCACACCGAGGGGCGCACGCTCGTCTCCACCAGCGAGATGGGCGAGGCCGTGACACACGCCATCGCGGACGCGGCCTGAGCCTGGGCGCTAGGTACCGGTCGTGCGCTGGGCCGGGCGCGGCGCCGGAACGGGCAGCGCGAGGTCGAGCGCATGCAGCGCAGCCAGCGCGGCGCCATGCGACTGCGCGTCGGCGCTGTGCGGCGTGACCCGCCAGATGCGCTCCAGCGTGCCTGGGCTGTCCCAGAGCAGCGCGGCGGCGCGGTCGCTGTGCGTCATCTGCTCGTGATAGTCGAGCAGCGCGATCAGCGCCGCCGCCTCCGTGTCGTCCGCGATGCGCTCCAGGCTGACCATCTCAGTCGTTCAGCGCGGCGGGGAAGGCGCCATCTTCATCGTAGACATAGGCCAGGCCGCCAGACATCGCCGCCGCGAAGTTGCGTCCGGTGGGGCCGAGCACCAGTACGACGCCGCCCGTCATGTATTCGCAGCCGTGGTCGCCCAGCCCCTCGACGACGGCTACCGCGCCACTGTTGCGCACCGCGAAGCGTTCGCCCGCGCGCCCACGCACCAGCAGCAGCCCGCCAGTCGCGCCGTAGAGGGCGGTATTGCCGATGATGACCTGCTCGCCCGCCGTGCGGCGTGGGCGTGTGGGCGGGGCGACGACGATTTCACCACCGGACATGCCCTTCGCCACGTAGTCATTCGCCTCGCCCGTCAGGTGCAGGCGCAGCCCAGAGACGCAGAAGGCGCCGAAGCTCTGCCCCGCTGTGCCAGTGTAGGCGCAGGTGATGGAGCCGCGTCGCAGACCACCCTCGCCCCAGCGCCGCGCAATCTCGCCCGCGAGCCGCGCGCCGGCGGTGCGGTCACTGTTGCGAATCTCCTGGTGGGTCAGGACGCTGTGGCCGCGCTCCATGACCTCGGTGAGGCTGTCGAGGAGCGCACGCTCATCGGGCGAGCGCCTCAACCGGAGCGGCATCGCGGGCGCGCATGGAGCGGCGCGGGGCATCCTCCGGCCCCGGCGCGATCAGGTCAGCCAGGCCCAGGTCGTCGGCTGGCGTCGTCTGTGTCGCCCGCGACCATCAGCAGGTCAGCCCGCCCGATGATCTCGTCGAGCGTGCGCGCTCCGAGTCGCGCCAGATGTTCGCGGACATCCTGCGCGAGGAGCAGCAGAGTGTTCGCCACCTGCTCAGGCGTCCCGGTGAACCGCTGGCGCAGGTCTTCGCGCTGTGTCGCGATGCCCGTGGGGCAGGTGTCCAGGTGGCACTGTCGCGCCATGTCGCAGCCAATCGCGATCAGCGCCGCTGTGCCAAAGCCATATTCCTCCGCGCCGAGGAGGGCCGCCACGACGACATCTCTGCCCGTCTTCAGGCCGCCATCCACCCGCAGGCGCACGCGGTCGCGCAGGCCGTTGCGGCGGAGGGTCTGCTGCGTCTCCGCCAGGCCGACTTCCCATGGGGCGCCCGCATGCTTGATGGAGCTGAGCGGTGATGCGCCTGTGCCGCCATCGTGGCCGCTGATGAGGATGTAGTCGGCGTGGGCCTTCGCCACACCCGCCGCGATCGCGCCGACGCCGCGCTCCGCCACGAGCTTCACGCCGACCTGCGCGCGTGGATTCACCTGGCGCAGGTCGAAAATGAGCTGAGCGAGGTCTTCGATGCTGTAGATGTCGTGGTGCGGCGGTGGCGAGATCAGCGGGATGCCTGGGGTGGTGTGGCGCATGCGCGCGATCAGCGGCGTCACCTTGCGCGCGGGAAGCTGGCCGCCCTCGCCTGGCTTTGAGCCTTGCGCCATCTTGATCTCCAGCTCCTCGGCATGCGCGAGATAGCCAGTGGTGACGCCAAAGCGCCCCGACGCCACCTGCTTGATGCGGCTGTTGGTGGAGACGCCGTCGCGAGCGCCCGTGCGCCAGGCGGGGTCTTCGCCGCCCTCGCCGGTGTTGCTGCGGGCGCCGACGCTGTTGGCGCCGAGGGTCAGCGTCAGGTGGGCCTCCGGGCTGAGCGAGCCGAGCGACATCGCCGTGCTGACGAAGCGACGCGCGATGCTCGCCGCCGACTCCACCTCCTCCAGCGGGATTGGCGTGGTCGGAGCGAAGGTAAGCAGGTCGCGTGGCGCGGTTGGCGGGCGCGCGTGGACAAGCTCGGTATAGCGGCGATAGTCCTCCATATCGCCGGTCTGCGCCGCGCGCTGGAGCGCCTTCACGATCGTCGGATTGGCCGCGTGATATTCCGCATTGCGACGGAAGCGGATATAGCCGCGATCCGGCAGGCGCAGGCGTGGCTCCAGCGGCGCGGGGACATCGCCGCCAACGGGGACGGGCGCCGCGAGGGCGACAGCGGCGAGCGCGTTCGCGGCGGCCATTTGCTCCGCCGATTGCGCATCGAGGCGGGCGAGCGTCAGGCCGCCGAGCGAGTGCGGCGTGCCAGGGAAATACTCCGCCACCACCTCAGCCGCGACGCCGACGCATTCGAACAACTGCCCGCCGATGTAGCTATCGAGCGCGGAGAGGCCCATGCGCGCCATCACCTTCAGCAGGCTCTTTTCCAGAGAGTGCAGGTAGTTGTGGGCGGCCTCGTCGGGGGTGATGTGTTCCAGACCACGGGCGCCTGCCAGTGCGCGGGCCGCGTCGAGCGCCAGCCAGGGGTGGATAGCGTTCGCGCCGTAGCCGAGCAGCAGCGCCATCTGATGCGCGTCCCATGCGCCGCCCGTTTCGACGATCAGGCTGGAGCGCCAGCGCAGCCCCGCGCGAATGAGCGCCGTATGGGTCGCGGCGAGGGCAAGCGGCTGTGGCAGCGGGGCCTCATCCGGCGCCAGCGCGCGGTCACTCAGCAGCACGATCCGCGCGCCGCCCTTTACCGCCGCCACCGCGCGCCGCTGGAGCGTCTGGAGCGCTCGCCGTAGCGCGGCGCCCGTCCGGGAAGCCTTGCCGCTGGGGAGATAGCCGGTCGGCAGCGTGGCGCTGGTGATGCCGCGCGCCTGGGCCGCGTCGAGGGTGGCGCGCAGGCTGTGGCCATCGAGCAGGGGGCTGGCCAGCGAGAGCAGCGGCGCCTGTGGCTCGTCGCCCGCGAGCAGGGGGCTACGCGCCCCAAGCCAGGTGGTCAGCGACATCACGAGTTGTTCGCGTAACGGGTCGATCGGCGGGTTCGTGACCTGCGCGAACTGCTGCCTGAAGTACGCGGAGAACGGGCGGGGCTGCTGTGAGAGCGTGGCGAGTGGGGTATCGTCGCCCATGCTCCAGACTGGCTCGGCGCCGTCGCGGGTCATCGGGCGGACGATCATCTCGACATCTTCGTGGCTGTAGCCGAAGAGCGCCTGGAGCGGCAAGAGGCTGGCGGGGCTGGCGGGCTGCCCAGCGTCGGTGTGGTCAGGTGGCGGGACGGGGGTGAAGGCGCGAGCGGCCCACTCCGCATAGGGCGCGCGCTGAGCGAGCGTGGCTTTGATCTCCGCATCGTAGAGGATGACGCCGCGCGTCGTGTCCAGGATGAGCGCCTGGCCGGGGCCAAGCCGTCCTTTGGCGGCGATGCGCGCTTCGGGGAGATCAATGGCGCCCGCTTCTGAGGCGGCGACCAGCACGCCGTCGTGAGTCAGCGCGGTACGCATGGGGCGCAGGCCGTTGCGGTCGAGCGCGACGCCAACCAGCGCGCCATCGCTGAAGGCCAGCGCCGCCGGGCCATCCCACGGCTCCATCAACGGCGCGCGCGCCTGGTAGAATGCCCGGCTCGCGGGGTCGAGGCGCGTGTCTCCCTCCCAGGCTGGCGGTATCAGCAGCGTGAGCGCATCGGGCAGGTCGCGGCCCGCACGCAGCAGCAGCTCCAGCGCATTATCAAGGCTGGTGGAGTCGCTGCCTCCTGCCTCCAGCGAAGGAGAGAGCCAGGCGACATCGGCGCCCCAGCGGCTCGCGCTGAAGCTGGCCTCGCGCGCCGCCATCCAGTTGCGATTACTCCGAATAGTGTTGATCTCGCCATTGTGCGCGAGCAAGCGCATAGGCTGGGCGAGCCGCCAGCTTGGGAAGGTGTTGGTGCTGTAGCGCTGATGGAAGAGGGCCAGCGCGGTCTCGTACTCAGGGTCGGTGAGGTCGGGATAGAACAGCGGGAGGGTCGCGGCGGTGAGCAGGCCTTTGTAGACCAGGGTGCGGCAGGAGAGCGAGACGATATAGGCCTCGTCCAGATGGGCCTGAGTGAACGCCTGCTCAGCTTCCTTGCGCGCGCGAAAAAGGCGACGCTCACACTGTCGGCGCTCATCTCGGCGGGTTTGCGCGCGATGATCTGCTCGATGGCGGGACAGCTCTGCGACAGCGGCTCCGCCGAGTGCGGCCGCACTCAGTCGGTGTCTCGCGCCAGCCCAGCGTGAGCAGTCCCTGGCGGGCGAGCGCCGCCTGCACGAGGTCGCGGGCAAGCTGAGTCTCGATGGCGGGAGGAAGAGCATGCCGACGACGAGATCACCTTCGCCGACTTCAGGGAGCTGCCGACTCGCGAGCCAGCGTGCGAGCAGCCGATGGGGTATCTGGGTCAGCACGCCCACGCCATCGCTACTCTCGGAGGCGGCATCCATCGCGCCACGGTGCGCCAGGTTGACCAGCGCCTCCAGCGCACGCGCGAGGATCGCGTGATCGCGCCGCCCGGAGACGTTCGCGACGAAGCCTACGCCACAGGCGTCATGCTCGAATGCGGGATCATACAGCGGGTACGGATTGGGTAAAACTGTCATGCGGGTATCGCGTGGCGCCTGGCGTTTGCCGACAAGTGTTTGTCGTCGCTGGAGACCACCGTCCGATGTTCCCTGGCTCATCGCAACCTCCTGGCGAACAGACCGCCGGACGCGAAAGTCTGGATCAGACTTCAGTGGTGAGCCGACGAATGCGGCTCTTTGCTACAAGCTGCGTCGAAATGTCGCGGAGACACAAACAGCCTCTCTCGCCGTCACTGCGCAAAAGCGCGTGGAAGGGCAAGAGAGGCTGCGGCGCCTGAGATGCGCTGGTGCGAGAGTCTGCCGCGCCATCAGTGGCCAGCAGGTGTCATAGGGGAATCTCGCGGCGCTTGGTAACATACAGGCCAATAAGTGATGGACACAACAGTACAGTGAAGCATGCGGCATTGTCAAGCGTTATCCGTGAATTGGTATGACCAACCGCTTCAACAGCCAGAATCGCGCGCGAAATGAGCCAAAAACCTGCAGGAGGATGGTGTGTTCCGCGAGGGCCGCGAGGGCGGCGGCTACGTCTGGCTGGTTGGGCGATCCCGCGATGTCGAGGTAGAAGACGTACTCCCACGGCTGTTCACGCGAGGGGCGCGACTCCAGCTTGAGGAGGTTGATGCCGCGCTCGGCGAAGACGCCCAGCGCGCGGTAGAGGGCGCCCGGTGTGTGGGTGGTCATCAGCAGGAGCATCGTCTTGGCCTCGCCGGTTGGCTCTGGGCCAGGCTCAGGGGCCAGCGCGACGAAGCGGGTGTAGTTACCCGCAATCGTCTGGATGTTCTCCGCCAGCGTCTCCAGCTTGTAGAGTTCGCCTGCGCGCGCGCTGGCCACAGCAGCGACCCCGCGCAACTCCTGCTCGCGGATCATCTTGGCGCTGCCAGCGGTATCATAGGTCGCGACAATCTCGACGCCGAGGCTGCGCAGGTAGGCGTCGCATTGCGCCAGCGCCTGCGGATGCGAGATTACGCGAGTGATGTCGCTCAACCGCTGGCCTGGCAGGCAGAGCAGGCGATGGTTCACGGGCAGGCAGAGTTCACCCGTGACGTGAGCGTTGGCGCGATGCAGCAGGTCGTACACCTCATTGATGCTGCCCGCCTGGGAATTCTCGATGGGGACGAGACCGCCGTCCGCATCGTGGTTCGCGATCGCGCTGAAGACATCGGCGAAGCTCTTGCAGGGCAGCGTGACCACCTCTGGCCCAAAATAGCGGATCACCGCCTCCTCGCCATAGGCGCCCGGCTCTCCCTGGAACGCGATGACGCGGTTGTCGCCTCGCTCTGCTGCTCGGACATCGCTGCGCGCTCGCTTTCCCGTCAGATGCTACCCTGATTGAATCGCCGCCATCGTATCACACCCGCCTACGCACAGCCTTTGCGCGAACGAATTTTTTGAGGCCGCAAATATTCGTGCGAGGCGTGAATCATGTCGGCGCTGGCATCGCTTGCGTTAGCGATGAGTTTGCGCGGGAGGGGGTTGACAAGGTAGAAGCCGAGTCGGTATGCTACCGCACAAGTTATGACCACGGCAAAGGCGCCGATACGTCAACCGTCCTCTCGCTGTTTGGAGGCGCCTGATGCGCGACGCTGGATTCGACTCGGCCATGTCCGCCCGAAATGGGGTTGTGACGCGCCGTGTCTCCGCGCCCGCCGCCTCGTTTGCCATCCCCAGCGCCTCCGTCGTCGCGCCGCGCGTCGCTGTGCGCGGCGCCATCCTCCCCTTTACCCTTGCCGCCTCGATTATTAGCGGCCTCCTCCTTCTTACGCGCCCCGCTGCGCGGTTTGTCGAGCGCGCGGCGGGGCTGACGATCTACGACATCGCATGATGCTGGGAGGATGAGGGAGAGCGACGCGCGCTCGACCGTTCCAACGAAGGTTCCTGTAAAGAGGGCTTCCCAGGTGGGAAGCCCTCGTGGTGTTTTCTGGCCTCTCACCTCGTTGGCGGCGCCCGTGTCCACGTTTCGCTCACCTTCAGGAGACACAGCATGGCTGTCATAGCTTCTTCGCAGCACACAGCTACCGCAGCGACTACCACTACACGCGCCAATATTCACGCCGTGCCGCGCCCGATGACTGGCGCGCACATTATCTGCGCGGCGCTGGAGCAGGAGGGCGTCGAGGTCATCTTTGGCTATCCCGGCGGCACGATCATGCCGTTCTACGACGCGCTGACCACGTCGCGGCTGCGGCATGTGCTGGTGCGGCACGAGCAGGCCGCCGCCCACGCCGCCGATGGCTACGCCCGCGCGACTGGCCGCGTCGGCGTCTGTGTCGCGACCAGCGGCCCCGGCGCGACCAATCTGGTGACGGGGATCGCCACCGCATTCATGGATTCCATCCCCATGGTAGCCATCACGGGACAGGTCGCCTGTCGCCTGATCGGCTCCGACGCTTTTCAGGAGACAGACATCATCGGCGTCACCCAGCCCATTACCAAGCACAGCATTCAGGTGACGTCGGTGGAACATCTGGCTGCTGCCGTTCACGAGGCGTTCGCTATCGCGCGAGGTGGACGCCCTGGGCCGGTGCTGCTGGATGTGCCGAAGGATGTGCAGCAGGCTATCGGCGCTGAGCCGGAGCCGTGGCGTCCCGCGCCGCCAGGCCAGCCAGCTACAGACGCGCGGTTCGACGAAGCCATTCGTCGCGCCGCCGCCATGATCGACCGGGCGGAGCGGCCCATCATCCTGGCAGGCCACGGCATTATCATCTCTGGCGCCTACGCGCAATTGCGCGCGTTCGCCGAGAAGACGGGAGCGCCTGTCGTGACGACGCTGCTGGGAATCAGCGCGTTCCCCGAGTCGCATCCCCTGGCCGTTGGTATGCCAGGGATGCACGGACGAGCCACAGTCAACCAGGCGATTCATGACGCGGATGTCATCGTCGCCGTGGGGATGCGGTTCGACGATCGGGTGACCGGTGTGCCCCAGCGCTTCGCTCCACAGGCGCGCATCATCCATATCGACATTGACCCCGCTGAGCTGGGGAAGGTGTTTCAGGTGGAGTTGCCGCTCGTCGCCGATGCGCGCGTCGCGCTGGAGGCGCTCACCCGCGTCGTCAGCCCACGCGAGCATACGCGCTGGGTCGCCTCGATTGGCGCCCGGCGGTGACGAGCGAGGCCACCGACTCCATGCGCGCAAGCGAGTCGGCGCCGCCCGATGACGCTCCACGTCCGCCCGATCCGGCCAGCATTCTCGCCGCCATTCGCCAGGCTACCGATGGCCGGGCGGTGGTGGTGAGCGATGTCGGCCAGCACCAGATGTGGGTCGCCCGCCACTATGGCTACGACCACCCCAACACGCATCTGACCTCTGGCGGCCTCGGCACGATGGGCTTTGCGCTGCCCGCTGCCATGGGCGCGGCGATGGGGCGTCCCGACGCGCCGGTCTGGGTCGTCGCGGGCGATGGCGGCATCCAGATGAACATCCAGGAGCTGGCGACCATCGTCGCGATGGGGCTGCCAATCAAGGTGGCGATCTTCAACAACGGCTACCTTGGCATGGTGCGCCAGTGGCAAGAATTCTTCCTTGACCGCAATTATTCCGAGACACGCATCACTGGCCCCGACTACGTGAAGCTGGCCGAGGCGTATGGCGCGGTGGGCTTCCAGGTGCGCGAGGCTGGCGAGGTCAGCGAGACCATCGAGCGCGCGATGCGGGTGGACGGCCCCGTCCTGATTGACTTCCTCATCGCGCCTGAGGCCAATGTCTACCCGATGGTGGCGCAGGGGAAGCCGAACATCGAGATGATCCACGCCGAGCCGGAGGCGCGCGATGCGTAACGCCCCATCCCCGTCATCGCCCGCGTCCACCGAGACCTTCACGGTCGTGGCGCATGCGCAGCCACACGCCGCCACGCTGGAGCGCGTGCTCGGCGCTGCTGCGTCGCCGCGCGCCCAGCCCACACACCTCACCATCGCCGCTGGCCCGACACCCGCCTCCTGTCGCATCACGCTGACCTTCGAGGCGACCCGCGCCGCCGCCGAGCAGGTGACCGAGCAATTGCGCAAGCTGGTGGACATCGAGAGCGCCGACTACTTCACCACCGCTGAGGCGAGCGATGCGCTCGTCGTACGCGAGCTCGCGCTGATTCGGATGCGTGGGGCGCCGAGACGCCG
Source organism: uncultured Chloroflexia bacterium (assembly GCA_963840335.1). Lineage (GTDB taxonomy): Bacteria > Chloroflexota > Ktedonobacteria > Ktedonobacterales > JADMIN01 > JAKAIY01. The sequence continues at coordinate 56,645 of CAWIYP010000015.1, forward strand.
CCGCGAGATTCTGGACGTGGCGCGACTCTTTGCCGCGCGCATCGTGGATGCGCGAAACGGCGGCATCACCCTGGAGGCGAGCGGGCCATCCAACGTCATCGAGCATCTGCTGGCGATGCTGCGTCCGCTCGGCGTGGAGGAGGTCGTGCGCAGCGGCGGCCTCGCGATGCGCTGTAGCGACGCGTCCCTGCAGCGCCGAACGTGACGAGAGCGGCCAGTCAGCCTGAATCTGACGCCGATGAGCCAACGAGGAGCATTCCAATCATGGCGAAGATGTACTACGACGCGGACACCGATCCCAGCGCGATCAAGGGCAAGCGCATCGCGATCATCGGCTATGGCAGCCAGGGCCACGCCCACGCGCTCAACCTGCGCGATAGTGGCTGCGACGTCACCATCGGCCTCTACGAGGGCAGCCCCAGCCGCGCCAAAGCCATCGCCGAGGGGCTGAAGCGTGCGCTCAGTCGAGACGGCGGCGGCGGAAGCCGATGTCATCATGATGCTGATCCCCGACCAGTATCATCGCGAGGTCTATGAGCGCGACGTGCGCCCGAATCTGGCCGCTGGCAAGATGCTGATGTTCGCGCACGGCTTCGCCATCCACTACAACCAGGTGCGCCCGCCCGCCGATGTGGATGTGGCGATGGTCGCGCCAAAGAGTCCCGGCCACATGCTGCGCCGCATCTATCAGGAGGGCGCTGGCGTCCCGGCCCTCTGGGCGGTCGCGCAGGATGTGACGGGCGAGGCGGAGAAGCTCACGCTGAGCTATGCCTGGGGCATCGGCAGCACGCGCGCGGGTGTCCTGCGCACGACATTCGCGGAGGAGACGGAGACAGACCTCTTCGGCGAGCAGGCGGTGCTCTGCGGCGGCGTCACCTCGCTGATTCGCGCGGGCTTCGAGACGCTGGTGGCGGCGGGCTACCAGCCAGAGCTTGCCTACTTCGAGTGCATGCACGAGATGAAGCTGATCGTTGACCTGATGTATCAGGGCGGCATGAGCTACATGCGCTATTCGATCAGCGACACGGCGGAGTATGGCGACTACACCGCTGGCCCGCGCATCGTGGATGAGCGCACGCGCGAGACGATGCGCGCGATCCTCAGCGACATCCAGGATGGCTCCTTCGCCACGCGCTGGGTGCTGGAGAATCAGGCGGGCAGGCCGAGCTTCACGGCGATGCGTCGCGCCGCGCAGGCGCACCAGATCGAGCAGGTCGGCGCGGAGTTGCGCGGCATGATGTCGTGGCTCAAGCCAGCTACTCCCGCGCGACGCCCAGCGCCAGCGCCAGCGGCAGAGGCCGAGACGCCCGCTGGCGAGGCAGCGGCGGCGGCCCGCGACTAATCCCATCACCAGAGCCACGGTGGCTGGCGACGATCCGTCGTCAGCCGCCTGCTTCAGAGGGAGCGAGCCATGAACGACCATGACTGGATCGACGCCGATGATACCGACTCCATTGGCGCGGTCGTCGCACGCAGTGGAAATAGCCAGCCTATCGAGCCGCGCCGCGTGCGTATCTTCGACACGACGCTGCGCGATGGCGAGCAGTCACCCGGCGCGAGCATGACCATCGAGGAGAAGCTGGAGGTCGCCGACCAGCTCGTGCGCCTGGGCGTGGATGTCATCGAAGCGGGCTTCCCTGCCGCCTCGCCGGGCGACCTGGCGGCGGTGCGCGAGATTGCCCGCCGCGTGCGTGGTGTGCGGGTGGCCGCGCTGGCCCGCGCCAATCGCGCCGACATTGACGCCTGCGTCGAGGCGCTGCGCCCCGCCGAGCAGCCCGTGCTGCACATCTTCCTCGCGACCTCTGACCTGCATCTCGAATACAAGCTGCGCATGACCCGCGCCGAGGCGCTGGCGCAGATCGAGACGATGGTCGCCTATGGGCGCCAGTTCTTCGAGGTCATCGAGTTTTCGGCGGAAGACGCCACCCGCAGCGACTGGGACTATCTGACGCAGGTCTACAGCGCCGCCATTCGCGCGGGGGCGAGCGTCGTCAACATCCCGGATACCGTCGGCTACACGATGCCCAACGAGTTCACCGCGCTGATCGAGCATCTGAAGCGTACCGTGCCAGGCATCGAGAACGTCCGTATCAGCGCCCACTGCCACAACGATCTGGGCATGGCGACCGCGAACACGCTGGCGGCGATTGCGGCGGGCGCGACACAGGTCGAGGTGACGATCAACGGGCTGGGCGAGCGGGCAGGCAACACGGCGCTGGAGGAGGTCGTTATGGCGATCAACACCCGCGCCGATTTCTATGCCGGGCATAGTGTCGCGGTCGTGACCGAGCAACTCGTCCCCGCCAGCCAGCTCGTCGCGCGCATCACGGGCATCGGCGTCCAGCCAAACAAGGCGATTGTCGGAGCGAACGCCTTCGCGCATGAGGCTGGTATCCATCAGGATGGGCAGCTCAAGCACGCGCGCGCCTACGAGATCATGGAGCCGCAGTCGGTCGGCTGGGCGGAATCCCGGCTGGTGCTGGGCAAGCACTCTGGCCGCCACGGCGTGGACGCGCGCCTGCGCAAGCTCGGCTTCCGGCTGCGGCGTGACGAGCTGCATCGCGCCTACAGCGCGTTCATCGCCTGGGTGGATGTCCACAAAGTCGCCAGCGACGATGACCTGCGGCGCTTCGCCAGCTCTGGCCACCGACGAGCCAGTCGCGCGCGTGGCCAACGGCTGAGGTCGGGACGCCAGCGGGCGCATTTCTCTGAGCGGACGAACAAGCGGAGGAACGCATGGGCGCAACCATGACGGAGAAGATTCTGGCGCGGCACGCGGGCAAGAAGCGCGTCGCGCCGGGAGAATTGATAGATGTGCGGGTAGACCTGGTGATGGCGAATGACATCACCGCGCCGCTCGCTGTGAACGAGTTTCGCAAGATCGGGGTGGAGCGCGTCTTCGACCCGGAGCGCGTAGTCTTTGTCTCCAGCCACTTCACTCCGGCGAAGGACATCCAGTCGGCGCGGCAGGCGTCGGTGATGCGCCAGTTCGCCCGCGAGCAGAAGACGCGCTACTACGAGATCGGGCGCGGCGGCATCGAGCATGTCGTGCTGCCGGAGCAGGGGCTGGTCGTGCCAGGGCAGGTCGTCGTCGGCGCCGACTCGCACACCTGCACCTATGGCGGCGTCGGCTGCTTCGCGACGGGCATGGGCTCGACCGACATCGCGGCGGCGCTGGCCACTGGCGAGGTCTGGATGCGCGTGCCACCGACGATCAAGTTCGTCTACAACGGCAAGCGCCCGCCGTGGGTCAGCGGCAAAGACATGATTCTGCACACCATCGGCAAGATTGGCGTGGACGGCGCCCGCTATAGCGCGATGGAGTTCACGGGCGAGGCCATCGCCGACCTGACGATGGAGGGGCGCCTGACGATGGCGAACATGGCCATCGAGGCGGGCGCCAAGGCGGGCATCTTCCCGGTGGACGCGAAGACGCTGGAGTTCGTCAACGCGCGCGCGCAGTGGCCCTTCGAGGTGGAGGAGAGCGACGCCGACGCGGAGTACGCCGAGGTCTACACCTTCGATGTCTCGCAGATGGAGCCGACCGTCGCCTGCCCGTATGATCCCGCGAACATCAAGCCGATCAGCCAGGTAGACCGCGACCCGATAGACCAGGTATTCATCGGCTCCTGCACGAACAACCGCATCGAAGACCTGCGCATCGTCGCCGACATCCTGCGCGGGCGCACGATTCATCCCGATATCCGCTGCATCATCATCCCTGGCTCGGTGGAGGTTGAGCGGCAGGCGCTGCGCGAGGGGCTGATCGAGGTCTTCCAGCAGGCGGAGGCGGTCGTCTCGACTCCCGGCTGCGGGCCATGCCTGGGCGGCTACATGGGTGTCCTCGACGCTGGTGAGCGCGCCGTCTCGACGAGCAACCGCAACTTCCGTGGGCGGATGGGCCACCGCGACGCGCAGGTGTACCTCGCCAGCCCGGCGGTGGCGGCGGCTTCGGCGATTCTGGGGCGCGTGGCCAGCCCGGCGGAGATTCTGGCGGAGCAGACGGAGGCCTTCGTATGAGCGCGGACGACCAGCAGACCGGCGGGCGCGCCTGGGTCTATGGCTCGAATATTGATACCGATGTCATCATTCCGGCGCGCTATCTGCTGACGTCTGACCCGGCGGTACTCGCGAGCCACTGCATGGAGGACATCGACACCAGCTTTGCCGGTGGCGTCCAGCCCGGCGATGTGATGGTGGCGGGCGGCAACTTCGGCTGCGGCTCCTCGCGCGAGCATGCGCCGATTGCCATCAAGGGCGCGGGTATTGCGGTGGTGATCGCGGTCTCGTTCGCGCGCATCTTCTTCCGCAACGCCATCAACATCGGTCTGCCGATTCTGGAGTGTCCGGAAGCGGCGGCGGGGATTCAGGCGGGCGACCGCGTGCGCGTTGAACTGGCCTCTGGGCGCATCACGAACGAGACGCGCGGCGAGACCTATCAGGCGCAGTCGTATCCGCCGTCCATCATGCGCATCATCGAGGCGGGTGGCCTCATCAACGCGACCCGCGAGAAGCTGCGCGCCGCCGGAAAGCTCCCCGCGACGAGCGGCGCGGCGGCGGAGTGACATGCTGGCGATTTCACCTATTCACGAAGCTGAGGAAGTATCTATGAAGCGCGATGGGCGCGATCCCCGCGCGCGTAGCCGGGTCATCCTGGATGGCCGCGACCGCGCGCCCGCACGGGCGATGCTCAAGGGTGTCGGGTACACCGACGAAGACCTCTCCAAACCAATCATCGGCATCGCGAACACATGGATCGAGACGATGCCCTGCAACCTGAACCTGCGCATCCTGGCGGCGCGGGTGAAGGAGGGCATCCGGCAGGCGGGTGGCACGCCGATGGAGTTCAACACCATCGCTATTAGCGACGGTATCACGATGGGGACGGCGGGGATGAAAGCCTCGCTGGTGAGCCGCGAGGTCATCGCCGATTCCATCGAATTGGTCGGGCGCGGGCATATGTTCGATGGCATCGTGGCGCTGGTCGGCTGCGACAAGACGATTCCGGCGGCGGCGATGGCGTTGCTGCGGCTGAATACGCCCGGCCTCGTGCTGTATGGCGGCTCCATCGCCCCGGGCCGCTTCAAGGGCCACGATGTCACGATTCTCGATGTCTTCGAGGCGGTCGGCGCGAATGCCGCTGGCACGATGAGCGACGACGACCTGCGCGAGCTGGAGAACGTCGCCTGTCCGGGCGCGGGCGCGTGTGGCGGCCAGTACACCGCGAACACGATGGCGATGGCGCTGGAGCTGCTCGGCCTCTCGGCGATGGGGACCGCGAGTGTGCCTGCCACCGATCCGCGCAAAGATGAGGTGGGGCGGCGCGTGGGCAAGCTCGTCCTCGATCTAGTGCGCAATGGCGTGACGCCGCGCGATGTCGTGACCCGCGCATCCTTCGAGAATGCCATCGCGGCGGTCGCGGCGTCGGGCGGCTCGACCAATGCCGTGCTGCACCTGCTGGCCATCGCCCGCGAGGCGCACGTCCCCCTCACCATTGATGATTTCGACCGCGTGAGCGCGCGCACACCGCTGCTGGCCGACCTCAAGCCCGGTGGGCGCTTCGTCGCGGTGGACCTCGACCGCGCGGGCGGCGTGCAACTGCTGGCGCAGCGGCTGGTCGAGGGCGGCTATGCGGATGGCGCGCAGAAGACGGTCAGTGGCCGCACGATTGGCGAGGAGGCCGCCGAGGCGAGCGAGCGCGCGGGGCAAGAGGTCGTGCGCCCGCTCGCCGACCCGATCAAGACGAGCGGCGGGCTGGTCATCCTCAAGGGCAATCTGGCGCCGGAGGGCTGTGTGCTGAAGGTGGCGGGGCATGAGCGGCGCTACCATCGCGGCCCCGCGCGGGTCTTCGATGGCGAGGAAGCGGCCATGCGCGCGGTGACGCACGGCAAGATTCAGGCGGGCGATGTCGTGGTCATCCGCTACGAGGGGCCGCGCGGCGGGCCAGGGATGCGCGAGATGCTGGGCGTCACGGGGGCCATTGTCGGGGCGGGCCTCGGCGAAACGGTCTCGCTGCTCACCGATGGACGCTTCAGTGGCGCGACACATGGGCTGATGGCGGGGCATGTCGCGCCAGAGGCGGCGCGCGGTGGGCCAATCGCGGCGGTGCGGGAGGGCGACATGATCGTCTTCGACATCGAGCAGCGCCGCCTCGACGTGGAGATTACCTGAGGAGGAGATGGCGCGGCGGCTGGCGGACTGGAACGCGCCAGAGCCAGCCTACACCGAGGGCGTTTTCGCCAAGTACGCGCTGCTCGTCTCATCCGCCGCTGAGGGCGCGATCACGCAACCCATCGCCGCGCGAGTCTGCCCCGGCGCGGCCAGCCGCGACAGCGCGCCGCCGTAAGTGAGGCTTTTCGCTCTGCGCTGAGACGGCAAGTGGCCCCTCACCGCTGTTCGCCTTCGTGTGGGAAGGTGGGCGGGGTGAGGGGCCTTTTCGCGTCTACTGGGGCGAGATGTCAGGAAGTGAGTTTTGAGGCTGCGGCCTCGTCCACGATGAAGAGGAGCTTGCCCACGGGAGCGATAAGCTGCGAGGGGTATTGCTCTGGATTGTATGCGCCTTCCAGCACTTCGGCCAGCGAGTCGGCTTTGTCAGCGCCGGTGATGACGAAGGCGACGCAGGTGGCGTTATTCGCCAGGGTCGTGGTGAAGGTGATGCGCGTCGTGTTGAGCTGGGGAACGACGTTTTCTGTCACCAGGCGATCCGTCACGCTGAGCGCCGCCGTGTGCGGGAAGAGCGAGAGCGTGTGTCCGTCTGGCCCCATGCCCGTGTAGATCAGGTCGAAGCTCGGCGTTTCATCTGGCCCGACGCCGAACACCCGCCGTATCTCCGCCGCGTACGCGCGGGCGGCCTCCGCTGGGTTATCTTCGCCGCGCATCCGGTGAATCTGCGCGGGGCTGACGGGCACGGCGTCGAGCAGCGTCTCGCGCGCCATGCGGTAGTTGCTGTCGGGGTGGTCTGGTGGCACGCAGCGCTCATCTCCCCAGAAGAACTGGATGCGCCCCCAATCCACCTGCTCGCGCAGGGGTGAGGCCGCCAGCAGCGCATGGAAGGCGCGCGGGGTCGAACCGCCGGAGAGCGCCACGCGGAAATCGTGGCCCGCCGCCTGGGCGGTACGCGCCTGCGCGACGAACAGCTCGGCGGCGGCTTGTGCGACCGCCGCTTTATCGGTCATCCGCTCGATCGTGCGGCGGGAGGCGTCAGGCGTGGTCATCGGCGCACCCTCCGCACCGCAGGCTCCAGCGCGGGGATGATCGCCGCGAGCGATTCCTCGAAGAGCGTATCGTGGGTGAGGCGCATCAATTCCTCACTCAGCGAGGCTAGCTCGCCGAGCGTCGGCAGGTGCACGGTCTGCGACGGAATCGCCTCAGACGGTACCTGGCAGTGAGTGGAGGCGTTGCGCAGGTTAGCCTCACGCGCCGCCGCGAACGATGCCCGTTGGCCATTCAGGGTCGCGCTGATATGCACCGACATCAGCGCGCCAGGGGCGACTACGGCGGGAGCCTGTGTCAGGTCGCTGGTTCCGTTGACATCAACCCAGTGCGCCCAGTGCGACGCCGTGGCGCGGATTCAGTTCCAGCGTGATCTTGCGTCCGCTGCTGTCGAGGAGTGTATGCTCGCGTTGGCCGTCGCCCAGCAAATCGGTGGCGGCGCTGAGCGGACGCCACCCCAGCCGCGATGCCAGCCAGCCCGCGAAGAGATAGGCCTGCGTGGGATTGGTTGGCTCGTCTTCCGAATCCGCCGCGTACTCGATCGTCACATGGTCAATGCCGGCGAGGTATGCGCGTTGCTCTTCAGGATCGAAGAACTGCGCCACTAGTTCACGCCAGGGATTGAAGCGCGTGAAGTTGAAATCGCTGATGGCGACGCTGGACTTCTTGCGACGCACCAGGTCTTCGAGCGCGAGCAGGTTCTGCTCGGACTGCGGCATGTAGGCGGTGTCCACCAGCACGCGGTCAAAGCCGTCGAGCGTCGCCTCGAAGATCTCCGTGTGCCACGGCGGCACGCCCTCCCACCAGAGGAACGAGGGCAGCCCAGAGACGATCAGCGGCAAGATGGAACCCGCCAGGTGTTGCGAGGCGTCGGGCGTGGCGCAGAGGACGATTTCCTCGCCATAGTTGGACATGCCATTGGAACTGGTCGCACGGGTGCGGATATAGGCTTCGAGCGGGCGCCCGTTCTTCGTCGCCGTCGTTGGCATGACGACGATGCTGCGTGAGGGATGCTGGGTGTTCAGCGTCTCGATGGCCCGCAACGCCTGCGCGGCGGCCAGCTTCGTTGCTGGCATAGACAACCAGCGTCAGCACGCTGCTGCGAGCGTCGGCGTGACCACCAGCGGCCAGCGCGGCGGCGTTGTTCTCGCGCCAGAGATTATCTAGTCCGCGCTCGATGGCGTCTGGCTCGACCAGACGCATATTTTCGATGAGCTGCGACGCTTGTGTCATAGTCGCCTCCAGGTTCTGCCATCGCGCTCGATGAGAATATCCGCCTCTTTCGGGCCCCATGTCCCCGGTTCATATTGCGAGAGCGGGGTTTTGCTTTTCTGCCAGTCGCGCACGATGGTATCTACGAGAGTCCAGGCTAGCTCTGTCTCGTCAATGCGGGTGAAGAGTGTCGAATCACCCAGCATCGCGTCGAGCAGCAACCGCTCATAGGCTTCGGGCGGCTCGACGCCAAAGGCGCTGCCATAAAGGAAATCCATGTTCACGGCGCGCAGGCGCATCTCCTGCCCCGGAACCTTGGCGCTGATCTGCAGGGTGATGCCCTCGTTCGGCTGGATGCGCATGGAGAGCACGTTGGGCTGCATCTGTTGCGCCGCTGGCCCCTGGAAGAGGAGATAGGGTGGGCGCTTGAACTGTATGGCGACCTCGGTGACGCGCTTGGTCAGCCGCTTGCCCGTGCGCAAGTAGAACGGCACGCCCGCCCATCGCCAGTTCTCGATCATCAGCTTGGCGGCGACGAAGGTTTCGGTCTGCGAGTTGGCGGCTGACACCCTTCTCCTCGCAATAGCCGGGAACCTGCTCGCCGCCGACCAGCCCAGAGCCATACTGCCCGCGCACGGTATCGTAGGAGATTTCCGTCTCGCCGAGCGGCGGGATGGCGCGCAGCACCTTCACCTTCTCATCGCGCACGGAGTCCGCCTCGAAGGTGACAGGCGGCTCCATCGCGGTGAGCGTCAGCACCTGCATCATGTGGTTCTGCACCATGTCGCGGATGGCGCCCGCCTGCTCGTAGTAGTCCGCGCGCCCCTCGATGCCGATGGCCTCGGAGACGGTGATCTGCACATGGTCGATGTAGCGGCGATTCCAGATTGGCTCGAAGATGCCATTGCCGAATCGCAGCACCATGATGTTCTGGACGGTCTCTTTGCCAAGATAGTGATCAATGCGATAGATTTGACGCTCCGAGAAGCCCTGATTGAGTTCTTCGTTGAGCTTGCGCGCCGAGGCGAGGTCGTGGCCGAAGGGCTTCTCGACGACGATCCGCGACCAGCCCTCGCGGCCATCCGCCACGCCGCGCTTGGCGATGCCCGATGCGCTGATGCGCCCACCGATGTCGCCGTAGAAGCTGGGTGGCGTGGCCAGGTAGAACATGCGGTTGCCCTGCGTGCCGCGCTCCTGGTCGAGGCGGTCGAGCAACTGCCCCAGCCGCTCATAGCCCGCCGGGTCATCGAACTCCGACTGGCAGTAAAAGAGTCCCTTGGAGAAGGTTTCCCAGACGGAGGGATTGACGGGGCGGCGGCGGGAGAAGGTGTTGATGCTGTCGAGCGCCTGCTGGCGGAACTCGTCATCCGAGAATGGGCGCCGCGCCACGCCAACCACGGTGAATTGCGGTGGCAGCGGCTGCTCGATGGCGAGATTATAGAGCGCGGGAAGCAGCTTGCGGTGGGTGAGGTCACCCGTGGCGCCGAAGATCACGAGGATGGACGGCTGCACGGTGCGGGTGGAGCGCAAACCCTGTCGCAGCGGATTAGTGGCAAGCGTGGCGGTGTCCATCGTGGAATCGTCCCTTCTGAACTGGAGCCAAAGACTCGCTGAATGCGGCGCGACCTCTCCCCCGATGGATGATCGCGCGCAGGGCCAACGCCAATCCGGCCTGTGTGAGATAGGCCAGAGCGACGCCGGGGCGCCTGCTGACGCCACTGTCAACGCAACGGCGGCCGCCTAGGCTTCGTGCTTGACGCCGCCGAACTCGCCGCTCTCCATCTTCACCGCGTGGCCGCCGAACTGGTTGCGCAGCGCCGCGATGACCTTCGCGGAGAATGATTCATCCTGGCGTGAGACGAAGCGCGCCAGCAGCGAGAGCGTGATCACCGGCGCGGGCACATCTTCGTCAATGGCCGCCTGCACCGTCCAGCGCCCCTCGCCGGAATCCTGGACATAGCCCTTGATGTCCGCTAGCTTGGGGTCTTCGGCGAAGGCCAGCGCGGCCAGGTCGAGGAGCCACGAGCGGACGACGCTGCCGTTCTGCCAGACGCGCGTCACCTCGCGCAGATCAGGCGCGAACTCCGACTTCTCGATGATCTCGAAGCCCTCGCCGTAGGCCTGCAACATGCCGTACTCGATGCCGTTGTGCACCATCTTGACGAAGTGTCCGGCGCCATGCGTGCCCATGTAGCCGTAGCCATTCTCTGGGGCCAGCGTCTTGAAGATCGGCTCGCAGTGGGCGAAGATCTCTGGCTCGCCGCCGACCATCAGGCTGTAGCCAACCTTCAGGCCCCAGATGCCGCCGCTGGTGCCGCAGTCCATGAAGTGCATGCCAGCGGCTGTCACCTTCTGGGCGCGGCGCTTGGTGTCGTGGAAGTTGGAGTTGCCGCCGTCAATGATGATGTCGCCTGGCTTGAGCAGGCTCATCGCGTGGTCAATCTCGCTCTCGGTCACATCGCCCGATGGCACCATCAGCCAGACGATCTTCGGGGAGGCCTCCAGCTTGCTCACCATCTCTTCCATCGTGTAGGCGGGGATGGCTCCCTGCTTCGCCGCTTCGTCCACCGGGCCGGGGCTGCGGTTCGATGCCACTACGCGATGGCCGCCCTGGAGCAGGCGTGTCGCCATGTTGCCGCCCATGCGGCCCAGCCCATAGATTCCCAGTTCCATTGAGATTATCCTCTTCTCACTACTATCGTTGGCGCGTTCGCGCTGGTTATCGCTGGTCGATGCGCGCCGCGTCGAGCGCCTCCTCGACCTCCGCCAGACCCGCCGCGATGTCGGCGCCCAGGTCGATGCGGATGGCGCGCCGACCATGCGCCTGGAGCGACTGGAGATCGCCGAGCGCCTGAGCCGCCTTCAGCGTCCCGAAGGTGTACGGGGCGTCAGGGATGCTCAGGTCTTCCTGCGTGTTGGCGACGAATTGCAGGAATAGCCCGGTGTTTGCGCCGCCCTTGTGCAGTTGCCCCGTCGAATGCTGGAAGCGCGGCCCATAGCCCAGCGTCGTCGCCGTGCGGCGGGCATCGCGCAGGCGCAGGCGGATGCGCTGGAGGGCGGCATCCGTCGCGGGCGTGCGCTGGATGTAGGCCAGCAGCGCGAAGTAGTCGCCGGGTTGTGATTCGCGGGCGTATAGCTCGAACGCCGCCTGGAGCGATGTCGCGGATTCGCGGATATGCTCCGCCAGCGCGCCCTCGGCCACCAGCGCGACATGTCCCGATTGAGTCTGGAGTGTCGCCGGGGGCTGCGTCAGCGTATGCGTCTGGGCATAGCGCGCCAGGATGCCGTCGGTGTTGTCCTTCGACTCCTGGACATTGGGCTGATCGAAGGCGTTGATGCCCATCAGCGCGCCCGCCACCGCCGTCGCGAACTCCCAGCGGAAGAACTCGCTGGCGATGTCCGCTGTATCGCGGAGCTGGAGTCGCACGACTGGCTGCCCCACCGCTTCCAGCGCCTCGATAGCGGCGTCTTGCGCGGGATCGTAGCCGTCATCCGTGCGCAGATAGGCGAAGATGCGGTCGTCGCTGTAGACCGACGGCGCGCCCAGTGTCTCGCCCTCCACTGGCAGGATGCCCTTGCCCTCCTTGCCAGTGCTTTCGGCGAGCAGTTGCTCCAGCCAGTAGCCAAAGGTGGCGATGGGCGGCGAGACGACGATGGTCACCTTGTCGCGTCCACGCTGCTGTCCCGCGCCGAGGATGCTTCCCAGCCAGACGCCAGGGTTGCGGTCGGCGGGCGCCTCCGCGTCGCAGGCCGCGCGCATCGCGTCGGCGCGGTCGAGCAGCTTCTCAACATCCACGCCGATGAGCGCCGCCGGAACCATCCCAAAGAAAGACAGCGCCGAGTAGCGGCCACCGATGTCGGCGGGATTGCGGAAGATCGTGCGGAACTTGCGCTCCTGCGCGAGGGTGTCGAGCTTCGTTCCCGCATCGGTGATGGCGATGAAGTGGGCGCCAGCCTGCGCCGCATCGCCGCCCGCCAGATCGAGGATCTTCGCGTAGAAGTATTTGTACTGCGAGAGGGTTTCGAGCGTGCCGCCTGACTTCGACGCGACGATAAAGACCGTGTGGGCGAGGTCAATACTGCCCTCAATCGCGCTGATGGTCGCGGGGTCGGTGGAGTCGAGGACGTGCAGGTTGGGCAGGCCCGCCCCGACGCCAAACGTCTCGCGCAGCACCTCTGGCGCGAGGCTGCTGCCACCCATCCCCAGCAGCACGAGATCGCGCACGCCTTCGGCGCGCAGGTTATCGCGCAGGTCGTTGAGCCGAGGCAGCGCGTCGCGGACGGTATCCGTTACCGTGAGCCAGCCGAGGCGGTCGGTGATCTCCTGCTGCTCAGCGGGATTGGGCTTCCAGAACGCCGGGTTCTTCTGCCAGACCTGCTGGGCGAAGCGCTCGCTTAGGGCGCGACTGAGGATCGCCTCAACCGCGCCCTGAAGAGGGCCCAGGCGAGCGTCTCCCGTGAGGGTGTCGTCGGTTGGCTTGTGCGCTGGTCTCAGCGGCAAGCTGCGCGGTCTTTTGCGCAGTGCTGTCGAGCAGGCTGGTGAAGGAGTCGGCGAAGGACTTCACGCCCTCCAGCTCAAGCTGCTTCGTCACCTGATCCATATCTATGCCAGCGCTGGCAAGATCGGCCATGGTCGCGCGCGCCTGGTCGTAGTCGCCGAGGGTGCGCGCCGCGATGCCGTGATCCTGGAACGCGACGATGGTCGCCGGCGGCATCGTGTTGACCGTCTCCGGGCCAATCAGCTCCTCGACATAGATGACGTCGCGATAGGCGGGATTCTTCGTGCTGGTGCTGGCCCAGAGGCAGCGCTGCGGCTGCGCGCCCGACGCCTGGAGCGCCGCGAACCGCTCGCCATGGAAGATCTGCTCGTAGTGCTCGTAGGCCAGGCGCGCGTTGGCGATGGCGGCCTTGCCTTGCAGCGCGCGCAACCGCTCCTGTTCGGCGGCGTCGCTGGTCGCGGCGATCTTCGCGTCGAGCTGCTTGTCAATCAGCGTATCCACCCGGCTGACGAAGAAGCTGGCCACTGAGGCGATGGCGTCAGTCGGCTTGCCCTCGGCCAGACGCCGCTCCTGCCCACGGATGTAGGCCTCCGCGACTTGCTTGTAGATCTCCAGCGAGAAGATCAGTGTGACGTTGATGTTGACGCCCTCGTAGATCATCTCCTCGATGGCGGGGATGCCTTCAGCCGTGGCGGGAATCTTGATCATGACATTGGGGCGGTTGACGGCGGCAAAGAGACGGCGCGCGTCGGCGATGGTGCCCTCGGTGTCGTTCGCGCGGTCGGGCGCGACCTCCAGGCTGATGTAGCCATCGTGGCGGTTCGTGCGGTCGTAGGTTGGCCGCAGGATGTCCGCCGCCCGCTGGATGTCATCGACGGCGAGGGACTCGAAGATCACACGCGGGTCGTGCTCGCCCTGGGCGACTAGCGCGCGCATCGCGTCGTCGTAGTCATTGCTCCCCGCGATGGCTTTCTCGAAGATGGTGGGGTTCGAGGTGACGCCAACGACGGCGTCATCGTCGATCAATCGCTGTAGCTCACCGGAAATGATCAGTCCGCGTCGGATATTGTCATACCAGACGCTTTGCCCAAGCTCGTAGACCGCGTGAAGTCGGCTCTCTGCCATGTCTAAGCCTCCAACGCCTGCGCCGACGCGGCGCGCCGACGGACTGAGGATGGTGTGAAGCGCGTGCGTTCCTCTGCGCTCCCACAGTGGCGCGCCTCATCGAACGTTTCTGTCGCTGTCCCTGTCGCGAGTGTGCGAGGCGTCCTCCAGCGTGACGCGAGACGCACACCAGGAGAGCGGATCCCTTCCCGCGAGATGGACTGTGCGTAATCGAGTATTCCGCGCCGCGCGCATTGCCTAGAGGCGCGTGGCGAAACTCTCTCTCTTTCATTGTATCCCGCTCATGCCAGTAAGCGCCCGCAGTGACGTCAGGGCGCCGCATTCGCCGCATCCTCCGCGCGCGAGAACACCGCTCCACGAGCCGCGCCGCGCCGCCTCATACTGCCGAAGCGGTTGCGGCGTAGGCCAGGGCTTGCTGGGAGCGGCGTCATTGTCCGCGAGCGTGGGCAGCCAGCGACTGCGCTGGGCCATGGTCGTCGTGAGCGGGCGCCGCTCACCGTGCGGTAGTGTAGCAGCCAACCGCATCTCGCCGCAAGCCGCCCCGCCGAGCAGAGCGTCAGCCTGACGAGTGAGCTAGCTCTCTTGTGAAAGATGTGCGTGATACATCATAATAAGAGAAAAGAAGGGGGAAGCCGCAGCGTCCATTCTTCTGTTTCGCCGCCATTGGCCTCGAAGCATTGTAGATCATATCAGCATTTATATCATGTTGTGACGTTGCCTCCGCGCCGTGTCGCGCCAGAAACCGCGAGTGTTCTTCCTCCCTTTGTGTCTGGTGCGTGTTAGATGTTCATCTAACATCCATCGCCAGAATGGGAGTTGTTGTTTACTATGCGTGTCGCGACATACGTGTTCCTCTTCTCTCGCGCGCCTGCGGAAGAAGCGGCGTGATGATCCAGCTTCCAGCCATCATCAGCGTGTCCGCGCTTCTGCGCGGAATCAGCGCCGCATGCGCCGCGAGTCTGCGACGTCGGGGCGTCTCTCGCCATTTGCGTTGGCGCGGCGGGTCGTGTTTTCACGCCCACTCTGGCGCATCGGTCGCGCTCCGGTGGCGCCCGGCGTCTCGGTCGCGCCAGCGGCGGATGTCGTGCTGGAGCTACCCGCTGGCGGCTCGTCCTCGCGCCATGCCGTCCCTGGCGCGAGTGGCGCACGACATTCTGAGCGGGCGCTGCGGCTGAGCGACGATATGTCCGCGCCAGAGTTGCGACGGCGTGTCTGGTCGCTCTCCGCGCCCGCCATCGGCGAGCAGTTGCTGGCGCTGGGCGTCGGCGTCTCGGATACCTTCCTCTCCGGCCATCTTTCGCCCTATGCCAGCTCCGTGCTGGGCTATGGGCAGGCGTCGGCGGTGGCGGCGGTCGGCGCGGCGGCGCTGGTGACCTGGGTCGTGTTGACGGCGTTCTTCGCGGTGAATGTCGGCGTGACGGCGATCGTGGCCCGCGCCACGGGAGCGCGCGACCCACGGTTGGCGGCGCGCGCGGCGGCGCAGGGCATCCTGCTGGGAGTGGTGATCGGGCTTGCGCTGGTGGCGCTGGCTGTGCCGCTGGCTGACATCATCACCGTCGGCATCGGGGTGAATGGGCAGGTGGCCAGCCTGGCGGCGCAGTTCATCCGTGTGTCGAGCCTGGGATTGCCCGCTGCGGGCGTCGCGTCGGCGGCTACGGCTTCGATGCGCGGCGCCGGTGACACGCGGCGTCCGGTGCTGGTGATGCTGCTGGTCAACGGCGTGAATGTCGTGGCCTCGTGGCTGCTGCTCAATGGCGAGCCTGCGCTGGGCATCCGCCCGATTGGCGTGGTTGGCTCGGCGATCGGCGCCGCGACGGGGTGGACGCTGGGGGCCGCGCTGGCGGTCTTTCTGCTCAGTCGACGACATCCGCTCGCGCCCCGGCTGACGCGCGCGACGCTGCGGTTCGACCGCGCCGTGACGGGGCGAGTGCTGCGCATCGGGCTGCCCTCGGCGGCGGAGTTGATCGTCTTCCAGCTTGGCGTGCTGACCTT
Organism: uncultured Chloroflexia bacterium; assembly: GCA_963840335.1. Taxonomy (GTDB): domain Bacteria; phylum Chloroflexota; class Ktedonobacteria; order Ktedonobacterales; family JADMIN01; genus JAKAIY01. The sequence continues at coordinate 72,685 of CAWIYP010000015.1, forward strand.
CAATCGGCAGGTCGTGCAGCTTGGCGCGACGCCCTACGCGGCGAACATCACCATCAATACGGTGGAGAGCCTGGGGACACTGCCCGCGTTTGGCTTCAGCGTGGCGGCGACCGCGCTCGTCGGCCAGGCGCTCGGCGCGAACAGCCCACGGCTGGCGGCGCGCGCGACGATGGCGGCGCTCTGGCCCTGCCTGGCGCTGATGGCGGGACTGGGGTTGCTGGCGCTGGCGGTTCCGCAGACGCTGCTCAGCCTCTTCGTGGCGGATCCCGCAGTGCTGCATGCGGGCGCGATGGCCCAGCGCTTCTCCTTCATCATCCTGCCAGCCTCTGGCGCGGCGTTCATCTTCAATGGCGCGCTGCGTGGCGCGGGCGACACGAAGTTTCCGGTGATCGTGCGCGCGGCTGGCTCCTGGGGTCTGCGAGTGCCGCTGGCCGCGCTGCTGATTCCCACACTGGGGCTGCCCGGTGGGCGCCTCGCGATGGCCTTCGACTTCACCGCGCAGGCGGCGCTCGCCTTCTGGCGCTTCCGCAGCGGCAAGTGGCGCAAGTCGCGGGTGTAGTGGAGCGAGGATCGCGTCCTTCCCTACGTGTCAGCTATACTGCCGGTGAGGCTGAGCGCGTGTGACGCTCACGACAGCAGGGAGAAGAAGCTCGAATGGATGAGCAGGACGTGGTACAGCAGCGCGGGATGCGATGGCGGCAGGAGCCTCGCCCGCGCATCCGTCCGCCACGCACGCGCGCTGAGATTGGCGCCTATGCGCTGGCGGTCTTTGGGCTGGTGGCGCTGCTCGTCGTGACAATGTACTGGTGGGCGACGTTGCCCGCGATCATTCCCACGCACTTTGGCCTGGATGGCAAGCCGAACAGCTACGGCCCCAAAGAGACGATGTTTCTGATGCCGGGGATTCTGCTCGTCATGCTGGCGCTGTTTGCCGTGCTCTCGCGCTATCCCTGGCTCTTCAATTATCCAGTGGCTATTACGCAGGAGAACGCCACGCGGCAATATCGGCGTGGGCGAATGTTGCTGGCGGCGCTGGGCGCGCTGGTGGCGTGGTTCTTCACCTTCCTCCAGTGGCAGGTCGGGCTGGCGGCGAGCGGCAGTTCGACCTTCATCACTGACACCTCAAATCCGGCAACCCTCATTCTCTTCATCGTCGTTCTTCCCGCTGGTGATGATCGGCGTGATCGTGTGGTGGGTCATGCGGGGCAAGTAGCGCGCGTCCCTCAGCACCTCCAGGCCGAAGTGGCGCCGCGCTGCCTGCGTCACCTGCGCGGCGACGGATTCCAGCGGCATGCCCGATTGCTCGGCTAGCGCGCGAATGTCGTCGTATTCGGGGGCCAGGCCGATGATTTGGTCGCCGGCCAGCTTGAGCTTGACGCGCGCGGGGCCGAGCGGTGTCTCGATGCGCTCGATGCGGCGTCCCGCGATCAGTCGCTCGGAGGGACGCAGGCGCACGCCCAGCGTGGCGCTCTCGCGCACGATCAGCGCGGCCAGCCGGTCGGCGTCGTCGGGCGCCGCGAGGACGGTGAGCAGCGTGGCGGGGCGGTTCTTCTTCATCTGGAGCGGCGTATAGCTCACGTCGAGCGCGCCCTCGGCCAGCAGGCGTTCCAGCAGCCAGCCCAGCGCCTCGCCGGTCATGTTGTCAATGTTGCTCTCGATGACCACGATGCTGTCACGGATCAGGCCCGCGCGCTCGCCCGCTCCCTCTGGCGTGCGGGTGCTTGCTGCGGCGGGCGCCTCGCCAATCACCAGCCGGACGCAATTCGCCCAGGGCAGCGCGCGTGTCCCGAAGCCGTAGCCCGTCGCGGTCGCGCGGAGGGTGGGGCGCTCGAAGCGGCGCCAGCGCCGCCACGACGGCGGCGCCAGTGGGGGTGACAAGCTCGCCCTGCGCGTCGAGTGGACGCCAGACCGCGTTGGTTCCCTTCAGCAGCTCTAGCGTGGCGGGGGCAGGGACGGGCAGCGGGCCATGCGCGGAGGTGACGCGCCCAGAGGTCAGCGGCAACTCGGAGCAGTAGAGGTCGCTGATGTCGAGCGCCTCCAGTCCCAGCGCGACGCCCACGATGTCCACGATGCTGTCAATCGCGCCGACCTCATGGAAGGTAATCTCTTCCGGCGTGACGCCATGTACCACGGACTCCGCGCTGGCGAGCCGTTGGAAGATGGCCAGCGCCCGCTCGCGCGCCCGCGCGGGCAGGCTGGCCGCCTCGATCAGCACGGTGATGTCGGCGAGGCGCCGGTGCGCGTGCGCCTCGTCATCGAGCCGCACATGCGCACGGACGCCGCGTATGCCGTGGTTCTCGATCTCCTCGGCTTCCAGCGTGTAGCCCACCAATGGCAGCCGTGCCAGCCCCGCGCGGAGGTCTGCGAGCGGGGCGCCCGCGTGGAGCAGCGCGCCGAGCAGCATATCGCCGCTCACGCCAGAGAAGCAGTCGATGTAGGCCAGCCTGGCCGGTCGCTCACTCATCGCGTGCTCCTCTCCTTCAACGCCTGCCACTCCGTCCTCGGATCGCCGCTTACGGATTCGGCGCCTCTCGACTGGATGCTCATGGTTCGTCCTGCCCCGCGATTTCGATGGCGCCAGGGATAGTGTCGGGCTGCGTGACGTACCATCGGAGCGCCTCCGCCGCAAGGTAGAGCGAGCCTGCGGCACAGATGAGATCGCGTGGGCCAGCCAGCGTTCGCGCCAACGCTAGCGCCGATGCGGTGTCGCGCCTCGTGTAGGCTGCCGCTGGCGTCGTCCCCGCCATCTGCGCTCCCAGCGTCTCCGGGTCAATGGCGCGGGCGCTGTGGGCCGCTGTGGCCACGACTAGATCAACATTGCGCGTTGGCAATCTCACGCAGCATGCCGTCGAGGTCTTTGTCGGCCATCACGCCGAAGACGAGGATCAGCCGTTCGTAGGCGAAATGGCGGCGCAGCCCCGCGAAGAGCGCCCGCAGCGAATCGGCGTTATGCGCGCCATCCACCACGCGCCATGGCTCGCGCCCGACGACCTGCATCCGCCCCTGCCAGCGCACACGCCGCAGCCCGGCGCGAATCGCCGTCTCGTCCAGCCCCAGCGACTCCGCCAGGGCCAGCGCCAGGGTCGCGTTCTGCGCCTGATGCTCGCCAAGCAGCGGTGTCTCCAGGTCGCGGTAGACGCGCCTCGGCGTCGTCACATCGAATGTCTGCCCTGTCGCGCTCGCATCTCCCAGCGCATAGGTGTAGGCGCAGTCGGTCGCGTGGGCTGGGCCGATGCGCGTCAGTGGCGCGCCGCGCTCATGTGGCGACGCGGCTGATCTCGGCCAGCGCCTCGTCGTCCTGCGCGGAGGTGTAGACGGGGACACCGGGCTTGATGATGCCCGCCTTCTCGTGCGCGATGATGGTGAGCGTATCGCCCAGCACCGCCATGTGGTCGTAGCTGATGCTGGTAATGGCGCTGACCCGCAAGGCGGGAGGCGCGACGACGTTGGTCGCGTCGAGACGCCCACCCAGGCCGACCTCGATCACCGCTGTAGTCCACGCGCGCCTGCGCGGAACGCCAGGAACGCCAGCGCCGTCACCACTTCCCAGGTGATGTAGGCGCCGAGGGCGGGATCAATCTGCGCGAGCGCTGCCCGCACCCGTGCGACGAGCGCCGTCAGCGTCTCTTCGCTGATCGGCTGGCCATTGATGCGGATGCGCTCACGATAGGTGTGCAGGTCGGGCGAGGTGTAGAGGCCCACGCGCTCACCCGCCGCCTGGAGCATCGCCGCGAGCAGCGCGGAGGTCGAGCCTTTGCCCTTGCTGCCCGCGATGTGCGCGATGCGATAGGCCTGCTGGGGATTGCCCAGCGCGGCCAGCAGCGCGCGTTCGCGGGTCAGGTTTTCGTCTGGCTCGCGGGTGAAGGCGCCTGTGCGCTCGGTGTCGCTGAACGAAAAGAGCCAGTCGAGCGCCTGGCGGTAGGTCATGGGCGTGGCGTCGGGCTGCGCGCTATGTCCGCTCATGGGCCACTCCACTGGTGGGCTGGAGGTAGCCGCGCCAGCCGCGCGTGACCGCATCCGTCATGCGCGCGACACGAACCATCTGCCGCACGTCGTGGACGCGCACGATGTCGGCGCCCTGGGCGATGCAGAGCGCGACCGTCGCCGCCGTGCCTTCCACGCGGTCGGTGACAGGCGGGCCGCCCAGCGCCTCGCCGATGTACGACTTGCGCGAGGTGCCGACCAGCAGCGGGCGTCCCAGCGCGCGTAGCTCACTCAGCCGCGCCATCACGCGCAGATTCTCCTCGCCGCGCAGGCCAAAGCCGAAGCCGGGATCGAGGATGATGCGCTCCCAGGCGATGCCCGCGCCCAGCGCTAGATCGAGGCTGCCGGAGAGCTGGCGCAGCACGTCGGAGAGCGGGTCGCGGCGAGTCTGCCCACGCAGGTTGCTCATCAGCACGGCGGGGACGCCACGCGCGGCCACCAGCGGCGCCATGTCGGGGTCGGCGCGCAGCCCCCAGATGTCGTTGACGATATGCGCGCCCGCATCCAGCGCGGCCTCGGCGACGCTGGCCTTGTACGTGTCCACCGAGATGAGGATGTGGCTGGGTAGCGCGCGCGCCAACGCCGCGATGACCGGAACGACCCGCTCGCGCTCGATCTCTGGCGCGAGCGGCGGCTCACTCGACGGTGGATGGCCGCGTAGATTCGCCGCCGACATCGATCATATCGGCGCCATCGGCCACCATCCGCTGGGCCTGGGCGACGGCGGCCTCCACCACCTGCGCGGGCGTGAGATTCGCGAGCGCGACGCCATCCAGCGAGAAGGAGTCTGGTGTGATGTTGAGGATGCCCATGACCCATGTCCGCTCGCCCCAGGTGATCTGGCGCTGCGCCCCAGGTAGTCGGCGGCGTGACGTCTGGCATGCGTCCTGTCCCTCCCTATGCGCTGGGTATCCGCGCGGCCACTGGCTGCCGAGCGCGCCCATCACTCGCCAGTATACGACGCGGCGGAGACTGAGCCACCGCGCATCATGGAGAAGCTGGGATGTCGCGTGTAACGTTTTCGGTGGCCGCGAGTCGATATCCCTGATACCGGTATCAAACCCTCAAAACAAATTGAACACAAAACAAAGCATCAGGAAGAACCTGAAGGAGTTCAAACCCAATGCATCGTCTCGTTCCTGCCCATCTCGCCGCGCGTCTTGGCGCCGCACTTCTGGGCGCGCTGACCGCGCTTTCCCTCCTTGGCTTCACCGCGCAGGCCCATCCCGGCGCCGCTATCGCGGGGCATGTCTACGTCCTCGATAACCCTGCCGGGCCAAATAGCATCTCGGTCTACAATCGTGGCGCCAATGGCGCGCTCACGTATGCCAAAACCATCGGCATCGGCGGACAGGGCACTGGGAATGCGCTCGGCTCGCAAGGGTCGCTCATTCTGGGCGGCGGACATCTCTTCGCGGTAGACGGCGCCAGTAACCAGATTTCCGTCGTGGCGATCCATGAGGGCAGGCTGCGTCCTGAAGGCGTCTATAGCGCGCATGGCGTCACGCCTGTCAGCCTGACATATCGCGGTGGGCTGCTCTATGTCGTGAATAGTGGTGATGCGGCGGCGCCCGCCAACGTTGCGGGCTTTCGCGTAAGTGAGGATGGCGCGCTCACGCCAATCGCGGGCGCGAATCGCACGCTCAGCGCGGCGCAGCCCGGGCCAGCGCAGGTAGCGATCAGCCCGGATGGCGCGGTTCTGGCTGTCACCGAGAAGGCGATGAACACCATCGATACGTTCACGGTTGCGCCGTCTGGCCGACTTGGCGCGCGGGTGAGTGTTCCTTCAGTGGGCGAGACGCCGTTCGGGTTTGCGTTCAATCCGGAGCATGCGCGTGAGCTGGTCGTCTCCGATGCCGCTGGTGGGGCGCCGGGAGCCGCTGCTGTCACTGCTTACTACGCTGGTGAGCGTGGCGCCCGGCTCGCGGCTGGGCCAGTCGCCGACCACCAGACGGCGGCCTGCTGGCTCGTCATCACCGCGAATGGCCGCTATGCCTACGCCACGAACGCGGGGAGCGGCACGATCTCTGGCTATCGGCTGACGCGCGGCGGTGGACTCTCACTGCTAACCGCGAGCGGTGTGACAGGCGTTACTGGAACGGGTAGCCATCCCGTCGAGATGACCTTCTCGCCAGATAACCACTATCTCTACGCGCTGGATGCTGGCACGCGAACGCTGAGCGCGTTTGTGGTGGGCGCAGGTGGAAGCCTGACCCCTATCACGCTGAGCGGCGTTACGCTCACGAGCGGCGCTGTCGGCCTGGCGGCTGACTAACGACCCGCGACTGGCGAAGATATGCGCGGGTCAGGCGCTCTATACGCCTGACCTGCGCGATTCCCATATGCGCCAAGCATTGCTTGTTTTGAGTCAGGAGGGGTTCTATCAAAAACCGGGGGTTGGCAAGCTGGCGAATAAATTCGCGCCTGGATGGCCCGCGGGCCGCGAAGCCCGCCGGCGGCGACGAGCATGAGCACGCAGGGGCAGACGGATCGTCTCGCACCGTCTGGTTCCTAGTCCGCGTCGGCGGGCTTCGCGGCGGAACGCCCTCCAGGCGCGGCTTGAGCCGCCAGCTTGCCTGCCGCCAGACCCCCGATTTTTGGTAGAACCGTCAGGAGGCTGCCATGTGACGATTGCGCCGGACTGCGCTATACTCTTGCCGAGCTACTGCGACGTGGGTGTCGGCGTCGCGCAGGGGAGATTCACCCTGCGCGACGCGGCGGGAGCGAGGGAGAGTGGTCGCGGCGTGACAGGAGATAGTTCATTCCAGTCAGCGGCTGGCGGCTCGACGCCGCAGGATGAGGCGCGCCTGCTCGCCGATCTGCGGCGCGGCGATGAGGGCGCGTTCATGCGCCTCGTCGAACGCTATCAGACGGCGATGGTGCGTCTGGCGCAGGTCTACGTCGGCGATCTCGCGGTGGCGGAGGAGGTCGCGCAGGAGGCATGGTTCTCGGCGCTGAAGCATCTCGGCCACTTCGAGGCGCGGTCTTCGTTCAAGACGTGGCTCTTTCACATTCTGGTGAATGGCGCGAAGACCCGCGGCCAGCGTGAGCGCCGCAGCCTGCCCTTCTCGGCGCTGGCCGAGGCGGAAGATGCGGACGGCGACGATGGGCCGAGCGTGGCGCCGAACGCTTCTTCGGCGAGGATGGCGCGTATCCTGGTGGCTGGCTGGCGGCGCCGCAGAGCTGGGAGCATCTCCCCGAAGCGCGTGTCACCTCGCAAGAGACGCATGAGCGCGTCCTCGCGGCCATCGACGTCGCTGCCACAGAACCAGCGCAGCGTGATTCGTCTGCGCGATGTCGAAGGCTATTCGGCGGAAGAAGTCTGCGAGATGCTGGGCATTGGCGCCGCCAACCAGCGCGTGTTGCTCCATCGGGCGCGTTCGCGTGTCCGAGAGGCGCTCGAAACGTATTTCCATGACGACTGAGCGCGGAGAAACGGAGGTGAACACGATGCGAGCGATGACCTGCAAAGAACTCGTCGAGCTGGTGACCGCCTACTTCGACCAGGCGCTCCCAGCGGACGACCGCGCACAGTTCGAGCAGCATGTGAGCGTGTGTCCGGGATGCGCCATCTATGTCGAGCAGATGCGCCAGACGATTGCGCTGGTGGGCGATTTGCGCGAGGAAGATGTCTCGCCCGCCGCCCAACAGCAGTTGCTCCGTGCGTTCCGTGACTGGAAGCGCGACGCCAGTGGTTAGAGCGGGAAAAGTGGCCCCAGTGCGCCGGAAGGCGCTGGTGACTCTAGCCCACGGAGCAGCACGATCACCGCGATGATCATGATGATGAGCAGCAGCGCGATGACGAGCCAGAGCCACGAGCGCCGCTCGCGCGGAGTTTCGTTACGGGCTGGCGGCTCGGTCATTCGTGAGCCGGGCAAGGTGGCGCGCAGGTCGGCGGGCTGTGTCTGCGCGGGCGCCTCGGCGGTCATCGCCGCCCCGTAGCCGCCCATCGGCGCCATCGTGGCCATCGCGTCCATCGGCGACATTGGCGTACTCGGTTGTGGCATGTACGGCGTCCCCGACATTTGCTGTCCTCCGAATGGGGAGCCGCCGCTCTCATTGGGGTAGGGGAACGTCGCCTGGGGGTAGGCGGTTTGCCCCAGCGGCCTCCGCCCCAGCGTGCGTGAGGAGGAGAGGCCAACCGAGCCGGTGACCTGTGAGTCGGAGTCGAAGACGCCACTCGTCTGCTGCGAATTGGAGCCGTGAACGCCACTGAAACCACTGCGCGAGCGCTGCGACCCCAGGCTGCCGAACGGCCCCATCGGCCCGGCGCCACTCGATTGATGTGATCCGCGCTGCTGCTCCGCCTCTTCGAGGCTGGTAAATGGTGTATTGAGGTTCGGCAGGATCTCATTGAGTGACGACGAGGGTCGCCGCATGCTCCAATCGCTCGGATTTGGCGCTGAGCCAGCGAGATTTGCGCTGGAGGTCTGCCCGCTCGTAGGCGCGTAAGGATTCGCCGCGCGTGGCGCTGGGCCACTCATGGCGCCGCGACGCCACGGCGGCGTCTCACCTGACAGGCCCGCGTCAGGCGGCGCGACAACGGGCATCTCTCCCGCCGGGCGTGAGCGCTATGGGACGAGCTGCCCAGGGTGAAGGATGGCGCATCATCATGGTTGGCGATCAGCGCGCTGAGCAGCGCGGCGCCAAGCTCGCTCGCACGCTGGAAGCGATCAGCGGGCTGTTTCGCCATCGCGCGCATGACCACTGCTTCCATCGCCAATGGGACGTTGGGATTGTAGCGGCGTAGCGGGCGCAGGCTCCTTGTAGAGGTGCGCCTGCATGACTTCTTGCGACGATGAGCCGATAAAGGGCAGACGCCCAGTCAGCAGGAGATAGAGCACGACGCCCAGACCGTAGATGTCGGAGCGCGAGTCACTCGTTCCAACCACCTGCTCAGGCGCCATGTATTCTGGCGTTCCCGCATCGGGCCGATTGCGCGGAGCGGCGAGCTTCTGCGTCGAGCTGACGATCTTCGCCAGGCCGAAGTCGGAGAGCATCAGGCGGCCATCGGCGTGCAGGAGCATGTTCGCGGGCTTCACGTCGCGGTGGACGACGTTGCGCTGATGCGCGTATTCCAGGGCATCGGCGATCTGTGAGCCATAGGTCACCACCTCGCCGATAGGTAGGGGGGCCTTCGGGAGCATATCCTGGAGGCTGCCGCCACTGACGTAGGGCATGACGAGGTAGAGGGCCTCTTTATCATCGAAGTCAAAGAGCGGGACGATATTGGGGTGGTCGAGCGCGGCGGCGACACGCGCCTCACGCATGAAGCGTTCACGGAAACCGGGACGCTCCGCCAGCTTCGGGTCGAGCACCTTGACCGCTACTTCACGCCCCAGCCGTACATCGCGGGCGAGATAGACCTGCGCCATGCCGCCTTCGCCAAGACGCCGCCGCAGCTCGTAGGAGCCTAGCCGCCAGTCTCCCATGCTGTCAGGCCTTTCCTATGTTTTCGCTCACCGCCATCCCTGGCGTGTACCATGGGTGTCAGTCGCGCAGTGGTCTATGTTGGCCATTATACTGCGAATGGCGCCTCCGCGCCCCCTTGCCATTACCATTGTAGGGGCCAGGGGGCGTAGGCTCCTACGCAATGTTACGGATGGGCTTCCACGCCTCATCCCGTGATGAAAAACGCGCCGACCGCGACGATCAGGTAGAAGATACAGAGCTGCATGCCCTCCAGCCAGGTGGATTCGCCATCGAGACTGATGATCGCGAACAGCCCCGCCACGAGACCGAAGATGACCAGCTCAAGCTGCGAAAAATCGAGATCGAGCTGCGCTCCCAGCAGCGGGCTGACCAGGATCAGCAGCGGCGCGATCAGCAGCGCGATCTGGATGGATGAGCCAGCGGTTACCGCCAGCGTCGCTTCCATATGATCGGCCATCGCCGTGCGTATCGCGGTAGCGTATTCCGCCGCTCCGCCGACCAGCGGCAGCACGATCAGTCCAACGAAGAACGCGCTGAGGCTCACTTCGCGTGAGAGCGGTTCGATAGCGCCAGTAAGCAATTCGCTGGCCACTGCGACGAGCGCCGTCGCGATGACCAGCATCACCACATCGAAGAGCGGCCCGCGCTTGCGCAATCGCCGCATCCACCCCTCGACGCCAGTGGCGGGGGCTTCCTCCGCTGGCGTCGAGGGGGTCTGCGCCGCGCGCCGCGCCTCCTCCGCCTCCTCCGCGATGTCGGCTTCGTTGGCATAGGGCAGGCGGCGGCGCGCCCGTACACCGAAGACCGAGAAGAGCAAGTAGCCTACGTAACTAAGGAGCAGCAATACCGCTACCACCAGGCTCATCTCGTGCAGCGCGAGGCCGTGAACTGTGTTCGCGCCAGTGTTGATGCTCGCGCCGATGGTGGCGAGCAGCGAAGGCACCGCTAGCCCGACGACCGCGAGCAACAGCATCAGCGCATACTGGCCAGCGTTGCGCGATTGGAATCGTTGCAGGCCATAGCGCCAGCCACCCACCAGCATCGCGGAGCCGAGCGTGAAGAGCGCGTTGCCGATGATGGCTCCCGCGATTGACGCGCGCACGACATCGGGCAGGCCAGCCGCCAGCGCCGAGATGCCAATGATGAACTCCGCCGCGTTGCCGAAGGTGGCGTTGAGCAGGCCGCCGACCAGCGGGCCGACACGTTCGGCGAGTGATTCGGTTGCGTCGCCGATCAGGCCAGCGAGAGGGATGATGCCAATCGCGGCGAGGAGAAAGGTGACGAGTGGTGGCGCATGCAGGATTTCACTCGCCACCGCGCCTGGGACAGCGAGCAGCAGGAAGTAGAGCCAGACTGGCATTGCGTAGCCCTCGACTGGGAACACGTGGGCCTGCCACACGGGGCAGGCCCATACGCTAGACGAGAGCTAGTATACCTGATGGCCCATCGTTCAGGAACCTTGCGTGGGCTGCGTGGGCTGCGTGGGCTGCGTGGGCTGCGTGGGCTGCGTGGGCTGCGTGGGCTGCGTGGGCTGCGTGGGCTGCGTGGGCTGCGTGTCGCTAGCCACCTTGATGAGTCGCGAGGACTGCGGCGTGGTCTCTGTGCTCTGGTGGCGCGCACGGAGCGCGGCGCTACGGCTGATCGCGCCGATGATGTGGCGCGTCGCCATCCGCGCTGACAACGGGCAGCATGCCGTAGTCTCCAGCGGCGAGCCGCGCCAGCGCGTCACCCAGCGGCTCATCGGGCAGCGCGATTTGCACCTCGGCGTGGGCGATGTCGCCCACTGGCTGCGTCAGACGCGCGGGGTCTTCGGCGGCGTCGAGTAGCTCGCCGCGTGTGACGATGCCCACCAGCGCGCCTTCAGCGTCAACCACCGGAAAGGTCCACTGGTTGCGTGGAATGGCGCCATCTGTCGCGTCTTTGCCAGTCGCCACGGCGTTGGGGTGTTCCGCTAGATAGCCAGGGTCCTGCGTCGCATCCACAGTGGGCGGCGCCCTGGCGGGTCAGCGCGGTCGCTCCGGCCAGCATACGCAGCGCCTCGGCGAGCGGCAGTGTGGCGTCCAGCGCCGCGACGGGCGCGGTCATGACTTCGCGCACGGGCAACGCGGCGTGGTGATTCGCCTCCAGGTCTTGTGAGATGCGCACGCCGCGACGGGCCAGCCGCTCTGTCATGATCGATTCACGCATCAGCGCGCGGACGGTGATCTCCGCGACCATGCAGCCGATCATCAGCGGGACGATGGCCTGTGAGTCGCCTGTCAGCTCATAGGCGAAGAGGAAGGAGGTCAGCGGGGCGCGGGCGGCGGCGCTGAAGAGGCCGCTCATCGCTACGATCCCACACATCGCTGGGCTGAGACCGACGCCGGGGATGAGGCTGTTGAGCGCGCGACCGTAGCCGACGCCGATGCCCGCGCCAATCAGCAGCATGGGCGCGAGCAGACCGCCCGAGGTTCCGGCGCCGAGCGAGAAGACCAGCGCGACCGCCTTGCCAATCGCCAGCAGGGCGACCGTTGGGTTGCTGTAGGCGCCGTCGAGGATGTGGGTGATGATGAGGTAGCCCATGCCCAGCACGCGAGGCTCGACCAGCGCCACCAGGCCCAGCACGACCGCGCCCATCGCGGGCTTGAAGATGATGCTGATATGCAGGTGGTCGAAGGATTCTTCGATGCGGTAGAGCGCCTTGCTGATGATGACCGCGCAGATGCCAACGATGATCCCAAGCGGCGCAAGCCACCCGAGATTGAGTGGGCGAGCCCAGCGTGACGGGCGCTGAGACGTGGAACATCACCGCGGAGCCGAGCAGGAAGGTGCGACAGGCGGCGGCGGTGGCGCTGGCGATGATGACGGGGATGAGCGAACGCGCGCGGAACTCGAAGAGCAGCAGCTCCAGCGCAATCGCGACGGCGGCAAGCGGGGTGTTGAAGATGCCCACCATGCCAGCGGCGGCGCCACATGCGAGGAGGATGCGCCGCTCGTTCGCGGAGAGCCGCAGCGCCTGGCCGATGAGCGAGCCGATGGCGCCGCCTGTCTGGATGATCGGCCCCTCGGCGCCGAACGGGCCACCAGAGCCAACCGCAATCGCCGCGGAGATTGGCTTGAAGATGGCGACACGCAGGCTGATGCGGCTCTCCTTCGTCACCACCGCCTCCATCGCCTCCGGGATGCCGTGGCCGCGAATACGGTCTGTGCCATAGCGGGCCAGCACGCCGACGAGCAGCGCGCCGACCACAGGGATGATGAGCGCGCGTATACCCAACCCCTGATCGGGCGGGTAGATAGGCGTCTGGAATGTGAGGCGCCCGTAGAAGGCCAGCCCCGTAAAGATCATGATGAGATGATAGAGAAGCCAGGCGGCCCCTGCGCCAATCATGCCCATAGGAATCGCCGCCAGCGAGAAGATGATGATCTGGCGGACGTCGCGCTGTCGCATGGGATCGCCTCGAACCCCGTCGAGGAAGCCCGCTATACCCTCCCGCATATTCCACGATGCTTGCGCCATACCGTTCCCATCTGCTCCCATCTGTTGACTTCAGAACCAAACATGAAGTTGGACATACGATACGTAAATTATATCCTAGTGAGATATAGTCTGGCGAGACGAGATGTCGTGTGGAGGCTGAATACGTAGAGACACCGACTGGCAGACGCAGAAGGCGTCTCTGCGTCTGCCAGTCGGAAGCGGGTGGAACGATTACAGGTTGAGGCGCGCTATCCCTGACCAGCGGGCGGCGGCAGGATTTCCAGGCGATACTTCTCGGAGACCATCATCACTTTGCCAAAATCTGGCGGGCCATCGGGAGCGGTGGCGTTGGGCGCCGCTGGCTCACCAGCCTCGACAAAGAACTGCTCGACGCCCGCTGGGAAGTTGAACTGGAGGATCTGGGCAGGCGCGCTACTCGTCACCTGGAACCCATGCGCGATGTCCTTTGGCAGGAACACGAATGCGCCTTGCCCAGCGACCAGTGTACGCTCACCACACTGGAAGGTAAGTTCACCCTGCAGGATGTAGAAGGCCTCATCTTCCCCGTGGTGAATGTGCCTGGGTGTGGCGAACTCAGGTGGCAGCTTCTGCTCGATGAGGCCAAAGGCGCCGTGGGTTGTGGCGCCTTGCGCCTTCATCGTCATCAACGTGCCGAGGAACCATATGGCCTGACCCTCATTCTGACCGACAACATACGCTTCTGCCTGAGGGGCGTCGTTAGCTGACATAGCTACTCTCTCCTGGTGAGACTGGCGGATCGACCGCGTGGTTGATATAGTAAACAGGGTTGACTATATGGTAAACAAGGTTTCCTAATTTTGTCAATGCGAGGTTTTATGGAGACACGCAAACATATCGGGCAGCTTCTCTGGACGCCGTACCGGGCGCATCTCGTGCGCTTGCATCAGGCGCTTGCGGCGGCGGGATACCCAGATGTCCAGCCGACGCACGGCAATAATCTGTTCAGGCATCTGCGGGCCGAGGGGTCGCGTGTGACCGAGATAGCGGAGCAGACCCAGCTCACGAAGCAGTACATTGGCAATCTGGCTGACTATCTCGAAGAGCGCGGGTATGTGGAGCGCGTGCCTGACCCACAAGATGGCAGGGCAAAACTCGTGCGGCTCACGGCGAAAGGGCAGGAGGTAGAGCGGGTCGCGGAGGTGACGTTACAGCGTCTGGAGGATGAGTTGACCGCGCGCCTGGGTGCGTCGCGCATGGCCATGCTGCGCGACTTGCTCGCGGAACTGGATGACGCGCTTGAGTTCTGAGCCACGCCGCCTGGTCAGATGGCGTACCTGGTTGGTCGAGAAGTGTGACGCCGCCTGAAATAGTCGCCATTCATGCTATAATGAGACCCGTTAGATGGGCTGGGCGTCAGTGTGTCCACCCAGGCGACTTTCCTGGCGCCGCCGGGGCAGCGCGGAGGATGTGTGGCATGGCAGCACAAGGCATGTATGCGCCTGAGCGGGCGGGCGATTGGGGTGTTCCCGTGGTGGCGCCTGGAGGCGTCTACGATACGGAGACGCTCGCTATGCCCGATGGCGTGAAGCTCTTCTATCGCGCCTGGGGCGCTCCCGCAAACGCGCCGACACTCGTAATCTTGCATGGCCTGGGCGCGCACACGGGCTGGTTCATTGATATGGGCAATGCGCTGGCGGCGCGTGGGCTGGCCGTCTATGCAATGGATCATCGCGGCTTCGGGCGCTCCGAAGGCGCACGGGGGCATGTGCGCGATGGCTCAGTCTATCCCCGTGACATCGCGGTGTTTCTGCGCGCTGTGCGCGGATGGCGCCCCACCAGCCCGATCTTCATCCTTGGGCATAGCATGGGGGGCATCTTTGCCCTGAATGTCGCCGCGGATGACTCCGCCCGCGCACTGCCGACCCTTGCGGGCATCATCCTGATGAACCCGTGGATAGATGACCAGTCGAAGGTCTCGCCTACGGTAGTGGCGCAGTTGATCGGGTTAGGTCTGACAGGCTCAGCGCGCCCCTTTGATGTCGCAGGTGGCGTGCGCACGATGACCACAAATCCTGAAGCGATCAGTATGCTCGACAATGATCCGCTCTGGGTGCGGGCGGAGAGCGCATCATTCCTCTATCAGGTGACACGAATGCGCCTGAACGCGATCAAGCGTGCGCGACAGGTGCGTCTCCCGGCGCTCGTGATACAGTGTGATGGGGATAAGGCGGTCGTCGCGGCGGCGTCGCGGCGCGTGTATGATGCGCTGGCAAACGCGGACAAGACGTGGAAGACCTACGCCAATTTCGCCCATGACGTTGAATTCGAGCCAGAGCGCGCCATCCTTGACGACGATATAGCGCAGTGGATGAGGGCGCACAGCGGGGCCGACGTGTGAGCGGTTGTTCCCCCCCTCGCGCGCCTATGACCAGTAGCGCCTGGCCAGTACGTACATAGAGAAACTCGGACTTCATGCAAGAGACGATCATCGCCCTCGCAGAGCGTTTTCGCGCCCAGCAGCACGAACTGTATATGGTTGGTGGCTGCGTGCGCGATTTGCTCATGCAACGCGAAGGCTCACCTGATATTGACCTGACAACTGATGCCCGCCCGGACGCGATCAAACGACTGGCCGCCACGACTGGGCCGATTGACGTGGTCACCGTCGGCGAGACATTCGGCACTATCGCCCTACACTACCGACGCGCGGTGGCAGGCTGAAGCGCCGACGAACGCGCCAGCCCAGGAGCTACGCCGCGAGCCGGAGTTTTCCTCGCTGATGGGCAATCATCCTGTCGGCGTGGAGATCGTTGAGATCACGACGTATCGCAGCGACATCTATCGCCCCGACTCGCGCAAGCCAGAGGTGAGCTTCGGTGACACGCTGGAGGGCGACCTGCTGCGCCGCGACTTCACCATCAACGCGATGGCGCGCGACCCGCTCACTGGCGAGATATTCGACCCGTGGGGCGGCCGCGCGGACCTGGAGCGCAAGCTCATCCGCGCGGTGGGCGATGACCCACATCAGCGGTTCGAGGATGACCCCCTGCGCATGCTGCGGGCGATACGCTTCGCGGCGCAACTGGGCTTCGATATCGAGCAGAAGACGGCGGAGGCCATCCAGCGGCAGGCCGCGACGCTCACGAAGATCAGCAACGAGCGCATCCGCGATGAGCTGAACAAGGCGTTGACCAGCCCGCGCCCTGACATGGCCCTGCGCCTGCTCGTCTCGCTGGGGCTGGCGCCGTACACGTTGCCAGAGGTGCTGGATCTACGCGGCGTGAGCCAGGCGCCCGCGCACTCGAAGGATGTGTTTGAGCATGTGCTGCGGGTCGTCGCGGGGACGGCGCCGCGCCCTGGCCTGCGCTGGGCGGCGCTGCTCCATGACATCGCCAAGCCACGCACGTATAGTGTCGAGAATGGCAAGGTTCACTTCTACGGGCATGAGGATGTTGGCGCGGTGATGGCTCGCGACATCCTGCGGCGGCTGCGCTTCGACCGCCCTTTCATCGAGTTTGTCTCGCGCATTGTCAAGATGCACATGCGCGCCAACGCCTACCTGCCCGACTGGACCGACGGCGCCGTGCGGCGGCTGATGTTCGAGGCAGGCGAGGCGCTGCCCGAGCTTGCTCGACCTCTCGCGCGCCGACATCACCAGCTATCGGCCAGAGAAGGTGGCGCGGGCAGTGGCGCGCGTCAACGAGATGGAAGCGCGCTGTGACTGGCTGCGGCAGGAGGCCGAGCGCGTCCCGATCAAGAGTCCGCTGGATGGCAATGACCTGATGGCGCTTTTCCAGCGAGAGCCGGGACCGTGGCTGCGCGTCGTGAAAGATCGCCTGCTGGGGCTGGTGATCGATGGCGAGCTGGCGCCGGATGATCGCGAGCGCGCCGCACAGATCGCCCGCGAGACGCTGGCCGAGTTCGAGGCGTCGGCGCCTGTCGAACGCGCGCTCAGACGCCAGGGCCGCTCCGCCACGCCGCCGCCAACCAGCCTGGCGGGAGACGCGGCCAGCCTGCGCCCGCCAGCGCGCCAGAAGGCCCAGCGCAGGCTCCATGCCGCGAAGCGCGAAGCGCGGGCAGCCTCGCGCCGCAAATCGCGTGGGGCGGTAGCGCCTCAGGAGCGCCGTCCACCACGCCCAGGAGCCACCACGCTGACACGCGCCGCGCCGCGCCGCTCGCCGGGCGCTCACCTGGCGCCGCAGCGCGATGCGCTGGTCAGCTTCCTCGACGACTTTCTCGCCATCAACACCTTCCGCGACCTCGCGCCAAATGGCATGCAGGTCATCGGCAAGGCGGAGGTGCGGCGGGTCGCGCTGGCTGTCAGCGCCAACCTGGAGGTGATCGAGCAGGCGGCGCAGGGTGGCGCGGACATGCTCATCTGCCATCACGGCCTCTTCATCGAGCGCGACCCACACCCGATTCTGGCGCGCCAGAAGCGGCGGCTCAAGGCGCTCTTCGATGCCGATATCACGCTGCTGGGCTACCATCTGCCGCTCGACGCGCACCCAGAGGTCGGCAACAATGCGCTCTGGCTACGGCGTCTGGGCTTTACCATCGAATCGCTGGACTTCAGCCTGTATCAGGGGCGGGCGATTGGCGCGATTGGCGTGCGCGAGGAGCCGCTGCCCTTTACGATGCTGGTCGAGCGGGTCGCGGAGACTAGCAGGCGCCGCGCCACGGGTGTATCCGTATGGGCCGGAGCAGGTGCGGCGGCTGGCTGTCGTGACGGGCGCGGCGCCGGGCAGCCTGGCGGAGGCGGTGGAGCGCGGCTGCGACGCCTATCTGACCGGCGAGACGGCGGAAGGCACGCAGGCATTCGCGCGCGAGGAGCGGGCGAACTTCATCGGCGCGGGCCACTACAACACCGAGCGGCTGGGCGTGCAGGCGCTAGGCGATCTGCTACGTGAGCGATTTGGCGTGGAGACGTTCTTTATCGAGGTGGCGAACGACGTGTGACAGCCGACGCCGCATGCGGCGCGAGAGGATGGACGCTATGGCGCGTGACACCACAGAGCCTGGCGTGGACGAGGCGGAGATTGACCTCGACCAGCCGAGCGGCGCGACGATTGACCTCACCCGGCTCTATACGCTGTGGGAGGCGAACAACTGGAGCGCCTACGCGATTGACCTCAGCGAGGACGCCCGCGACTGGCGCGAGAAGGTGACGGAGCCGCAGCGGGTGGCGGCGCGCTGGAACTACGCGATGTTCGTGCAGGGCGAGGAGGCCGTGGCGCGGACACTCGCGCCGTTCATCACCGCCGCGCCCACGCAGGAGCAGCGTATTTTCCTGACGACGCAGATCGTGGATGAGGCGCGGCATCACGTCTTCTTCGACCGCATCATGCGCGAGGTGTTGGGCGAGAGCGGCGGCTACGAGGAGGTGCTGGCGGCGATCCAGCCGGAGCTGACGCAGGGATTCCGCCGCGTCTTCGGCGAGCTAGACCGCCTCACCGATCAGCTACGCCGCCAGCCAACCAACCTCGCGCTCTATGCGCAGTGCATCGCCCTCTATCACATCGTCGTCGAGGGGACGCTGGCGCATCCTGGCCAGCACTTCATGCTGGAATACCTGGCGAAGTTCGGGGTGATGCCGGGCTTCCGCGAGGGCATCGCGCATATCGCTCGCGATGAGTCGCGCCATATGGCGTTTGGCATTCAGGCGCTCAGTGAGCTGGTCAAGGGCAACGCGGCGATCCGTCGCGGGGTCATCCGCATGCTGAACCGCGTGCTGCCCTGGGCGGTGACGGTGCTTGCTCCGCCCAACCTGGACTTTCGGCTACCTGCGCTCCTTCGATATTGACGTAGAGGACCTGTACGCCTTCAGCCTGCGCTCACTGGAGACGAAGCTGACACGCGCGGGCATCGCGCCGGGCGAGGTGGTCGCGCTGGTAAAGCTGGGCGCCGATGAGCCAGCGCGCGTGCAGGGCGAGCGAGCGCTGGCGCTGCTGAAGGCTGGAATGGTCGGCGATGTGGCGCCGCTGCTGGTGAACGAGGAGACGCAGGCGCTGCTCTTCGGGGCCATCGAGCGGGTCGCGAATATGCGTCCATCCAGCGCGCTCCCGGTCATCCAGTGGGATTTCAGCGATGCGGAGCCGTGGTATCTCGCGCCTGATGGCGAGCGCGCCCGCGCCCAGCGAGGCCGCGCTCCCGCGCCCGCGCTCACCCTGCGCTGCACGGCGAAGGACTGGGCGCGCATCGCCACCGAGAAGCTCGACCCCAGGCTGGCGCTGCTGCGTCGTCGGCTAACAGTAAGCGGCGACTGGCGGCTGACGCTGCGCCTGCAATCGCTCCTTGGCGCATGATCGTCTCCACTACCATCCGCTCCACTGTAAACCGTGAGCGGCGCCAGGCGTCATCAGGGTGTGTGGATGCGGCGCCGCGGTGTGAGCGCGACCGCGGGCAGAAAGGGCGTATATGCGCGAGTGGTGGCCGACGCGCTGGCTCAGCGCCGTTCCATTCTGGGGCGCGCTGACGTTCTCCGCCGCGTCGTCGCAGCCCCTGGGTGGTGGCGTAGCGCGAGCGCAGACAACGCCGCACGTCATAGCTCCCGAGGGGTGGGATGGCCGTGGCATCTGATGACACCTCCGCCGATGCGCAGCTCGCCGCCATCTATCGGGAGTTCAGCGGTCAGATACACACCTACTCCTTTCACCTGCTGGGCAATCAGGAAGACGCCGACGACGTGACGCAGGAAGTCTTCATCCGCGCCTATGCGCGGCTGGGACAGCTTCGCGAGCAGGCGAGCCTGCGCTCATGGCTCTATCGCATCGCCACCAACCTGTGCATGGATCATCTGCGCCGTCGCTCGCGTGTCAAGCGCATCTTCGGGGTGGAAATCTCGTTGGGCAGCTACTAGCTCCGAGGACACCTCGCCGCATGATGTCGCGCAGCCCCTGGCGCTGGCGGAACTGGAAGGGGTCGCCGAGCGCGATCACATCGCCCTGGCGCTCAAGCGCATGCCGGATAAATATGCCATCTGCCTGTTGCTCCATTCGCTCCAGGGCCTCTCATATCGGGAGATCGCCGAGGTCGTGGGGGTGTCGCCGGGAGCGGCGGCGGTTCGCCTGAGTCGTGCGCGCGACCTGTTCGCGCGCTATTACGAGGAGTTGAGAAAGGAGGGCGCACAATGAGTGATCCGCAGACGTTTGATTGCGACAGCGTTGCGCCGTACCTTTCTC
The DNA here is from genome assembly GCA_963840335.1 of uncultured Chloroflexia bacterium. GTDB lineage: Bacteria > Chloroflexota > Ktedonobacteria > Ktedonobacterales > JADMIN01 > JAKAIY01. The sequence continues at coordinate 92,722 of CAWIYP010000015.1, forward strand.
CCTTCGCCGATGGCGAGTTGGCCGAGCCACTGCGCTCCGATGTCGCGTCGCATGTGAATGGGTGCGGGGAGTGCGAGGCGCTCGTCGACGCGCATCCACGCCGTTGATCGAATGGTGGCGCAGCTTCCGCGCACGGCGCCATCCGCGGGCCACTTCGAGCGGACGCTGGCCGCCGCGACTCGCCGCGCCTCCGCTGACCCGCGCGCGGTGACACGCGAGGCGCTGCCGGGAGCCTCTGGCAGCCGATGTGCGCCGCCGCCTGCGCGAGATCATCGCGCCGGAATCCTCCCACCCAGAGAGACAGGAGACAGGGCCAGCGTGGCGTCGCGTTCGGCGCCCGTGGGTGGCGGCGGCGATTCCGCTGGTGGCCGCGCTGCTGCTCGTCTCACTGGCGGTCACACTCTTCAATCATTTCTCTGGTCTGCCGCGACAGGGCACAGCGTCCCAGCCGACGCCCAGCGCTGCCAGCGCGCTAGAGCAGACACGCGCGGCGATGAACTCAGTTGCGGGTCAACTCGCATTCGCTCCGGTGGCGCCGAGCTATCTGCCCGCTGGCGCCAGCGCGCCTGTGGTGAGCGTCGGCCCGGCGGAGCAGGTGGAGGCCAACTCGCGCTACCTCGATATTACCTGGGCATTCGCCAGTGGCCCCGTGCGGACACTGCATCTGCGCGAACTGCCTGCGGGCCTCAGCTTCTACGGCTATATGCCAGCCAGTGACGGCCCCGATGCGCTCGCCTGGAGCCTGCCGAATCATCCAGGCTGGAGCGCGCTGGCGCCCGTCGCCTGCGCAAACTGCCTGGCGATAGGCGAGGCGCGCGACAAGATGCAGCTTGCCCTCGAAGCGCAACCGCGCGGCTCGGCCAGCGCATCCGCGGTCGCGGTCTGGCTACGACTGGTGAGTCTCTCGCTCGATGCGCCTTATCTGCCACTCGGTGTGACGCTCACCCCACCGGGCGCCTCGCTGGCGCTGCAATACCATGCCCTCGTCAGCGATGGGAGCGGGCATGAGTGGAAATGGACCGTCACAGACAGTCGGGACGCTGGGCAGCCAGCAAAACGCGACGGCGGTGGGGAATGGCGAGAATATCACTGAGATCGTCAGCAAGGGCGCCATCATCCGGCGTGACAATATCAATGGCGTCTATCAATCAGTGAGCGCATCGGCGGGTTCGGTGCAGCCGCCAAGTGGTGTGACGCAGACGCTCTACGCCGCCAGCGCGTTTCGTCGCGACAGGCGAGTTGTGGAATCTTGGCAAGCGTAACGTCACTCTGCCGGATGGCCGCTCGCACACCGTCTACGCTCTCTACCGGGTGAATGCCGCGCAGCCAGAATACGTCTACGCCGACGCCAGCACCGGCCAGGTGATCGCGCAGGTGGTGGATGCGGCGTCGGGGACGCATCCCGGTGGGGTCAACGGCGCGCAGACCTACGTCTCGACGACAGCCTGCAAGCCCTACATGGTTACCTATACCGCGATCCAGTATGTGCCGCTCTCAGCACTGCCCGCGTCACTCTTCGACACCGCGAAGCCGAATGGCTGGAACCTGGGAACCGTTTCGCCCGCCTTCACCTGCCAGGGCTAGGCGCAGGGGACTCCCTGCCCTGCGTGTGACGCGGACACGCGGCTGAGCGTCTGTTGAGTACCTGAGAAAAAATTACGCTGGTGTACAGACCGTCTGGATGGTGTTACACTAGATATTCCGAGACTCCCCGAAGCTCAGGCAAGCCGTAGACTCTCTCTGCGCGCGTGAGGTTGCGCGTGTCCAAGCGGAGGCGACGTAATGGATGCCCGTCAGGTATGGCAGGTCGCGCTGGAGCGCATCCAGGAGCGAGTGTCACGAGGGGCGTACACAACCTGGTTTCGCGGCTCGGTCGGCGTAGAACTTGCTCACCGGACGCTGGTCGTGGCGGTCTCGAATACCTTCGCCGCCGAGCATCTCGCCCAGCGCTTCGCGGATGTCGCGTGCGCGGTGGTGAGCCAGACGTTGGGGGCGCCCGCTGAGGTACACTTCGTGCCCGCGGGCGCTTTACGCGCTGTGGGCGGCCTCTCTGAGCAGCCTGCCGCTGAGCCAGCGCACGAGACGCCCCGACGCAGGACGACTCTCCGGCGGCCCCGCATCGAAGCCGCGCAGAGCGCCGCGCTGGCCGCGCCACCGCATCCCGCGCCGCATTCCCGCGCAGGCGCCGCGTCTCCCGCCGCCAGCCCACTCCGCACGCAGCCATCCCTCCCAGGCATGCAGGGGCGGCCAATGCTCGCCGCTACGTCTCCTGCGCGGATGCCAGCGAGTTCGCCGATCAGCGCGCCACGCTCCGGCCCGCTACACGGCGCCGCTAACGGCTGGTCAGCGGACGGCGCGCGACCCAATCCGCGCTTCACGTTCGAGAGCTTCACGCCGGGGACGAACAGCCGCTTTGCCTTCGCCGCCGCGCAGGAGATCGTCCGTGCGCCGGGAGAGCGCTACAATCCGCTCTTCATCTATGGAGGAGTGGGGCTGGGCAAGACGCACCTGCTGCACGCGATTGGCCAGCGGCTGATGGCGCAGGGGTTGCGCGTCGTCTACGTCAGTTCCGAGCGTTTCACGAACGAGATCGTGGAGGCCATTCGCCGCCGCACGACCCAGCAGTTCCGCGACCGCTACCGCGCGGTGGATGCGCTGCTGATGGATGATATCCAGTTCATCGCCGGGCGCGAGTCCACCGAGGAAGAGTTCTTCCACACGTTCAACTGGCTGCACGAGGCGAACAAGCAGATCGTGCTGGCCAGTGATCGGCCCCCGCGCGCCATGCGCCACCTGCACGATCGGCTGCGCTCACGCTTCGAGTGGGGTTTGCTGGCGGATATCCAGCCGCCCGATTATGAGAGCCGACTCGCCATCCTGCGTGCCAAAGCGGTGGCGCTGGGCGGCCGACATGCCCGATGAATCGCTGGCGCGGCTGGCGCACCCCACCTGCGAGAGCGTTCGCGAGCTGGAAGGGGAGCTGACCCGCGTCATCGCCTACGCCAACACGCTGGGGCAATCGCTCGATCCAGAGACCATCACACGCGCGCTCGGCCCTGTGCGCCAGGAGTTGCGCGCCAACCGTCCGGTGGATGCCGCCGCCGTGCTCGCCGCCGTCTCCGAGCGCTTCGCGTTGCCAGTGGATGCGCTGCTGGGCAAGTCGCGTGAGCGGCAGACGGCCTGGGCGCGCCAGGTGGCGATGTACCTCATGCGCGAAGAGACGGGCGCCTCGCTGTTCCAGATCGGCGATAAGCTGGGTGGTCGCGACCATACGACAGTGATGCACGGATGCGCCACCGTCGCGAAGAAGATGGAGGCCGACCCGCGCGCCCGCGCCGATGTGGCCGCCACCCAGGCGCTGCTGCGAGGCTAGGGCGGCGGCCAGGCGTGGCTATATGCTGGCTGGTTGTGTCGCCATACTCTCCACTTTCACTTTGGCCGCCGCATGCCGTCGTCCTGGAAGGATCAGCGAGAGGACGACCAGCCCGAGCGAGCCGTAGAAGATCAGCCAGAAAATGCTCTGGATGGCCCCTGCTCCTGCCTGCACGCCGACTTGCGCCAACATCGCGCGCATGGCCACCGCCACCTGCGGGTCGTTCGGATTCACCCCCGCTCCCTGGGCCAGCGCACGTATCTGCGCCATGAGATCAGTGGCCCGGCTGCGTGAGAAACTGACCAGGAGCGTGGCGATTAGCGCCGCGCCTACTGAGGAGAAGATCAGCTTTGTCGAGAGGAAAAGCGATGAAGCTTTAGACAGCGCTTCGCCAGACAAGGCTTCGAGCGCAAGTGTCTGCACGGGGATGTTCATGAAGGTAAAGCTCAACCCGACCAGGAAGAGCCACCACCGCAGATCCGTAGCGCTGGCTACCGTTGGGATGGCGCTGTGGGTCTGCGCTGCCGTGAGCAGTTGGCTGGCCGTCGCCGTCGGGTGAATGGTGTGCGCGAGCAGCCAGGAGTTGATTGCCGAGAGCGCCGCGCCAATCATCACCACCAGACGCGGCCCGAAGGCGCGGTAGAGGGCGGCGGCCACAATCGTGCCGACGATGCCGCCCACACCAAATGGGACGAGCGCCAGCCCAGTGTCAAGGGCGGAGAGAGATGGCAGTCGCACCGACTCGAAGTAGAGCGGCAGCAGGAGCAGCAATCCGAAGCTGATCAGCGCGGTCGCCCAGCTGAAGATGCTGCTCATCAGGAAGTCGCGCCGTCTCAATTGCCGCAAATCCAGCGCTGGATCACGACTAAGCTGGAGCGAGTAGAAGGCGAAGATCGCCAGGATGAGCGCCCCCGCGCCGAAAAGCGCCCATACCAGCCAGTAGCCCCAGCCATAGAGATCACCGCTGGGATTGGTCGCTGTCACCGTCGCGGGATTCGTGCGCGTCACCAGCGTGAAGGCATAAACCACGGCGACAATGCCAATGGTCGAAAGCGTCAGCCCAACGGCATCAAAGCGCGCCTTATTGGCTGTGGTGGGCTGGTCGCGCGGGAAGACCAGCAGCGCCGCGAGCAATGCGATGGCGCCGACGGGCAGGTTGATGAGGAAGATGCTGTTCCAGTCGAACGTGTCGTTGAGGTAGCCACCAGCAATTGGGCCGAAGATAGGGGCTAGCAGGAGTGGAACCCCAATCAATGCGCTCGCTTTGGCGCGCTCTTCCTGCGGAAATCCGTCGAAGGCCAGCGCTGGGCCGATGGGCAGCAAGATGCCGCCGCCGATGCCTTGTAGCACGCGGAAGCCGATCAGCCAGCCGATACTGGGCGCTAGAGCGCAGAGCGTGGAGCCGATGGTGAAGAATGTCAGGCCAATCACGAATAGCCGCTTGCGTCCAAAGCGACTGCCCAGGTAGCCGCCAATCGCGACGACAGCCGCGCTTGCTAGGAAGTAGCCGCTGATGATCCACTGGGCGGTATTGGTGTCGTTGTGGAGAGCATCTCGTATGGGGGTGAGCACGACATTCACAATCGTCGTGTCGAGCACAATAGGGATCAACCCTAGCGCGGCGACCAGCGCGATGAGGTATTTGTTACTGCCCTGAACCGGGGTTTGAGTCGCTGACATTTCCATGTCCATACCCGCTTTCGCTGACATTTCAAAACGATACGATACAGTATCGTTTGCAATAGAGAGCATAACAGAGATTGACATGATATGCAACGGTATCGTAGCGAAATGCTTGCGTCGCGCGTGGATTGTGAGCGAGAATACAGTAAGAGCGAAAGGGGTGAATCATGACAGAGCTGACCGATGCGACCACAGCGGATGAGGCGGACAGTAGACGCGAAGCAGACGACACGGAAGAGCCGCCGCAACGTCGGCCAGGGCGGCCACGCAGCGTGGAGGCAGAGCGGGCCATTATCGAGGCGGCGCTCATCTCCCTGGCCGAGGATGGCCTCGCGGGGATGAGTCTGGAAGGGGTTGCGGCGCGGGCGGGCGTGGGCAAGACGACGATCTATCGCCGTTGGCCCAACAAGGAGGCGCTCGTCGTTGACGCAATCAGCCGCATGAAGCCGCCGATTCGCTCGTTTGATACCGGCAACCTGCGCAGCGACATCGAGAGCTTCATGCTGAACCTCCAGCGCATGCTCGACGATCCCATTACCCAGCGGCTCAGCTTGCGTCTGGTTGGAGAGCTATCGGCGCGCCCCGCCTGGTTCACTGACTATCTCAGGGAAGTCCTGAAGCCAAACTATCGCGCGCTGTCGGAGATGATCGAGCGCGCGCGTGACCGTGGTGAGTTGCGCGCGGACGTGGATTCGGCGCTGGTAGCCGACCTGATCGGCGGGGCGCCATTCTATCACATGCTCGTGGCGTATTTCTTGCCAGAGCAGCCGCCCTTTCACGTCCATCACTTCATCGAGCTGCTGTGGGAGGGCCTCAAGCCTTACGCGACCCAGCGCTAGCGGGCGCCAACCAAACGCGAATGGGGGTAAAGCTGGCGGCCTCGCGTCTACTCCACCGCAGAGGCGACGTGAAGCTGCCTGCGCAGACCCGCCTCACCCTCATCCATCACATGGTCGTGGCTGGCGCGGAAGACTGGCTCGGCGAAGTAGCCTGCCAGGTTGAAGAGCGGATTCGTCACGCGCACATACCAGTTGAAGATGACGCGCGTTCCGCCATCTGGAAGCGTGAAGAAGTGTGTCTCCAGCACGCCCGCGAGGTCACCGGTCACGATCTGCCGCCAGCGGCGCTGCGGCTCGATGATGGTCATGCGCGAGGTGATGCGGAAGGGCGGCGCGAAGCGGGCGACACTCGCCGCCTGGTGAACCCGGTAGTGGACGGCGCGGCCATCGGCGGCCTGCGCGTCGGGGGTGATGTCCGCGATGTGCATCGAAGGCCAGAATGAGTTCTCGCCGCCAGACATTACCGCATAGACGTCCGCCAAGGGCGCGTCAATGTTCCACTCGGTTGTCCAGTCGAAGATGCGTGGCGCCAGGCCGCCGCCGAGGATGAAGCCGACGCCAGCCCCTGCCGTGGCGACGCCAAGCGTCGCCAGCCAGCGCGTACTCTCTGAAGAGCGCATGTGCCAGTTCCTCCCACTCCACACGGGCGGCGCGGGCGTGAGGACAGCGTGCGTCGCTCAGTCGCCGCCACCGCCGAGCAGCGCGTCGATCGCAGCCAGGCAGGCTTCTGGATCCTCATCCCAGAGACGATAGGGGACGCGATGCACCCGCCAGCCTGCCCGTTCGAGGATCGCCTGTCCGCCCACCGTATCGAGCATGGCATCCTCTGGGTGTACGACGCGCCGCTGCGGGTCGCCGTCACATGCGATGGCGAGCGCCTGGGCGCCGCGCTGCGCCACAACATCCACCGCGAAGCCGGCCACCTGATAGCCGATGTACGTTGTGTAGCCGCCACGCGCTTGCAGGGCTTCGGCGAGCGCGCGCTCGAAGTCGGTACCGCCGTCCTGGTGGTTCTCGGGCTTGTCAGGCTCCAGGCAGTCCGCCGCATAGGCGAGATACTCGCGTAGCAGATGCTCGCTGGGCAGATTGCGTGGGTCGAGGCCGGTGAAGATGACCTGGCGGCGACGCGCGCGTGTCACAGCGACGTTGAACAGGTTCTCCTGATTCATGAACGTTAGCGTGCTGCGGTGCGAGCCAGGGTCAGCGCAGAAGCTGATGAGCATGATGTCGCGCTCGTCGCCCTGGAAGGTGTGCGCGGTACCGACGGCGATGTCGTGATCTTGCACGATCTTCCCCTTGAGCTTGGTCGCCAGTTGCCGATTGAGATAGTTGACCTGGTCGCGGTAGGGTGAGAGGACACCGATGGAGGCGCGCTCATTGGGGGCCTTTTTCGCTTCGGCGGTGGCGATCTTGTTGATCTCCTTCAGAATCGCCTCGGTCTCCTCGACGTTGTAGCCTTCTTTGCGCCGCGTGCCGTTGACCTTGCGTAGCTCGACACTGCGCAGGCCTAGCGTATCGGGTCGGCGCGTCATCACGCGCAGCGCCTCGCCGTAGAACTGCCGGTTGCTGAACTCGATGATCTGCGGCAGGCTGCGGTAGTGCTCGTCGAGCAGCACCACATCATCCTGCGAGGGGAGCGCGCCGTTGATGACGTCGAGCAGGCTGTGCGTGCGGTAGTTCCACTGCGAGCGCTGGCTGGCTGAGAGGCCGTGCTGCGATGCGAGCGCGGCCTGGCGATCTTCACGCAGCCATGAGAGGTGGCGTAGCTGCTTCGGATCGCCGCAGACGACCGCGCGCTTGGCGCGATAGAGGAGCGGCAGCGCGCTTGCCACGTCGCACTGCGAGGCTTCGTCAATCACTACGATGTCGAACATCTCGCGGTGCAGCGGGAGCAGTTCGGCGGCGTGCGGATTGGTCACGGCCCAGATCGGGAATGCGCCGAGCAGCGCGGTGAAGTCAAGCTCGCCGAAGATTTTGTCCTGCTCGGCGGTGCTGCGCGCCTCCAGGGCTGTCTTGAAGAGCGCCAGGGTGCGGCGGTTGAGGCGCAGGGCATCGGCGAGCGCGTCGCGGCGACGTGCGGAGAGTAGCTCGCCCACCAGCGCGCCACGGTCGGCGCGAAGTCGCGCGTGGCGCGTTAGGAGCGCGTTGATGTCTTCGCGGCGCGCCAGATCGTCGGCGTAGTCGAGGAGCGCGGCGCGCAATCGCTCGCGATCAACCACCTGGTCGAGATGTGCGAGTGTCTCGTCTGTCATGCCCAGTTGCGCGGCGATTTCACCGGCGCGCTGGTCACGCTTGCGCCCCTGGAGCCAGCCTGTCAGTGGCGCGCGTCCAGATGAGAGGCGGCGTAGCTCCTCCTGAGCGTTGATGAGCGCGTCTGGCCCCAGAGTAAGGGCGGCTTCCTCGTCATAGGCGGGGCTGGGCGCGGCGCCGAACGCGCGGCGCGACTCTGTCCAGCGCGTCTCTGTCGCGAGGATGTGCGCGATCTCAGCGTCGAGCGCGGCAAGCTCGCCATCGGTGGCGCGCAACCGCTCCTCCAGCATGTCAATCTCGCCAGGGCGCGACTTGGGCGGAGCGCCTGTCCCGTCGAAGAGATTATCGAGGAACTGCTTCAGTTCTTCACGATAGCGCTTGTCGCCGCCACGCAGGATGACGGTAAGCGCGCCGAGGTGTGGCTTGAGCTTCTCGACGACGACATCAACCGCCTTGTTCATCTTGGAGGAGAGCAGCACCGTCTGCCCGCGCGCCACGGCGTCAAGAATGAGCTGCGCGATCGTAAAGGATTTGCCGGTTCCGGGCGGCCCGATGACCAGCGTCAAGGGGCGGGTTTCGGCATGTCGCAAGACGGTCGTTTGCGCTCTGCTCAGTTCCGCGCCAGAGAGGATGGGACGCGCGGCGGGCGGCGCCGGACGCACGGCCCCCAGCGCGCCACCCTTCCCAGCGCGCGTGGGCAGGCCCGCGTCGCCGAAAATGGCGTCGAGCGGGACGGACATCTCGCCGCGTGTACCCATCATCAGAAGCTCAGTCAGGACGCCACGCGCCTCGGACGGGCGCCGGGCCAGCGCGATGGCTGAGGCGCAGAGCAATTGCACCGGGCTGTCATGCTCCACCAGATAGCGGATGGCGTCTTCGTTCTGTAGCTCCGGGAAGGCGGTCAGGTCTTCGGTGCGCAGGTTCGGGATCAACTGGCCCACTACATCGGCGAATTCGCGGATGGCGGCGTGATCGAAGGGCGCTTCGGGCGCCTGTGACAAGATTGCTTCAGCGTATGCCTGCGCCTGCTCTTCGTTCTCGGAATCAATCAGCGAGGCCAGCAGCGGGAAGTTAATGCGCTGCTCCTCCAGATCAATGGTGAGCCAGGCCTGTGAGCCTTCCTGCTCGATGCGCGCGGGCCAGTAGAGCAGCGGCGCGCAGAAGAGTTCGCCCTTTTTCTTGGCCCCTGGCCAGGCCCGCGCCCGACAAGGAAGAGTGAGCCGTAGATGAGGAACTTCTCGCGGCGATTGACGTCGGCGGCATTCTGCGCGGTGATGCCGGCGCTCAGTGAGACTTCCTGGCGCGTGATATTGCCGGTGAGCAGGCCCTCGATTCCCTCTGAGAACATCAGGTATTCGGCCTGGGATTTTTCCATCACATTCGAGAGGACGCCTCCGCGCGCGTCCGCGGCGAAGCAGTCGTGGTAGTAACGGCAGACGCCCGCGAAGAGGGTCGAGGCCGGACCAACGACCGGCGCAGCGGGCGCGTTCGAGCCGTCGGGCCACTCGGAGACAGGGGTAAGCCCGCTCCGCTCTGGTTGCTCCTGAGCCGCTCCCGCCTTCTTGTCATCGTGCGTCGTGCGACTGCGCCGGAAAAGCGCCATGATACTCCAGACCCCCTCGCCCTCTACCTGGGCGTCTCGCGGCGCCAGCAGCGCGACGAGCTAGCGCCGCACGCGAAGTATAGGTATCTCAGAGCGGCAGCGTCAAACAATCGGCCCTGAATGGCCAGACGCGGATAGGCTATTTGGCGCGGACGGCGAGCGCAGTTGAGTCAATTGTGACGCGCATTGAGGCGCCTGTGATAGCCGTCTGAGACGCATGTGCTACGGTGCGCGCAGATGGCGATGACAGCGCGTGCCTCGCGCTACACCAAAGGAGATTCGATATGAAAGCGCTCGTCGTCTATGACTCACAATATGGCAACACTGAAAAGATCGCCCAGTCCATCGTAGCGACGTTGCGTGGCGTCGGAGAGGCGGAGGCTATCCGCGTGGGCACGATGCACTCGGACAACATCCAGGGCGTTGATATGCTCGTGATGGGCTGCCCGACTCAGGGGTGGCGGCCAACCCAGGCGATGCAGGCGCTGCTCAACAGCCTCTCCGCAAAGCGGCTGCGTGGCATCGAGGTCGCTTGCTTCGATACGCGCTTCCTCAAGCCACGCTGGCTGACTGGCTCCGCCGCGAACGTGATGGGCAAACGTTTGCATGCGCTAGGCGTGGAGTTGTTGGCCCCGCCAGAGAGCTTCTTTGTGCAGGGAACCGAGGGACCGCTGCTCAAAGGTGAAGTGGAGCGAGCCGCTGACTGGGCGAAAACACTCGCCAACTTGCGCCAGCTAGAACCGCTCGCGAAGCGGTAATCCTACCGCACACCGCGTTACAGCGGTAGCGCGATGATCTCGGCGCGCGGTTCGCCATCCTCGATGGTGAGCAGCGCGATGGAGCAGTGTGGCTGGCGGCGGCGGTCGGTGGCGCTGCCGGGGTTCAGCAGCAGCAGCCCGTCGTGATCTTCAAGGTAGGGGATGTGGCTATGCCCGAAGATGACCACACGCGCGGTGGGAAATTCCCGCCGCGCGTTCGCCGCGTAGTGGGCGCGATCTCCCAGGATATGGACGACGCCAAGCGCGCAGCCACCAACCACCAACTCGCGCTTGATGGGCAGCGAGGCTCTGATCTTCGCCTCCTCGACGTTGCCTTGTACCGCCACGACAGGCGCATAGGCTTCAAGCTGGCTTATGACGCCCAATGAGGACAAATCCCCAGCGTGGATGATCAGTTCCACATCCTCGAAATGCCGCAGCGCCGCGTCAGGTACACGCAGCGTGCGGCGTGGGATGTGCGTATCGGAGATAACCCCGATGCGGTGAAGCTCACTCATGCTGGCAGGATACCATGCCACGCGCTCTGATCACTCCCATTTGAAGAAGCGCGAGGCGATGCCGATGCAGACGACCGCCCAGCCAGCCAGCACGGCGACATCCACCCACATCGGGAAGGTCGGGCTGCTGCCCACCGTGATCTGGCGGATAGCGTCGGCCAGATAGGTGAGCGGCATCATGCGGATAAATGGCGCAAGGAACGCGGGCATGAGCGCCAGTGGGAAGAAGACGCCGGAGAGGAACATCATCGGGAAGTTCACCGCTGATGAGATGCCGCCCGCACTCTCCACCGAACGCGCAAACGAGGCGATCAGGTAGCCCAGACCAATGAACGTGGCCGCTCCCAACAAGATCAACCCGGCCAGCGCCAGATAGTTGCCCTGGATTTGCACATGGAACGCCATTACACTGATGCCGATGATCAGCGCCGCTTGCGCGATGGCGATGGTCAGACGCATGAATACCTGGCCCATCAGCAGTTGCCAGCGGGGCAGCGGTGTGGCGCCGAGCCGCCGCAGCACGCCTTCTTCACGGAGCGAGACGAGTGGTGTCGCGGTGGCGAAGAGGCCAAGCTGCATCAGCGACATCGCCAGAATGCCAGGCATCAGGAAGTCAATGCTGCGTAGTGTGTGCGAGGAGATGCTATTTGTGGCGAGGGTGAGTGGCGGGGCGTAGGGTTTGACGGTATGGTTGTAGATCGCGAGTTGCTGCTCGACCGTGCCAATCTCGATCTGGGTATTCGTCGCATTCTTCGACGGGTCGAAGTACATCTGAACCTGTGCGGAATTACCCGCCGCGACCGACGCGCTCAGGCCAGAAGGAATCACGATTACCAGATCGAGGTTGCCCTGTTTGAGGGCGTTGATCTCGCTGTCATATGTACCGGTCTTGATCGAGAACGCCTTCGCCTGGTGAAACCCGGCGATGAGTGCTTCGGCGGCAGGACCGCTATCCTGATTCACGAGACCTACGTTGAAGTTTGCGGAGCTATCGTTCGAGAAGATGGCGCCGAAGAGCACGATGAAGAAGATCGGAAACGCCAGCGTCCAGAACATCGCCGCACGGTCGCGGATAAACTCTTTCATGTTGGCGATATAGAGGCTGAGTACTGTAGACATGGCGAAGTAAGCTCCTATCTGCTGGTCTGTCGCCTGTGTGAAGCGTGGCGCATCAGGCGGCGTCTTAATCGCGCAGTGCGCGGCCAGTGAGCTTGAGGAAGACATCTTCGAGCGTGGCGCTGTGCACGTTCAGGTTGCGCAGGCTCGCGCCACTGGCGGACTCGCGCTCCAGCAGGGCGGTCATTGTGCGCGGCGCGTCCGTGCTGTAGACGGTCACGCGGCCGTCCTCCGCCACGCTATGCGAGACGCCCGCGAGTGATTGATAGCCATCGGAGCCGTCCATTGCCTGGAAGGAGATGGCAATCTCGCTGAAGTGGCGCTGGACAAGCTCAGTTGGCGAGCCAATCTCGATGATGTGGCCGTGATCGATGATGGCGACGCGGTCGCAGATTTGCTCGGCTTCTTCCATGTAGTGCGTCGTCATGAGGATGGTCTTGCCCTGGCGCTTGAGGTCGAGCACGACATCCCAGAGTTGGCGGCGCGCCTGCGGATCCATGCCGGTCGTCGGCTCATCCAGAAAGATGATGTCGGGATCGTTGACCAGCGCCAGTGCGACGCTCAGCCGCTGCTTCTGGCCGCCGGAAAGCTGTTTGCTGCGCGTATTCTTCTTCTCTCCCAGGTCCACCATCTGAATCAATTGTTCCGTTGTCAGGGTCTTGCGGTTCGGGTAGAACTTATGGAAGAGATCGAGAATCTCCGTGACGCTGAGGCGCGGATAGAGCGCGGTCGTCTGCAACTGGATGCCGATGCGCGACTTGATCGCCCGCGCTTCTTGCGGCTGGCGCAGTCCCAGCACCGTGACCGTGCCAGCGTCAGCGGTTCGGAGTCCCTCGATGATCTCGATGGTCGTGGACTTGCCCGCGCCGTTTGGGCCGAGCATGCCAAAGACCTCGCCCTGGCGCACCGAGAAGCTGATGCCATCCACCGCTTTGGTGGCGCCGTAGGTTTTTTTGAGGTCCGCGGCGACGATGGCGTCTGTTTGTTGCCCCATGTGTTTCCTCCCCATGTGAGACGACCATGCGCGCGGGATTTTACGGGGCGCTGTGGCCAGGCGTCCTTCCCGCGAACGTGGCGCCATGCGTCACGCGAAGCGGCGAAGCCTCGCCACACACTATGGCGCCGAGGCTTCGCCGCTCGACTCTGCGCGACGCTGCACTGTTTACGCGGCTGCGTCGCTTTGGGTTGTGGATACGCTACGTAGGGTTAGCTGTTCGACGCCAGCGCAATCGCGGACTTCTTCGCCAGATTACCAGCGAAGCGGTTCACGATCAGGATCACGATAATCGCGATCACGGTGACGATGAGCGCATAGAAGAGCTTGACGCCGACTGGGCCTATCGTTTTCGACAGCGCAGAATCGGTCTTGATGTAGTTATTGAGCGCGGTCTGGATGGCGTCGTTCCACGCGAGGGCGGCGACGAAGCTGAACGCTGAAGTGACGAGGCTGACGATGGTGGCGATGATGACGGTGGTGGCCGCCTGCGCCTCGGCCCGCGCGATGGCCTGCGCCCGCAGAATCTTATCGAGCGAGTTCGGATCCATCGCCCGGCGCGGATCGAAGTTGCGCAGGTCGGCTCCCTGTGGCAGTCCGAAACGTCGGCGCTGCTCGGCCTCTTGTCGCTGCTGGTCGTCACTCATGGGATGGCCCTCCGCTCGCTATCCAAATAAACGATTGACATGCGCGCTGATGGTGTCCTCGCTGATGGTGTCCTCTTGGAGTCTGGACGAAGTGGCGCAGTCGAGCGCCGTAACGCGCCTCTAGTCTACTCGATTGGCGCGGCATGCACAAGCGGCGATGGCCTGCATGTGAGCTACTCCACATCGCCCCAGAGCACGGTTGTCAGGCGGCCATCGTCCATGCGGAGCAGGAGTGCGCCGTCGTCGTCCACATCCTCAGCCGTACCGACGAGCGTCGTCTCGCGCTGATGGATGGTGGTGGGGCGTCCCAGCGTCACCAGGCGCTCGCGCCAATCCGCGCGCAGCCGCCGTAGCGACGTGTCGTCGTCCTCCAGCAGCGTCGTGTAGCGGGCATCCAGTCGGCGGATGATCTCCGCCGCCAGCGCCTCGCGGCTGACCGCGCGCCCGGTCGCCGCCGCCAGTGTGGTCGCGCGGGGCGCCAGCTCGGGGTCATCGTCCAGCGCGCCGCCGACGTTGACGCCCATGCCGAGGATTGCCACCCCATCGCTTGTCTCGATGAGAATGCCGCAGACCTTGCGGCCAGCCAGCAGCACGTCGTTGGGCCACTTGATCGCAGGTCGCGCGTCCGTCAGCGTCTCGATGGCCTCAGCCACGGCCAGCGCGCTTGCCATCACCAGGAAGTGCGGCGGGAAGGTCGGGCGCAGGATGAGCGAGAGGGCGAGCTGTTGGCCCGGCATCGCCTTCCAGACACGCCCCACGCGCCCACGTCCCGCTGTCTGGTGGTCGGTCATCACCAGCGTTCCCTCAGCGGCGCCCTCGCGCGCCAACTCGCTGGCATAGCTGTTGGTCGAGCCAATCGCTGGCAGGTAGATCAGCGGATGGCCCAGGCGCGCGCTTGCCAGCTCCTCCCGCAAAACCGCTACATCGAGCGGCTTGGGCGCTTCATCGGTCATCGAGGCTTATCCCCCTCAATCACGACTTCAGCCCATAACAGGTGATCGTCGCGTTCTCATCGGTGATGTAGACGGAGCCGCCAACGACTATCGGACTTTCCCAATGGATGCCGCTGATGGTTCCGTTCGCGCTGGTCTGGGCGCTGCTCCAGAGCGTGCGCCCGCTGGTGGGGTCATAGGCCCGCAGCGCGCCGGAGCCTGCCGCGAAGAGCACGCCGCCCGCGATCACTGGCGTGGTCAGCGCGTCATTGTTGGCCCAGACCTGCGCCAGCCGCGTGACGCCGCTGGCGTTCGTCCGCACCTGATACGCGCGCATCCCGCAGACAGACGTGACGAAAACCCAGACCTTGCTGGTCGCGGGGTCAGTCCAGACGGTCGGCTGGGTGAAGAGGCCACAGCCGAGGTCGAGGGTCTGAAGCTCACCGCCGACGTGGCCGGGGCCTCCCTGCCCGCTCATGTTCGCGCGGTTGATGAGGCGGAACTGGCCGTCCTTGCCGCCTTGCACGAGGAGCAAAGGCGTGGCGCTCGCGGTGATGGTGGGCAGCAGGGCGGGCGCGGAGCTGCCCAGGTCGGCGTCAGTGTCGTCGAGTCGCTGGAAGTTGGTTGGCGTGTAGGAGTCGAGGATGGTCGAGGCGTCACCACTGAGGCGAATGATACTATCGCCATAGTCGTTTCCGCCGTGGTTGGCGTTGAAGTCGCCGTTGCCCGTGTCTACGTAGATGTCACCGTTCACAGGGTCTACGACGACGCCACCACGCGACCAGATGCCCGACATCTGCTCGGCGCAGTCGCCATTGCGCAGCAGGTGGGTCAGGTTGGCGCAGAGGCTGTTGAAGATGGTCTCTTTGCCGCTGGCGAGGTCAATGGCGACGACATGCCCCTGGTAGGGCGGCGCGTCGCCGATGTAGCCGCCAGTCGTGGCATAGACGCGCCCATTGGCGAGATTGAGGGCCGAGCCTTGCTTCTCGCTCTGCGTCATCAGCGTGATGGGCGCGGGCCAGCCGCCTCCGATCGCCTCTTTCCCGGTGATGGGGTTGTAGCGGTGGAGCGAGCCATCCAGCCCGTAGGCGTACACATAGTTGCGGCTGGCGTCGGCGACTGGCGATGAGTGGGTGATCTTGGGGCCGCTGGGACGCTGGCTCCAGAGCAGCGCGCCATCGCTGGCGTCGAGCGCGAGCAGGCGTCCGTCGCGGGTGGTGACGTAGAGGACATCGCGCGGGCCACCAGGGAAGGGCAGCGCGTGCAGCAGGATGGGCGAGGAATCGGCCACACCAGGCAGGCGCACCTGCCAGAGCTTTGTGATCTTGCCTACGTTGGCGGTGGAAAGAGTAGTTTCGGCAGCGCTCACGCCACTGCGCGCGGGATCGTAGCCGAACATGCGCCAGTCGCTGGTGGCGGTCTGCGGATGTAGCCCTGGGTCGTTCACAGGCGCGGGCGGCTGCGAGGATGTGGCGCATCCCGCGACCAGTGTCGCGAGCAGTGTGAGCCAGGCGAGCAGTGTCAGTCGCGCACGGACGTGTCGCCGTTGGCGCCGGGCAGTAACGTAAGCGGCGCTCATTGCGGTGTTGGCTGTGTCGCGCGCAGATCGCGCTCGAACTCCTGCAAGCGCACGATCTGGCGATGGTTGGGAGCCGCCTGCCAGCGCCGCCGCTGTATCAGGTGTACCGCGTCGTGCGAGGGCATGCCACCCGCGACGAGTGATGCGGCGGTAAGCAGCACGCTGCGTCCGACGCCATGCTCACAGTGGATCAGCACGCGGTCGCCCTCGGCCAGTCGCTCGTTGACCCATTCGGAACCGCGCCGCAGGTCCTCCAGCGTGAGGGGATGAGTGTCGGGTGTGGGGAGATAGAGCAGGCGGATGCCCTCAGCGCCAAGCGCCTGTTCATCGTCCTGATGCTCGGAGCGCGTATCCACCACAGCGGTGACGCCAGAGCGCGCGAGGCGTCCGATGTCGCTCGGATGGACGCGCCCGCCGACGGCGAGCTGTGGCGTGACCCAGCTCATGTTCAGGCGGTCGGGCAGGGGGATGCCAACCTCAACCGCCCAACGCGCCTGTTTCGATTCCTCCGGGAAGACAGCGGCAGCGACCCGCGTCCACCAGCGATAGAGCAGGCGCAGGCCACCGGTGAGCGCCCAGCGAGCGGCGCTGCGGCGGCGCATGCCCGATTCACTGGGTTGCTGGGATGCGGCGCTATCCGTGGCTGGCGCTTGTGCGGCTTCCACTGGCGGGGCGCTGTTTGTCGGCGTCTCCTGCGCAGCGCTCCCGGCTTCCTGCTCGGTCTCCATGATCGTATCTCCCCATCCACCGCGCGGTCAGCGCCACGCCGAGACATCTTCTCTGGGTACAGCGTACCCCAGCGAGCGCGCCCAATGCCACCCAACACCGCTCAAGGGCGTAGAGATGTGGCGCGATTTAGTCCCAGTCGTCCTCGCGCGTCCGGCGCAGTGGGAGCGCGCCGAGCGGGGCGCCGCGACGCAGCAGCGCGCGGGCCTCATTGAGCGTCGGCAGCCCCAGCCCGCGCCGCGGATGCGCGTTACTGCGGCGTAGCTGCGGGAAGGCGAGCGCAATGGGGGGTAGTCGCCGCGCGCTGCTATTCGCGCGGCGCGTGAGTTGTCGCGTGCCGCGCAGGGTCGAGTGGCGGCGGCGGCTGATGGCGCGGGAGAGGCGGCTGCGCTGCGCGCGCGGCACGTTCGCCCAGGCGGATTGCGCGCTAGATGGTGGCACATAGGAGAGGATGAGCCTGGCGATATCGAATGAGGCGCGCGGATGGTTCAGGCGGCGGACGTTCGCGCGCATCTCCTCCAGCGTTGGCGAGGATGGATCAAGCAGCAGTCGCACGGCGGCGACGAGTTTTTCGGGTGACTCCGCCAGCATGCCGAGGCGGTTGGTCAGCACATAGTCTACATTGCCTTCTTCCTGGCCAGGGATATAGCCGGTCAGGATGACAGGCAGCCCACAGGCCATCGCCTCGCTAATCGAGCCGGGGCCAGCCTTGGTGGCCACGACATCGGCGGCGCGCATCAGCTCGGGCATGTTATGGACGAAGCCGAGGACGGTCGTTGGCATCAGGAAGGAGCCGCGCTCATGCTGTAGCTGCGTGTAGAGGGCGCGGTTGCGTCCAGTCACGATGACGAGCTGCGCGCGTTCTGAGAGCCTGCCCAGCGCATAGGCCGCGCGCGCCAGCCCGCCCGCGCCTTCGCCGCCGCCCACCAGCAGGATCGTCGGTAGGTAGGGATCGAGGCCCAGCGCCGCTTTGCGTTCCTCGGGCGTGGTCTCTGGCTGCTCAGCGAACGTGGGATCGATGGGCATGCCGAGCAGCCGCACACGCTTGGGCGCCACGCCAGACGCGATGGCGTAGTCGCGGGCGGCCTCGGTGGGCGTGACACAGACGGACACGCCAGGAGCCACCCAGGCGGTGTGGATGCTCACGAGATCGGTGATGACGGTGATGAATGGCACGCGAATGCCAATATCGCGCATGGCCTGGAGGGTGATGTGATTGAGGAGAGGATGAACAGAGACGATGACATCTGGGCGTATGCGCTCCAGCAGTTGCGTGATGCCCTGGCGGAGGAACGGCTTCGAGAGGCGGTAGGCGGCGTGGAAGCGGGAGGCCGTATTGGTCATGTGAAAGAGACGCGCATAAAGCCGGGGACTGTGCTTGATCGCGGGGCCATAGAGAAAGACACCCTTGCGCAGCGGAAAGTTTGCGCATTCCGCGAATCCATCAACGATGACCACACGCCAGTTCGGGTCGTGTCCCGACTGTCCGGACTGTCGCGACTGTCGGGCGGCGCCAGGGCGTGGGCTACGCGGGGACTGCTCCTCGACGAGACGCATAGCGGCGTGGATGGCGTTGGCGGCGCTTCTATGGCCTGCGCCGGTATCAGAGATGAGAAACAGTACCGTGCGTGGACGGGGTGTTCCCTTCACCTGTCGCTGCCTCCTGAGAGCGGAGATCCCGCCAGTGGGCTAAGAACCAGCGCGGGTACGGAGAGGGCGCAAGGCCTTGCGGTCCGCGCCCTCTCGCGAGTTGTGCGTGATGAATCGAGACTGTCTACGCGAGCGGGCACTACGCCTCGTCAGCGATGTTGAAACGCTTGCGGAACCGCTCGACACGGCCAGCGGTATCGAGGATGCGCTGCTGCCCAGTATAGAACGGATGGCACTTGGCGCAAACGTCGACTTTCAGCTCGCCCTTGGTGCTGCCCACGGTGAATGTATTTCCACAGGCGCAAACCGCCTTCGCGGTCGTGTATTTGGGATGGATTCCGGCCTTCATGTGTTCGGGTTCTCCTGCGGCGGTTGGGGTACCGCCTATTGCTTTGGTTGTGATTGTCCAGCCCCGAGCGGGCTGGGCGCAACAATCCGTCTGCATTTTACCACATATTTACCGATACGGAAATAGCGTTTCTATTCCGCTCACTAGCTATCCAATGCGCCATAGCGCAGCGTGGTTTCTAGACCAGCGGCCCAAAACTCGTTTAGAATGATGCGCAAGGGCGCATGTGGCGTGAGTCGCGGAATGCGCAGCCGATAGCATGCGTGGGCGCGAGTGGGCGCCACGCAAGAGGAGATGCCAGCGATGTCAGCCGCAGACCGCCAGCGCGATGCCGCGCCCAAAGATGTTCAGCGCCACCCGTATGTGACGCACGAGCGGCCGCTCTTCTTCGCGCATCGCGGTGGGTCGGCGCTGGCTCCGGAAAATACCATGCCAGCGTATGAGAACGGCATGCGGTTAGGCGCGGACTCGCTGGAGCTGGACGTGCATTACACTCGCGATGGCGAAATTGTCGTCTTCCACGATGAGACGCTCGACCGTACCACGAGCGGCAGCGGCCCGTTGGCGGCGCTGACTCTGGATGAGCTGCGGCGTCTCGACGCGGGCTACCACTTCACGCCTGATGGCGGCGCCACGTATCCCTGGCGCGGCAAAGGTGTGGTGATTCCGACCCTGAGCGAGGTCTTTGAGCGCTTTCCACAGACGCGCATCAACATCGAGATGAAGGTGAACGATGCGGAGGGTGAGCGGCGGCTCGCGCGGCTGCTGCTGGACAATGGCTGGGAAGACTGGACGATGGTCGGCAGCTTTCACACCGATGCCATGCGCCGCTTTCGCGCGTTGAGTGAGGGACGGCTTGCCACCTCCGCCAGCGCGGGCGAGGTGCGCGGCTTCCTACTTCGCGTCCTCGTCCGCCAGACCCGTCATCTGCGCCCGCAATTCGACGCACTCCAGGTTCCGGAGGTCTATAGCGGCATTCGCGTCGTCTCGCCGACGAGCATCCGGCTGGCGCATGAACTGGGCATCGATGTGCATGTCTGGACGGTGGATGACCGCCCGACGATGGAGCGCCTGCTTGACTGGGGCGTGGATGGCCTGATGAGCGACCACCCAGACACACTGGCGGAAGTCTACCAGGCGCGCGGCTGGCGGTGATGGCGCGGGCAACGCGCTGCATCATCGCCTATGACATCGCCTACGACTGCGAGCCAGAGCGCTTGCAGGCGTTACTCAACGCGGCGCCCTCGGCGCGTCAGTACTACTCCGATCAACTCCCCGCCTACACCAACCTGGTCTACTACCCCGGCCAGCATACGGCATTACCCAACAAGAGCCAGACCTACTCCGTGGAAGGGGGCAACGCGGAGCTGCGCCATTATCTGGCGCGGCTGGCCCGCCGCTCGCGCTGTTTCACCCGCTCGCTCCCGGCGCTGCGCGATGCGGTCAAGCTGTTTGTCTATGCCTGGAACCGTCGCCAACTCTTCCGCCGTGCGCACCCCAAGTACCCGACGCATGTCTTTGAGTTCGCCTACCCATGATGCTAGCCACTCCCTAGGCGCTCGATCAGTGGCGGACAGGCGCGCCGATGTGTAGAATATGTTGTACGTGTGTGGGAAAGGTGAGCGCTTGATGCGGCGGCAAGACTGCCAAGGAGGTTGTGATGATGGCGAGGCGACTGACTCGCACGGTGGCCCTGGCAGCGGGCGGCGGCATCGCCACCGCGCTGGTTGCGAGCGCGGGGATGGGCTATTACGTGGCCCACAGACTGACCGCGCCGAATCCATCCACCTTTATGGATGATTTCATCATGACGCCTTTCGAGACGGGCATACCGTGGGAGAACATACGCATTCCCACGCGCAACGCCGAGCATCCGCTCTTTGGCTGGTGGTTTCCCCGCCCAGAGACTGACCGCGTCCTGATCGGCTGCACAGGCTATCGTGGCAGCAAGTCCGACCTCATCGGCATTGGCTCCGCAATGTGGCGCGCGGGCTATAACGT
This sequence comes from uncultured Chloroflexia bacterium, assembly GCA_963840335.1. Lineage (GTDB taxonomy): Bacteria > Chloroflexota > Ktedonobacteria > Ktedonobacterales > JADMIN01 > JAKAIY01. Next base: position 113,740 of record CAWIYP010000015.1, read on the forward strand.
GTTGCTGTTCGACTATCACGGCCACGGCTCCTGGCGTGGCGCGCCCGTCACCCTTGCCTATCGCGAGCTACAGGATTTCTACGCCGCGCTGGACTATGCGCGAGCGCGTATGCCACAGGGACGCATTGGCGTCTTTGGCTTCTCAATGGGCGCCGCGATCGCCATCCTCGGCGCGGCGCAGCGGCCCGAGGTACGCGCGGTCATGGCCGATTCGCCGTTCGCCACGCACGCGGATGTCGTGAGCCATTCCGTGCGGCGGGTGATCCATCTGCCAGGCGAACCGTTCGCCGCCATCAGCGACTATTTTCTGGCGCGCAAGGCTGGCTACCGAGGCCGAGACATCGCGCCTCTGCGGGTGATCGAGCAGCTTGCGCCGCGCCCGCTCCTGCTCATCCACGGGACGGATGATGAGCAGATTCCCGTGAGCCATGCCTACCGTCTCTATGAGGCTGCTCGCGAGCCAAAAGACCTCTGGATTGCGCCTGCCGCGAACCACTGTGGGGCATATTTCCTGGATCGTCCGGCCTACTGCCAGCGTGTCGCGGCCTTCTTCGATGAGGCGCTGGCGCAAGAGGCTATACCCGTCTCACAGCCAGCGGCCATGCGTGCGCGTCGGCGCGACTGAGCGCCTCGCACACATGCTCGCGTTGCGTCAGGATTCACTGGCTGGCCACGCGAAGATGTCGAATGTCATGCATGTACGAAAGCCAAGCTCCTCGTAGATATGTAGCCCCATCTGGCTGGGCTGGAGGATGCTGACACCATAGCCCTGTCCGCTGGCATGCTGGAGCGCGGCGCGTGTCATCTCCGCGCCAATGCCACGTCTGCGCGCCTCCCGCAGTGTCGTGACGCAGTAGACGCCCGCCACTCCCGCCGAGAGGAAGAGCGCTGAGGTCGCGACCGGGCGGCCATCCAGTCGCCCAAGAAAGAACACCCATTGCGGGTCAAGGCGAATGGTCTGGCGCACACTCATTTCATGAAGCATTGGGATCAGTTGTTGGGGCATGCCAAAGCCGGGAACGACGGCATGCGTCCATTCCTCCAACGTTTCTGTAGTCGTTGACGGATTGATCGTGAGATTGGAGGGTGGCGCGCTCACCTGCCGCATTGCGCTGAGTTCGAGTGTCATGCCCGGCAGACCCCCCGCATCGGCCATTCCATGCGCCGCGAGTCGCGCGCCCAGATTCACGGGGCGCGATGATGGGCCAATCCACCACTGCATCGGGAGGCTGCGATCCTTGAAGGGCCGAATCGCCGCCTCGATTTGCGCATCCAGTTGCTTTGGCGGGATGCGCGCCAGGCCAACACCGTTGAAAAGCGAGATTGGCGCTCCACAAATATAGCGGGTCATAGCTGCGGAGACTTCGACCTCACCAGCCATGTTGCGGGCGCAATCAGCGTACGCCTCGGTCGTGTTTTGCTCCAGGCTGGCAAGCAAGCGTGGGTCGCCCAGGCTTCGCAGTTTTTCTGTGTCGCGTGTGGGTTGCATTGCCATAAGGCGCCACCATCCCATTCTTCCCACGAACAGGAACGCCAGGCTGCGAGTGTTTGCTCGCCTCATCAGGCATGGTTGGGCAATCGCGATGGGGATAGTATGCCAGCGCTTTTCGCTGGGTGGCGCCGCCATTATGCGTAGGGGCCTATCACAGACGGTAGCGCGCCACACCGCCAGCGATTTCCCGTAGGCGGGTCGCTGGCGGTGTGTCGCGCGGCTTGTGCGAGGAGTCTGACGACTACTCGGCGCGCTTGCGAGTCGTGCGAGTGGCGCTGACCTTTGCGGGCGCGGTCGCGGAATGGCCGTTGTGGGCGCTCTTGTCCGCGCGGGCCTCCAGCGCGTCGAGGCGCTCGCGGAGCTTGCGGTTGTCCTCGCGCAGGGTGTCGAGGTCGGCGCGGAGATGGCGTGTTTCGTCGCGCGCCGAATCGCCATGCTGTATAGACGCGATGGCCTCGCGCGCCATACGCACGACGCGCTGATCCGGTGAGTCATCCACCAGGCGCCGCAACGCGGGCAGCGCGCGGGTATCGCCCCAGGCGCCCGCCGCGTTACACGCCCGCAGGACGGTCATGTCGAAGGGGTCGGTCATCGCGATGCTGAGCGCCTCGACGGCGCGTGTGCGGGCTGGCCCTTCGTCAATGCGCCGAGTTCCTGCGAGGATGGAGAGGCTTGAGACCGCCGCTGCCCGCGCATCCATCGGCTTCGTGCGGTCGCTGGCCCAGGTCGCCAGCGTCTCGATGGCGCGTGGATCGCCAAGCTCGCCCAGTCCTGCGAAGACACCCGCGCGAATCGTCTCGATCCACGAGGAGGTCTCCACATATTTGAGCAGCGTCTCGAAGGCGCCCGCCGCGCGGGTCTTGCCCAACGCATGCGCCGCCGCCGCCGTGACGAAGTAGCTCGGCTCGCCCTTCGCCAGCAGCTTTGTCAGTTCCGCCGCCGCGAGCAGGGCAAGGTCTGGTTGCTCGGACGCGTGGAAGCGCCCCAGTCCTGTCACGATGGCGCGCCGCGCCTTTGGCTCCTCGATCTCATCGAGCGACCGAATCAGGATGTCGAGCGCACGCGCGCTGCGGCGGTCGGCGATGGCTGCCGCGATGGCCTGGCGCACGCCCCAGAAGCGCTCGCTGCGTAGCGCCTGCTCCAGCGCATCGAGCGAGTCGGGATCGCTGCGCTTGCCCAGCGCCTCCGCCGCTTCGATGCGCCCGTTGATGTCGGGGTCGCGGCGAAGCTGGAAGCGCAGCAGATCGAGGGGAAGCTCGAAGTCCAGCGTCTTGATGATCCAACCGCCGTAGTCGAAGCGGACACCGAACGGACGCCGCGCCAGTGGGATATAGAAGGTCTGCTCGGCCTGATCCGCCTGTACGCGAATGACCTGCGGCGTCATGAAGGCGTCGCTGGCGTCGGGCTTCTCGCTCTCGCGGCGGGGAACGAAGAAGGCGAGATCAACAGGGGTGTTGAACAGTGGCGTCTGCTCGGTCACTTTCTGCGTCTGGCTGACGGTGACCTTGGCGAGCTTATGCTCATCGTCCCAGCTATAGACGACCTTGAACTCCGGGTGGCCCGCCTTGTAGACCCACTGCTCAAAGAACTGCGCCAGGCTGCGGCCGCTGGCCTCCTCGTGCGCGCGCTCGAAGTCAGCGGTGATGACCTCGCGCCCCTGGTTGCGCTGGGCATAGAGCTTCATACCGCGCCAGAACGCCGCGTCGCCCACCACCTGCCGCAGCATGTGCAGCACGCGCGAGCCCTTCTCGTAATTGTGCCGGTCGAACAGCTCATCGCCGTTTTTGCGATAGACATTGTAGACGATGGGGCGGCGGCCACGCTTGTCGGCAGCGAGGTAGGCGTCGAGGTTATCGCGCATGTCGATGCGGAGCTGGTCTTCGCCATCTTCCTGGCCCATCCAGACGGACTCGAAGTAGGTGGCAAAACTCTCCTTCAACCAGGTGTGCGACCAGTCGCGCACCGCGAGCAGATCACCAAACCACTGGTGTACCAGCTCATGGGCGACGACGGTGTCGGGCTTGAAATCGAGGCTGGCGCGCTTGTCGGGGAGCAGGCGGTAGGTGTGGGTCGTCGCGCTGACATTCTCCATCGCGCCGAGGAACATCTCCGCCACGATCTGCGCGTACTTCACGAACGGGAAGTCTACGCCGAAATGTTCGGAGAAGAACTCCATCATCGCGGGGGTGCGGCCCATCATGCGGCGGGCGTCGTCTTCGCGTCCCGCGCGCACATAGTAATTCACTGGAATCTTGCGCCAGTGATCCTTGATCTCGACAAACTCACCCGCGACGAGCGTGATGAGGTAGGCGGGGAACGGAACCTCCTGCCGCCAGTGATAGGTCTTCGTGCCGTCTTTGTTCTCGCGCACGCGCTCAAGCTTGCCGTTCGAGAGGGCAAAGAACGAGGCGGGAACTGTCGCGGCCATAGACGTGCTGGCGCGGTCGTTCGGGAAGTCGTGGCAGGGGAGCCAGAAGTGGTGGTATTCGGTCTCGCCCTGCGTCCATGCCTGTACTGGCATGTCAGGATTGCCCGCGTCTGGCCCGACAAAGGTGAGGCCGACTCGTGGCTGCGCCCAGTACGCGATGCGCACGCCGAACTCTTCGCCATGCGTATAGGCGCGGTCAAGCTGGATATGCAGCTTCTCGCCTTCGCTCCACCAGTCGAGCGGGGTTTCACCGCCAGCCACTGTCACGCGCTCGATGTGTAGCTCGGCGGCGTCGAGCGTCACGGCGCTCACGCTCTCGAAGATCGTGGTAAAGGAATGGGTCACGACGCCGTGCACCTGCTTGCGCTCGAAATCGAGCGTTACCGCGATGTCGACATCGCGGACGTCTACCGGTCGGTCGGGAGCGTAGCGCGGTTGGTCGCCGGGGAGCGCGAAAGATGGGCCACTCGCCTGGCGCTCGCTGGCGTCGGTCTCGCCCAGCAGGCGCGAGAGATCACCATAACCACAGTGACGCATGGTGGACTCCTTTGGGGATGAGAGGGAAGTCGTGAAGGCCGCTGTGGCGCCTTGTGTGACGCTCGTCTGCCAGCGGGCATAAGGTGGCAATCTACCAATTAGTGTAAATGTCGCAGGTGCGCTGGTCAATAGGCAGCACGACATATCCTTGGAACTCTTGGGGTCTCCGTCAGACACTCGCACGTCCGTTGCCAGACTCAACCAGAGTGTAGTACGAGGTGCAGGGTCTTTTCATTCTAGCGATTGCCAAGTAGACTATGTGGCATGAGTAAGACAGACGAGCGCGAACAAGCGCCAGAAGGGTCATTACGGGCCACGTTGGAGACCTTGCCCGATGTGCGGCGTGGACAAGGCAAGGTGCATTCGCTCAGCGGGATGCTGGCGTTGTCGGTCTGCGCCTTGTGGTGTGGGTGTCGCAGCCTCTACGCGATCAGCCAATGGGGACGCGAGTGTGAGCCGGAGATTCGGGTCGCGCTGGGGCTGCGGCGGGATCGCGGGCCGAGTGTGGCGACGCTGCACCGCGCCTTTCGCTCCCTGGATCACGCGGCCTTTGAGCGGGTCTTGGGACAGTGGTTCGCCCAGCAAGGACTGGAGCCCGACGAAGCGCTAGCGATTGACGGCAAGACGCTGCGCGGCATCCACGGGGAGGAGATTCCGGGGGTGCATCTGGTCGCCGCCTTCACCCACCAAACGCGGGTGGTGCTGGCGCAGGCTGAGACGCTGGGCAAAGGGCACGAGTTGGCGGGCGTCCAGGCGGTCCTGGCGGCGCTGCCCGCTCGCCTGCTCAGCGGACGGGTAGTGACCGGCGATGCGCTGCTGGCGACGCGCGGGCGGTGTCGCCAGATCGTGCAAAAAGGGGGCACTATTTCGTCGTCTTGCAAGAGAACCAACCGCTCACCCTAGAGGCGGTAAGCTTCAGTTTCGCTGATCCTTGGACGCCGCGCATGCGGGTGGTCGTCGCGGGCGAGCGCCATGGCGACCGTGAGGAACGGCGCACACTGGAAGCCTCGACCGAGGTGGTTCCCTACCTGGCCCAGCGCGAACGGCTGGATCAGGAGGAGGGGGAGGCGGGCACAATTGCGGGCTGGACCGCGCTGGCGCAGGTCTGTCGCATGCACCGCGAGGTCGAGTATGTCAGCGGGGAGCGGGCTGGGGACACCACCAGCGAGTGGGCGTATGCGCTGACCAGTCTGCCACCCGAGCAGGCCGATGCGGCGCGGCTGGAACAGCTCTGGCGCGGGCACTGGCAGATCGAGAACGGCTTGCATTACGTGCGCGATGTGACCATGGGCGAGGATGCGTGTCAGGTGCGCTCCGACCGTGCGCCCGCCAATTTCGCCGCTTGTCGCAACGCCGCGCTCAATCTGCTCCGCCAAGCCGGCGTCAACAATGTCGCCGCTGCGTTACGGCGGCATGCAATGTATCCGCGCCAGGCGCTCGCCCTCTTGGGCATTCGCTTAGCATGAAAAGACCCTGGTACGAGGTGTTAGCTAGGTACAGAAATCATAGTCGGTATGTTACAATGGCCGCCAGAGCGTCCTACCGCACTCCGCGCAGACGGGCGAACGGTGTTTTTTGCCGCTCACTGCGCGTTGGGGGCGCGTGTAATCAGCGAGGAGCAGTATGAGTCGCTATAGCGCAATCACCGGGTGGGGCAAGTATGTGCCCGAGAAGATGCTGACCAATGCCGATCTGGAGCGGATGGTCGAAACCTCAGACGAGTGGATTACTTCGCGAACAGGGATCAAAGCGCGTCACATCGCATCTCCAGGCGAATCCGCTGCGACGTTCTCGATCGCCGCTGCTCACGAGGCGCTGGAGCGTGCGAGCATCGAAGGCAAAGACCTCGGACTCATCATCATCGCGACCGTATCTCAGGACTACAAGTTCCCCTCTACCGCGAATCTCGTGCAGCATGCTCTGGGCGCGCAGTGCGGCGCGTTCGACATGCAGGCGGCTTGCTCTGGTTTCCTCTATGCGCTGAGCGTAGCTCACCAGTTCGTTACGACGGGTTCGGCCAAGCATGTGCTCGTCGTCGGCGTCGAGCTGCTTTCGCAGGTCATTGACTATACGGATCGCAGCACCTGTGTCCTCTTTGGCGATGGCGCGGGCGCGGTCGTGCTGAGCGCTAGCGACGAGCCAGGTGGCTTGCTCGGCTATACCCTCGGCAGCGATGGCGCAAAGCCTGAGCATCTCTACATTCCCGCTGGCGGCTCACGGGAGCCGATCACGGAGAAAAGCCTGCGCGAGGGCCGCAACTGGGTCAAGATGCAAGGCTCAGAGGTCTTCAAGTTCGCGACGCGCATCATGGGAACCGCGATGGAAGAGGCACTGGCGAATGCGGGGATGAGCACGGAAGACATGGATCTCTTCATCCCCCATCAGGCGAACCTGCGCATCATTGAAGCCGCCTCGAAGCGGCTGGGGCTGCCCTCAGAGAAAGTCTTCGTCAACATCGAAAACTATGGCAACACCTCCGCCGCCGCTGTGCCGATCGCGCTCTGTGAGGCTGTCGAGCAGGGACGTGTGCAGCAGGGGCAGCACCTCGGCATGGTGGCGTTTGGCGCGGGACTGACCTGGGCCGCCGCTGTAGTGAAGTGGACGGCGCCTGTCGTGGCCAAGCCAACCACCGCGAAGAAGGCGCCCGCGACCGCCGCCGCCAAGCGGTAGCCCGCATCTCGCTGACGAACTCAGAGACACCCCGCCCAATACGTTGGCTCGACCAACGCGACGGGCGGGGCGTTATTGCGCTCAGACCTACTGCTGAGCCTTGACTTCGAACATTTTTAGGCTTGGCTCTATGCCAGCATCGCGAAACACGAGCAGGCCGGCTGGCGTTTCCACTGATGCGCGGTACTCATCGAAGGCCGCACGACTCTGCCATACCCCGATCAGGCGCCAGAAAGTGGGATCTGCGCCCTCCTGCGTGAGGAATGTGTGAACTAACGCGGCAGGCATTCCATTGACGATCCTGGAAAAATTTTGCTCCAGATCCGCCCAGCGCTCGGCTGGAACATGCGCCTCCACAACGGTCATCAGCATGTTTGCCATTGCAATCCCCTCCCGATCAGCGGCGTTCGAGGCGTCTACATCCGCGCTACGTTGCGCCGCATGCGCTCGTTCTATCGCGCGAGTGGGTCATCTGGCAAGCTTACTTTTGGACTAGTCGCCGCATCCGCCTGCGCGAGAAAGGCGACATAGCGACCTGTGAAGGTCACGGCGGGCTGGTCGTCGCCTGCGTGAACCGTGACGGTGAGGGGCAGGCGCGCCCGCCCCCGCTGGCGCAGCGCGGCGAGGAAGCGTTCGATCTGTCGGGTGGGTGGCGCATGGCAGGTGGCGGCGAAGTCCTGGCCGACAGGGCGCAGGTAGCGTGTCTCGTGCTCCTGGATGACGATGACGCTGGGCAGCCCATGCTCACGGGTGACGAGCCAGATCAGTCCCCAGCCAGTCAGCGTAGCGACAGCGTTGAGGCTGCCAGCGAAGACGGTGGACTTGTGGTTGATATTCGGCGCGAGGGGAGCGCGCAGTGTCAGGCTCTCTCCATCGTAGCCCGCGACCTCCAGGCCCAGCGCGGCGCTGAGGGGTATCTCGTGGTGGAGCGTCTTTTGCAGGGCTTGCGCCGCTTGCTCGCGCTGATCCATCCCGACGCTCCTTCGCGCTGGCTGGTCGCGACTAGCCCAGGTATTCCGCTGGTGTGAAGATTGCGCGTAGCAGTCGGTCGGCGTCGTGGCGCACGAGGGTATCTTGATAGACGGCGAGCAGTGAGTCGATCACCACTTCCGGCGCCATCTCGCGCAGGCGTTCGGCGTCGGGGGCGACAGGGTGCTGCTGGCCAGCGGCGTAGCGGGAGAGCAGACGCTCCGGGAAGGTACCATCGTGGGCGACGATGCGGTCTACGCGGTCGCCGAGGTACTTGTGAATCTCGGCGACGAAGTCAGAAGCGCGGAAGCCATCGCTCTCGCCGTGATTGGTCATCAGGTTGCAGACGTAGACCTTCTGCGCCTCAGACGCGCGGATCGCTTCGGCCACGCCATCCACCACGAAATTTGCCAGGATGCTGGTGTAGAGGCTGCCAGGGCCAATGACGATCACATCCGCCCGGCGTATCGCGCGCAGGGCATCCTCGCAGGCTGAGACGGGCTCTTCCAGATAGACGCGCTTGATTGGCGAGAGCGGGCCATCGTCTTCGTCGCCGCGCGTGTCAATGTTGGTCTCGCTGACGATCGTCTCGCCGTTCTCCAGATCAACACAGAGGGTCGCGGGCGAGAGGGTGACCGGCAGCGCCGAGCCAGCGGTATCGAGGAGTTGCTGCGCGTCTTCGATGGCATGCAGCAGGTTGCCGTGGTTGACCTCCTGGAGCGCGGCGAGGATGAGGTTGCCCAGGCTATGCCCGCTCAATGAGCTTGATTCGCCATTTTTGCCATTTTTGCCGTTGCTGCTAAAGCGATAGTTGAAGATTTCGCGCCAGAGCACGCCCTTGCGTGAGAGGGCGACGAGCGCCTGGCGCAGATCGCCGACGGGCAGTGTGCCGAACTCGTCCATGAGGCGGCGCGAACTGCCGCCGCTGTCCGCCATCGTGACAATGGCGGTGACGGAGCAGTCGTGCCGCTTCAGGGTGGAGAGCAGGGCAAACGGGCCGGTACCGCCCCCAATCGTGACGATATGCTTGCCGCGTAGGCCCATGAGCGCATGCGCCTGCCGGTCGAATGCCTGCTGCATCTGCCGCTACTCTCCTCGTGATGATGTTAAAGCGCCAGGTGAGATCTCCAAAAGCGACTTATTGCCGCAACTCCGCATTGAACCGTTTGCGCAGCAGCGCGATGATCGCTTTCTGCGCATCCTCGACCTCCTGAGCGGTCAGCGTGCGGTCTGTCGCGCGGAAGGTAAGCGTGTATCCCAGGCTTTTCTTCTCTGGCGCAATGCCTTCACCAGTATACACGTCGAAGAGCTTCACGTCTGGAGTCAGTGGCCCAGTTGTCTCGCGAATGGCCAGCGCCACATCCTCCTGTGGCAGATTTCGCGCCACGACCACGGCGATGTCGATCTGGGCGGCTGGATAGCGCGAGATCGGGCGTGACATGACACGTCCAGGCGCGGCGCTGTAGACCCGCTCCAGGTCTAGCTCCATCAGGTAGGCGCGGTTGCTCAGGTCGAAGCGCTCGGCGATCTCTGGGTGTATCTCGCCCAGTACGCCGATGGGCAGCCAGACGCCCGTCTCAGCTAGCGCCGAAGCGTTGGCTCCATCGTTCGTGGCGTCTGGGAGCGCCTGAACCTCCAACGTGGCGCAGCGCCCTGGGTGGAAGCTGGGATGCCGTGACGGTATGAATCGGTAGTTGGCGATCCGCAATCCCTTGAGCAGCATCTCGGCGACGCCTTTCAGGTCGAAGAAGTCTGCCTCGCGCTCGCCGAGCCAGCTCTGGCTCTGTGGCCCGCTGAGCGCGACGCCGAGTGTGCGCCGCTCGTCGGGCAGCCCGACGCCTTCGCTTAACTCGCGCGTGGGCAGGTAGCGCCGCCCGACCTCGAAGAACCAGAGGCCTTCGTCGCTGTACTTGGCGTTTTCACGGGTCACATTGAGTAGTCCCGCCAGCAGTGTCAGGCGGAGTGACTCCATATCCGCGCTCAGCGGATTGCGCAGGGTGATAGCTGGCAGCTTCTCCGCCATCGCCTCGATACGCAGCCGCTCCAGCTTCTGCTGGCTCGTGGCGGTGAGTGCAGCGCCCGCCTGTGCGCTGGCAGTGGTGTCTACGCCCGCTGGCGTGGCCTCGGTCAGCAGGCGCGCCTCGTCCGCCGCCAGCCCCGGCAGCAGGCGGGCCATTGCCGTGCGGCTGGTCAGCGGGTAGGTCTGAACTTCCGTCAGGCCCGCGCCGAGCAGCAGGTCGCGTATCTCGTACTCGCGCCAGAACCACGGCTCATCCTGTGGCTCTGGCAGCGGGCCGGAAGGGATGGTGCTGGGGATGCGCTCGTAGCCGACGATGCGGGCGACTTCTTCGACCAGGTCGGCGCTCTCCTCCACGTCAGAGCGCCACGTTGGCACGCTGACGCGCAGGCGGATGTCGCCTTTCTTCGTAGTCGTCTCCTCCACGCCGAAGCCGAGCGCACGGAGAGCGCCAATCGCCTCAGTCGGCGTGACGGTCATGTTGGTGAGCCACGCGACCTGCCCGAGGTCGAAGTCAATGACGCGCGTTTCGGGTTTGGCGGCGTAGAAGTCCACGTAGCCCGGAGCGACCTGGCCGCCGCCCAGGTCGGTGATGAGTTGCGCGGCGCGATCGAGCGCAACACTCGTGAGGGTGATGTCGGGATTCTTCTCGAAGCGGCTCCCGGCTTCCGTTCGCAGGCCGAGTGTCTGCGAGGTGCGGCGGATATTCGTCGGGTTCCAGTGTGCGGCTTCGAGCAGCAGACTCGTCGTCTCGTTGGAGACCTCGACACGCGCGCCGCCAAAGATGCCCGCAATGACATTTGGCCCGGCGGGATCGGTGACGAGGGTCATCTCGGTGGTGAGCTTGCGCTCGATGTTGTCGAGCGTGGTTAGCGTCTCGCCAGGGTCGGCGCGGCGCACGATGATGGTGTGGTCAGCCACCCTGTCATAGTCGAAGGCGTGCAAGGGCTGGCCAAGCTCCAGCATGACGTAGTTCGTCACATCGACGATGTTGTTGATGGGGCGCATGCCAGCGGCGGTCAGGCGGTCGGCCAGCCACGCGGGCGAGGGACCAATCTTGACACCACGGATGACACGCGCGGTATAGCGTGGGCACATCTCGGCGTCGCGCACCTCCAGCTTCATCAGCTTGCTCGCCGCCGCGCCCTTCTCCTTCACGCTGATCGCTGGCTCGCGCAGCGTCTGCCCGGTGAAGGCGGCGATCTCGCGGGCGATACCCACCATGCTGAAGAGGTCGGCGCGGTGGGCCTTGATGTCGAGGTCAATCACCGCCTCGCCCATGATTCTGCCGAAGGGAACGCCGATGGGCGTGTCGGCGGGCAGGATGAAGATGCCGCTGTGATCCTCGCTCATGCCCAGTTCATAGGGCGAGCAGAGCATGCCCTGCGAGACCACGCCCATCGCCTTCTTCTCGGCGATGGTAATGTCTCCAACCTTCGCGCCTACCTGCGCCAGCGGCACGATGTCGCGCAGCTTGATGTTGGGCGCGCCGCAGACGACGCTCAACTCCTCGCGCCCTGTCCAGACGCGGGTCGCGTTGAGGTGGTCGGAGCCTTTGACGGGCTGCAGCCAGGTAATCTGCGCGGTGATGATGTTTGGCCAGGGATATTCGACCCGCTCGACCTCCAGCCCGGCCAGCGTCAGTCGCTCGGCCAGCTCTTCGGGAGTGAGCGAAATGTCAACGTACTCTTTTAGCCACGAGTACGGCGCTTTCATATGAAGCTCCTCTATCTCATGCGTTCGTTATTTTATGGGCATCGGCGCCAGATTGATTAGCTCTTTGGGTGCGCCCGCGCGACGTTGACAATGTCGGAGAGGACACCCATCGCTGTCTGCGTAGGGTCGCCCTCGCCTTCGATCAGCGTCAACTCGCGCATCGTGTCGGTGACGAGGCGCACCGCTGTTTCCAGTCCGCCCAGATGGGCCAGCGTATCTTCCGGTGGCAGCGCCATCAGCCGCACCTCGGCGACGACGGCGCCATCCTCGCGGCGGCCCTCCACCACCTGCTTGAGCGTCTGGCCAGACTGGCGCGCGGCGTTGGCCTGGCGCATCGCCTCGGCGCCCAGCCCGATGCGCCGCACATCCTGCGGGCGCAAGTCGGCGCCCATCAGCACATTGGCGAGCACGGTGGCTTTCACTGAGGCGTCCCAGCCATCCAGATCGTTCGAGGGGTCGGCCTCGGCGATGCCGACGCGCTGCGCCTCACGCACGGCATCCTCCAGCGACATGCCGCCACCCATCAGACTCAGCACGTAGTTGCTGGTGCCGTTGAGCAGGCCACGGAAACCTTCCACCTCGGTGACGGGCAGGCAATATTCCATCATGTTGATGATCGGCGTGCCATCCATGACGGTGGACTCGAAGCGCAGCCCCAGCCCGCGCTCAGCCGCCAGCGCCCGCAATTCGCGCAAGGCGTGGGCGATGGGGCCTTTGTTGGCGGTGACGACGTGCTTGCCCGCGCGCAGCGCCGCGCGCACATGGTCGAGCGCCGGCTGCCCATCCGCCGGGTTGAGGGTGGTAATCTCCACCAACAGGTCAGCGGGGCAGGTTTCGGCGAAGGCCACACCGTCGCCTGTGAAAGGCTGCGCCCCAGCGGGCAGCCGCTCGCCTGGAGCCGCGCCCGGCCAGCCGCTCGCCGCGACCTCCAGCGGGGTCAGCCCGGCGGGGGCTGTCCAGCCGCCAGCGCGGCGTGTGTAGGCTCCGCTGATGCTGATGGCGAGATTATGCTCGCTTCGCAGGGCGGCGTCTTTCTTGGCGAGCAGGGTGATGAGCCGGGTTCCGACGTTGCCGCAGCCCAGCAGCGCGATACGCATGTCCATGTGGTTTTCCTTTCGGCGCTAGCGGAACTGTGTCAGGAAGCGCAGGTCATTCTCGGAGAAGAGGCGGATGTCACTGACGCCATAGCGCAACATGGCAATACGCTCGATGCCCAGGCCGAACGCGAAGCCGCGATAGATGGCTGGGTCGTAGCCGACACCCCGCAACACCTTCGGATGCACCATGCCTGAGCCGCCCATCTCCAGCCAGCCGGTGTACTTGCAGACGCGACAGCCCGCGCCGTCGCAGTTGATGCAATCCATATCGAACTCGGCGCTTGGCTCGGTGAATGGGAAGTAGCTGGGGCGGAAGCGAATCTTGCGGTTGGCGCCGAACATCTCGTGCGCGAACCGCTCGACGACGCCGCGCAGGTCAGACATGGTGCAGGTTTCGTCGATCAGCAGCCCTTCGACCTGATGGAAGACGGCTTCGTGGCTGGCGTCGGTCGCCTCGGAGCGATAGACCTTGCCGGGCACGATGGCGCGCACAGGTGGCCGCATCCGTTCCATGATGCGAATCTGGTTGGGCGAGGTCTGCGTGCGCAGGAGAATCTGCCCCGGCGCCACCCAGAAGGTGTCCTGCATGTCGCGGGCGGGATGATCCTGCGGGATGTTGAGCGCCTGGAAGTTGTAATAGTCCGTCTCGACCTCTGGCCCCTGGAACACCTGGAAGCCCATTCGCTCGAAGATCTCGGCAAGCTGGCGCATGGTGCGGGTCAGCGGATGCATGTGACCGCGCGCGCTGGGGCGGCCAGGCAGCGTGACATCGAGCGTCTCGCTTTCCAGCCGCTCAGCCAGCCATGTGGCGCGTAGCTCGACTCGCCGCTCCTCTAGCAGCCCCTCCAGCTCCACTTTGACGTTGTTCGCCGCCTGGCCGACGAGCTTGCGCTGGTCGCCAGGAAGCTTGCCCAGCCCCTTGAGGATGGCGCTCAGTTCGCCGCGCTCGCGACCCAGATATTGGGTGCGCCACTCGTCGAGTCCGTCGCTGTTCTCGATGGTCGCCAGCTCTGCGGTCGCGCGCTTCCTGAGCGCTTCAAGCTGGCGTTCTTCGTCTGATTGTGGTGTCGTCATGCTTCTGCCCCCAGGCTTTTCTGGATGTATTCGCGCATACAAAAAGGCGGCCTCGTCAGGGACGAAGCCGCCGTTACGCTCCGTGGTACCACCCACATCGGAGCACTTCCGCTCGCGCCGCGCCATCTCGCCAGATGCGCCGCGCTCTGCGTCACGCTCCACTCTCGCGCCCCGCTAACGGTGGGCCACCGTGACGCCTACCACACCGCGATCAGGGCGTGCGCTTCAGTCGTCAGGCTCAGGAGTGAACTTCGAGCGGCATCCGGCGCGCTGGGGCTTCCAGTCGGTGGCCCCGGCTCCCTGTGCGCAAACGTCGCAGTACTCTCTCCGTCAATGCGTCGGTATGCGATTGTAGGTCATCTCGCCGGGGGCTTAGCCCTGGCCGCGCTCGCGCTGGCGTCGTTGTCGCGCTGCTTCAAACAATATCACACTTTTGCCACTTCGACTTTCCGCGTTCTCAGGTGGGCGCAAGTGCGCTACCAAACCCCATCCACTCACTCTTCGCGTTCTCAGGCGTTCACTGGCGCGCAATGGCGTCCGCTCTCTGCGCGCCAGTGAACGATTTGGGGCTGCTTTTCCGCTCAAACCAATGGCATCGGCGGGCACGGTGATCGGGCAAATGGGCGACTGTCGAGAGGATAAGGTCACTATCTGGAGCGTGCCACCGACGTCTTCGATGGCGCGTCTGGCGGCGCGCCTCTGTGCGATATACCGCGGATTGGCGAGCAACGTCGCTTCGGGCTGCGCTAGCAGCCTACGCTTACCACGTTCTCGTCATACAGAAAAAGTGCGGGCGGATTAGGCACGTTGTCCAAAAACGACGTAGATCGGGAAGACGCATTTGCCGCGTTTGACCTCCTCACGCGCGGCTAGTACAGTGGCGTCGTAGTTTTCTTCTGTGCTGATACCTAACGTCACAACCGGTGTCCGCATCGCCTGAACCGCCGCGAAGTAGTCGGTCTCTACCAGGTTTCCGACCCGCCCGCCATACGCTCCTAATGGCAACCGCACGTTATTCACGGCCACCTGGCGTAGACCAGCCTCCTTGAGAAACGTCTCGAGTTGCTTAGCCAGATGTATGTCCAAATTGCGCCGCGCGAGTACGGCGGCGACCCATGCATCCACCTGTTGAAGGGCTGGTCCGCCGCCCTCCGAGGTGTCCGCTTCGACAACTTCAACCCATCCACCGGGGCGCGTCACACGAGCCAACTCGCCAACCACACGCGGCCACTGATCGCGCGGAATCGCGCCAATCATATAGCGTTGATGGGTGAAGGCAAAGGTGGTATCGGCGAACGGCAATCCTTCCAGGACATTGCCCGCCACGAAGGAGTAGTTGGCTGGCTGCTGCTCCCACGCTGGGTTGGTGTTTGCTTGGGGTGGCGCGACATCGACACCAACGACTCTAGCGGGGGGGAAGAGTTCAGCCATCTCAATAGCCCAGCGACCAGTGCCGCTACCGACGTCAAGAATGCTCTCCGGCGTCCCTACTGGAGCGGCATAGTTGCCTTGCAATCCATAGCGCATCATGTAGTGCTGGAAATCCAGCCGATTGACCTCGTCCATGTCTTTGGGCAGCACGTATGGCACACCGCGGAGGAATCGCCGCCCCATCACCGTCCGATGGGTTATCTGGGCGCCGTCGGCGGTATGTTCCTCAGCCGTGTCGTATTTGGACTTGCGCCGCCAGAATTGCCACCAAGCCATCGCACTCCTCCTGCTGTTGCTCGTTTGCTGCTGTTCCCTGCTCGTTTCCGCTGTTCTCAGTTGTTCCCACAGAAAACCACAGCGCCGCTATCCTGCTCCGGGCTGCCAGCCTGCTACCCTGCGCTGTGAGTATGCTCGCCTTCCGCTTCCTTGTCAATCGCTTCTACCTGGCGCCGCAGGAGCTTTGGGTGAAAGCGGCGATGAAGCTGAACTCGTTGATGAGGTCGAGGACGGATTCGCTGGCGGCGAAACAACGTGATGAGGGTCAACCTGGCGCATGCGGTTCTCCTGCATGAAATGGAGCGCCTGCAATGTCACAGGCGATGGGACGACGAGCTCCATTGGGATAGCTCCCCTTTTTGTATTGCGTGGGAACGCTATTCACGGCACAATACACGAGAGTGCGGCTATGTTGGCTCATCGCCATTGTTGTGAGGCCGCATAGACTGAGATGGAGCGTAGCCATGACGGATGATGACCACATGCGCGATGTCAACGCACGCTACTCCTTTGAGAATCTGGAAGCGAGAATCCTGGATGGGCTGCGCGCTATGGGCAAAGACCCCGACGCGCTTACCCCGGAAGACCTTGCGCCAGCGGACCAGCTCCACTCCGGCGGCCTTCAGGCGACGCTCGAGTTGGTGAAGCTGGCGGGGGTTCGCGCGGATGAGTCAGCGCTCGATGTGGGTGGCGGATTGGGCGGGCCAGCGCGCATCCTCGCAAGCCGCAGTGGCTGCCATGTGACGGTGCTCGACCTCAACGAGGCGTTCTGCCGCACCGGGACGGCGCTCACCGCGCGTGTAGGCCTGAGCGACCGGGTGACGTTTCAGCAAGGTGACGCGCTGGCGATGCCTTTCCCTGACCACAGCTTTGATGTCGCCTGGACGCAGCACGCCTCGATGAACATCCCAGACAAGCGGCGGCTCTATCAGGAAATATTCCGCGTGCTGCGACCGGGCGGGCGCTTCATCTTCCATGACCACATGGCGGGGCCGGTCCAGCCTATCTATTTTCCCGTTCCGTGGGCGCGCGACGAGACGATTAATCACCTGTTGGCCCCTGAGGAGGCGCGCGCGCTGCTGCGTGAGGTGGGTTTCCGCGAGCGCGTCTGGGAAGATCAAAGTGACCAGACGACTACCTGGTTCAGGGAAAGCCTGGCGCGCATGAACGCAGCGGGCTCGGGCGGAATCCCGCTCGGGCTGCGGCTGGCGCAAGGCGCCGATTTCGACGAAATGATGCGCACGCAAGGGCGCAACTTCGAGGAGCGCCGCGTCTCCACCATCCTCGCGCTCCTCGACCGACCCTGAGAGGCTGATTTGTCACGCACCACTGGTGAGGTCGATGGCGCGTTCGTCGAATTTCGTCGAATGAGGCGTGACGTCGAACAAGACATTTTGAGGCGATACGTGGTCAATAGAGTGGTCAAATGGGGGAATCGGTGGCGAGTTCAGCGCCAGCAGATCCCGATGCAGCAGTGTTGCGGTGGCGTCGTTGTCGCGCTGCTTCAAAGAGTATCACACTGGCGGCAATGCCCGCATTCAACGACTCAACTTTGTTCCACATCGGGATCGAAACACGGGTCGTGGCCAGCCGCGCCGCCTCGCGCGAGACGCCGTGCGCCTCGTTGCCGATGATGAGCGCCACCCGCCGCGCCAGATCAACCTCATCGTATGGCGTCTGGCCGCTGGCCTCCGCCACCAGCACCTCATGCACGGCGGGCGCGCCACTGAAGCGCTGGGCAATCTCGTCCCACGACAGCCCCGCGCGGATGGGCAGGCGGAAGTGCGCGCCCGCGCCCGCGCGCACCACCTTTGGCGCGAAGGGGTCGGCGCAGGCCGGGCCGAGCAGCGCCTCATCGGCGTCGGCGGCGAGCGCGGAGCGTAGGATGGTCCCCAGGTTGCCGGGGTCGGCGAGCGCATCGAGCGCCAGCAGCACTGGACGCGCGCGTCCACGGCGGCGACTGCGCATCTGGTCGGCAGTGACATCCTCCAGCGCGACGGCGCCGACGATGCCCTGTGGTGTGCGCGTGTCACAGGCGCGCTCGATGGCGCTGGCGGTCGCCTCGTAGACCTCGCAGCCAGCGGCGCGGGCCTCCGCCACACGCTCCAGCAGACGGCGTCCCTCCACGGTGCGCTCCATGGTCGCGGGATCGTAGATCAGCAGGCGTGGCGTCACCTGCGCATCGAGCGCGGCGCCGAGCGTATGTGGCCCTTCGATCAGGAAGAGGCCCTCAGCCGCGCGTCCCTTCGGGGCGTGGAGCGAGCGCAGCAGCGCGATATGCTGATTCGCGGGGCTGGTGATCATCGCCATACGGGTCGCTCACTCTCGATCACGGGGGCCACAAAGGCCAGAGATCTCGCAAAACAAAGGCGCCGCGCTGGATGACGGGCATCCGCGCGGCGCTTCGGGTGGCTCGTAGGGGAGCCTAGGCCTTGGCTGTCGCCTTTTTGTCGAGGGCGACACGCGCGGTGCTGACCAGCGCGCCAAACGCCTTCAGATCGGTCACGGCGAGGTCAGCCATGATCTTGCGATCAACCTTGACCTCGGCCAGGTTCAGGCCGTGGATCAGGTCGCGATAGGGCATGCCGTAGAGGCGTGACGCGGCGTTGATGCGCGTAATCCAGAGCGTGCGGAAGTCGCGCTTCTTGTTGCGACGGTCACGATAGGAGTACGCGAGCGCCTTCATCATGGATTCGCGCGCCGTCTTGATCAGGCGGTGACGCGCGCCCCAGTGGCCCTCGGTGCGATGCAGGATTTTCTTGTGCTTCTTATGCGAGGTTACGCCTCGCTTGACTCGTGGCATGGTAGCTCTCCACCCCCGGCGATACGCTGCGGAATCCGGGGTTCCTCAACGTATCGTTAGCTGTACGGGAGCAGGCGCTTCATCTTATGCGCATCACCCACCGCCATTACCGATGGCTTGCTCAAAGAGCGGTTGCGCGCTGCGTCCTTCTTGCGGCGGTACTTGGTGCGCGCGGATTTGAGGTGCATGAACTTCCCGCCAGCAGTCGCGTAGGCGCGCTTGGCGGTCGCTTTATGCGTCTTGAGCTTTAGCTTCTTCACGATTTTTCTCCGGCCCAGATGTCGTAAGACTCGTTCTCACGTCGCGGGCGGGTAGGGGCCGGTGGAGACACACGAATACGCCCTCAGCGCCGCGCACCAAACGAGTATACCATAGGGGCTTTCCAGCGCGCAAGCGGGTTTTCAGGGAATAGGCCGAATTGGCGCCCATTTTTCCCTCAGCGCGAGACGAGGAACGCCAACTCCGTCGCGAACTCGAAACGTTTGATCTCGCTTCGCGCTCCAAGGCCCGTTTGCGTCATCAGCTCATGGAAGCGCGCCTCGTAGGTCGCGAGCATGCCTTTGTTCCTGCCGCCGAGGCTGTGGACGGGGAATGAGATGAGCAGATGATCGGCGCGCAGCCCACGTAGCAGCCGCTCGCCCGCCGTTTTGTCCACTTGCTCCAGGCAGGGGATGGCTTTGAGAATGAGCGCGAGGTCGGCGCGCTGATCAGGTGGCGTGGCGATGACATCGCGTAGCTCAGCGTGTCCGCGCAGGCCGGGGCGATCCGCTCCCGACTCCAGCGCGAAGTAGCCGCCGAGGAAAGCCATCATATCGGCGTAGATGTCGTAGGCGTAATAGTCTACCTCGTTGGCCAGTGGCGCCCAGCGCAGCGCCAGGGGATTCAGCCCGCAGGCGATGTCGAGGACGCTGTGGATGGGGCCGAGCGCGGCGAGTGTCTGCGCGTAGAAGTCATCGAGGATGGGTAGCCGTTCGCGGGTGGACGCATGGCGCGCCATCACCCCGCGCAGGGCGGCGCGCTGTTGGGCATCCGCGTCGGGGGCGCTGCGTGTCGCCTCCCAGACGCCGCGCAGATCGGCCAGCCATGCGGCGTAGCGCGGCTCCTCGATGTAGGCGCCCGCCACCTGATGCAATTTGCCGCGGGTGGCCTTCACCGCTTCCTTCAGGCTGCGCCGCTTGGCCAGCTCGCGCGCGGCCACGCGCCGCACCAGTGGCTCCGCGATGTCGCGGTAGCGGGCGCTGGCGCGCACGGCGGCCACCAGCTCGTCGAGTGCGTCGTCAGTGCTGTCAGCCATGGCGCCCTGCCCGCAACAGGTCGGTCAGGCGCACCATGAAGCGTAGGTTGTGGATGGTCGCCAGGCGAAAGAAGAGGCCATCGCCAACCTTGAACAGGTGGCGCAGATAGCCCAGAGAGTAGCGCGAGCAGCAGAGGCAATCGCACCACGGCGAGATGGGGCCGTCAGCCTTGATGTGCTTCTCATCGCCGACATAGATATAAGCGAGCCAATCACTCTTGGCGCTGCTGAGCCAGGGCTGCTCGCTGGTGAAGACATAGAGGCGTCCGTGGCGCGCATCGCGTGTGGGCATCGCGCTGTCGAAGATGTTGTAGCCCGCCTCGGCGCATGCCACCACGTTCGCGGGATGCCCCACGCCCAGCGCGTGCATCGCGAAGCGCGGCGGGATCAGCGCGCGGGTGTAGCTGATGATCTCGGTGAGCAGGTTGTTCTGCTTGTCGAGTGGCCAGCCGCCATAGCCAAAGCCATCGAAGCCGATCCCCAGCAGCGCCTCGGCGCACTGGCGGCGCAATTCAGGATAGCCGCCCCCCTGGATGACGCCAAAGAGCAGCGGGCGCTGTCCCTCAGCCAGCCGCTTCTGCTCCATCAGTCGGTCGAACTCGTCCCGACAGCGCCGCGCCCAGGCGATGGTGCGCTCCACGGCGGCGCGCTGCGTCTCCTCCGGCGCGTCAACATGCGTGCATTCATCCAGGCAGATGGCCACATCCGCGCCATAGCTCACCTGAAGCTGGATGGACTTCTCCGGTGTCAGCAGGAGCTTGCGGTCGGAGCCTTCGGGACGAAGGGTGATGCCATTATTGTTGATCGAGCCGAACTTGGCGTTCTGGGCGATCTGCGAGTAGGCCTGGAAGCCGCCAGAGTCGGTAATGATCGGGCGTGGCCAGCCAGCCATGCGGTGCAACCCGCCCAGCGCCTGCACGGTGGAGGAGCCGGGGCGCTGCATCAGGTGATAGGCGTTCATCACCAGCGCGGGCGTGTCGCAGGCGAGCAGGTCATCGGCGCCGACCGAGCGCACGACGCCATGCGTCGCGTCGGGCAGGTAGGCGGGAAGCTGAAGGTCGCCATGTGGCAGGCGGAGCAGCGTAGGCGCGGCGTCGGCTCGCTCGGTCGCGCTATTCATCGGCGTCGTCATCGCTTCCCTCATCCTCGTCTGGCTCATCGCTCTGGTCGTCGTCGCGACTATAGCGGTTTGCGTGGCGGGCGTCTCTGGCCTGGTCGCCCGCGCCCTCGATGACCACCACATACTCGCCGCGCAGCTTCGTGTCCGTGAGCGCGCCAATCAGCTCGGAAAGACTGCCCCGCTGGACAGACTCGAAGAGCTTGGTCAGGTCGTTGGCGATGGCGGCGCGGCGGTCGCCGTACACCTCCAGCGCGGCGGCCAGGAACGCCAGCAGGCGATATGGGCTTTCGTAGAAGATCAGCGTGTGGGGCGAGTCGGCGTCCACCGCGAGGAAGCGGCGGCGCGCGCCTGGCTTGCGTGGTGGGAATCCACGGTAGGTGAAGGCGTGGGTCGGCAGGCCAGAGAGGACGAGCGCCATGATGAGCGCCGCCGGGCCGGGAATCATCGTGAATTCCAGTCCCTCCTCGATGGCGCGCCGCACCAGCGTGAAGCCAGGGTCAGAGATGCCCGGCGTGCCAGCGTCGCTCACGACGGCGACATTCTTGCCCTCGACCAGCAGCGCGATGATCTTCTCCCCGGCGCGCTGCTCGTTGTGCTCGTGGAAGGACATCAGCGGTTTCTTGATCTCGAAGTGGTTGAGCAGCAGCCCGGTCGTGCGCGTATCTTCGCTGGCAACGATGTCCGCCGCGCGCAGCGTCTCCAGCGCGCGCAGGGAGATGTCGCCCAGATTCCCAATCGGGGTCGCTACCAGATAGAGCATAGGTGAGCCGCTGACACGAGCGGCGCGCTCCTTTCGACCACATCAGACATGCGCTGGCCCACTGCCGGGCGCCTGCGCATAGTGTGTCAGGCGATCAGGGGCGGCGTCCAGTGGCAGGCAGTCGTCCATCTGGGGCGAAGAATTTTCATATAGTCGGTAACTAGCGGTAATTGGGATAATTTGTAGGGATAGTATGTTGAAAATAGTAGCGCCTCTGCGCAGAACAAGGTCAAGTCCGAACTCATCTGTAAATTGGGGTCTCTGGTAGCCCCTGGGAATCATGCGAGTTGGAGCATTGGCGCCTCCTGCCCAAACAAGGCCTGCTGAGACGGGCGCTCCCGCCACTGCCAGTAGGCCGTCATGTCGAAGTAGCGCTTACCCGTCGTCCAGGCCTCATCTTGCTCCATGAGCAACGCGCCGACCAGCCGGATCACGGACGCGCGATTGGGGAAGATCCGGATGACCCGCTCACGGCGGCGAATCTCCTCATTGAGCCGTTCGACGCCATTGGTCGTGCGCAGCCGCTTGCGGTAGGGCGCGGGCAGCGCCAGCACAGCGGTGGCGTCGTCGAAGCCGCGCTCGAGGGTGGCGACGGCAGTCGGCGTGGTGGACTGGTAGTCGTGAACAAAGCTCGCCAGTAAGGTGCGCGCGGTGGCCTCATCGGGGGCGTCGAAGATCGGACGCAACCGGGCGTGAACCTCCTCCTGGAGCGCTTTGGGCGTCGCATCAGCGATGTTGGCCGACAAGTGGGTCTGGCAGCGCTGCCAAGTGGCGCCTTGGAACTGCTGTTGCACGGCCTTGACCAGTCCGCCGTGGTGATCTGAGACCACCAGATCGACCCCAGCGAGCCCGCGCCCCTTGAGCCAGGTGAAGAACTCCATCCAGGCGCGCTCGCTCTCACTGTCACCCACCTGGAGCCCGAGGATCTCCCGGTAGCCCTGCTCGTTGACGCCGGTGGCGACCAGCGCGCTCACCGCCCGCACCCGCCCGTCCTCGCGCACCTTGACGACCAACGCATCCACCAGCACGAAGGGATAGCGACTCGCACTCAGGTCGCGCTCATTCCAGCCGGTCACCACGGGATCAAGCGCCTTGCACAGGTCAGAGACCGTGGACTTGGAGAAGCTCGTCCCGCACAACTCCTCGGTGATGCGGGCGACTTTGCGGGTCGAGACGCCATTCACGACCATCTCCATGAGAGTGAGGACCAAGGCTTGTTCGCTGCGCTGGTAGCGCGCGAACAACTCGCTCGAGAACTGCCCGTCGCGCACTTGGGGAACCAGCAACGTCAGCGCGCCGACCCGTGTGGTGAGCTGGCGCGGTTTGTAGCCATTGCGGTAGCCCTGCCGCTGCTCACTACGCTCATAGGGCGCCGCCTGGAGATGTTCGCTCACCTGGGCGTTCAAGACTTGATTCAACACCGCCTCCAGCAGACGGCCCAACTGGCCATCACCGGTAAACAGCCGTTGCACGGTTTCGCTATCTAGCGTAAGCTGGTACTGGGTCATGGGCGTCCTCTCTGTTGAGATCTGATCTGTCTTGCAATAACCAGTCTACCAGAGAGGCGCTGCCCTGCTTACCTAGCAGCCGCTCCTCAATTTACAGATGATACCGGACTCAATACAGAACAAAGGACGAACAGGGTATCCGTGCGTCTGGCCCTCCACAATAATTTCGCGAGTGTTGCAATGGGGCTTGACGCGCTCGCCTGGTGTAGCTATGATGCGCCGCAAGCGGAGAGCATCTGTGTGAGCGAGGGGAGCGTGTGGCATGGCGACAGAGGCCAGCGAGGTTGAGCGCGCGGCGGCGAACCTGCCCCCGCCAGAGACGCTGGTGGATTTGGCGCGGCAGCGACTGGCCCGCGAGCTACGCGCGCTACCCCCAGCAGGGAGCGCTGCCTGGCGCGCGACGCTGCTTGCTGATGCCCCCGTGGGCGCCTCGCTGGGCGCGTTGGCGCATGCTATCCGTGTGAGCGTACACGCTGGGCGGATGGACGACGCGCAGACCTTCTTTGTCGCGCTGCTCCGGCGGATCGATGGGCTGAATCGGCGCTGGGTTGCGAGCGTAGTACGGTCGCTGCCCGCCACTGAGCGTGACGAGCGTGCGCAGGATCTCGCTCAGGAGCTTGCTCTGACGCTCTGGCAGCAGGTGGGACTGCGGGATGATCCCGCCTGGGAGCTATTTTTCCAGCGCGCCCTGGACTACGCTCAGCAACACGTCGCCACGGCGTATCTGCGGCGGCAGGGGCTGCGCGCCGACCCACGGGTGGGACGCGCTAAGCGGGGGCTGGCGCTCGTCTTTTCACGGATGGAAGGCGATGTCGCTGATGAGACACAGGAAGCGGCGTCGCTTGATAGCGCCGATCTGGCCGACTTGCGGGCGCTGGTCACGCGACTGCCAGAGCGCGAGCGGCTGGCGGTGGTGATGCGCTACTGGCAGCGGGGGACTGAGGCGGAAATCGCCGTGGCGCTGGGTGGCGTCTCGACGCGCGCGGTACGCTACACGCTGCGTCGCGCCTATGGGCGTCTGCACCGCTGGTATGTTGGCGAGCCAGACGATCGAGCGGTTGATGAGGAGGCGTCTGATGAGCGACAAGCCTGATGATCTGCTGCCTGATGTGGACGCGCTCGCGGTTCAGGAGCAGTTCCTGGCAGAGTGGCGCGCAGGCCATCGCCCACGGCTCAGTGTCTATGCGCTGCGTTATCCACAGTATGCTGGAGCGCTCGCCGAACTGGTCGCCTCGCTAGCGCCGGACATGTCCGTGAGTGGCGCTGTTGAGGAAACGGAGCCACTCACGGAGTTCTTTCCGGAGCGGCTCTGGTTGGGTGCCGGTGTTGAGCGTGCCCTGGCGAACATCTTTGGCTCCGCATCGAACCAGCGAACGGAGCCACGAGTCGCTGAAGCACGCGCTGAATATCAGGCGACGCGGGAGCAAGACGCAACCACCGCTGACGCTCAGCGTGACGAGCCGACGAGTGACTGAGACGCCGCGCGCCTGCCCGCTACGAATGGAATAGCTTCAAGCGGAGGGCGACGACTGATCATCCGCGCTCTCTGGCGGGTTCACTTGCTCCATTCCCTCAGCGCTGTCATTGTGATTGCCATGAGCGCGCTTACCCCCGATGCGCCCGATGCGTGAGTAATGCTCAGAGCCGAGGTTGCGCTTGGTTGACTCCCCACCGCGACGGCCAATCTCCGTATAGAATTCGGTTCCGTGCCGCTCGCGTACCTTCGAGCCACCTTTTGAGCCAATCTTGCTATAGAACTCTCGTCCATACTTATCACGCGCTGCTGTGCCACCACGTTTGGCGGCTTCGGTGCCTGGCCGCGGCCCT
Organism: uncultured Chloroflexia bacterium; assembly: GCA_963840335.1. Classification (GTDB taxonomy): domain Bacteria; phylum Chloroflexota; class Ktedonobacteria; order Ktedonobacterales; family JADMIN01; genus JAKAIY01. The sequence goes on from CAWIYP010000015.1 coordinate 138,759, forward strand.
GGCTTGCGTCTCTGCCGCGGCTGCTCCTCCGCCGCGTGGTCGCCAGAATCGCGTGTGCCATTCTCCGGTTCATCTGCCATGAAAGTGTCCTTTCGATGCCGCGTCTCTGATGTGGATGGTGTTCTGTTTGCGCTGAGACGCCGCAAACTGTCTGACCTGAAGCGGTGGCGCCGCGTGCGACCAGACGAGTATTTCCGCTCGCGAGTGAATAACGGAGGATGCACGCCTGTCCCTATAAAATACCTGTCATGTTCTGAGCGCCAGATATGAGTGTCGAAAGTGACGAAAAATCCGAGCGTCTCTCTGCGTCCTACATCATGAAACGATATTTGCGTATTGGCACTGAAGCGTATAGAGCAATCCAGCGCCGTGTAGCGGTCAGGGCATGTCCGCGTCAGGAGGTTTGTATGGCTGGGTTATCCCCTGGCTATCGCGCGTCTCAAGGTGGCGTAGAACATGAGCGCCTGTATTCCGCACATACCGCGGCTGAGTTTCTGGGTATTCACCGCAGCACCCTCCATCTTGCGGTGCGCAAGGCAAAGCTGACGCCAGATGCGTATACACCAGGAGGGCATGCGCGCTTCCGGCGCGAGACACTTCAGCAGTTCAGCGACCGCCTTGCGCTCGACTCGGCGACAGGTGGCGACGGCAGCATTGCGCGGGCGCTCTCTAGCGCGGTATCAGCGCTCTCGCAGATTACTGATCTGGAACCAGTCTGCGAGGCGGTTGTGGATGCGGCGCTCATGGCATGCCCCAGCTTTGCCGCGTGCATTGCGCTTGCATGCCGCGATGACTGCCCACGCGAAGAGTTTCGTGTGGTCGCCTCGCGTGGAGTTGACGAGCGCCTGATGCTTGAATACAACTGGCTGCGTCGACATCCCGGTGTGGACTTCATCAGTTCGCTGGTCGCGCGCAATGGCGAGCGTCTGCTCATTCCAGATATTCAGGCTGAAGAGCAGTCTGTTCCAGATGGCACGCGGCGCCTCTTTTCGCGCGCGGGGTGGCGCAATGCCGCTGTGCTGCCATGTGTCTCGGATGGGCAGACGATAGGATTGCTCGTCTGCCTGGGTCGTGTGACGTGTGGTTTATGCGATCCAGAGATCGCCGCACTGGAACAGCTAGCGGATGTGATGACGGTGGCCCTGCGTCGTTGGCGGCGTGATGTCGCCACGCGGCAGCGGACCGAGGCGATGAGCGCGCTAATCGTCCTGGCGCAGACGTGCGCGGGGCGCGGGCGCCATGAAAGCGGTCTCGCGGCGCTCCGTCGTGTCTGCCAGCAAGGAGCTCGCGCGAAGCTGGTTTGCGAGTGGAGTATAGATGGAGCGAAGGATGAGACGGCGCCAGAGCCACTGGCTGAACTTTTGCGCGCCGCCGCCGCAGAGGGCGCCACTCAGCGCGCTGAGTGGCACGGCGATGATGGCGCCACGGTCGCGCTTGCCACCCCCGCGCCGACCGCGGGTAGCCGCGCGTCAGTCGGCGCGATCTGGCGCAAGGCCGATATGCGCTCTGGGATGGAGCTGGCGCTGCTTCAGGTGTACGCACAATCCTACGCTAGCTGTCGGCCATTGAGCGAGTGATGGGACGCTCCCGCGCCTCTACGGCTGGCACTGCCATTCGCGCCAGCTATACCCGTCGCGTTTGAATATCTCGTAAGCCGCATGGATGTTGGCGTCGGCGTTGAAGGGCGAATAGCTGGCATAGGAGGTGGATTTCCAGGTGCTGGGATAGAGAATCTGGAAGACACCACTCGCGTGGCTGCCCATGATCGGGTACGAGTTCCAGGCGTTGGAATCGTAGCCTGACTCACAGTGCGCGACCGCGAGCGCGCCCGCCGCATATGACCCAAAGACAGCGGTAATGTTGTTGATGACCGCCTGCTGCCCAGGATTCGCGCCCGCAGGTGGCCGGAATGATGGGGTTGCGGTTGGCTTCAGCGTAGGCGTAGGGGTAGGGAGCCAGGGAGCCGCGCCAGTGTAGGAGGTAACCGCCGCATTGAGATCGAGACCCGTCGCCTGGCCGAGCGGCGTGCTGAGCGCGAGGGCGCTGAGCAGGATTGCGGTTACAATGGTCGAGACGGTGAACTGCGCGAAGATTGAGCGGGGGCCGACACGCCGTGGGACAACCCGCGCTGGCCGACGATAGCGGCGGGCGCCGGGGATGACGGTTGTCGCGGAGTCGCTGGCGGCGTTGATGGTAGCCAGCGCACGGTTGCGCTCGGCCTCAGGTTTGAGTGGCACAGGCGCCTGGGTCTTGCGCACGGCGCCCAATTCCCTCGTAGCTGGGACGCTAGCGCTCGGTGTCTTGCGTGTGACCGCTGGTGAACTGGTGAGCGTTCGTCCCTTGCGTGTCGCTGTAGCCTCTCCACCTCTGTCGTCGGGCTGATCCGCTAGAGTAGTGATGCGGGCAGTGGGCGTCTGCTCATCGGCGGGGAGCATGGTCGGCTGTGGCTGTGGATTCTCGGCGGCGTTAGAGGCGCGCTCAGGATCGTTTGACATAGGCGCTCTCCTCTCCAGCTAGCGTGACTGGCGCATTCCCTGCGTGATGTGGCCCCTACGCGATACGACGCGGCGCCATAGCTGAGTATGGCGCCGCGATGCTGGGCTGGTCAAACACGGGGCAGACCCCTAGCCCGATAGTCCCCGGCTTGCGGGCAGCCAGCTCAACTCACAAGCTGGCTGGCTGCCTCCGCGAGCAGGTCAAGCAGTTGCTCGATGCTGAAGGGTTTGATGAGCGCGGGAGCCTTGACCTGTCGCATCAATTGAACCAGGCCATCGGTGAGGGCGCTGGAGGATGCGGTCATCACCACGAAACGGTGACGATTCACCAGGGCTTCATCGCTGGTTACCGCTTGCAAGACGCCGAGGCCATCGAGCTGGGGCATCATCACGTCGAGCAGTACGACCATGCGACGCTTGGACGTACGCAGGGCAGCGAGCGCGGCGACGCCATCGGGCGCCTGCTCAACCAGATAACCTTCATCTTCGAGAAGTTGGTGGAGGGTCTCACGAATTGCCGCATCGTCATCCACCACCAGCGCAGTCGGGGGGTGTGTCGTAGCGGGCCTCACAGTTCAAGCGCGATCCAGGTCGCGAGATAGGCGGGATGACGGATTGCGTCGAGCGCGGAGCCATCCCTGTGACAGATACATCGGTGTATGCGCCGATACTGTGTCGCACACTACACCTGCGCCTGTAAGCTGAAAAGCCTACTAGCCCTATCGTCGCATGGTTGAAAAGCAGGCTGGCGTTAGCTACAGTTGAGCTTGACCATTTCGCAGTTGGCGTAGGGAGAGGCTACGAGTCGCCAGATAGATGATGGCCACCGGGGATGGCATCGTATCGCGCGTGGCGCGTTCAGGCGCGTGGGGCTGCGAACCAGCGCAGGATGGCGTAGATGAGCAGCGCAAGCCAGCCGAGTGGGATCGTGAGGACTGCCCAGAGCCAGCCCGGCTGGCCGACACGGTTAGCATCGCTGCGGACGGCGGTGAAGCCAAAGACGATTGGCAGCAGGAACACGACGAAAAAGATTACTGAGCCAGGGCCAACAGAGTACATGTCGTTTGTCACTCCTGAGTGTAGTGGGGGGCCGAAACACCTGGATGTGTCTCACGTCCGCCTGCTCTCCTATTCTGCGCAGTATACCCTATTGTGACTTAGCTGCTCAGAAGCCCAGCCCCTGCTCTTTCAGGCTGATGTAGTTGTGGCGCCCGATGATGATGTGGTCGAGCACCTGGATGTCGAGATACTCCCCGGCCTTGCGTAGCTGCTCGGTCGTGCGGACATCTTCGGGCGAGGGCGTCGGATCGCCGGAGGGGTGGTTGTGCACGACAATGATGCTGAGGCAGGCGCGCGTGACGGCTGGCCGGAAGACCTCCGCCGGACGCACGGCGCTGCTGTTGATGGTGCCCTGATACACGGTCTGTTGCGCGATGACGTGGTTCTTCGTGTCGAGGCAGATGACGCGCAACTGCTCCTGAGCGAGATAGGCCATCTCCATTGTGAGCAAGCGCGCCACGTCGCCAGGCTGGGTGATCTGTGGGCGCTGCTCAGGGCCGAGCGCGGCGAGACGGTTGGCGATTTCGAGCGCGGCCTTGAGCTGCATTGCCTTGGCAGGCCCCAGGCCGTGCGCTTTGCAGAGGTCGCCCAGGTCAGCGGCCACCAGTGCGCGCCAGGCCGCCGTAGTCGCGGAGCAGCCGCAGCGAGAGCTCGACCACATTTTCGCCGGGGAGTCCGGTACGCAGGATGATGGCGAGTAGCTCCGAAGTGGAGAGCACGCTGGCGCCGTAGCGCTCCAGACGCTCGCGGGGGCGCTCGTCGCTGGGCATCTCGCGCACGGTGAGCGCGCGATATTGAATGGCCGCGGATTGTGCGGTAGCCATGAGATGTCTCCACTTTGAGGCCGCGCCGCGTCGGGGCGCGTGGTGGGGAAGGTGGTGGCCGCGCCGATGGGGCTATGGTAGCATGGCGCACGGAGCCTGGCAAGCGCCGTGGGATGTGGGTGTGACCTGCCCTCCATGAGGCGCCGCGATTTGACCATGTTCGGGGGTCTCTGCTATGATGAATTGGCCCTCCGCGCCTGGACGCGCTGATGCGACACGGTGGGCGCTTGTCTGAATCCACGACGGCCTTCGAGGAGGGCGCCCGCGATGCAAGGTCTCATTTCATGGTTCTTCACAGACCCTCAGCAGGCAGGGTCTGAATACCGCCTCTGGTAAGCCGGAAGTCTTCCACTTCTACGCGCCGTGGATCATCTTCTGCGCGCTGGCGTTGGCGATTCCGATCTACTACGGGCTGGAAGGACGCAAGCGCTTCTTCGGTCACCACGCGCTCAACAAATACATCATGGACCGCATCATAAACCAGCTCTGGCCGCTGGCGCTGGTCGGGTTCATGTTCATCGGCATGCGCGCGGGGATGGACGGCACGCTCTTCGCCTGGCGCTTCTGGCGCTATGGCTGGGCGCTATGGGGTGTTGGGCTGGCGATCTACTGGCTCTACTACTTCATCTTCCGCTATCCCGGCGACCGCGCCTGGTACAAGAACAAGCGGACGATGGAGAAGTATTATCCGCAGCCGCGCCAGAAGCGGCGCACAGCGAAGGCTGGCTCGCGCTAGACAGACGCGCATGGCCCGGTCGAGCATGAAGGGGGAGCGTTCCTGTGTGGGACGCTTCCCCTTCGCTATTTCTCGATGATGCTAACCTCGGCGCCCATGCGCTGGAGGTCGTCGTAGAACCACGGGTAGCTCTTGGCTACGGCGTCGGCCCCTACGATGGTGAGGCCGCGCTGGCTGCGGGTGGCGACGATGGCGAGCGCCTGCGCCAGACGGTGATCGTCGTGGGCATGAACAATCGCGTCGCCAACGATGCCATCGGGACGCCCGCGCACGATGATGCTGTCGGGGCGCGGGGTGACATCCGCTCCCGCAGTGGCTAGCTCGGCGCAGAGGTCGTTGATGCGGTCGCTTTCCTTCAGGCGCAAGGTTGCCACATTCTCGAAGCGTGTCTCGCCGGGGAGGAAGCAGGCCAGCGCGACCAGCGCGGGTACACTGTCGATGATGGCGTCGCCGTCTATGTGGCGCGTGGCGGCATGCCAGCCTGGGCGCTGCGTTCCACCCTTGGCGGCGAGGCTGAGCGGCGCGTCGGGGTCGCTGGCGCTGGGTTGGCTGGCGAACGGTACGCCCAGCGTCTCGCATGCGGCGAGCAGCGCCTGCATATCGTCATCCTGCGCGGCGAGGCCCTCGATGCGCAGCGGCGAACGTAGCGCGAACGCTGCCGCGATCAACGCCGCCGATGAAGGCACGTCACCTGGAGTGCGGTAGTGGCGCGGCTGGAATCGCTGCCCGCCGGGGATACGGAAGCTGAGCAGGTTGGACGCAGCCTCGACGTGGACGCCAGCGGCTGCGAGCGCGCGGAGCGTGGCGCGCGCCAGCGGCTGCGAGCGCAGGCCGCCCGCCACGGTGATGTCGAGCCCATCTTGCAGCAGTGGGCCAAGATACAGCAGCGCGCTGAGGTATTGCGAACTGCTCAGGCCGGAGACACTCACGGCGCCGCCGCGTGGTGGGCCGCCATAGAGCGTGATCGGCAGCAGCCCGCCCGGCTCACGCGCCGCGACCATGACGCCGAGCGAGCGTAGCGCGTCGAGCAGGTCGGCGTTGGGGCGACGACCAAGTGATTCCGGGTGGTCCGTCTCGAAGCGGACATCTGGCAGCAGCGCGCCGATGCCCAGCAGCAACCGCAGCACAGCGCCCGCGTTGCCCATGCGCAGCGCCCCGCCCGGTGGTGTATGCGGCTGCCCGGCGATACCGATGACGCGCAGGTTCCACTGCTCCGCGCCATCCGTGGTGGCCGCGCGCTCCCAGCGCACAGTGGCTCCCAGCGCCCGTAGCGCGCGCGTGAGGACGGCGGTATCGTCGCTGAGCGCGGGGGCCTCGATGACGCTCTCACCATCGGCCAGCAGCGCATTGAGCAGGTAGCGGAGGGTGTAATATTTCGATCCGGGCAGGTGTGGCTGACGCATCTCATGTGGGCTGGCGCCCTGCCAGACGAAGACGCGGCGCGGTGGGCGCGGTATTGGTGGCAGTTCAGCGTCGGCGCTCTCTGGCGCGCCGGGGTGGTATAGCGGCATCGATCGCTCCTTGGCATGTCGGACGACGCTATTGTACCGCATCGCCGTGGCAGCGCGCTGTTGCAGCAATCATGGGCGAGGTCGGTGGTATACTGGCGGCGGGTCACGCCAGCGGTACGGAGCGGTATTGCCGTTGCCATCGCCACTCGGCCAGGCGTGTCCAGCGTGACGGGTGTCCAGTCTGCCGGAGACAACGATGTCCAGGAATACAGCGCATGCCGCGCGAGCGCCCCAGCGCGCCGAGCGGCTTCCCTTTACGAAAGTTCTGATCGCCAATCGCGGCGAGATCGCCCTGCGTGTGATCCGCGCTTGCCGCGACATGGGCCTGCGCTCGGTGGCGGTCTATAGCGACGCCGACCGCGAGGCCGCGCATGTGCGGATGGCTGATGAGGCGGTGCGGATTGGGCCAGCCGCCGCCTCCGAGAGCTATCTGCGCATCGAGAAGATCATCGCCGCCGCCAAAGCAGCGGGCGCCCAGGCGATTCACCCTGGCTACGGCTTCCTCTCCGAGAACCCTGACTTCGCGGATGCCTGCGAGGCGGCGGGTATCACGTTCGTCGGGCCGAGCGCGCGGGTGATGCGCGAGATGGGCGAGAAGACCGCCGCCCGTCGCAAGGCGCAGGCGGCCAATGTCCCTGTGACGCCCGGCTACGACACAGGGCTGACGAGCGCGGCGGAGGCGCTGGAGCTGGCGGGGCGCATCGGCTATCCTGTGCTACTGAAGGCGGCGGCGGGCGGCGGTGGCAAGGGCATCCGCTTCGTGCATCGCGCCGAAGACCTGGAGGCGTCGCTGCGGCTGGCGCAGAGTGAGGCGCAAAGCGCATTCGGCGACGCGACGGTCTACATCGAGAAAGCGGTGACGCCCGCGCGCCACATCGAGGTGCAACTCTTCGGCGACAATTTCGGCAACGTGATTCATCTGGGTGAACGCGAGTGCTCTATCCAGCGGCGCCACCAGAAGCTGATCGAAGAATCTCCTTCACCCGCGCTGACGGAGGAGACACGCGCATCGCTGCTGGCATCGGCGGTGCGGCTGGCAAAGTCGGTCGGCTACACGAACGCGGGCACGGCGGAGTTCTTGCTGGGAGGCGATGGGCAATTCTACTTTCTGGAGGTCAATGCGCGCCTTCAGGTGGAGCATCCCGTGACGGAATGGCGCACCGGGCTGGACCTCGTGCGCGAGCAGTTGCGCGTGGCGGCGGGCCTGCCGCTCAGTGTGCGCCAGGAGGATGTCGTCTTCCGAGGACATGCCATCGAGGCGCGCATCACAGCGGAGGATCCTTTCAACAAGTTCCTGCCCGCCGCTGGTTCGGTCGCGGCGCTGCGTGAGCCCGCGGGGCCAGGCGTGCGGCTCGATAGCGGCATCTATCAGGGCATGCGGATTCCGCTGTTCTACGATTCACTGCTGGCCAAGCTCATCTGCTGGGGGCAAGATCGGGACGAGGCGGTGGCGCGTCTGCGTCGCGCGCTCGATGAATATGTCATTGCGGGGGTGCGAACGACGATTCCCTTCGCGCAGTGGATCACGCGGCAGCCGCGCTTCCTCGCGGGCGACTTCTCGACCGATTACATCGCCGAAGAGTGGCGACCAGAGGCGTTCACCCTGGATGCCACCGCCGAGGGTGTGGCGCTGACGGATGCGCAGGTCGCGGCGCTGGCGGCGGCGCTGGTGGCGCGCGATCAGGGCGCGGCGTCGGGCAGGCGGCGAGGCGAGCAGACGGGCGAGGCGCATGAGGATGGCTGGCGCTGGCGACAGGCAGGCCGTAAGACGACTACCTCTGGCTGGTAGGACAACGACAAGGGATACCGCATGAGCGATGATCGCGAGAGTCTCACGGAGCCGCGCCAGCGTGTCATCACCTGGGACGATCCGCATACGGGGCGACTCCAGGCGCAGCAGCGCGGACTGAGTGGTCTGGAGTTTCTGCGCGCGATACAAGCGGGCGAGCTTCCACCGCCACCGATGGCGCTGCTGATGGGTATGACACTGGCGGAGGTCGAGCCGGGGCGAGTGGTCTTTACGGTCGAGCCAGCGGAGTATCACTATAATCCCATCGGCGTCGTGCATGGCGGGCTAGCCGCGACCCTGCTCGACTCAGCGATGGGCTGCGCGGTGCAGACACTGGCGCCTGCTGACGCCAGCTACACGACGCTAGAACTCAAGGTAAATCTCTTGCGCGCATTGCGCGCTGGAATGGGCATCGTCTCAGGCGAGGGAACTGTGTTACACTTTGGCCGCCAGACGGCGCTGGCTGAGGCGCGACTGATTGGCGCTGATGGCAAGCTGTACGCGCATGCCACATCTACCTGTCTGATTGTGCGGCCAGACGGCGACACGAGCAGGTCATCCTAGACCATGCGCGCTGAACGCAAGCATGCTTCAACGAGGAGGAGCCACGTATGCCGCTGCGAGCGCTGACCTACAACATTCTCGTAGGCGGCGAGGACCGATTACCCTTCATTCGCGACATCATTAGCAGCCAGAACCCTGATATCGTCGCCATCCAGGAGGCGAACAGCCGCGCGAACATCGAGGCGCTGGCGCGCGATCTGGAGATGCGGCTGGTCTTTGGCGAGGCGAATTGCGAGTTTCATGTCGCGCTGCTCTCGCGGCTGCCCATCATCGGCAGTGTGAACCACCTGGCGCCGGAGTTCGAGAAAACGGCGCTGGAGGTCGAAGTGCAGTGGGAAGGCCAGCCAGTGCGCGTCATCACCACGCATCTCAAAGCCAACGACGACGAGCGGCGCCGCGTGACCGAGGTGGAGACGCTGCTGCGGCTGACTGGCCCGGCAGACGCGGGCCTGAAGCTGCTGATGGGCGATTTCAACGCGATCAGCCCCGCTGACCAGTATGTCTCGGACATCGCGATCAGCGATGAGGATGAGGCGTTCGCCCTGAAGACGTATCCCGCGCCACGCCTCGCCATCCCGCTGCTGCTGGCGGCTGGCTATGTGGATGTCTATCGGCGGATGCGTCCTGGTGAGACGGGCTATACAACCAGAACGCCAACCCCGGTCGTACGGATCGATTACATCTTCGCCTCACCCGCGCTGGCCCGCCGCGCGACACAGGGCGACGTGGTGGATACCCCGCTGGTGATTCTCGCATCCGACCACAAGCCCGTCTGCGCCGAATTTGAATAACCCCGTATCAGGTTAGCCGCCGCTGACGATGATGAGCAGGTCGGCATTGCCTGCCTGCACGACATCTGGCGAGACGGTGATCGTCAGTTGTTCCGCGCCGCGCGTAGCGATGAGGTTGCGCGTGGCGCTATTGTCGAAAGTCTGGATGTTCGTCCATCCCTTGCCGGGGAGTTGCGCTTTGTAGAAGGCAGTCACGGTGTCCACGCTGGCAGTGACGCAATAGCCATACTCGTAGGCCCCGCCTGTCGTCTGCGTGGCCAGGCGTAGCTGGCCGTTGTACGCTGGTAGCTCGGGCAGCAGTGGTTTCGTCACGTTGGCCTTTGAGGTGCAGATGTCGGTGACGCCCGCGAGATTCGCTGAGCCGGGCAGCGGCGTAGAGGTAGGCGTTGGCGGGCCGCCTGTCGTGGCGGTGGCGGCTGGCGCGCTGGCGCTCGTCGGGGTCGCGGTCGCCAGCGCAGCGCCTGTGTTCGCCCCCGAGGAGCAGGCGGCGAGGGTGGCGCCGAGGCCCAGCGTAAGCGTGGCGATCATCAGCCAGCGATGTCCTTGCACGACTTGAAGTTCACGCGCTCGCATGTCCGCTCCCGTTTTCCGTTGACGCTAACGCTTGCTCCCAATACGCGGAGCCAATCTATGGTACCACGATGCGCCAAGGCTCACGCTCTATAGTGAGATGAAACTCATTGGCTCTCAGGCGTGGCGGCAGGTTCCTGATGGTCCATACGCTCAGTGCTCTGGAGCAGCGCCACCGCCGCCGCCATCACTTGCCGCGAGTCAATCGCCTTCAGGCAGGCATAGGAGTAGCAGGGATTGACCTGCCAAAGCGGCGCATTGCCAATGAAGCGGAAGCATGGCGCGCAGGGCAGGTCGGAGTGCAGCGCGACGCTGCGATAGCCGCGCTTGCCGACTGGCTGGAACTCCGCCCAGTCGGAGGGGCCATAGATGCCCACCGCGGGCGTCCCGACCGCTGCCGCGATGTGCAGCGGACTAGAGTCATTGCCGATGAAGAGGGCAGATGCTTCGATCAGCGCGCCGGTGACGTGCAACGACGTCTTGCCCACTAGCGAACGCGCATTGCGGCGAATCAGCGCGGTCGCCGCAGCGGTCATGGATACATCCGCCTTGCCCCCCACAATGATGATCTGCGCGTCGAAACGTTCGACGAGCTCATTCGCCACGCGCGCGAACCGCTCAGGCTCCCATTGCTTGCGCCCACCGAACCCATCGCCGCCGACGTGCATCGTCACGATCACATCGCGCGGCTTTGCGCCATCGGCGATGAGCAGTTTGCGCGCCTCGCGGCGGGCGTCGTCGCTGATGTAGAAGCGCGGGGCGCGGGCCTCCGCTGTGGTTGGCGGCGCGACGACGGGCTCGATCACCTTGAAGTAGTGGTCAATGGCGTGGCGGCGGCGGTAGCCCTCGCTCCGCGTGCCGAACACACTCCAGAGCGGCGGCATATCGAGGCCGAGACGTGGAGCGCGCAGGGCCGCCAGCGTGGCGGTGATGGCGCCAGCGGCGGAGAAGTTGATGATGAGGTCGGGGCGCTCCTGGCTGAGACGGCGCACGCCGCGCGCATAACGCACGGATTTTGGCTCCACGCCACGTTCCGGAATGAGGATACGCTCATCTATCGCTGGATTGCCGAGCAGGATGCCCTCATTGCTGGGCGAGACGACGACGCTGATATGCGCCGCGCGGAAACGCTCGCGCAGGAGGGCCAGCGCGGGCGTGAGAAAGAGGGTGTCGCCGATGGGGCAGAGCGCTGTCACGAGGATGTTGTCTGGATCGCGCGTCAAGGGCGACGTGAGACTCCTCATGCGCTCCCCTCCGACGAATGCTTGTGGTCATCGGCGATGTCAATATTCGCGGAGCCCACATGTGCGCCGAGGTAAACGCTCAGCGCGCCTGCGGCGCCGACGGCGCCCGCGACGATAAGCAGTGCTGTGGGAAGACCCAGACTATCGGCGATCCAGCCAATGATGGGTATGAACACCACGGTGATACCGTTCAGCAACATGATCTGCACCGCGAGTACGCGCCCCTTCACCCAGTCAGGTGAGCGCGCCTGCAGCATGGTCTGTGCGGGGACGTTGATGAGATCGAGGCCGATGCCAATCAGGAAGGTGACGGTCAGCATGATACCGAGGTACGGCCACGCCGACCACCACTGCTGCCCGAAGATATACGGCGCGCTCGCATAGCCGATCACGAGGAAGGCGATGCTCCCCGCGAGCAGGGCGACCCCGGCGGTGACGGTACGCCCGTATTTCAGGCGCTGGGCGATATTAGGCGTGGCGATGGAGCCGATGACCAGACCGAGGCCCGCTGGGATGAAGACCAGTGCGGCTAGCTCAGGTGGCTGATTGAAGAAGACCTTGACGAAGCGCGGCGCGATCATCGCGACGACAGAGACGATGATGCCCGCGAGGGTGAGCTGCCAGACGGCGATATGCAGCGAGGCGTCAGCGCGGATGAACCGGTACGACTCCATGATACCCGACCAGATGCCCTTCAGCCGTGCGCCCTCGTACCGCCGCTTGACGCCGCTCTCATCAACCACGCTGGCGCTCGGCGCGGTGAGCAACTGCTTGGGGATGGCGAGAATGAGCAGCGCGCAGACGATGTAGAGCACGGTGATGATGATGAAAAGCGACATGACTGGTGTAAAGGTGAAGCTAAATGTCCCCATGTCGAGGTGGAATGTTGGAATCAGTAATAAGGCCAGCGGGCCGATGACGATCAGTCCGGCGGCCTGCGCGAGCGTGAACGTGATGTTGAAGAGCGCGAGCGCGTTGATGAGCTCCTGCCGATGCACCAAACGGGGAATCGAGGCCCCCTCGGCGGGCGTGAAGAACTGGCCAATCATCGCGATGAAAAATGTCAGCGCGTAGACGGGCCACACAGTGTGGGGAAGGAAGATCAGCGCAAAGACGAAGATGAGCGATGCGACCGCGCGCAAGATATTGCTTACCCACAACACCAGCCGCCGGTCGAAGCGATCCACCAGCACGCCGGCGGGCGCCCCGAGCAGGAGCGCGGGGAGGCTGAAGGCGACGATGGCGCCGCTGGTGGCCAGGGAGGAATCGAACTCCTTGGTCACCAGCACGATCATCGCGTAGTTCGCGGCGTTCATGATGGTCTGCGAGATCAGTTGCGCCATCCAGAGTCGCAGGAACAGCGGGTTCTTTAGCACGGTGGTGAAGCCGCGCGGCGTTGTATGACGCCCTGATTTGCGCCGTTCGCTCGCAGGCAGTGGGCCTGTCTGGCCCGCGCCATCAGGAAGGGTGGTATCAGGCGGGTC
>CAWIYP010000016.1:0-63040 GCA_963840335.1 uncultured Chloroflexia bacterium
GTTGACATTGTTGTTCGTCATAAACTCCATAGTTGCTCTTGGCCCGTACTTTATAGAGTTGCGCCTCGACCCAAAGACGTAAGAATACAGCGGAAAGACTGACAGTAACCGAGAGCCAACCGGGCTTCCTGCCCCTCTTGATCTCTCTGCTCTCTTGAAGCATTGTGTTCTTCAATTGCCCTGTTCCGTGCGCGTTCCGCATGACGCTTGAATCGAATCGCCAGTTTCTCCCAATCCTTTTCAAACTGGTCGGCGACTGTCACTTGGAGTTGCATCGCCTGGTTTAGGTCGGGCATCTCCTGCACGCCTGCCTGGCGTAAGCCGAGTGTCTTTGTAATGATCCAGCATCTGTATCAACCGATGGTATCCGAAGAACTCATGCTCTTTCAGAAATTGATCGATCATTTCCGCCAAACGTTTGCGCTCCGAGACGCTAAGACTAGTCAGAATCCGGTCTGGAGTAATTGGCAGACCTCTGAGTCCAGCGTTATTGAACCGCAACAGAATGACGCTATCGTCCGCGTTCTCTAGAAGTTGGGCAAGCAAAGGTCTTACATCTTCCATGTCGGTAAGGGAGGGCTGCGCCATCACTAGTGTATGGTTTGTCTTACTCATATCTGTGTGAACATTGTTTGGTTGGATACTAGATTATTAGTATCAAGGGGCACCCTTTCAGAGCATCTCGCGTTGAGAACTCCAAAACAAACATAGTCCTTGTTTTCCTTGACCGAGCTCGCTGTGAGCGCATTTCTTACGACCTCACTGACACGCACGGAATCAGCATAGTTGGCCGTTGAAATGAGAAAGTGAAACACGCGATCAGTTCTGCTTTTTGAATGCAAACCCACACAGAGATCGCGCCAAAATAACAACTCCCCTACCAGAACGCGAGAACGTAGAGCGCATGGCTAACCGATAGCGCAAAAATGCAACGTTATGTAATGTCATGCGTCATAAAGATGCTCACTGCCTGCCTGCCCCTACTTCTGCTCTGGAATATAGGGGATTTCCAGAGGATCCACTATCAGTATCAGATTCACTTCGTGTTGCTGACAGAGCTGCCAGTGCCTTCCGGCGCATTTGCTGTACATCAACAAGCCGCCGCTCTGCTGGTCTTCAACGACTCATCTGTATTCCTGATCCACACGATAGCGCAGGATCACAGGAGAAGTTTTTCTTATACCAACTTTCCAAATACCGACCCCGCTAATGATGCATGTCCGGCACTCGGTTCTCGCTATAACCACGTGGATGTTGTCGGCGTTCGCTCCAAATTTACGACTTGCGGCTGAGGCTGTCGCAATACATCCGAAAAGCGCAGCGACCAATACCTGCTTCGCTTCGTCATCACTCCCCACATGGATACGCAATTGCTTCAGGCGCTCAGGTGTTTTCCGTTCCCATATCGAACCGAACCACCAACCTGCTTTTTTACATAGGTGTCCATCGGTATTGCCAGACTGTCTTCAATGTCACTCAACGATACAGAGTCCTGATTCTGGCGTTTTCGCTCCGCTGACCGTAAGAATACCGCTTTGGTCAATGCGGCTATTGGTTTGTCATCTGGGTTTTCGGTGGCACACGCCCAAATGGTGCAGGTGGATAGTAATTGGATAGGAGTAAATACCAGTGCGGCAGTCGCCCTACCAACCGTAAAGGCTCTTCCATTTCGCGAAAGTCGTTCGCCGCCGCGTTGCCCCAAGACGCCGTTGCGCTATGTCAGTTATTTCGCCACGTGCATGATCGCGTCATTGAATCCCTGTACCTCATCCTCATCAGGCGACATCCATAGCGCCGAAACGTTCGACCCAACCTCACGCATCAGTGACACTCGCGAATAGAGGTGTGCGAGATCCACGAGCCGAACGCCACCAACTCGAGCTAGACGTCCGCAGAATCGCATGGTCACTGTCATTGAGATAATATGGCAATGACGAGGCCACAGCCAAATAGCCGATAGGTGAGTATCCAGCATCTTTATCATCACCATCTCGAACTACCAGCGGAACGCACAAAAACGATTTGCCATGTCCACATGGCAGATTCTCGATATCACGTTTATCTTCTGTCGCTTCGATGTTTGGTATATAGCGGGATTGCAGGTCGTCAAGTATCTGGCGAAATGGTTGGTAAGTAACACGAAGCTTGCTAGATTTCTCCCCTGGAATTGATCTTGCCCCGGTTTCGTGGAGTCAGCGAAGCGTCAGGATCTATACTCCACGAAGAGACAGGGGGCAAGAACCATGGAAGAGGAAGCGCACGAGTATCCTGAACCCCGCTTCTACACTCGCGAATTCAAGCTGGAAGCGGTGCGTCTGAGCGAGAACAGTGAGCAAACGGTGGCCCAGCTCGCTCGTGACCTAGGCGTACCCGAACGGGTGCTCTATCGTTGGCGCCACGAGTTGCGCGAGCAGCGGGAGCACGCGTTTCCCGGCAAAGGGCATCAGAGCGAGTTGGAGGAAGAGAATCACCGCTTGAAGCGTGAGCTGGAATTGCTCAAGCAGGAGCGTGAGATCCTAAAAAAAGCGCTCGGCATCTTCTCACGCGGCCAGCCATGAAATACAGCTTCATCGCCCGTCACATCGACGAGTTCAGCGTGCAGGCGATGTGTCAGGCGCTCGAGGTCACCATTAGTGGCTATTACGCCTGGCGCCGCCGCCCTCCCAGCCTGCGGGCGCAGGCCGACGCGGCGTTGACCGCGCAGATCCAGACAGCTTTTGTCGCTGGACGCGGCGTCTATGGCAGTCCGAGGGTTCACGCGGCTCTGCGCCAGCAAGGGATCCGCTGTGGGCGCAAGCGTGTCGCGCGGCTTATGCGGGCGCAGGGACTCCACGCTGGCCGTCCACGCAAGCGCAAGCCGCGTACGACCGATAGTCAGCATACTCAGCCGGTCGCGCCCAATCTGCTCGAGCGCGACTTCACGGCCCAAGCGCCTAACCGGAAGTGGGTCGCCGACATCACGGGCATCCGTACACACTACGGCTGGCTGTACCTGGCGAGCATCCTCGACGTCTACTCGCGCCGCGCCATCGGCTACGCTATGGATGCTTACCGCGATGAGCAGCTGGTCGAGACGGCGCTCTCTATGGCGCTGGGCAGCCGACAACTGCGGGCCGGGTTGATCCACCATTCGGATCGCGGCAGCCAGTACGCCAGCAGCGCGTACCGCAGCCTGCTGGAGGGCCACGGCATTCGCATGAGTATGAGTGGGAAAGGGGAGCCCTATGACAATGCGCTGATGGAGAGCTTCTTTAGCACGCTCAAAGCCGAATGCGTCGAGCGTCACGACTTCCAGACGCCTGATGAGGCGCGCACGTGCGTCTTCGAATACCTGGAAGTCTTCTACAACCGGCAGCGCCTGCATTCCTCACTGGGCTATCGCTCGCCGCTGGCCTTCGAGCACTTGCCGGTCGTTACCTGACGCTTTCTCTCCTCCACGAAATCGGGGCAATCCCAGAATCCTCTCGTTGCCGGGAGTGAGTAAAACAGGCGCAAAATCAATCACATTGCCATGAACAAGCGCCACCTGCGCCCAACGTTTAGTACCTGGACTGATTGTCAACATGTCCGCAGTCTCAAGCACATGATCTAAATATGCGGTGATATCTGGCCGATTTATTACCTCAGTTGTCAGGGCGAATTGATGCAGCAACTTGGCCTGTGCTTTTCCAGGCACATTCTATAGTTCACAAAGATGTATGAGGCTAATCGGGCCGCGTAACGAGCGAGACGAAGTTGCAGTTCGCCACACCAGCGCGTCTTAGAGCTCTCAAGATTGATGATTCGCGATCGGCACGCCACCTTCCATAACGGGTTGAACCAGCGCGGGATCGCGCATCTTCCAGGAGGTTATCGACATAGTAATCAGGTTGATCATGTGATCATTGAAGAAATCGGGTTCATGCGTCATGACAACATGTCCCGCCATACCCAGAGTAATATGAATGTTCTGCTTAAACTTATTGTCTTTAATGTCCTTATCGGGCCACGACACCACTGCGCCAAGCGCGCCAATGGGCTTCTGGTCAACATCGAGCTTGAGAAATCCGCTGTCCTCATATGCGTTTAGCGCCACATAAATCTGCGCCTTGTCCGCGCCAGTAATTTTGCATGTCTCTTTGATCAGTTGCTCGAGCATTGGCGTACGGGCATCCTGTATCGCTTTGACGTCGGTCGAATGGCGCATCTGATCCATATCGCGGTCAAATTGCGCAAGACGGTCGAGGAACCAGCGACGACTGGCAAGCTCTACCGCTTCGATCACCTCGACCGCTTCTTGCGCGAGAAACCGCAGCCATTGCTGGTCGAGTGTTGTATAATGCCCATACTGCTGCGACTCGACATCAATCACACCTAGACGCCCACGTCTCCCTTGCAGGACTACCACAAGCTCACTTTGCACACCCGCGAGACCGCTCGAATATTTACCCTTCTAGCTCTGCAATGGGATGCACCACATATCTGTACAAGGAGCAAATCCTTTTCGCTCTTGAACGTATAACCTACCAATCCCTCGCCCTCAGCCAAATGGAAGGGGTAGGAGACGCCATCGCTCGTGGATATTGCGAGGTCTGTACGACAATAGGACTCATTCCAGACGAGCTCACGATCTTTCGCGCTAGCGCGCCGCTGCTGATCGAGCACAATCGCGCCAACTTCAGAACGTGTCTGGAGTCGGGCCTTATCGGCAATCTTCCTGAGCGCCATGTCGCGAATGATGGAAATCTGCGGAAACATCTCATATGAGGTGTAGAGGGGCGTGATGATCTCGTCTATCTCGTCTTTGAACTCGTTGCGCTGATTTCGCCCAATCGTTTTCCTCGCCTGGCTGTGTCTGTCTGCGAAAACTCTCGATGCGTCGCGTCACCGTCGCGATATAGCGCGCCATTGCTGCGACCATCCGCTCATCGTCCTGGGTGAAGGCATGCGTATGAGGGGAGAGCATGATGATCGTTCCAAATGTGCCGTCCATATCAGTGATGGGATAATTCAACTCCGAGCCATGGTCAAAGGGCGGGGGCAAGGGCTTACGCCGAGTCTGCTCGGAAGGGGCAGTCACATCAGGGATATACTCACGTTTGCCACTCTTCATCACGAGTTGCGTGATGCTTGGCTCAGCCAGCAAATCCCATCCTCCTGGTAGCCCGCTTGCGCCATCCACATTGGGAACTGGGACAACCCACTCCTGCTGCGTCTCATCTGGATCTGTCGTTTCGCCAACGAAACCCAGGTCCTGCGCGTCCTGGCGCTTGAGAATGATCGACATATCCGAATCAGGCTGCGAGGTAAGGCGCGAGGTCGCCTGGCAGAACTGCCGATAGATTTCCGGAATTTGCTCTGGATCAAGGATATATGCGATCTCGCGCTCTATTTCCCCCTGCAGATAACTCTTCACGCTGGCGTCGTCAGGAAACGCAGAGGTGGGGATGCTCTCTAGCGCCACAGCGATGCGGGAAAGCGCCTCCTCGAACTCCGCCCCTGATTGCTCCGTAAGCTGAGCCTCGTCATGACTCTCGAAACTTATCACGCCGAGCAGGTTGCCGCCTCCCTTTCCTCTTCTTCGAATGGGAAGCGTGAGCGCTGATCGCGTGCTATGCTGGCGCCGTGCGCCCATCTTTGACTCGACAGGCCCACCAAACGCTTTGCTAGTCGCCAGCACACGCCCAGCCAAGCCTTCCTGTTCGCGTAGGCGCGTGGGGAGCAGCACCGCAGTATCGGGTCGAATTGCCAAAGTTATAAGACACTTCGGTCTAGGGGCATAGTACAGTATTTCCCCAACTACCCCATTAGGCAGAAGCTTGAGCAGACTATCGAGCGCAGCGTCGAGTTCAGAGGAACGCGATAAAAAATCCCATGGAAAAGCAGCGGTAGAGTGCTGAGATTGCTTTCGCCACATAACCCGCTCCCAGCCATTCAAGAAGTGTGATGCTCTGAGTAAGCCACAGCCACGCACAAGAAAAAGGTGAAGGAACTGCCACAAAACCCGATGCGCGCATTGGGCAGCGACGTGCGAGGAGACGGCGCCCATCCATAATAGCGAACAGGCGTCGCGTTTCTCTAAGCATACCTGTGCTTTTCACAGTCGTCAAGCGGGCGCGCGAAATCTACCCTCGCTGGAGTCTCGCAGGGCACGGCGACGGGGGGGGGTGAAGGGGAGAAGCTGCGCGGGCGCCGTTGCGGAACCGGGCCCTACCCGCGCGCGGCGGGCGCCACCGCACCGCCAGCGGGCGCCGCATTGCCGCTGGGCTTGCGAGTGATGTAGAAGAAATAGCCGCCCGCCACCAGCAGATAGAGAAGATAGAGCGCGGCCTGCAAGACAGTCGGCGACTGCGCGTAACCGATGAAGGAGTGGAGCAGGTCGCCGAGCATGCTGTCCTCGGCAAGCAGATGACCAGTATTCCAGAGATGCGCCGAGCCGAACGTAATCCAGCCAAGCTCCTGCATATTCTGCACGGCATCGGCCACCAGTCCCGCCGCGAAGATCAGCAGCAGGATGCCCATCCAGCGGAAGAACTGGCGGAAGTCGAGGCGGTAGCCCATGCGATAGATCGCCCACGACAGCCCCACCGCCGCCAACAGCCCCAGCGCCGCGCCCGTCAACCAGAGGACGCCGCTCGTCTGGAATGCGAACGCCAGCGCGAAGACCGACGCCTCCAGCCCCTCGCGTCCCACCATCGTAAATGCCAACAGCCCCAGCGCAAAGCCTGAGTTCGCCACCGAGGCGCGCGAAACGATTTCTTTCTTCAGGGTGCGGCTGTGGCGCTGCATCCAGAACGTCATCGAGGTAAGAATGCCGACAGCGACGATATAGGTCAGTGTCTCGAAGACCGTCTGGAAGGTTGTGTCGTTGTATTCGCGCACCGTCATGTAGATGATGACCCCACCGACCAGCGACGCGGCTGCCGCCAGCGCGACGCCGGTCCACACGGCGCGCGCCTGGCGTGTCTCGCCAAGTTGCCGTAGCGCCGCCAGCATCAGGCTGACGACCAGGCTCGCCTCCAGCCCTTCACGCAGAAGTAGGATGAATGCTGGTAGCATGGGAGTCACTTTCTAGCGGCGACCGCCCTGGTCACACACTCGCGTCGCCAGTCACTGGCCACGGCTCGCGGGGGCAGGGCGCCTCTACGTTGTATACCTGAGTTCACCACTCGGATATTAGCATTACCTAATATCAGTCGTCAACCTGATATTGTCCGCGCCGCCCTCAGCAATCAGCGGCCAGTGAATCGGGCAAATACCCTACTGGCGCGTTCGCGGAAGGACGCCACGCAAAGCACGCTCGCCACGCTATACAATGAGGCGACGCATAGCCAACGCGCACGTGCCAATCGCCATCCCAGCCACGAAGGATGTGTATGGAGGAACGCAGACAGCTCGACGCGCTCACATCCGCTACGTTCTCTTCCCTGCTCGTTCTCTCGATCAGCGCAGACAGGAGATCGCTATCATGCCACGCATCACACCCGATCAGATTAGCCAGATGAAGACCAAGGGGGAGCGTATCCCCATGTTGACGGCCTACGACTATCCCACCGCGTCCATCCTCGATAGCGCGGGCGTGCCCATGCTGCTCGTCGGCGATACCCTGGGCATGGTCGTCCTCGGCTACGACAGCACACTGCCCGTCACCGTTGACGACATCATCCTCCATGCGCAGGCGGTCGCGCGCGGGGCAAAACACGCGATGGTCATCGCCGACATGCCGTTCGGCTCATTCCAGGTCAGCACCGAGGAGACCATGCGCAACGCCGCCCGCATCATGAAAGAGGCTGGCGTTCAGGCGGTCAAGCTGGAGGGGGGCGTGCGCGTCGCCGCCAGCGTCCGCACGCTCGTAGACGCCGGCATCCCGGTGATGGGCCATGTTGGCCTGACGCCGCAGTCCGTGAACGTCTTCGGTGGTTTCAAGGTGCAGGGCAAGACAGAGCGGACGGCGCGCGCGCTGCTGGCGGATGTGGCGGCGCTGGAGCAGGCGGGCGTCTTCGCCATCGTGCTGGAGCTTGTCCCGACCGAGCTGGCGCGCCTGGTCACCGAGCGGGTGAGCGTGCCGACTATCGGTATCGGCTCTGGCCCCTACTGCGATGGCGAGGTGCAGGTCATCCACGACATCATGGGCCTCTTCCCCGACTTCACGCCGCGCCACACGAAGCGTTTCGCTGATCTCGGCGCCGCGATGCGCGCGGGGGTAGAAGCATACGTGCGCGACGTACGCGACCGCACATTCCCCACCGAGGCCAACAGCGCCACGATGGATGCCGAACTGATCACGCATTTGCGCGCCGAGCAACAGGACACTCCTGAGAGCGACGAGGGCTGATGTGCGTATAGCTGAGAGGCGCTAGTAGCCGCTCAGGGCGCCGATAACAACATTTTCCTGATTCCCGCGTTACATCTGTAAGAGCAGGCGTCGCCGCGCGTCGCACAAGAGATGCGCGTTGGCGCCTGACTGGCTAGCTAAGGTTCTCGACGCGCGCCAGTTCAGTTGCGGGCGTATAGCTGATCCTGGGACACATAGGGGGCTGGTGTGACTTCGCTTGTAGGTCAATTGCTGGGCGAGTACCAGATGGAGGCCGAGCTAGGCCGCGGCACGATGGGCGTCGTCTATCGCGCTATACACAAGCCATCCGGGAAGTCATTCGCCGTCAAGGTACTGATCGACGCGCTCTGCGCCGACCTGACCTTCGTCACGCGCTTCCGGCGCGAGGCGGCGATTGTCGCGCAGCTTAACCACCCCAATATCGTGCATGTCTACGAGTCCGCCAAGCAAGATAAACACATCTACTTCGTCATGGAATACTTCCAGGGCGTGACGGCAGGGCAGATGCTGCGCGACCACAAGCGTCTGCCCTATGGCGAGGTCATCGAGATTGTGGCCCAGGCGGCGGATGCCCTGGCCTACGCGCACACCGCCGGGCGCCTGGTTCACCGCGACGTAAAGCCGGAGAACATGCTGGTCGATCGCTGGCGGCGGGTGAAACTTCTGGACTTCGGTTTGGCGCGCATCGAAGGCATGGACGCGATCACGCGGGCTGGCACCGTCGTCGGCAGCCTCTACTACGTCTCGCCAGAGCAACTCCTCGGGCGTAAGCTAGATGGACGCTCGGATGTCTATGCGCTTGGCGTGAGCATGTATGAGATGCTGACCGGCCAGCGCCCCTATCGCGGCCAGACGCTCACCGAGATGAGCGACTCCATCCTCTACGCGACAGCGACCCCACCGCACCAGCTCGAAGCCAGCATCCCACCTGATCTCGAGCGCATCATCGCGAAGGCTATGGCCCGCGACATCAACCAACGCTACGCCTCAGCCGACGACCTCTGCGCGGATCTGCGGACGCTCCAGGCGACACTCACGCCGTCCGCGCCCACCACCGAAGCGTCAGCCACGCCACTGCGTCCGGCGCCATTCGCTCCGTCCATGCCACGCCCCGCGCCAGAGCCAGCCGAGCAGTCCCAGCAGGCTTCCCGCCGCACCCTGCGCTCCAGCTTCCGCCCAGCCAGCCTGGAGCCTGCGCCCTTCGACGGCCAGCGCGGTTCACGCGCCTCCGAGCCACGCTAACCCTAGCGCTAACCCCGCAGAGGAGCAAGACGTATGACCTTCAACGACCCAGGCGAACACACCTCAGACGCTGATCAATACAGTTCTTTCGCATCCTACAGCCCGTATTCTCCCAATTCACCGAATCTCGATGACCTCTCCAACCAGTACAACCCCAATGATCCCATGCGCCCTCAGCCACCACGCGCCGAATGGTCAATCACCCTGCGCCAAATCATCGGCGCGGTGATCTTCGTACGTCGGCGCTGAACTGTTCACCTTCCTCGTCATCTATGTGAATATTCGCTTCAAACTTGGCCTCACTCGGCCAATCCTGGGGTCAGGGCTGGATTGGCTAAGCTGGTTTACGGTCATCAATTTCTGCGCGCTTCTCGCATTCTGGGTCATCCTCAAGCGGCTGGGCTTCTTCCCGCGCATGCCGAGCGGTGCGCGGCGAGGCGATTCCCGCTGGCGAGAATGGTAGCGGGGGCGTATACTCAATTGAACGCGGTGTGTTCCGCGACTGGGCGCCGCTCCCATGCGCGCAGCCCCACAACGACCGATTCTCCCAGGAGCGACGAGCATGGCTGACACGAAATCGAGCGCGCCTACGCCATCCACGGGCGCATCTGGCCCCTCACTGGGGCAGCGCATCACAGGCTTCTTTCGCCCGTCCGCGTCCGGTGCGCCACGCAAAGAGCCGTCATCCACCTCGCGCTTCATCGTCGGCTCTATCACCTTCATCCTCATCGCCGAGTTGCTCACATTCCTGATGCAGCTAGCCAACGTCAATCTCAAGCTCCATCTCGAACAGCCCATTTTGGGGCCACAGGTGAGCTGGTTAAGCTGGTTTCTGATCATCAACGTTCTGGTGATCGTCGCGGTCTGGGTCGTCCTCCAGCGGCTAGGAATCATCCCCCGCGATGTGTTTGCCTCACGCGCTAGCGGCACAACCACACGCAACAGCGCGAGCGCGGGAAAATCCAGCGGCGGCGCGGCCAATGGCAACCAGATCCCCGGCATCGGCAAGGGACGCACCCGCGCGGAGCGGCGTCATACCGCGACGGTAAAGACGACGCAGGTCACGAGCGGCAAAAATGGCAAAGGCGCCAAAACTACCACCGCCGCCACGACGACTCGCGCCACCACGCCAGAGGTCAGCAGCACAGCGCACGACGAGGTCTATGATCGCGTGCGGGCCGCCCAGCGTCTGCGCAAGCGGCGCGCGACCCGCTAGCGCGGCGATTTGGCAGGGAGAAGAAACAGCATGATCGAGCAACTGCGTATCGGCGCGCATGTGATGAGCAGCGATGGCAAACAGGTAGGCGAGTTGGCCCGCATCGTCGTCACCAGCGACCAGCCAGCGGTAACCCATCTGGTCGTCGATCCGGGTGGACGTCTGGGCGACCTGCTGGAGCCGGGCGGCATCGAAAAGCCTCGCGACCGCCTCGTCCCGATCGATCAGGCGCGTACTGTCACCGAGAACGAGATCACGCTCGCCTGTAACGCAGCGACCTTCGCGGCGCTGCCGCTCTTCGAGCGCCACGAGTACGTGGATGCGCCTGTGAGCGCCAGTGGCTCGCGCTTCCGCCTGGGTGAGTTGGTCAACTACCTGGCCTCCGCCTTCGGGCTGGGCGGAGCGCCCTACGTGCCCGACACCGAGGGCATCGCGTTCAATGTCTCCGCTGACTCCGACGTGATCCCCGAGGACGCCCCGGTCTGGCGCGTGACCCCGCACGAGGAGATTGGCGTCGTCGAGCGCACGCTTGCCGACACGGCGACCCAGCGTGTCACGGGCATCGTCATCCGCGCCTCTGGCGCGGATCAGTTGGTGGTCGTGCCCATCGCGGCCATCGCCAGCTTCGATGACGGCGTCGCGCATGTCAACCTGACCGACGATGAACTCGACCATCTCGCGCCTTACACGCCAGCGGAAGACGAATAGGGGAAATTGGCGCGCATCCGCCACTGAATCCCCCGCTCTTCGTTGTACATCGCAGAACGTTGGCGACCAGCGGGGCGACGACAGCCAGGAGGCGCGACGATATGGCGAGGAAACGTGGGCGTGGCGCAGCGTCCGACATACAGATCACGAGCGGCGAGCAAACACGCGGGGACGCCGGGAAGCGCGGGCTGACCCGACGCGAATTTGTCGTCACGGTCGCGGCGGCTGCCGTTGTGGCGGGCTGCGCGCCCTTCTCCGCGAAGGGCAGCCCTAGCGCGACCAGCGTCGCCACATCGAGCGCATTTTCGCTCAACGAGCCAGCGGCGCTCTCTGGGAACGCCACCATCCCCGCTGGCCTGACCCAGGCGGTCGCGGCGCGGCTGGGCGGCCATGGTGGCATCTCCGCCGTCTATACGCTCGACTCCCCAGTTCCCCCGCCAGACCTCATGCTGAGCTTTGGCGCCGCGCCCAAGGGCTACTCCACCAGCGCCATCGTCGCGCAGAGCGCGTGGGCGCTGGCCAGCCATCTGCGCGTCCCCATCGAATCGCTCACCCATGCGCAGGCGTTGCGACTGCTGAGTGGCGCCGTCACCAACTGGTCATCCGTCGGCGCGCCTGCTAGCCTGCCCGTCCATGTCTTCTGGCTGGCTGGGCTGCCCACCCCCGCAGGTGTGAAGTTGCCCGCGAGCGCCGTTCACTACCCCTCCTACGCCCAGTTGATCGCGGCGCTGCGCAGGACGCCGGGGGCCGTGACCGCGCTGCCCACTGAGGCGCTGGACTGGTCACTGCACCACCTCGGCGTAGATGGCGTCTTCCCGGCGCAGGGACGCGGCGACCCAACCAGGGGCGGCCTGGGGACGCTGGGGCTGCGCCTCTGCGCCGCCGATGCGCTCGCCAAGCGCGGCTGCGACCCGGCAAAGGTGGGCGTGGCGGCAGGCGCGGCCCTGGCAGGAGCCGCCCAGACGCTCGACATCGTAGCGGTCGGCGATATCATGCTGGGGCGCGGTGTCCTGAACCAGATGCGCGCACGCAACGACTACAGCTTCCCCTATCGCGCCATCAAAGATGAGTTGGCGGAGGGCGATCTGCGCGTCGCCAACCTGGAGTGCATGGTGACGGATATGGTACCGCCACCCTCCGACCCCTCTACCTTCACCTTCGTCTGCCCCTCAAAGGGACTGGATGGCCTGGTCTACGCGGGCTTCGATGTCGTGACACTGGCCAATAACCACGCGAACGGCGAGGGGCGGGCGGTCTTCGCCGACCAGCGCGCCTTGCTCACGAAGCGCGGCATCCTCTGGTGCGGTGGCGGCGAGAACCTGGCCGAAGCGACCAAACCCGCCATCAAGACGGTGAAGGGAACGCGCGTGGCAATCCTGAGCTACGACAACATCATGCCGCAGGGGCCATTCGCCACACCGACGAGTTGGGGACTCGCCCCCATCGACACGACGCGCCTGCCCCACGATCTGGCAGCCGCTCGCGCGCACGCCGATCTCGTCATCCCTTACTTCCACTGGGGCATCGAATACACCAAGGACCCGACCAGCTACCAGCAGAGCGTCGCGCGGGCGGCGATAGACGCGGGGGCCGACATGGTGCTGGGCAACCATCCCCACTGGACACAGGCCATCGAAAGCTACAAGGGCAAGCTCATCATCTACTCGATGGGCAACTTCGTCTTCGATCAGGACTGGTCAGAGGCGACGATGGAGGGGATGCTGCTGCACCTCTAC
This sequence comes from uncultured Chloroflexia bacterium, assembly GCA_963840335.1. GTDB lineage: Bacteria > Chloroflexota > Ktedonobacteria > Ktedonobacterales > JADMIN01 > JAKAIY01. Next base: position 13,217 of record CAWIYP010000016.1, read on the forward strand.
TGGCGTGAGGGACGGCTCATCAGCGTGCGCTTCCGCCCGACCAAAGACCACAATCGCTGCGCCCCCGCCGTCATGACCCCCGCCGAGGCGGTCGGTGACTTCCAGCGCATGTGGTCGGGGACGGATATGCTGGCCGCTGGCCTCCACGGCGCGGGGTGAGCGGCATGGCGCTGGAGTATCATCCGGTCACGCCTGAGCGCCTCGCCGACCTGCGGATGTTCTCGGAGCGGCACGGGAAGTTCCGCTACTGCTCCTGCATGCGCTGGCGATTGAGCAGTGCGGAATTTAGCCACTCGACGAAGGAGAACCGCATCGCCACGCTGGATAGCCTGGTCGAGGACGATACGCCCGTTGGCGTGCTGGCGTATCGCGATGGTGAGCCGGTCGGCTGGGTCAGCATCGCGCCGCGCGAGACCTTCACCGCGCTGGAACGCTACCGCGCCCTCGCACGAGTGGATGCGCGCCCCGTCTGGTCGGTCACCTGCTTCTTCGTGGATCGCCACGTCCGGCGCCAGGGCGTCACGCTCGGCCTGCTTACCGCCGCCGTGGCCTACGCCCGCTCACAGGGAGCCGCCACCATCGAGGGCTATCCAGTAGAACCCGACGCGCGCCTCTACACCTACATGGGCGCGCCCGCGACCTTCCTCCAGGCGGGCTTCGCGGATGTCACGCCGCCCGAGCGTACCCGCACGGTGATGCGCTACACCGTAGATGCGCGCGACACGCCAGGCGAGTGAGCCTATGCGGGCAACTCGCCTGGCCCCCAGAGCGTGACAGAGCCATAGGCGCTATCGCTAAGCAGCAGTTGCTTGCCATCGGGCGACCATTGCAGCGTCTCGGCGCTGGCTGGCCCCACGGTCAACCCTGTAAAGCTCGGCGTGAGTTGCTTGACCAGCGCCCCGGTCGTCGTGTCATAGATTGAGACGACCAGGACGCCCGCCGTAGTCGCTGGAACCAGCTTCACGGAGGCGAGTAGCTTGCCATCAGGTCGCCAGGTGACGAGCAAGGGCGCCGTCGCGTCTGTGGAGGCGATCTGCGCGAGTCGCTGGGCCAGGGATTGCAGCGCCTTGTCGTGGGGCGCCAGGTTCGTTAGCGGCGACCCAGCATTGGCCGTGGAAGGTGGGACGAGCACGCCAGACGCCGCCACCGCTGGATAGAAATAGCGGCCATCGGGTGAGACAGGCGCGATCTTCGCGCTCCAGGTGACGGCTGGGCCGCCCGGCTCTGATGGCGCGAGGTAGTTCAGGCTGCCCGACTGCCAGATGGTGAAGCTCTGTCCGCCAGTGGGCGCGCCGACGACGCCACTGGCCGTCGCGCTCTCCGACGCCAGCGTGCCATCGCTATTCCAGTGATAGGTCTCGCCCAGCGCTGGGGCGGGCGTCTCCGTGGGAACCACGCCCGTCAGATCCCATTGCTCTAGCTCAGCGCTTGCGAGATCCTGGAGTCGATCAAACCAGACACTCGTTAGCGCGCTCTGGCTCACGCCCTCACGGAGCAGCCCATTGACCGTCGCAGCGCCCGTCTGACCTGCCATCTGGAACTGGAAAGGCAACAGCAGCGCCTTGCCATCGGGTGTCCAGACGAGATTCGTGTACGTAAGCTGGGGGATCACGCGAGGATCAGTCCAGGTAGCGCTGAGGGCGTGCTCGATATCAGGGGAGGCGATGACATCGAGGTCGGGTTGCAGCTTCTCGATCAACTCACCATTGTGCGCGTTGTAGATGAAAATGCGGGTTGACTGCTGATCCAGCGCCGACGCGCCGCAGTTCTCCGTATTTCCCAGCGCGGCGACCGCTCCCCCACTCGGCGACCAGGCGATCTGTGACACGCACTTCAGCCCATCGCTGACAGGCGCCAGACGCAGTAGCGGCGGCGGAGGCGTGACTATGGGCGCCGACGGGCGGAGTTTCTCCACCATACGCAGCGTCCCCACCGCGAGCAGCACGCCCACCAGCAGCACAATACCTACTACCAGGAACGGCTGATAGCTGATGCGCGCCTGCCCGCCAGCCAGCGCCAACTGTGGCCCCCGGCCTGACACTCGCCGTGTTGTGCTGTCGTCAAAGCCAGTGGGAGCGGCGCCTCGACGTCCGCCATCGCCACCGCGAGGATCATTCATGCTGCTGTACCCCATACGCCCGCGTGCGCGGAACGCCACCCATTCGCTCATGACGCCATAGACATCGTATGTGTACTATAGACGATTGAGTGACGGTTGGGATACTGAATATCGGCAATGAGGCATGACAACGGTCACATAGGGAGCGCGCCCGGCCCCCAGACCGTGATGGCGCCAAACGTATTGTCGGCCAGCAACAGATGCGACCCGTCGGGCGACCACTCCAGAGTCTCCTGCCCCGCGCTGCCCGATTGCAGATCGGTGAAGTTCGGCATCAGTCGCTTGACCAGCGCGCCCGTCGCCGTGTTGTAGATCGAGACAGTGAAGGTTGCGGGCGCCGCGTTCCCTTCACCCGCCCCATTGAATTGGACTGCTGCGAGCAACCGTCCATCCGGGCGGTACGTGACCATGTACGTTAGGGGCTGGCTCGGCGTCGTGGCAAGGGTCATCTTCAACGCCAGCGCGAGCAGCGCCTTGTCATGCGGCGAGACCTTTGGAGCGCCTGGTTGTACGAAGACGGTCGAAGGCGGGGTCAGGTCGGCGCCTATCGGGAAGTAGGTGTAGTAATAACGACCATCTGGTGAGATGGGAGTGATATTCGCGTCCCAGCTAATATCATGCGCAACGATGCTGGGCGGGGCATTGGGGCTGCTCTGGATGCTGGGATAGCTGAGGGAGCCATTCTGCCAGATAGTGAAGCTCTTGCCGCCATCTGGTGAGCCAATGGCGCCATCGCTCGGCGGACTCGCTGACAGGAGCGCGCCGTCGCTGCCCCAGCGATACGCCGTCGCCGCCGCTGGCTGTGGGGCCTGCATGGACTGCCCTGTGGACAGATCCCAGCGCTCCGTGTCGCCGCTCTGCATGCCACTGTAGCGGTCGAGCCAGACAGTGGTTCCCGCCGTCTGCCCCAGGCGCAGGCGCAGCAGCCCATTCCCGCCAAAGTCGGCCTGTCCGTTTCCGCCTGAGGAGATGTACAGGTTGAAGTAGAGCAGCAGCGACTGGCCATCTGGCGTCCAGGTAAGCGAGAAGTAGTCGAGCATGCTCGGCGATCTCGATGCGTTCGTATGGCTGGCGATGAGACTGGCGACGGCATTATCCCGGAAGATCACACTGTCCGTGTGCTCCTGCTCGATCACCTTGCCCGTGGCGGCGCTGTAGATATAAACGACTCCCGTCTGCGAGTCAAATGCCGAGCCACCGCAATCATGCAGGTTCCCCAGCGCGGCGATGTCCTTGCCATCAGGCGACCAGGCGATCTGTGAGACGCAATTCAGCCCATCGGCCTGCGGGTTGATGCGCAGCATGGGCTTTACACTGGCGCTGAGCCTCGATGCGCCAAGGATATTTACGACCACGACCACGACGACAGCCACAACTACCAGCACGCTCAACGCCGAGATGATCCAGCGCCGTGCGCCGCCGCGCCGCGCCAGCGGTCGCGCCATGCCAGGGATCGCCGCCGGAGACGTGGGCGGAGGTGGCGCCGCCGCACTGATCTGCGCCTGGGCGAGCGCACGCAACGCAGCGTGGCGCTGGGCCAGGCTGCTCTCCTCATCCTGGTAGTCGCCGCGCCCGCTGCCATCGTTCATGCGTCATCCTCCTCGCCGCGAATAGCGTCTGTCTGAGGCGAGCACGCGGACAAAGCGGCCCCTCACCCCTGAGACGCGCGGCGAGCAGGCGATTTACGATGGCGTGGAGTCGCGCTACAACTCCACGCTGCGCACGTCCATGATGCCGTCGGTATTGCGGATTTTCTCCAGCGCATCCTCTGGAACTTTGTCGTCAAGCGAGAGCGCCATCAGCGCCTCGCCGCCGGGCTGGCGCGCACGCGACGCCGAATCATTCACTGCGACCGGGCCGACATCCATATGCGCGATGTTCACGCCCGCATCGCCCAGGATGACGCCAACCTTGCCGATCATGCCGGGGCGGTCGAGGTTGCGCGCCAGCAGGATATGGCCGCGCGGCGAGAAATCGGTGAGGTAGTGATCTACCCGCACGATGCGCTCCTCGCCCCAGGCGACCGTCGCCGCGAGGATGTTGTCCTCTACGTCGGGGCCATCTGGGCTGACACGCACCGTCACGAGGTTCGCATACTGCTCATGGGTGGTCGAACGGCTCTCCGTCACTTCCATCCCCCACTCACGCGCCACCACCTGCGCATTCACCAGATTGACATGCGCCTCGGAAACTGGCTCCAGCAGCCCCTTGATGAGCGCGGTCGTCAGCGGGCGCGTATCGAACTGCGCGATCTCGCCCGCGACGCTCAACTCCACCCGCTTCAGCGCGCCGGGGTGCATCTGCGTGTAGAAGCGGCCCAGCTTCTCGACCAGCGCCATCCACGGCTCCAACTGGCGCAGCGTCTCCGGCAGGATCAGCGGGGCGTTGACGGCGGCGCGTGGGGCGCCTCCCCGGAAGACATCGCGCATCTGCTCGGCGACATCCACCGCCACGCTGACCTGCGCCTCCTCGGTCGAGGCGCCCAGGTGCGGCGTCACCACCACGTCAGGGCGGGCGATCAACTCGGCCAGCGCGGGCACGATGAACGGCGGTTCCTTGGAGAAGACATCCAGCGCGGCGCCCGCGAGGCGGCCCTCCTTCAGCGCGTCCAGCAGCGCCTCCTCATCCACCACACCGCCACGCGCGCAGTTGATGATGCGGGCGGACGGCTTCACCTTTGCCAGCTCCTCTGTGCTGATGAGGCCGCGCGTGCCGGTGTTCAGCACGGTATGCACGGTGATGAAGTCCGACTGCGCCAGCAGCTCGTCGAGGCTGACCAGTTCGGCGTTGAGCTTGCGCGCGTTGTCGGGGTTGGCGTAGGGGTCGTGCGCGAGCAGGCGCATGCCCAGCCCGTTCTCGCCCGCGCGCCGCGCCACTTCGGAGCCAACCTTGCCCAGCCCGATGATGCCCAGCGTCTTGCCGCGCACCTCCGCGCCGACGAACTTCGCGCGCTCCCAGCGGCCCTGGCGCAGCGCCTCATTCGCGATGGGGATGCGCCGCGCCATCGCGAGCAGCAGCGCGATGGTATGCTCGGCGGCGGCGACGATATTGCCCGTGGGGGAGTTGACGACCACCACGCCCCGGCGCGTCGCGGCCTCGACATCAATGTTGTCCACGCCGACGCCCGCCCGCCCGATGATGCGCAGCTTCACGCCGGCGTTGATCGCGTCCGCCGTCACCTTCGTCTCGCTGCGCACGACGAGCGCGTCATAGTCGGGGATTGCGGCGATAAGGCCCTCAGCGCCCAGGCCAGAGCGCTCGTCTACATCCGCGAACCCGCGGAGAATCTCGACGCCTTCAGCGGCGATGGGGTCTGCTACGAGGATACGGGGACGCGCGCTCTGCTGATCGGTCATGTCAGGATCGCCCTTACACTCTGGTTACTGTGGTGGTGTTTTCATTCAACGGCGATGGAGCACGTGCGACGCGCGCACACGCTCCATCGGAGTCGTGGTCAGCGGCCTCGGTCGCCACAGCGCCCGCGTGCAGCGGGCAGCGCGACGCCTAGACGCCAGCCTTCGCCGGAACGTCGTATCCCAGGGCCTTGAGTTGGCGCTCCAGGGCATCCATGCAGGCGACCATCTCTGGCTCATGCACGTAGCCCAGGTGTCCCACGCGGATGATCTGGCCTTCGAGCCGCTCCTGGCCGCCTGCGATGACAACGCCCTCGTTCTCGCGCAGCGCCTTGGTGATGGCCTTCGCGCTGACTCCCGCAGGCGCCTTGATGGCGGTGACGGTGTTGGAGGCGACGGCAGAGTTGGCGAAAAGCTCCAGCCCCAGCGCCTGAGCGCGCTCGCGGGTGAGGTCAGCGCAAGCCTGGTGGCGGGCGAAGATCGCCTCGCGCCCTTCCTCGCGCATCATCGCGAGCGAGACATCGAGGCCGAAGAAGATGTTGACGGGCGGGGTATAGGGCGTCTGCCCCTTCTCAGCGGACTTGACGACCTTGGTGAAGTCCCAGTAGTAGCGGGGGAGGGTGGCGTTCTGGTGCGCGGCCCACGCGCGCTCGCTGACGCCAATCATCGCCAGCCCTGGTGGAACCATCCAGCCCTTCTGCGAGCCGGTCAGCACGACATCGAGGTCCCAGGCGTCCATCTGGAGATCGACGCACGAAAGCGAGCTAACGGCGTCCACGCAGATGCGGATGTCCGGGCGCACCGCGCGAACCGCCTTGGCCAGCGCCTGGATGTCGTTCATCACGCCCGTGGAGGTCTCGTTCTGCGTCAGGAAGACACCCTTCGCGCCAGGCAGCGCCTTGAGCGCCTCGGCTACCTGCGCGGGATCAGCGGCCTGGCCCCACTCCGTCGGTACGCGCGTCACACGCAGGCCAAACGCCTCGCCCACGCGCGCGAACCGCTCGCCAAAGACGCCGACCGGCACGGACAGAATCTCATCGCCGGAGTTGAAGAGGTTGACCACGGTCGCTTCCCAGCCGCCGCTGCCCGATGACGGGTAGGTGAGGATACGCTGCGATGTCTGGAAGAAGTGCTGTAGCTGCTCGGTGACGCGCCCAAGGATCGCGGCGAACTCTGGCCCACGATGGTTGATCATCGGGCGGCCCAGCGCCTCGGCGACCTGCGGCGGAATCGGTGTCGGCCCCGGAATACGGAGGTTCTGTTGCACGGTACGTTCTACCTCTCGACTGGCTGATGTTATCTGTCATGGTGTGGCTCTCGTAGCCAGCGGGGCAATATTCGCGCCCGACCCTCCTGGGGCGACGCTACGCTGCGCCGCCTATATCTAGAAGTATATGGACTGGCGCTGGCGCCTGTCAACGAACGCTTACGCCGTCGCAGCCTTAAAAGGCTGGCGCGCTATCAGCTGTCGCGGCCATCAATGGCCGGCGCACGGTGGGACGGGGCATGAATGCCCTGTATGGCGCCCCTGGCGGCGCATCGAACTTCAGTCCGCGTCCGCGTGCGCCGACCTTTTAAGGCCGCGACAGCCGCCACCCGCCAAAAAATTCATGGTTGCGCGGAGAGTGGGCGCGGGTATATACTAGATTTTGGCATTTTGTTAGGAGGAGAGCGTCATGTCAGTCGCGCCACTTGTCCGGGCCGTCGAAGAGGCCCACCTTACCAAGAGCGATGTCCGGCTAGAGCCAGGCGACACCGTGCGCGTGCATGTGAAGGTCGTCGAGGGTGGCCGTGAGCGCATCCAGGTCTTCGAGGGCATCGTCATCCGCCTGCATGGTGAGAGCGTCAACCGCGTCTTCACCGTGCGTCGCATCGCGCACAACGTCGGCGTCGAGCGCACCTTCCTGCTGCACTCGCCCCGCATTGACAAGATCGAGGTCGTGCGCCACAACCAGGTGCGCCGCAAGAATCTCTACTACATGCGCGGGCTGCGCGGCAAGGCCGCCCGCCTCAAGGAGCGCCGCGACTAGTTCCCGCTGGCCACTGGCCAGAGCGGGACGCCCAAATCGCGCGACCGACATGCTCCGCAGGAGACGCCTGGATGTGACCGGGCGTCTCCTGCTTGTCGTTTCCAGCCGCCCCGCATACAATAGGGGGTGGCAGGCCCCCACCCCCTAACCCCCTCCCCCGCACGGCGGGAGAGGGGGAACCAGAACACCCCTTTCCCGCCGCGCGGGGGAGGGGCCGGGGGTGGGGGCCAGGCGGAGAAGCGGGGAGACACATGGCAAAGACTGGCGACGTGGCGCCCACGGCAGGCGCGGATGAGATGGCCCCAGAGCTGGCGGCGAAGGAAGCGCGGCTGCGGGAGATCGTGCGTGGGCTAGGCTCTGTGCTGGTCGCCTACTCCGGCGGGGTGGATAGCGCGCTGCTGCTAAAGGTGGCGACGGAGGAGCTGGGCGAGCGGGCGGTGGGCGCGCTGGCGACATCCGAGGCCTATGACGAGGAGGAGACGCAGGCGGCGGTCGCGGTGGCCCAGACGATGGGCGCGCGACTGGAGACGCTGGCGACGAATGAGCTGGACGACCCGCGCTACACGGCCAACGGCGCCGACCGCTGCTATTTCTGCAAGACAGAGCTATTCGACCACCTGGAGCCGCTGGCCCAGCGTCTGGGCCTGGCGCATATCGCCTATGGCATGAACAAGGATGATCGCGGCGACTGGCGTCCCGGCCAGCGCGCGGCCCGCGAGCGCGGCGTAGTCTCCCCGCTCGATGACGCGGAGCTGGGCAAGGCGGAGATTCGCGCGCTGGCCCAGCGCCTCGGTGTCCCCGTCTGGGACAAGCCCGCGATGGCCTGCTACTCCTCGCGCATCCCCTATGGCGCGACGGTGACGGTGGAGGCGCTGCGCCAGATTGGCCGGGCGGAGCGGGCGCTGCGTGCGCTGGGGCTGCGCCAGGCGCGGGTACGCCACCACGACCGCATCGCGCGCATCGAGATCGACCCCGCCGAGTTCCCCCGCCTGCTCGACGACGCCTTCCGCGCGCAGGTGGTGGCGGGCATCCGCGACGCGGGCTACCTCTACGTCACCCTCGACCTGATGGGCTACCGCACCGGCTCGCTCAACGAGGCGCTGCTGCGCAAGCGTGGGGAGGCGGCTGGCGAGTAAACTCGCCAGCTATCTCTCCACTTCTACGCGATAGATCTGCTAGTCAACATTACATTAAATCGAGATTAATCGGAACTCATAATCCATTTAAAAAGGATGATCCAGGGCACCAGCTGCACGGACGACGCGAAACCCGATGCTGCTGCCCACGAGGGTGGGACGATTGACGTTGCGGTACGCCGCACGCGCATACCCCGCGGCGATGTACCACGAGCCGCCACGCAGGATTCTATTTTCAGTTGATTCTTTGGCGGCCTGCTGTTCACTTTTACTGTAATCTGATGCGTAGACGCTGCCCGTCCACTCCCAGACATTGCCTGCCATGTCCTCGGCGCCACAGGGGCTGGCGCCACTCCGGCGCTTGCCGTCTGGCTCGGGGTCATTCGGCCCGTAGGCGCCCACGGGCGTCGTGCGGCCGATCTTGCTCTCGCTGTGTTGCAGCGCGCGGCGTCGAAGGTGTCGCCCCAGGGGTAGATGCGCTCGCTGCTCGCTCCCAACGGGTCGCGCGGGTCGCAGCGCGCCGCCTTCTCCCATTCCGCTTCGGTGGGCAGGCGCCACGGCTGCCCGGTGCGCCCCGCCAGCCACTCCGCGTAGTCGTAGGCGTCACGCCAGGCGACATTGACCACGGGATGTGTAAGGCGCTCGCGAAGTTGCTGCTCCCAGGTGAGATTGTTATACTGACTTGCGGGCTTCGCGCGCTGCGTCGCGTTCACGAAGCAGGCATACTCGGCGACGGTGACGGGGAAGCGCCCGATGGCGTAGTCGGGCAGCGTCACGACGCGGCGGTTCAACTCATCGTCTATCGCCTGCGAGTCGCGGCGCTTGTCGCTGCCCATGCGGAACTGTCCAGCGGGGACGCGGCAGACAGGCGGGACGATCCACTCCACGCCGTCGCGCGCCTGCGCCTGAAAGCCCAGCGTCGCCAGCCGCGCGGGGAAGCGCTCCGGTGGGATCGGTGGGGGAGGCGCGGCGCAGGGGCTGGATGGCGCGCCCGCGCGGCCGATTAGCGCCTGGCTGAGACGCTCGCGCAGGCCGCTGCTCTGGCGCACGGTGGGGCAGCGGCGGGCTGTGGCGCTGGCGCCTGGGCCGCTGACGTTGGCGCCGTGGAGGTTACGGTGGGCGCTGCTTTCGGCGTTTCGGCGGGCTTGACCTCTAGGCCCAGGCGGCGCAAGAGCTTCGCTAGCCCGACGGGATAAGCTCGCGCCGCGCCCGTCAATATATTGGGTCGAGCCCCAGCCAATCGGCGCGCAATCCACCCAATCGTCGCCCGCTACCCAGAACGGGATGACCTCACGGCCCTTGCTACGCGCCAGATTGATCTCATCGCGCACATACGGTGACTTGCGCGCTTCGACCGATGCGGCATAGATCACCGTTGAGGCTGCGAGAATGCCCTCACGCACCGTTTTCATCCCAGTCGTGCGTGCCTGGGACGAGGTCCTCATGGTCAATCCAGACACGCGCGCCCGCCCGCTCCAGGTCGTGCCCGCAGCCGCTCGACTTCGGTCGTGTTCTCATGCGAGTAGCTGATGAAGACAATCACCGCGCCAGCCATCCTCGCATCCCTCCGGGTTCCACCGCCGCTCACGGCCATTCCAGCGCCGCTCGCGCCACGCTTGCGAGCAGTATAGCACGCGCGAGGGAGGGCGGCGGGGCCAGCGGTTGAAACCGCGCCTGGATGGCCTGTGGGCCGCGAAACCCGCCTCCGCGGGCTGGGCCATTAGCGGACCCGTAGCACGCGTGGCAAGGAATGATACGAGCCACGCGCGCTCAGGCTCCATCGGAATCTTTAGTCCGCGGAGGCGGACTTTGCGGCGGCGCCAGCCGCCATCCAGGCGCGGTTTCAACCGCCAGCCGCAACCCCCCCCGCCCTTCATCACCTCGCATCAGGCGCGCGCCCTACGGACTTCGTGTCGCGAGCGCCTTACGGTAGCGCCATGCTCCCAGCTAATGTATACTCTATCAGGCGTATTAGCGATGATGACACGCGACGCCACGGCGCGCGCCAGCGTCACGAAAGGGTCAGACAGATGCTCGATCAGGATGCGGATCTCGGCCTGCTCTACCAGAGCGAAATCGCCGATCCCGATTGGTATAAGACCAATATCCCCTGCCAGGTGGGATGCCCCGCGCGAACCGATGTCTCCAACTACATCGGGCTGATCTCGCAGGGCCGCTTCGACGAAGCCTACGTGCTCAACCGCCGCTCGAATGTCGTGCCCGGCGTGCTGGGGCGCACCTGCGCGCGCCCGTGCGAGCCGGTCTGCCGCCGCAACAAGGTGGACGGCAAGCCCGTCTCCATCTGCTGGCTCAAGCGCGCCTCGCACGACCACCGCGAATATCGCCATCTCCCCGACCGCCCGAAGGTCACGAAGACCGAGAAGATCGCCGTCGTTGGCGCGGGGTCGGCGGGCGTGGCCTGCGCGCGCGAGCTTGCCGAGATGGGCTATCCCGTCGTCGTCTACGACATGTATCCCGCGCCCGGCGGCATGATGGTCGGCGGCATCCCCGTCTGGCGACTGCCCCGCGAGGTGACGCACGAGGAGATTGACGAATATCTCGACGCGCTGGGAGTCGAGATGCGACTCAACACCATCGTCGGCAAAGACGTGCAGCTCACCGACCTGCTGGAAGAATACGCCGCCGTCTACCTCGGCGCGGGCTGCATGCTCTCCAATCCGCTGACTGGCCCCGACAACAAGGTCGTCCCCGGCTCCGACTACTACGGCGTCATCGCGGGCCTGCCCTTCCTGGAGAAGATCAACTTCGGCGAGCCGGTCTTCGTCGGCAAGAAGGTCGTCGTCCTCGGCGCGGGCTTCACCGCGATGGACTGCTGCCGCTCGGCGATCCGCTTCGGCGCCGAGAAGGTCTACGTCCTCTACCGCCGCTCGAAGGAAGAGATGCCCTCCGACGAGTATGAGGTGGATGAGGCGATGCTGGAGCATGTCGAGTTCCAGTACCTCTGCTCGCCCACGGAGATCATCAGCAACGATGGCGTGCGTGTCAGCGGCGTGAAGATGGTGCGCAACCGCCTCGGCGACCCCGACGCGGGCGGGCGCCGCCGGCCGCTGCCCGTCCCTGGCTCCGAGTACACCATCGAGTGCGACCAGGTCATCTCCGCCTTCGGCCAGTACGCCGATGTCTCCTGGATTCCCGCCGAGGAGCTGGGGCTGGAGGTCAACCGCTGGGGCATCCCGCTGATCGACCGCGACACCTGGATGACGACCAAGCCCGGCCTCTTCGCGGGCGGCGACTTCACCGAAGGCTCGCGCAACCTGATCTCAGCCATCGCCGATGGCCGCGACGCCGCCGGAACCATCAACCGCTACCTCGGCTATCAGGACAGCCCATCCGAGTCGCCCGTCGAGATCGAGCTACCCGACTTCCGCCGGGGCATGGTGGATGACTACGAGTCCATCCCTTATCAGGTCATCCCCGCGCTGCCGCTGCAGAAGCGCTTCAGCATCACGGCGGAGTCCGAGACCGGCTACAGCCCGGAGGAAGCCATCACGCAGGCGCGGCGCTGCCTCCAGTGCCAGCTCAACATCATGATCGACCCCAGCATCTGCATCCTGTGCAGTGGCTGCGTGGACATCTGCCCCTACGACTGCATCAGCATGCAGGGGCTGACGCGCGTGGTCAAGGGCGATCCGCTCCACCAACTCGCTGGCGCTACCTGGGAAGGCGGCGCGGACATGATCATCGACGAGGAGAAGTGCATCCGCTGCGGCCTCTGCATCGTGCGCTGCCCCACGGACGCCATCTCGATGGTGCAGTTCCAGGTCAAGAGCGCCAACAACCGCTGGAGCGTCTCGAACCTGCCTGTGCTGAAAAACCCGCGCTAACGTCAACAGCAACTAGCCCCCCTCCTGCGGGCGCGGGGGCTTTCAAACTCCCCTCTCCCGCCGCGCGGGGGAGGGGCCGGGGGTGGGGGCGCTCAGGGGGCGACCGCCTCGCCTTTCTCCTCATGCATCCACAGATTGTCGGGCGTCCAGGCGGTGCCGCCCTCCTCGCCCAGTGGCGGCTCGTCGGGCATCTCCGTCCAGCGGCGCGCGCCCCGACGCAGGTGATCACCGAGACATTCGCCGACGATGCGCGTGGGCAGGTGCAGGTGTTTCTCATGCTCCGCCCTCGCGGCCAGTCGCTCGTCAAGCAGGCGTATCGCCTCCTCCGCTGTCAGAAGTGGATCATTCCTCGCACGCCGCTCCTCAGCAATCGCATCACTCGCGGTAGACATAAACATCGCCTCTTTTCGCTATGCGCGAACCCTGTCTGGCGCCACCATGACACGGCCATGTCACATTCGCGTCTCGATTGGCGATTTTCCACTCTACATCGCGTCACATCTTGCCCGCTGTGGTCGCGTCCGCGTAGAGGCGCGCGGCTGCTAATATGCGCCAACGTGCGTCACGAAGACCATCCCCCAGACGATCATCGTCGCCAGCAGCGCGGCCTGGCGGATGGGCGCGCGCGCCGTCGTCAGGAGGAGCAGGCTAGTCACGCCATACTCCACCATCGCGCGCATGAATGCCCAGTCTTCGAGCCAAACGATAGCGGTCAGGCAGAGGCCCAGCGCGAGATAGCTCCCCCAAGCCAGCGCCAGAAAGCCGCCCCGCCGCCGGGTCGCCAGCGTATACGCCACCAGCGCCGCCAGCGCCAGCAGGTACAGCGCCTCCGCCTGGTTCGTGCGGTAGTATTCCAGCGGCCAGGGCAGCGTCGGCCAGTAGTGAATCGCCTCGCCAATTCCCGCGAAGGGCAGGCCGACATTTTTCGGGCCACCCGCCAGCACGCCCATCTGCCCCCAGCGCAGCAGCAGAACCACCTGCCATGCGCCAGCCACCAGCAGCGGCGCCAGCCCGGCCAGCGCCGCGCCACGCCACTCCTCCCGCGCGACCAGCCGCACGGCGGGCAGCCGCAGCGCGGGCAGCGGAGTGAAGCGGGCCAGCAGGGCGGCGAGCAGCAGCGCCAGGCCGAAGAGCGCCGTCGTCTCGCGCGCCAGCACTGCCAGGCTCAGCAGCAGCGCCGCCCAGCGCCAGCGGCGATCCAGCGCGCAGACCACGCCGCCCAGCGCGCAGGCCAGCGCCAGCGGCTCACTGAGGTCGCGCCCCAGACTCAGGAGCAGCCCTGGATAGAAGATCACCATCGCCGCCAGCGATGGGGCCACCCCCAACCGCCGCGCGATCAGCGCGACCAGCGTGGCGCAGGCCACGACCGCGGCGAAGTTCACCAGCAGCATCGCCAGCGGCACGTATCGCGCATGCCCGCCCAGCGTGAACAGCCAGACCAGGAAGGGATAGAGGATGCGCTGGGCGCGATAGGCCGCGCTGTCGAAGGTGGCGCCTGCCAGCGCGGGATGCGGCCCGAACGGGTTGAGCGCAAGCAGATAGTAGAACTGCCCGTCGTAGCCGATATTGTGGGGAATGACGGTCAGTCCTACCCGTGCCGCTGGGCTTGCCGTGAAGTAGACATCGCCCGCCGCGACAAAGCGCGAGACATCGCCATGGAAGAGGCGCAGCCGCTCCAGCACGAAAATCCCATAGGCGACGAACGCCAGCGCCGCTGGCCCCCAGGGTGAGTTTATCCAGCGAGCGAGCGCCGACGCCCTGCCCGACTTCTCCGCCACCGCCACATGCGTCTGGCTTGCGATGCGCGCCATACATCCTCACTTCGGTATCGCTGATAGGCCCAGCGCTCTCGACCTCTAAAAGGCCGGAGCATGCCAACGCGGGAGGATGATGTTATATGCGAAATTGGCAACAGCGTGACGCTTTGCCCCCACCCCCAGCCCCTCCCCCGCGCGGCGGGAGAGGGGAGTTCTGCTTCCCCTCCCCCGCGCGGAGGATGGGAGCATTCTGGTTCCCCCTCTCCCGCCGCGCGGGGGAGGGGGTTAGGGGGTGGGGGCGCCCAGCGCCACGCCACATGACCCAGCCGCGACTTCCCGCCCTGCCATTATACCGGAGCGCGTCCAGCGTTCAGCCGCTCGCCCGTCTCGTCCAGCCAGGCCAGCGTCGCCTCGGAGAGCAGGATGCGCTGGCGCAGGGTCAGCAGCGCGAGGGTGGGCGGCGCGGCGTTGGTGGTCGCATCGGTGGCGCGGGCGCGCTGGCGAGCCAGCCAGGCGGTGGTGGCCTCGCGCTGGCGGCGCAGTAGCGCGAGCGCCTGCGGTGGATCATCCAGCGTGAAGGACAGCTTCAGCAGGAAGGCGAGTCGCACCTCGCGTGTCGCCTCCACTGGCGCGGCCAGCCAGGCGTCGAAGGCGCGCTCGCCCGCCTCCGTCAGCGCGAAGACTCGCCGGGCGCGGTGCGAGCTCGGCGTCTGTCTCGTCGCGCGCGAGCAACAGCCCCTGGCGCTCCAGCTTGCGCAGGTAGGCGTACATCTGGCTCATCTTCAGGCGCAGCGCGATGCCCAGCCGACCCTCTGGCCCAAACGCCGCCGCCAGCAGATAGCCATGCCGCGGCCCCTCGCGCAGCAGCCCCAGCAGCGCATACTCCGCCACCTCGCGCCGCTCCTCGGGCGACGCGCGCGGCTCCCACTGGCCGCCATTCAGGCTCCCCGCGTCACGCATGGTCATGTCTCCCGCGCCCTCGCTCAGTCGTCAGCGGCCACCAGTCGCGCCGCGCCGGGTGTCAGCCCCAGCGTCACCGCATCGCCGGACGCCAGCCCCAGCGCCTGCCACTCGCGCGCCGAGAAGGGCAGATCAAGCGGCGCATCCCACTCCGTCGCGCGGTCGAGCGTGACCCGTGCGCGCCAGAGCGCCCCGCTCTCTGTCACCGAGCGTATCACGCCGCGCAACGCTCGCGTCGTAGCGACCTCGCCCGTTGCCGCATCCACGCGAGCCACCGCCAATCGCTCCGGGCGCAGCGCCAGCCGCACGCCCGCCCCGCCGACACCACGCCCCAGCGCATCCGGCGCGCAGTCATCCTCCGCCAGCGAGAGAACCTGGCCACATGGCAACGTGAGGCAGACGCGCCCGTCCATCCGCTCCACCAGCGCCAGCGTCAGCAGCGTGCCCCAGCCGAGCAGCCGCGCCGCCACAGCGCTCGCTGGCCGCGCCGTGACCTCCGCCACTGGCCCCTGCGCGATGACCTTCCCATTGACGAGCAGGATCAGGCGGCTCGCCAGCGTCAGCGCCTCGCTCAGATTGTGCGTCACCAGCAGCGTCGGCAGCCCGCTGGCCAGCGCAATCTCGCGCACTTCATCGCGGATGGCGGCGCGGGTCGGCGTGTCGAGCGCGCTGAACGGCTCATCGAGCAGCAGCGCATCGGGCCGCGACGCCAGCGCCCGCGCCAGCGCCACCCGCTGCGCCTCGCCGCCGGAGAGCGCGCGCGGCGACCGCGTCTCGTAGTTGGGCAGATGAATCAGCCGCAGCAGCTCTGCCACACGCTTCTCGCGCGCCTCACGGGTCATGCGCTCCGGCAGGCCATAGGCGATGTTCGCGCCGACGCTCAGATGCGGGAAGAGCGCGTAGCTCTGCGGCACATAGCCCACGCGCCGCAGCCGAGGCGGCAGCGCGACCCCCGCCGCGACATCCGCCAGCGCGCGGCCATTCAGATGGATGGCGCCGCGCTCGATGGCGGCCAGCCCCGCGATCGCCTGGAGCGTCAGGCTCTTGCCCGCGCCCGATGGCCCCAGCAGCGCCGTCACGCCCGGCGGCGCGTTCAGGTCAGCGGCAAGCGTGAACGCCTCGCGTCGCAACGTGAACGCCGCCCGCAGGCCATCCGCCACGCCGCCCATCTCCACCTGGCTCATGGCCGACCTCCGCCAGGGAGCGCGCGGCGGGTCAGCAGCAGCGCGACCGTGATGACGACGGCGCACGCGGCCAGCGCCACCAGCGCCAGCGGCAGCGCGGCGGGCGTCCCCAGCCCGGTAAGCTGCACGTAGACGTAGACTGGCAGCGTGTAGGGATGGTACGCCATCACCGCCGTCGCGCCGAACTCGCCAAAGGCGCGTAGCCACGTCAACGCCAGTCCGGCCACGACTCCGCCCCATGCCTGCGGCAGGCTGATCGTCCAGAAGACCCGCCAGCGTGTGGCTCCCAGGGTCTCCGCGACCGCCTCCGTCAGCGGATTCACCGCCTCGAAGGCCGAACGCGCCGCCACCACCGCAAAGGGCGCCGCCACGAAGGTCTGCGCCAGCACGACCCCTGCCAGCGAATCGGTCAACTCCACGCCGCGCGCCGCGAAGAACGCGCCCACCGGCCCATATGGCCCGTAGACCAGCAGTTGCACGATGCCGCTGACGACGGCGGGAAAGACCAGCGGCACAAAGACCAACGCCGTCACCAGCCCGCGCAGGGGAAAACGCCAGCGCGCCAGCGCATAGGCCAGCGGCACGCCGCCCAGCGCGACCAGCGCCGTGCTGATCGTCGCCGCCAGCGCCGAGGTCTGCGCCGCGCCCACCGCCAGCGGATCGCTCAGCGCGGCGGGAACCTGCGGCCACGGCTCGGCCAGCAGCAGTTGCGCCAGCGGCATGAGCAGGTAGACCAGGGTCAGCGCCGCCAGCAGCCAGAGGGTCAGCGCCCCCGGCTCGACACGCCGCCAGCCACCCGCCTGTCTCAGCGCGCCACGCGCCACGCCATCCGCCAGCATCTACGCGCCTCCCGCTGGAATGAGCCGCCTGAGGCTCGCCGGAAGCTGCGCGGCCTCACCCGTCAGGCTGGGCGGCAGCGTGGCGAAGGCGTCGGCGGCGAAGGTCGCGCGCCCCTGCGACCCCAGCAGATACGCCACGAAGGCCTCCGCCCCGGCCTGATTGCGCGCGGTCGCGGGTATCGTGACGCTGAAGCTGATCGGCGCGCCGTGCTGCGTGACGCCAGCGGCGGTGGTATACGTCGCGCTGGCATAGGCGCTGGCCAGGCCGGGATCACCAAGGTTGATTTGCGCGGGCAGCGTGATAGATGGCAGCCCGGCGTCCTTCACCTCGTTGGCGTAGAAGAAGCCGGCGTCGAGCTGCCCCGCCGTGAGCCGCGCCACCAGCTCCTCCTCCGGGAAAATCTGGCTGGCGTTCTCGGCGCCGCCCAGAATCTTCGCCGCCAGCCCTGGCTGGTGATAATACTGCTCGGCAAGCTGCATGGTGTAGAGGGTGTTCACACCCTTGGGGTCGAGCTTCGGGTCGGTGCGCCCCAGCCGCAGCCCCGGCGTCTCCAGCGCCTGATACCACGGCGACGCCGCCACTGGCCGCCGCCGCGAGCTGCGTGGCGAACTGGCTGTGTGGACTATAGCCAATGACCATGCTCGATGTCGCGAAGGTCATATACCAGCGCACGATATTGCCATTCGCGGCCCCTTGCAGCGTCTTATAGGCGGCTGGCGAGGCGCTGATGAAGACATCCGGCGTGGTGAGCTTGCTCTTGATCTGATTCGCCAGCGCGGTCGAGCCTGCCCCGCGTCCCTGATAGGTGTAGCCCGTCGCCTTCCCGAAGGCTGGCCCCAGCGAATGCTCCATCAGGTTGACCAGCGAGCCAGCGTAGGCGACATTCACCACGCCCTTCGCGCCCGCGCTCCCCGGCCCGCCGCAGCCCGCCAGCGCCACCACCAGCGCCAGCCCAAGGCACGCTCCCAGCGACATCCTCGCCCAGCGCATCATAGCGACCCCCACTTTTTTGGAGTACTCACTCATTGAGTATTCATAAATTGAGTATAGGAAATCACGCGCCACAAGCGCAAGCCCACGCGGTATGCTTGGAGAAGACAACGCCGGGAAACAGCACGAAAGGACATCATCAGCATGATTGATCTGCTCGACCGGCTCGCCAGCGAGGCGCCGCCGCCGACCGCGCGCATCCCCTATGGCGCCGCGCCACAGCAGTTCGGCGACCTGCGCCTGCCCGACACCGACGCGACGCCAGCGCCATATCCCGTCGTGATCGTGCTACATGGCGGCTACTGGCGCAATCGCTACGACCTGGCGTACTTCGGCGCGGCCTGTGGCGCGCTGGCCCGCGTGGGCCTGGCTTCCTGGAACATCGAGTATCGGCGCATTGGCGATGAGGGCGGCGCGTGGCCCGGCACGTTCGCGGATGTCGCCGCCGCCGCCGACGCCCTGCGCGGGCTGGCCGCGCGCTACCCGCTGGACCTCAGCCGCGCGCTGACGCTGGGCCACTCGGCGGGCGGGCAACTCGCGCTCTGGCTGGTCGCGCGCCCGCGCCTCGCCCGCGACTCCGCGCTGTGGAGCGCCGACCCGCTGCCCATCGCGGGGGCCGTCGCGCTGGCGGGCGTGCTCGATCTGCGCCGCGCGTGGGAGCTACGCCTGAGCGAGAACGCCACCGAATCCCTGATGGGCGCGACGTCCCGCCGATGCGCCCGACCGCTATGCCAGCGCCTCGCCCTACGACCTCCTGCCGCTGGGGATCCCACAGGCGCTCTTTCACGGAACCGCCGACACCAATGTTCCCTTCGAGATCAGCCAGCGCTACGCTGACCGCGCGCGGGCGCTGGGCGACGATGCGCCGCTGACGCCGCAGGTCGGCGCGGGCCACTTCGAGGCGGTTGACCCCACGACGCCCGAGTGGCGCGCGGTCGAGGCCACGCTGCTGCGCCTGGCGGCAAGATGAGCGCGGCGAACAGACCGCCCGGCGTGGTAGCCTGAAGGAAACAACTGACCACGGCGCCCATCAGCGCCCCAACGACCCGCATCAGGAGCACTACCCATGAGCGCGCACGCCGGAGAAGAGTTCGTCGTCAACCGCGACGAAGGCTGGATCGAGATGGTTGTCGAGATCCCGCGCGGCAGCCGCAACAAATATGAGTTCGACCACGAGCGCGGCGTCTTTCGCCTCGACCGCGTGCTCTACTCCTCCGTCCACTATCCCACCGACTACGGCTTCATCCCTGGCACGCTCTCGCTCGACGGCGATCCACTCGACGTTCTGGTGGTCGTGGATGAGGCGACCTTCCCTGGGTGCCACGTCCGCGCTCGTCCCATTGGCACGCTCATCATGGTCGATGAGAAGGGCGAAGATGAGAAGATTCTCGCCGTGCCACATGACGACCCGCGTTTCCAGCAGACCCACCGCTTGCATGACCTCGCGAAGCACTGGCCGCTGGAAATCGCCGCCTTCTTCCGCACCTACAAGGAGTTGCAGGGAGTGCAGACGGAAGTGCGCGAGTGGCACGACGTGGATGAGGCATGGAAGATCATCGAGGCGGCGCGCAGCCGCTTCACTACGGAAGGCTGAAGATGGGCGCCCGCGCGGATGAGCCGCTGGCGGAGCGCGTAGCGGCGGCGCTGGCGCGTCTGGCGCGCGAGGACGCCGTAGGCCAGTTGCGGCGGCGTAACGGCGCGATGGCGACGCTGGGCAGCGAGGGCGACGCGCTGAAGCTCGACTGGGTAGAAGCGATTCCCTGGCTGCTCGCGCATCCTGAAGCGCTGGCCAGGGTGGAGGCCGAGGCGCGGGCGCTGCTGGCCACCGGAGTGCGCCATGTCATCTGGGCGGGCATGGGTGGCTCCGTGCTGACCGTGCGCGTCCTCCGCGCGCTGGGCTACGCTGATGGCGGCGCGCTGACCATCCATCCGCTGGATAGCACCGACCCCGCCGCGCTCAACGCCATCGTCCGCGACCTCGCGGCGGGGCATGGGTTCGCGCTGCCCACCGACGCCGCGCCGCTGACCGAGCCGGAGACGTTGCGCACACTGCTGGGCGATGTCGCGCTGGTCGCGGTGGCGCTGGGGATGACCTCCGAGGAGCCAATCACACATCTCGCGTGGATGGCCGAGGCGCTGACCACCGCTGGCCTGCCACTGGCCGAGCGCCTGCGCGCCATGTCGCTCCCCAGCAGCTACCTCGACGCCTACGCCAGCGCGCACGGCATCCCGCGCCTGCCGCTCCAGCCCGATGGCGGCTCCGGCACTGGCGGGCGGATGTCGGCGCCCTCCACGCGGGTCTTCCTGCTCCCCGTCGCACTGTGGCTCGCGGCGCATGACGCCCGACCAGGCGCCCTGGCGGAGATCCTGCGGCGGGCGTGGGCGGCATATGACCTCGACGCCGCGCAGCGTGACCCCGCAAGTCACCCCTTCGCGCGGCTGGCCGCGACCCTCTCCGCCGCCAGCGTAGATGGCGCCGTGCGGCTGGCCATCGTCGCCCCCGGCGCCTGGGACACCCTGCGCGACTGGGCTGAGCAACTCTTCGAGGAGAGCCTGGGCAAAGGCGGCAAGGGCGTGATGGTCTTCGCTGCGAACGCCATGCCCACGCCATACTCCGGCTCCCCCCTCTCCTCGCGGGAGGAGGGGGCCAGGGGGTGAGGTCACCCTGCGCGTCACTGGCGATGCGAACGCGCCCGATACCTCCAGCGCCATCTTCACACTGCGCGAACCGCTGATCGCCGCGCGCGACCCAGCGGAACGCCTTTCCGGGCTGGCGGCGCTGATGCTCGGCCTCCAGCTCACGATGGCGCTCTATGGCTACCTGCGCGACATCACCTTCGCCGGGCAGCCCGCGGTGGAGGACTACAAAGCGCGGGCGCGGACGCTGCGCGACGCCGGCGCCGACCCCATCCCCGCGCGCACCGCCGTGAACAGCCTCACCGCTGGCAAGCTGACCATCCTCGCGCCAGAGGAATTCATCGCCACCGCCAGCGCCGACGGCGCACATGACATGGTGGAGTTTACGGCGCGGATGCTCACGCGACTGCGCGCGACACGCCAGGAGCCGCCAACGCTGCCCTATCTCGATGTGACGATCAACGGCGAGGCGGCGCCTGAGACGCAAGCCCCGCTGGCGGCGAGCCTGCGCGCGCTCGCGGTGGAGCGGCTGGGGATCGCGTGCAAGCTGCGCCGCGCCCCCGCCGCCTACCATTCGACCGAGCAGAGCGAGATGGACGGCCCGCCGTGGCTCGTCAGCATCCG
Organism: uncultured Chloroflexia bacterium; assembly: GCA_963840335.1. Lineage (GTDB taxonomy): Bacteria > Chloroflexota > Ktedonobacteria > Ktedonobacterales > JADMIN01 > JAKAIY01. The sequence continues at coordinate 34,692 of CAWIYP010000016.1, forward strand.
CGCGCTGGCTCTGCGCCAGGAGCCGTCGCTGCTCGGCGCCTACCCGCCAACCTTCCTCCGCGCGCAGGCCGTCGCTACCTGGCAGGCGATGAATGCCGCGCGCCGCCCCTGCCTGCTGCTGCTCTACGATGGCGAGACGCCAGCGATGCTTGCCGCGCTCACCACGCTGCTGGACGCCGTGGCGCAGCGCATTGCCGCATCACAGCCCTGACTGAGCCGATGCGCCTATGGCCCTGACTGCGCCAGCGCGAGCCGGAACCCGATAGTGAAAGAGGCGCTGTTGACCCAATGACTTGCGCCACGGTATGTCGTGCGCGCAGTCTGGTGGGTGCTGCCCCATGAGCCGCCCCGCAGGCTCCCAGGCTCGGCGGGATCCACACGTTCGCGGCCATCACCCTCAGCATAGGGGTATGGCTTGCGCTGGCTACTCGTCCACTCCCAGACATTGCCCGCCATATCTTCAGCGCCCCACGGGCTGGCGCCGCTGCGGAACGCATCGCTCGCAGGATAGCTGCCGATGGGCGTCGTCGCGCCTTTATCACTCTCACTGGTATTGCAGCGATCCTTGTCGAAGCTATCGCCCCAGGGATAGATGCGACTCAGTTCACGTTGCGCATCCCAGCGCGCCGCCTTCTCCCACTCCGCCTCGGTGGGCAGGCGCCAGCCCGCCTCGCCCGTCGCCTTCCGCAGCCATGCGACATAGGCTAGCGCGTCCGGCCACGAGACCCCGACGACCGGATGATCCGATTGCTGGAACTGCTCCTGCCAGGCGAGCGCGTCATCCCCCGGTTCGCGGATGACGCCAGCGCGCACAGCGAGAGCGTACTCCGCCACCGTCACGGGATACTTCGCAATCTGGAAGGTGGGAATCTCGACACGATGCCGGGGCTTCTCGTCTTCGCTGGCAAGTGGATCGCTCTCGGCGCTGCCCATGATGAAGGAGCCAGCGGCGACAGTCACCAGGGGTGGCACAATGGCTGGTATGCCACAGGAGTTGACACCGTAATATCCCTGGCTGGCCAGGCGCGCGGGCAGACCGGGCGGCGGTGGGAGCGCAAACGTGACCGGCGCGGCGGACGCGGCGGCGATACTGGGCGGCACAGAGATGAGCAAGTCCAGCAACCGTCTTACCCCAACAGCATAGGAGGCGCCACGACCATCAATATATTGCGTCAGGGAAAGCCCCAATGGCGCGCAATCAGACCATTTCTCCCCACGAATCCAGAATGGGATGATGATCTTGCCTTCACCACGCGCAAACCCGATCTCATGGGTGACATAGATCGAGCGTGCGGCGGCCTCGGAAGCGACATAGATCATCGTTGTCGAATGCTCGATACCTTCACGGATGGTTAACTGCCAGTCATTCGCGCCCGGTAAGAGGTTCTCGTGGTCGAGCCAGAGCGCCATCCCCGCCCGCATCAGATCCTCCTGAAGGCGGCGAACGAGGTCGTCATCCTGATGAGAATGGCTGATAAAGACACGCCGAAGCTCAGGCATCTCCTCACCCTCAATTCGATTTCTAGTTGACTATTATTCTACTCACATTGCGCGTATGAAAGCATAGTATAGCACAGCGGGACGCATGGTGTATGGGGCGATGACGATTATGCCACTGGTGGTAGTAGAGCGCTGGTAGACGCCAGCGTTTGAGAGCGAAGCGAGCGCCGCGCCTGTCTACCTCTACCATCCGTGTGGGAGAGGTAGACAGGCGCGGCGCTGGCAGGCGCTACAGGTCTGCCAGGGCCTCGGCGGGCGTGCGCAGCCGACCGAAGTAGATCGGCGTATCGAGCGCGGTGTACTTGCGCGATTCCACCGCCCGCAACGCCAGCATCATATCTTTCAACTCGGCGGGGTCATCTGACTCATTGGCCAGGATGAAGTCGTAGTCGCCCAGCGCGAACGAGTCCACCGTATTCGAGAGCACGCCACCGCCGACTTCCTCCGCCGTGGCCGTCGCCGCGTGGGCGCCCTTGCCGTTGGCCTTCGCGGGCGGCGCCTCGCCGCGCGCCGCGCGCGCCAACTCCGCCACACGCTCGCGGGAAACGGCGTACTTGCGCCCCACCAGGCCATGCTCGGCCATCATCCGGCGGCGATCCTCGAAGGACGAGAGATACCAGTCGGTCGTCTTCACGAAGGGGTAGACGCTGACATAGCGCTTCGGTGGCGCGCCCGTCACAAAGGCCGGGCCATGCTCCGGGTCGTAGCGTGGCACACTGACCACACCCACATACGCCTCCACCTGCGTCAGATGGCGCCCCAGCCCACTCTGGCGCAGGGCCACGGCCAGCCGCTGGATCGCGTCGAGGTCGTCGCCCCAGACCCAGAACAGCAGGTCGGCATTGGCGCGCAGCCCCACCAGCGAATAGCTGCCGCGCAGGGTGATGCTCGCGTCCCGAGCCTCCAGCGCGGCGAGGAACTGCCCCTTCGCCTTCTCACGCTGCGCCTCGGTGAGGTGGTGATAGCTCTCATCCACGCGATAGAGCCAGTACACCGAAAAGATCGTCTTATTCGCGGTCGTGTCTGCCATGTCTCTCTCCAGGGAGCCAGCGTCAGGGCGCGGCTGGCGGCGCGATAGTGGATGCGCGTGAACCCGCATGCGCGACCCGGCGCGCACACGCTCACTCACCGCTATTGTAGCACTGTCGCCGCCTGCGCACACCTGTCAGATGCCCGCAACACACCATCTCCGCCACCTGCCTCCTCCCTTTTTGGCGCTGAGCGGCATAGAGGAAATGGAACAGCGAGACGGCGCGGTGAACTGGCGCGGCGCGACGGCCAGAACCCCGCAAACCGGCTCGCTGTCCATCGCCATGGCCGCAATCGTTATGCCCTACAAGAGAGGATCAACATGTGCAGATGAGTAACGACGAGGACGCGATTACTCGTTGCCAGCGTGGCGAGATCGAGGGGCTTGCGACACTCATCCGCCAGCACCAGACAGACGCGCTCCGTCTGGCCTATCTGCTGACAGGGGATCGCTACCTGGCGGAAGACATCGTGCAGGAGAGCTTCCTCGCCGCCTATCGCGCCATCGCGCGCTTTCGCCCTGGCAGCCCATTCCGCCCGTGGTTTCACCAGATCGTCACCAACACAGCCCGCATGAGTCTGCGCTCAGCCGCCAGACGACGCGAGACCAGCATCACAGCCCTGGAGGGCGCCGAGACGCGCGCGGCGTCGGCATTGCCTGAGAGCGCGCGGGCCGACGCGAATCCGGTCGCCCACGCCGAGCGCATGGAAGATCGCGCCGCGATTGGTCAGGCGCTCGCCCAACTCACGCCCAAGCAGCGTGAAGCCGTGGCGCTGCGCTACTACCTCGCCTACAGCGATGAGGAAATCGCCACGATTCTCGGCTGCCGCGTCAACACCGCGCGCCATCGCGTCTATGACGGGCTGCGCGCCTTCCAGCAGGTGATTCGCGCGCGATTTCCCTGGCTCCTCCAGGAATCAGCCAGCGCGCCACACAGTCTTCCCAATACGCTCACAGCGACCGCAAAGGAACAGGATGCCAATGAGACCGTCAGATAATGCCACAGAGCCAGAGATCGAGGCGCAGACACGACGCCTGCTCGCGCGCTACGCCGAAGGCATTCCCAGCGAGACCAGCGTCGAGGCGCGCGTCCGCGACGCCCTTACCACTCAGCGAGCGCAGCGCTGGCGCGCGTCCCGAGTACCAGCATGGGGGACGATGGGCGGCTGGGCGCGTGGGGCTGTCAGCCTAGCGCTCGTGGTCGCGCTGCTCGTCACCTTCGCCGCTGTCTTGCGGCTGCGCGCCAACACCGCCAACACCAATAAAACACACTGCCCCATTGTCCAGGCGCAGGGCATGATAAAGCTCTGCCCCAACCAGCATATGCGCGTCTCGATCAATATCGGACAAACCTACGCCGACCCCACACGCACCGTCGCGCTGATTCAAATCAATCCCAAAGATTTGGCCCTTCCGCTGGGACATGCGGGAGCGCTCATCCAGCCAAACACGATATTGTGGACACTATGGGCTTCCCTCGTGGATAGCCAGGGTCATGTCTACTACTCAAACGACCTCTCCAACAACGCCGCAGCTCCGGGAGGAGGACTCAGCACTGCGGAATATGCCGAGTTCGATCCGCTACCGCAGTCAATGCTCAGCGCTCCGCAGACACTCACCCTGCGCATCCCTGAGATCGTCCTGGCTTATCCCTTGAGTGAATCGAACACCTTGGGCAACCTGACCCTGCTCGGCCAGTGGACTGCCACCATTCAGGTCACACCGCATGCTGGGCGCTCGATTGCCCTCAATGTCGCGCCTCAGACACACAACGGCATCACCGTTCAACCGCTCCGGCTAGATATTGGCCCTCAGGGGTCGCAATTTGACCTGTTAACGGGCGGCGAGCGCCTCACCTTGCGCATCAGCGGCCTTTCATCCGAAACATACCTGAGCGCCATCGCGAGTATAGGGTACAAATATTCCCGCAGTGGTGGCACTGGCGGCGGCAGCTTCGGACCAGACTCACCTGTACTCACGTTCGAGGGCCAGGAACCTGCCAACATCGCAGGCATGCGCGCCATTGGGAATGCGCCATTTCCCACCGTTGGCCCGACGGGGACGACCGACCTGGAGGTCATCTTCCTCTCGCCGCCGCTGCCCAAGCTCACTGGAACGCAAAAATTGACCCTCTCAGCGATCAACGTCGGGCCTGACCAGGTCGTGAAAGGCCCCTGGATTTTTGAGGTGCCGCTGGGCTGAGCGGCGCATCCTCAGTCCTCGTCCACGCCGCCGATCTCGTCCGCGTCGTCGGCGGCGTGGGTCGCGGCGCCCTCACCGCGCGCCTCGGCCCAGAGCTGGCGGATCGCCACGCGCGCCACGCCATAGCTGAAGCCGCGCCGCTGGAGGAAGCCGCCCATGCGTGTGTAGAACGTCTGGTAGTCAGTCTTGGCGAGGCTACCCAGGCGCTTACGTCCGGCGGTGATGGCGCGCTGCTCGTCGTCGTCGGGGTCGGCGCTGGCGGCGGCGGTCTCAGCATCCACCCCGCGCTGCCGCAGCTCCTGGTGGACGGCGCGGGCCGAGCGCGGGCTGAAACGCTCGCGCTGCTCTGCCCAGTAGGCGGCGAACTCCGCGTCATTGAGATAGCCCAGGCGCTCCAGGCGATCCAGCGCGCGCTCCACCGCATCCGCTGGCGGCGTGGCGCGGCGGGGCGAGGGACGCAGCAGGCGGCGGCGCACCTCCGCGCGGCTGCGTGGACGCGCCGCCAGATACCGCGCGGCGCGGTCGAAGGCTTCGCGCTCAGCCGCCTGCGCCCGCAGCCGCTCCACATCCGCCTCCGCCAGCGTATCGCCCGGCGCCAGACGCTCCTCCACGACCAGCGCCGCGTCCAGTGTCAGCGTCTCGCCGCCCGCGAAAGAGACATGATACAGCTCGGGGCGCCGATCATCTGGGCGTATGGTGGTAATCCTGGGCATCTCGCGCTCATCCTCCCGGCGCGCCACACCTGCGCGCATCTCCTCCGGGCCTATTCCGCCGCGCGCGGACGCCAGCGGAAGACACGCCTCTGCGCGCGCTTAGTCGGCGAAGGGCGAGGGCGGGAACGGCTCGCGTGGCGGCGCCGCATAGCGCTCGGCATAGCCACCGATGATCGGCAGCCGGAGGTGATGCCCGCTCCATGCGGCGATCATCGTAGCCAGCCAGAGCGCGAGCACCCCGAACACGCCGAGCAGCGCGATGCCCTGCCCCACATGCGCGAAGGCGGCCTGGTGGGTCGCCGCCGCGAGGTCGCCGCTCAACTGCCAGAGCATGTAGAGGAAGACGCTCACCACCGTCAGCGCGCCTGTCAGTAAGATGCTCTGCACTGCATGGAAGCGCACGAAGCGGTTACGCCGCTCGTTGAAGTAGACCCACAGCCCAGAGACCCACCAGAAGAGGTAGCTGACGCCCGCCAGCGTGTTCGGCGTATTCAGCGAGCTGGCGCCCCACGACGAGGCGACCGTCCACGGGGCGTGACTTAGTTGCGCCGGAGCCTGCTGCGCCTGCGGAGCCTGCTGCGGGGTATAGATAGGAGGCTGGGCCTCGCTGCGCCCATCAGGGCCATCCTGAGGCGTGAGGGCGGGTAGATCCATGCGCGTGCCATTCTCCTCATAGCCTTCGGCGCGGCGCTGCCTGGGTGGCCGCTGGCCTTGCGCCCCAGACGCGCTCGGCTCTGACGCGGACATGGCCGACCAGCTATCGAGCGGTGATGCGCCGCCGCGCGTCTGCCGCATGTCGCCCATTGCCGCCTCCTTCACGCCCAGCGGTGCATTCGCCCGCAACGGAAGCCCCACCCATACAGATGTGTGCGCGCATCCATCCTGGGATGCGCGCCGCCGCACCCGTCAGGCGCCAACGACGCAGACGCCAGCGAAACGATTATCCGCCGACGTAGCGCAAATACTCATCAGTTAGAGCGCTGAACTGCCGATGCGGGTTACTTCCGCCAAACTTTTGGCGCAGTGTCGCGATTGGCTCCTCCATATCCGCCGCCTCCGCCACCTCGACATCCTCGTTGATCACCGAATTGAAGATCGGCGGGTGGATGCCTGGCATCGCGTCGCGGCGCATGCCTATCACCGTATTGCGGTGCAGTCGGCTATTGGGCCGATACCGCGAAACGACAATCCCCAGCCCGAAGATCTCGTGCTGCGCTCGCAGCGCGAAGTCGGCCATACGGTCGAGCACCAGCGGCACACCCAACGTCGAAAGGATGTCAGGTACCACGGGAATCAGGAAATACTTGCTGATGGCGATGCCGTTAAGTGTGATAACGCCCAGATTCGGCGGGCAGTCAATCAGCACATGGTCGTACATGGGCAGCGTATCACGCAGCGCCTCACGCAAGGTGTAGACGATTCCGTCACGATAGTTATCGAGATCGGCGACTTTGGTGAGCTTATCCTGGATGCGATGCAGACGAATGCTGGCGGGCAGCAGATCCAGCCCTGGCAGCCCACCGCCGACGTTCGAGACGCGCGTGATGATAGCTTCGCGGGCGTTGAACTGGCGCGTGCCTTCGAGGCGGTCACGGAAAAGCTGGTAGAGTGTCTGTCCAGCCTGGTCGCGCTCACGCCAGCGCCGCTCATTCACCATCGCGATCGTCGCGTTGGTCTGCGGATCGAGATCGATGACAAGGACACGCTTGTTGTGCCCGCCCGCCAGATAATGCGCGAGCGCAAGTGTGAGGGTCGTCTTGCCGACGCCGCCCTTCAGATTGATGATGCTGGTGACGACTGGCATCGCCGTGTATCCTCCCACTGCGCGGCTCCCCGCGCAACGCAAACCGCTCATGCTCGCTGAGATATGTGCCGCTTTCATACTATCGAACCTGCGGGCGAATGTCTACCGAGGTGGGAGCCGTCGTGTCTGGCGGAGTGTGATACAGGAGGCTAGCCGGAGAGCGTTTCCTCGTGTACACTAATGTCGCCCGTCTTTGCCGAAGAGGTTTGGCCTCTGACGGAGTCAACCGCGCACACTGACAACATCACCTTTAGAGGGGAGTAGGAGCCAGCCGATGCAGGAAGATCACCAGCCCAGCGCCGAGGTCAACACGCCAGAGGCCGCGCCCAGCGAACCGGTGAGCGACATCTCTAGCGTCATGGGCAGCATCGCTGAACCCAGCGCCGCGCCTGCCCCCGAACCCGCGGCCGGACAGAGCAATCTGCGCCCCGTCTGGCCGATACGCCGGGGCCAGGGCGCGGCGCTCGCGCGGCGCTACGCGCTCTTCGCGCGGCTGGCCGCGACTGCCAGTGCGCTGCTCTTCTTCTACGTCTCCTGGGCGCCGCTGGCCAATGCCATCACCTCTGGCGACCTGCGCAATGGCCCCACCGGGCCAATGTACCACTTCAGCCTCACCGCCGCCGAGCTTGGGGCGCCCCCGTTGCATGCGCTGCTAGGCGACTCCTTCTTCAATGTGTGGAGCGCGCTCACCGTCGCGGGACTGCTGCTGAGTCCGCTGCTCTGGCAGACGACGACACGCTGGCTCCAGTGGCTCGCCCTCGCGCTCTACGCCTGCTGGCTCATCATCATCGCCATCATCTTCATCGGCGTCGCGCAACTCATCTTCGGCGAGATTCCAACGCTCGCGAAGAGTGGCGTGGCCCCTTACACCGTCACGCTCTACCCCTATGCGCAGCGCGTAGCCATCTACAATATCGCCCCCGCGTATGGCCTCTGGCTGGCGCTGCTCGCCGGACTCCTCGGCCTCGCGGCGCTGGCGCTCGCCATCACGGCCATCACGACACGCCGCCGCGCCATCGCCCCCGTCACGCCGACCATCCAGGGAGAAATCGTCACCCCCGGCGCCACGACCACACGCTCGCTCCCCGGCGTCGGCGCCATCACTGGTGGGCTGCTCCTCTGGGCGTGGGGCTTCTACGCGCTGCCCTGGGCCACGGTTAACTGCGCGCAGGCGCCTCTGCTGATTGGCACATGCCAAGGCTTGCCCGTCACCAGCGCCCTGCAGATCGGCCTGAGTAGCATGCGCGGCTACTTCGATCCTAGCGCTGCGAACTTCGCCATGACGGGCCTGCTCCTCGTCGGGGCACTGGCCATCCTCGTCGCCATCTGGCGGCGCGACATCACCCGCACGCTCTGCGCCTGGGCCTCGGCCTGGCTGGCCTACGCGCTTGCCTGCGCCATCGTGGGTATCGTCGGTGTGCAGCAAATCGTCAGCGACGCCCCGGCGGTCGGGCTGCCCACGGGCGACTGGCGCGGCGATCAAGGCGTGCTGATTGTCTTTCTGGCGCTGCTGTTGGTGGGCATCGGGCTGATTCCCCTCTGGGCTGTCGCGGTGCGGCGCGCCCAGCGGCGCGCGGCGGAGCGACGCGCCGCGACTGAAGGAGCCTAGCCTCGTAGGCGCCCATCTATCCTGTGCCATTTTACGTGTGGAGTGTGAGGAGAAGGAATGTTCGGGCTTTCAACAACGACGGTTGCGCTCATCGAAGTCTGCGTCGCGGTGACGCAGACGCTCATCCTGCTCATCGCGGGCGGCGTCGCCTGGAGCCAGCTTCGTGAGGCGCAACGCACGCGCTACCTGGGCGCTATCATCCGCATGTACGACGACATCGGCAGTCGCGCGGCATATGAGGACGCCGACGCCGCGTTGGGCCTGCCTGACCGCATCGAAGACTACACTCCCGAAGAGCGGGAACTGGCCACCTGGACGACCCGCGTCTACGAGCAACTGGCCTTCCTCGTCGAATCGGGCATGATTCCAGCGAAATACATCGTCCCGCTAGACTCTCGGCGCATCGTCTGGACATGGGACGCGCTCCAGCCCTTCATCCAGGAGCAGCGGCGCCTACGCGATAGCGGGGGCAGCTATAGCATCAGCGGTGATGGCCGCTACTTCGAGCAGCTTGCCAATCGCGCCGTCGCCTATCGCAAGCGCGCGTTCGGCGAGACACCGCGCGCGCACCCGCCCATTCCGCAGGAGTACCGCCAGCGCGTCGCGCAAATGATCGCGCGTGGCGAGCGCATCGGCTCTGGCATTCCCAAGCGCTAGCTACTCTGCCCCCGCCAACACGCGCGTGCGGGGTGAAGACACGTCATCAGGTGTATCTTCACCCCGCACGGCTTTTTCAGCGGCTCGCGGCGCGACAACGGATTGGAGGAACGTGGGCTAGCTAGCCGCCGCCGCGACGGCTGGCACCTCTTGCGTGCAGAAGGCGCAGCGGGTAGCCTTGATCGGAATCTCGCTCAGGCAGTAGGGGCATTCACGGGTCGTCGGGTCGGGCGGTAGCTCCTGCTTGCGCCGCGACATCAGGGAGTTGATCGGCTTGACGACGAAAAAGAAGATGATCGCAGCGAGGATAACGAAGTTGATGATCGCCGTGACAAACGCGCCAAAGAGGAATTTGCCGCCGTTCACGGTCAGGATCCACTCTTGGGAGAAGTCAGGCTTGCCACCAAACGCGGCCAGCAGTGGCGAAATGATGTCGGTGGTGAACGCGGTGATGACCGCCCCAAATGCGACGCCGATAACAATCGCGATAGCGAGATCGATCACATTGCCGCGAAGAATGAACGCTTTGAATTCGTTCACAATGTCTTTCACGGGCAGCCTCCTGTTCGCCAGGCACACGCGCCGCGACCTCGCTTGCGCGCATACCCTGTGATGACACGCCAGACCAAAGGTGGCCTGATTTGACACTCCGCATAGGCTAACGCCCTAGCGGATTCTCGGTTCGACGCCGCAGCCTACGCCACGACTCCCCGAAGGGTCTGCCCGGCCCATTGGATGTTTCATGCGAATGATCTTGCTGATTGGCGGGCGAACTGGCGAATAAAAGGCCGTTCCATTAAAGCTTCCCACCAGCGAGGAGCGTACCACAGGGCAAGCATTCAAGCAAACGCAACAAGCTTCTGGCTCAAGCCCACGCAAGCCCTTTCATCCGCATGGCCTCAAGGCACAGCGGCTTTACGGGCTATTCTGTAAACTGGTCGCGCGTACAACGCTGAATATACAGCGCATAGTCGCACAGCCACATCAAGCAGGCAAGTTGCAAATGCCTGACAAAAGCTGGACAAATACTGTACCCAGGAAAGCGAATTGCCTGCTATCTGAGGCATATGCCCGCCGCATGCGCGCTGTATCACTCACGACGAGCAGACGGCCTTGCTGGCCACAGCAGCGCGGGGAGACCGTAGGCGGCAAGCGCCTCTGGCAGGGCCACCGAGCCATCGGCGCATTGCCATTGCTCCAGCAGCGCCGCCAGTGTACGGCCAATGGGCAGCGCCGAGCCGTTCAGGGTCGTGGGCCACGTTGCCGCCGCGCCGGGATGTGGCCGATAGCGCAGGCCGAGGCGCCGCGCCTGGAAATCGCCGCAGTCGCTGACCGAGCTAATCTCGATCCAGCGGCCCTCGCCCGACAGCCAGACCTCCAGATCAAATGTCCGCCGCGCGCTGAAGGGTAGCTCGCCTGCGCACAGCTCCACCACGCGGTAGCGCAGCCCTAGCCGTCGCAGCAGCGCCTCTGCCGTCTCCAGCATCCCCGCCAGCGCGTCGTCCGCCGTCTCAGGCGCGACCACCCGCACCAGTTCCACCTTGCCAAACTGCCGCTGCCGCAACAGCCCGTGCGTGCGCGCGCCAGCGGAGCCAGCCTCGCGGCGATAGGCCTGCGTGTAGGCGGTGTAGGCCAGCGGCAGCTCGCGCGCGTCCAGCGTCTCCCCTGCCCGCAGCGCCACCAGTTGCGCCTCGGCGGTCGGGCTGAGGTAGAGACCGTCCTCTGGCAGCGCGAAAAGCTCGCCCGCGAAGTGGGGCAGGTGGCCGGAGCCAGTCAGCGTCGCTGCCAGCAACAGATCAGGCGGCGCCACCTCCAGATAGCCCGCCGCTGTGTGCGCATCGAGCATCAACGTCGCCAGCGCCCGCGCCAGCCGCGCCCCCGCGCCCAGCAGCAGCGGCATGCGGGGGCCAGCCAGCCGGGTCGCGCGCGGCAGGTCGAGGATGCCCAGCGCGGCGCCGAGGACATCATGTGGCTGCGGCGTGAAATCGAACGCGGGCGCCGCGCCCCACTCGCGCAGGACACGGTTCGCGCTGGCGTCGGCGCCGTCTGGCGCGCGGAAGTCTGGCGCGTTGGGCAGGGTGAGGGCCAGAGCGCGCATCCGCTCGGCCAGGTCGTCGCGAGCGCGCTGCGTCTCGCGTAGCTCGGCCTGGCGCTGGTCGCGCTCGGCGCTGGCGGCGTGCCCGCCCGCGCGCAGCCGCTTCACCTCGGCGGCCAACGCATCGTAGCGGGTCGCCACCGCCCGCCGCTCCTCATCCAGCGCCAGCCACGCCTCGTAGGCCGCCAGCGTAGCCGCGTCCGCATGCCGGCGGGCCAGCGCCGCCCGCACGTCCACCGGACGCCCGCGCAGCCAGCGTTCACTCAGCATCGCTGGCCACGCGCGCCGCCGCCTACTTCGGCGTCATCGTCAGAATCGAAGCGGTCTCCTTCGCCACGGCGGCTGGCGAATAGTCCATGGACTCGTAGGTATTCGTGTTCCATAGCGGCACGAGATCCTGATAGTGTGACGAGAAGGGATTCCCCGACTCGCCCGTCGTCGTCACCCAGAGCGACCCATCCAGATTCGAGAGATCAATGATCTCGCGCATGGATGAGACGGTGTGCTGCGCGTAGCTCGGCGGATCAGCGGAGAAATCGCCATCGCCGCCCACGCTCACTGTCAGGCTGTCGCCTGGCCGCGAAACTGGCGCCACGCCATAGATCAGGTTGAGCGGCGTCACCGAGGCCAATGGATGCGCGAAGGTCGCTGTGTGGAGCGTGCCCCACTGCCACGTCGTGGTATCCGGCCCAAAGCGCTGCTGCAAGCTATCGTACGCGCTGGCGAGCGCCTTGGCGATCACCTTGTCACGGTCGGCGGTCGCCTCGCTGGCGCTGCGCGCCCCGAAGAACGGCGGCGTCGGCTGCGCGATCTGATTGATCAGCACCGTATAGATGTCGCTTCCCGACATGTTGCTCTGGTAGACGCCGTACAGCGTCTTGCCCAGTTGCGTCTCGATGGTCGCGCGGGCCAGATTCCCCGCCGTGACCTCAAAGATGCTCGACGCGACGCTCGACCGCGTCATGCGAAAGTCCCAACCTTGCAGCAGCGCGGCGGCCCTGGCGGCGTCCCCCCCTGCGGCCTGCCCGGCGGCGATGAAGCTGGGCGCCAGCGTCGCCGCAGCCTCGTTATAGACATCCGCCTGAATCGTCTCGTAGTCCTTCGGCGAAATGTTGCTCATCCCAGCGAGCAGATCAACGATGCGCCGCGCGCGATAGCCCTGATCCCAGATGTTCGTGACGTACTCCGGGTAGGAATCTGGCACGATCTGCTGGTTGGCCGTGGCGATGATGTGCGTCGGCGGATTGAAGAGCGTGGGCATAGCGGACTGTGGCACATAGCCCTGCCACTCATAGGCGGAGGAGCTACCATCCACTGGCCCCACGCGGTTCGCCTCTGCGCGCAGTGGCAGCAGACCAGAAAGGCGATAGCCGATGTTGCCCTGCTTGTCGGCGTAGACGAAGTTCTGGCTGATAGAGATGTTGCCTACCGCCGCGAGAAACTGCGTCCAGTTCTGCGCGAAGTCGAGCTGGAAGAAGCCCTGGAATGAATATCCTGGTTGCAGCGCTGTCCACTTCAGCGCAAGCGGCGCATAGTTTTTCAGCGGCTGTCCGCCATTGCCATCGCTGATGACGCCGTTGATGATCGGCCCGTGCTGGGTGCTCGTCACCGTGAAAGTGACAGATTTGCCGCCGCGCACGTCGATTGTCTCTTTGCGCGTCTGGAGCGGCAGCCAGTTCCCCTTATAGAAATACTGCCCTGGATGCGCCTTCGGGTCGAGCGTTTCATAGTAGAGGTCGCTGTTGTCGGCGCCAACGTTCGTCACACCCCAGGCGATATTCTGGTTGTGGCCGATGACGATGCCTGGATCACCAGGGAACGAGAAGCCAATCGCGTCGAGGCCGCCGCCACGCAGCGCGATCTCATACCAGATGGACGGCATGGCAATGCCCAGGTGTGGGTCATTCGCCAGCAGCGGCAGATGCGAGGCCGTGCGCGACCCATCAACCACCCAGTCGTTGCTGCCCAGCGAGTCGCGCAGCGAGCCGAGCATGTCATGCACGACCATCGCGCCAGTGAAGAGCGAGACAGGGAGCTTTGAGAAGAGCGCCCGCTGGCTGGGCGAGGCGGCGAGCGGCGCGTTCGTCTGCGCGGCGGCTCCGCTCGCTGTCGTGATCGGCGCGGCGGTATTCGGAAGTGATGAGAACAGCGTCGGGTTAGTTGAGGGATACGTCGGGAAGAGCGCGCTCGCGACCCCTGGCCCCGCCTTGGCGATGACCAGCGCGCGGGTGTACTTGACATACCAGTTGTTGTCGAGCGAGAACGCGACGACACGCCCATAGGCCAGGCTATCCAGCGGTGTCCACGGCTGCCACTTCACGCCGAGGATCGTGAATTCGAGCGGTAGCGAGCCGGAGTGTGTGGAGACGTAAGCGTTGATGCCATCCGAGTAGGCCTGTAGTTCCGCCAGCACGGAGGGATCGAGATTGCCCGCTTCGATCTTCGCCGAGTGGTAAAGGTCTATCGTACGCAGGAAGGCGTCGGCGTCCACGAGGCTATTCTTGTCGCCCGCGCCGAAGAGCGCCGCCAGCTTCCCCTGCGCCACCGCGCGGTTGAACTCCATCTGGAAGAGACGATCCTGCGCGGTCACATAGCCCTGCGCGAAGAAGACATCGTGCTGATTCTGTGCGGTGATATGCGGAACACCCCAGGTGTCGCGCACCACCGTGACATTCTGTTGCAAGCCTGACACCGAGAGCGAGCCGCTCACCTGTGGCAGCGTTTGCTGCGTGTAGTAGATCCCAAAGCCCGCCAGGAGGATGGCGACACAGAGGATCACGATCAGCGCGATGCCGACGCCTCGCGCCAGCTTCCCCATCCAGCTACGGCCACCACTCTGCTTTTCCGCGTTCACTGCGCTGTTCACGCTCATATCCGCTCCCGTCCTACCAAAAGAGATAATGCCTCGCCCTGTCAGTCTAGCAGGCGACTCCCCCGGCGGCAATAGGCGCACGCGCGTAGGTTCACCCACCGCCAGCGCGGCGCTGACGGCGTGTTGCTTGCGCGGGGATTGCCCCCTGGGAGGCGTCACCCAGAAGGCGCGTCATACGTACACAAATCGTGATGTCGCGACCGCGATATATCGAAGTCCCGCCAGAGGATGCGCTGGCCATTTGTGTAGGTGACGCGGCGCGCATGACGCGCTACACTTTCGTTCAGAAGACGCACGGCGTGACCAGCCCGCTACGAGGAGCGATGCGCTATGAATCCCACCGCAAAGGCGTACTACAACGCCGACGAGGCGAAGAAGGAGCTTCTGGCGACGTTGCACGCCAGCCGTGACCTTGGCCCAGAGATGGATGACACGCTGGCCGACCGCTACATGGAGCAGCTCAAGGCGCTGCGGCCAGCGGGCAGCTACGACCCCGCCCGTGTGCGTGCTGACCTCGCGGCGCTGCTCCAGAGCGCCCGTGGCAGCGATCCGGTGAGCGATGACGCGCTGGCGGAAGACTTCCTGGCGCACCTCAAGCAGCCGCTCCCAGCGGCGCCGACCTACGCCGCCTATCCGCCTGCGCCGCAATCATCTGGCCC
Organism: uncultured Chloroflexia bacterium; assembly: GCA_963840335.1. GTDB lineage: Bacteria > Chloroflexota > Ktedonobacteria > Ktedonobacterales > JADMIN01 > JAKAIY01. Next base: position 49,833 of record CAWIYP010000016.1, read on the forward strand.
GCAGTCCGAGCTGGCCCACATCGCTCCGGCTGTCATCGTGGGCGCCGTCATTATCACCGCAATTATCTTCGTTCCCAGCCATCCATGGTGGCTGATCTTCTTCATGCCGGCCATGCTCGGCTGGATGCGTGGCGGCTCTCGCCGCAGGTCGCACCGCGACCGCTATCGTTATCGCTATGACCGCGAACTCGGAGGCGATGACCCCTATCACCGCCTGCCGCCATCCAGCAATCCGCCCGAAATCCTGTAGCGCGCGGAGAGAAGGGGACGCGGAGGGCAGGGGCGCTGCCAGGAGTTCATGATATATGCGGTGATAGCGTTGGTGCAGGCGCCCTCACCTTGCGAAGGCCGGAGCACGCGGACGCGGCCTAGAAGGCCGACGCGGATATCCCCCGCTACGGTGTATTCAGGGGCTTCAGCCCCACTCGCGCCGTGCGCCGGCCATTTATGGCCGCGACTCCCATCGCCTGCCAGCCGCCTACTTCATCGCCAGCGCGATGCCTTCCGTCATCTTCTGCTGGGTAATCTGGCCGACGTTCTGGTCAACGATCTTGCCCGCGCTATTGATGAAGTAGGTATCTGGCTCACCAATCAGGCTATAGCTGACCGGGACTTGCGCATCCGTAGTACCGCCAGCCAGATAGGTCAGACCATTCTGCCGCAGAAACGCCAGCCCATCGCTCTTTGAGGTGTGGAACGAGACACCCACGAAGATGACACCTTTCGCTGCGTAGGTCTTGTTCGCCTGGACGAAGAGCGGCGCCTCCAGTTGGCAGGGATAGCAGGTTGAATCCCAGAAGTTGAGGACAACTGGATGTCCGCGCAGGCTCTTGAGCGAAACCTGCCGCCCATCTTTCACCGTCCACGCCGAGAAGGTGACATCGGGCGCCATCCTGCCAACCAGTGAGATGCCCAGCGCGCCGGGAGGCACGGTATGGGCCGCGTTCTGCGCCTGCGAGGTGGCCACCTTCACCTGCGTCGCGGCAGTGATGATGCGCTCCAGCAGCAGGGTGGCCAGCAGAATCACCACCAGCCCGCCGACGATGTACGCCGCAAGCTCCCAGGGTGGCATGGGCGCGGGGCGCGTCATGCCGCCGCTGCCCCGCATCCTCGACAGGCGCCGTCATGCCACCCTCCTCCGCGATCCACGCTACTGCGCGAGCAGCGCCATCAGATCCTGACTCAGCGCCTTCGGATCGGCTGCGTCCACGAACACCATCCGCTCGTGGCCCGACTTATCGATCAGGAAGAACGCTACGGTGTGTCACATCCCAGTGGGAGTAGGCTGTCACATAGACGTGATAACCATTCCACGACTGGGCCTGAGTTGCGCACTGAGTCCCCAGCAGCACCTTCACGGGAATGGTGACCTTGTTCTTCGACATGAAGGAGTTGGCATCAGCGGGAGTGTTCGTCGGATTGACGGAGACGACAATCCAGTTCACCTGGGTTGCCTTCTGCGTGCCCATGAAGATGCGCCGTCTGTTCAGCACTTGCGCCTGGATGGGACATTCCTGCGTGCAGGTCATGTCCAGAAAGGTCACGATAGCGGGACGCCCCAGCAGCGACTTGTTGGTGATAACCGCGCCGGACTGGTCGCGCAGGCTCATCGCGGGGATGGGCGTATTGCTGAGCGGTGTCCCGCCGACGAGCGCAGACGTGGGGGTCGCGGAGGGCATCGAGGCGTCAGCGGCGAGCCGCTGGTGGATGAGCGCGACCGCGCCCACCACCACGACGAGCGCGATCACGATCATCCGGGAAATGTTTCGCAGTTGCATGATAGCTACCCTGGGGCGCGCTCCATCCGGCCTAGTGGGCGATGAAGATGTGGTCGACCACCATCGCCGCGAACAGCAGCGCGAGATAGTAATTGGAGAACCAGAAGACCGAGCGGGCCTCCTTCAGCGTGCGAATCCGCATCAGCCGGATGGCGAGCGCCAGCAGACCGCCACCTAACGCCAGCGCCGCGACCAGATAGATGATCCCCAGCGTGTGCATGAAGTAGAGCGGCAACGAGGTCGCCATCAGGAGCACAGTATACAGCACGATCTGCCGATAGGTCTCGTTTTCACCCTTAACGACTGGGAGCATCGGCACGCCCGCGCGCGCATAGTCCTTCTTCAGGACAATCGAGAGCGCCCAGAAGTGCGGCGGCGTCCACATGAAGATGATAGCGAACATCCAGAACGCCGACCAGTCCACGCGCCCCGTCGCGGCGGCCCAGCCCACCAGCACCGGCACAGCGCCCGCCGCGCCGCCGATCACGATATTCTGCGTGGTGGTGCGCTTCAGCCACATCGTGTAGATGAAGACGTAGAAGAGGATGGCGGAGAGCGCCAGCGAGGCGGCCAGCCAGTTCGCGAAGAGACCCAGGATCAGGAATGAGAGGGCGCCGATGACGATGCCAAAGATCAGCGCATGGGTATCGGAGATGCGGCCAGCGGGCAGCGTGCGCGACTTCGTGCGGCTCATCAGCTTGTCGATGTCGCGGTCATACCAGCAGTTGATCGCGTTGGCGCTGCCAGCGGCGAGCGCGCCTCCGACCATCGTGGCCAGGACAACGCTGAAGGGCGGCAGACCCGTCCCAGCAATCGCCATCGCGGCCAGCGTCGTCCCCAGCAGCAGCACCGTCACATGCGGCTTCATCAGGCCAATATAGCTGGAGAGGATGGTGCGCCAGGCCGCTACGGCGCGCTCAGACGCCACACGAGCGGGTGTCGCTGTACTGACATGTTGCATGCGAGAGACTCTCTTTCGCGCAGGATGCGCCCCCAGGCGACAGCGCCCTCAGGGGAAGGCTAGGCCTGCGCCGACCCGCCGCAGGATGACCCAAACGACGACTCGAGCACGCAGGACACTGATGTGTTCTGGAACAGAGCTTAGGAACGCGACACCTGTGTGTTGGCGACTGAGCGCTTGCCAGGCGACTAGCGGCGATTTGCGCATCCATCGCGGCCTGTCGGCGCTCGTCATCGGCCAGCCACAGCGCCAGCGCGACAATAGCGACTGAGATGAAGATAAAGGTATCGGTGACGTCCATCACTCCGCCAGCGAAATGCAGATCGTTCACCGCTGAGATCGCGCCCGCCGCCCTCGGCAGCGCCGCGTAGTAGGGATAGATCGGGGTCGTGGCGTCCACGAAGGCGAACCCCAGCACATTGCCCCAGAGCATCGCCGCTGAGAAGAAGATCGCCTGGCCAACATAGCCCAGGCGCGGCTTCCAGGGCAGCGACGGAATCACCTGCGACCAGAAGAGCACCGCTGTCACCAGGAAGCAGATATGCTCGAAGGCGTGAATCGCGTCGTTCTGAGTCGCGGCATCGTAGAGCGCTGGCAGATGCCAGAGGCTGAACATACCCGTATAGAGGATGAACGAGACCATTGGCTTGCGCAGGTAGCCAACAATCGCTTCCAGCGCGGTAAGCCACCCCCTGCGCGACATCCAGCGCAGGGTGGAGCGGCGTGCGCCGAGCGGCACACCGCGCCACATGAGCATGAACGGCTGACTCAGCAAGAGCAGCGGCGCCGCAACCATCGTCAGCAGTTCATGCTGCACCATGTGCGCCCAGACGAGGGTATCGGCCCAAGTGTCTAGCGGAGAATCAAGTGTAAAGAAAATGACAATCATCGCTAGCGCGAAAAGAGCCGTTCGCCAGGGAGTAATGTGGCGGCGCTCGATGCCCCGTCGCTTCGCGTACCGTAGTCCCAGCCAGTAGAGCACAGATGTAATGATCAGACCGATCACCACCGCTGGATCAAACGGCCAGGTTGACAATAGCGCACCAATCGTCGAGAGGTTCATCGAGGCGCCACCTTTGCGCGGGACGCCGTCCGCACGCGGCGGGCGGCGTCCCAGGGAAGACTAGTGCAGGGGTCCTGGCAGGAGAATCGGCAGCACGAAGCTGACGATGCCGAACAGGACGGTCCAGTACCAGTAGTAGCCAATCGTCGTGATGCCGAGGTGCTTCTCCTGAGTATACCGACCCTGGAGCGAGCGAACCGACAGGCCAACGACCATCACCACACCGAAGAGCAGGTGATAGATATGGTAGCCAAGGAAGAGCACATACATGCTCGCGAAGCCACCCTGCGTCTGCACAAAGGGCAGATGCCCCATGTACTGGATGTTGCCGATGAGCGTCACGAACCAGAGGATCGCGCCCGCGACAACGCCCAGCTTCACCAGACCACCTCGGCCCTGCCGCACAGCCCAATGGGCCAGGATGAAGCAGAGGCCGCTAGCGACCAGGATCGCCGTCTGCGTCGTCGGCTGAGCCACATCAATGTTCTTCGTGCCATCTGGGAACCACTGGTTGTTGACGTTCGACGCCCGCAGGAAGATGTACGCCGAAACCAGGAAGAGGGCAAACATGGCGTCTACGATGACGTAGAACAGCATGCCAAGGCGAACCTTGCCCTCTTCATCGATGTGGCTGGCATGGGCCGCGTCGTGACCATGTCCACCGAGGGATATTTCCATTGCAAGCCTCTCTCGTATCGTCTAGCCAGTGAGGGGCGCCGCGACTGCTCGCCAACGACGCCGCTCGTGGCTGGATTCCGTCTGACTAGCCGAGCGCGGGTCCGGCTTCTACACCACCCGAAGCTTTGGCGCCGCTCGTCGCGGGTTCGTCATACTCGTAGGGGCCAGACGTGACGACCGGGATCTCTTCGAAGTTTTCCAGCGGCACTGGCGTGGCGGTTGTCCACTCCAGCGTCTTCGCGCCCCACGGATTCGCCTCAGCGATTGGGCCGTTCCTCCACGAGTAGATCACGTTGTAGAAGAACAGGATCACCGAAGCGCCCAGGACGAACGCAGAGATGCTGGCGACGAAGTTGCCACCGGCGAAGAGCGGCGCATAGTCGGCGACGCGACGTGGCATGCCTTGCAGGCCCACGTAGAACATCGCCAGGAACGTGCCATTGAAGCCAATCTGCACGCCCCAGAAACTAATCCAGCCGATCTTTTCGTCCATCATGCGGCCAGCCATCTTCGGGAACCAGTAGAAGCAGGCGCCGAAGAAGCCGAACAGGGCGCTACCGATCACGGTGTAGTGGAAGTGCGCCGTCACGAACATGCCACCGTGCAGTTGCACGTCAGCGGGTACGTCCGAGAGGTACACACCGGTCAGTCCACCGATCAGGAAGTTCCAGAGGAAGGAGTAGGCGAACGCCATAGGAAGCGTCATCCACACCTTGCCCTTCCAGACCGTTCCCAGCAGCACCAGGAAGACCAGGCCGGTCGGCACCGAGATCAGTTCCGTGGTCGCCATGTAGAAGCCGCGCAGTTCTGGCACCCAGCCCGAGACGAACTCGTGGTGCGCCCAGACCAGGAAGCTCAGCACGACGACACCCATGATGCCCAGGATAGCCGTCTTGTAGTTGAAGAGCGGCTTGCGCGAGAAAACGCTGATGGCATCCATGATGAAGCCGAAAGACGGCAGCACCAGCAGATACACTTCCGGATGGCCGAAGAACCAGAAGAGGTTCTGCGAGAGCCACGCCGCGCCACCGCCAGCGAAGCCACTGGCCGCATAGTCACCCGCTGTCGCCGCATAGAAGAAGCTGGTGCGGAAGACCTTGTCAAGGATGATCATCAGGACGTCAACGGTCAGCGAGCCAGTCGCCAGGGCCGAGAGGATGGAGGAGGCGATAGCGCCCCACACCGTCATCGGCAGGCGGGTGTAGCTCATGCCCGGCGCACGCATCGTCATCACCGTGGTGATGAGGTTGATCGCGCCCAACTGCGACGAGACGCCAGCCAGCAACACAGCGAAACCCAGCGCGTCCATGCCGATACCGGTCTGGTCAGCGATGGGGCCGTAGATCGTCCAGCCAGTCTGCACGCCACCACCAGTGGTGATCGGGTCGCCGATACCCATGAAGGGGATGAAAGCGAAGATCGCCATGCCGATGATGAGGAACGAGATGCTCATAGCGTTGAGGCGGGGGAACGCCATATCACGCGCGCCGATCATGATCGGCACGATGAAGTTACCGAACGGACCGACGAACAGGCTGATGATCGTCAGGATCATCAACATGCCGTGCATCGTGACGATGGTGTTGTAGGTCTCCGTTGGGAAGGCCCACGCGCCCGGGAACAACAGCTCAGTGCGGATCATCATCGCGCCCAGGCCGCCGAAGGCGAGCATAATCATGGTCAAGACCAGGTACTGAATGCCCACGACCTTGTGGTCGGTCGTGAAGCGGAAGTACCGGATGACCCCATCACCCTTGCCCGCCAGGCGCATCTCCTCGGCGTGATCCGGGTCTTTCATTCCCAGCATCCACGTAAATGGATACTTGAATGCGCCGATGCCAATGAACCAGCCCAGGGTCATGCAGATGAAGCCGGCGAGAAAGCCCTGCTCCAGGAAGTTGCCCGCGAGGCCGGGGTCATTGAAGTTCCAATTCTCGCCACCGATGACCTTCCAGACGTACTGGGAGCCAGCGATAAAACCGATGGCGGCAAGCAACGCGCCCGTAAAGTGACTGGGCACGAGCTTTCTGATACTCATGGTGTTCTACCCTTCCAGAGTGGCGCGGGCACTATGAACGCTTGCCACTTTCGCCGAGAAGAGCCGCCTCAGGCAGTTGGATCGCAGCGAAGATGCTCGCGGGTCGCACGCTCATCTGCGACTGGATCCAAGTTGCGAACTTATCCGGCGTCTCGACGACGACATTGGTGTTCATGTACGCATGCAGGACTCCGCACAGTTCCATGCAGCGCACGGTGTAGTTACCGACCTTGTTCGGGGTCGCTACAAAAGTGTTCGTCTCACCTGGAACCGCGTCAGCCTTCACACCCATCTCTGGAATCCAGAAGGAGTGCTGCACATCCTCGGAGGTCACCGTGAACTCCACCGGCTGATTGACCGGCAGATACAGGGTGGACGCCGACGTGCCATAGTCGGTGTAGGTGTAGTTGAATATCCACTGCTGCGCCGTCACATGCACATGCAGCGCATTGGCAGGAGCGGCGGCTTCGATTTCGGCCAGGCCGTCAAAGCCAATCACATAGAGCACTGTGACGAGCACGAACGAAACGACCAGCCACCAGGCCAGCAGGCGATTGTTGCCGCGAACGTTCGGGCCATTCTCTGTGGGGCGACCATTCACACGGAACTTGAGGATCGAATAGGTCGCGAACGTCACCACCCCCACGAATACCGGAATGCTAAGGATGGTGAAAATCTTCATGATTTCGTACGAATTATCCAGGACATTCGATGCTGCCGTCGGCACTACTTGCGCCGCCGCCAGGATCGGAGCCAGGATCAGGTACACCGCCTCAAGGGCGATGGAGAACACGATCCATAAGATGATCGGTGTTCTCAAATTGCCTCGTGAGTCCATGCGCGTTTTACCGTGCCTCTCTTAAGCTCAACAGCGCTTCGTTGGCGATACCGCCCGTCACGAAGCGTCAGCGCGTTCACCGCATGAACCTATTGGACTGTGAACGAGCCGTTCATGTAGCCGTCAGTACCCATCGGGCCACCAAAGCCGTTGAAGCCAACGCCGCATGGCACGAAGCACTGCCACTCATACTTGCCAGGCGCGCCAGTCGTAAAGGTGAAGGTCGTCGTCACTGGCTGATCTGGCATGCCTGCGGCATCCGTCGAAGCGCTATCGGGAACGCCTGTGATCGGAACGCCGACGTAGAACCACGGCTGACTGCTGCTCGCGATGCCGTGGATGACGAAGGTATGCGACACCACGTCAGGCGCGATGGTCTTCACCTGCTCACCATCTACTGTGATGGTGTTGCCGTCAACGCCCTGCGGCTGCAGGAAGTAGTTGTTGAGAAGGGAAGATGTGCTGTCGTAATTGTTGATGACCATCGTTACTTTCGTATGCGCTGGCACCACAATTTCCGGCTGGGAATAGAGGACATACTGGGAGTTGTAGTTCGGTCGGCACTGTGCGTACTCCGGATGAATCTTTGTGAAATCCGGATCAGTGCATGGGACAAATGGGAAGACATCCTCATTGACGGTCACCGCGCCACCAGATGCGGCAGGAGCGTACGGACCTGGGATGAACGCAAAATAGTTCAACCCGTACGCCACTCCAACCACGATGGCAGCGACCACAACCAGGAATCCCACCATGCCGAGATACTTGCGCATTACACCAATCTCCTGCTAGGGGGAAAGTCGGGCGTTGGCGGCGTCCCCGATGACACCGACCCACGCAACGACACGAGGTGGCGCCGCGCACCTCGCCGTACCTACAGTGGTAGCATACTGAGGAACATCATCACATGATGCAAACGCATCATCTTTTCATATCAATCGCTTGCCGCCAAGCCGCATTGGGCCACGAACGCACGCACTCGCTCAAGCGCACAAACGTAGAACAGGTCTGGCATAAGCAATCGTTTGCCCATACCGTACAGCGCCCCTTATGCGTCAACGATTGTTCTGCGAGATTTTGCTACCGCGCCTCATTTTCGCCCAGAGCACCCGCTATAACGATGTAGGGTGGTTGGCTGGCATCACCTTACGGTATCCCTGAGGCCAGCCGTGATAAGGCGCAAGCGCGGTGAAAATGACCAAGGTCATGTGGGCCTGGGCAGGCTAGATGAGCTGCAACTGAGAGGCGATAACGACGGCTTGCAGGCGGGAGTTGACGCCGAGCTTATCAAGCACCTTGTTGACGTGGTTGCGCGCCGTCACACGGGTGATGCTCAACTCGCGCGCGATGTCGTCGGTGGAGTGGCCCGCGCCGAGCAGCCTCAGAACCTCCAGCTCACGCTGTGTCAGCAAGGCGGGGCGGCGCTGCTTGCCACTACTCGCGGAAGTATCTCCTCGCGCTGGCCCCCCATGACGATGCGACGCCAGCGACAAGGGGGTCGCCCCAGGCTCGCGATGGTCACGCGCCGGATGGTCATGGATGGGGCGAGGTTCGAGGGCGTAGTGGGCGCCACCACGCAGTTCGCGCAGATCGTGCAGGAAGTGAACCAGGCGTGGCTGGCCAGCGTGCGTGTGGGCAGAGATCGTGGTGACTTTGACGAGTGTTTGCGCGCTATGCGATTCCGACGATTTGGGTGCGGAATAGACACGGCGTGGGCTATCGTTGGCGGCGCGCGGAGGCATGAGCGCGTGGCCGCAGAGGTGGCTACAGTCAACACACAGCGCGCCATTCGCCAGCGCGAGAGCCTCGTAGCAACGCATGCCGATCACATCAGCGGCGCGCAGACCGAGGAGGCGCTCGGCGCTATCGTTCCAAGCGACAATCTGCTGCGAGCTATTGACCGAGAACGCTGGTTCAGCCAGCCGTAGCACGTCCAATACGAGCTCATTGTCGTGTTTTGATGCGGCGCCACCCATTGCGGCGCACCCCTTTCGTCGATGCCAACTCAGACGCCAATGTCAGAGGCGAGGGTCTCGCTTCCGTCTCGAACCGCTCGATGGGGTACGAGCGACAGACGAGGATTTTACCCTGGGAACGTGAAGGCGCATTCGACCGAGTACGCGCAAGATCAATACGCAAGCTGCCAGGCGCCAGACTTGCCCTCGTGTGGAACAGGAACGATTTCCGTATACTATACCATACGGTACATCGCCAACCGCTCACATACACTGTCCAGCGGTAGGCACGGCGCAGTGTCCTGCAAGGCGGGTGTGCTACGGCGAACGCACCACTGCGCAACCATGAGACAGGAGCGCCAGCAGAGCCAGGTGAACGATAACGACGATTATACGCCAGAAAGCACTAGCATCACGGAGATCTTTGGCGAGGCGGATGGCCCCAGCGCATATTGGCAGCGCACGCTCCTGGGAGTGGGGCGGCTGGCCACGAGCGAGACGGGACTGCGGCTCACGCTGGACGGCGCGACCGCCGACCGCTATAGCGACGCGCAGATCGACGACTACTCAGCCCTCCGTGGCCGCGACTATCCCTGGCGGCCGCCGCTGCGCCTGAGCGTCCGCGCACGCGCCTCGCATCCTGCCGCCAACCCGGGGCTAACGGCTTCGGGCGACTGCCTGCGTGGCACGGCGGGCTTCGGCTTCTGGAACGCATCGCTCTCGCTGGCGAGCAGATCGCTGCGCCTGCCCGACGCCGTCTGGTTCTTCGCCGCCTCGCCGCCATCGAACATGGCGCTGTCGCCTGGCGACCCAGGCTACGGCTGGAAGGCGCAAGTCGTGCATAGCCAGCGCTGGGGCGCCCTGGCCGCCGCGCCGCCGCTCGCCCTCACGGCGCTCTGGGCGCGTGTCAGCGGCGATACCCGCCCGGCGGCGCGCTGGATGCGGCGACTGACCGGCGCGCGGGAACGCCAGCTCGACCCCTCCCAGGCTGACCTGCGCGCATGGCATGACTACACGCTGGAGTGGCGCCCCGACCACGCGCGTTTCGCGGTTGATGGGCGCGAGGTCTTCGTAGCGCCTGATCCACCTGCGGGGCCGCTGGGGTTCGTCGCCTGGGTGGACAATCAGTACGCCATCGTCACACCACGCGGCGACCTGCGCTTCGGCGCGCTAGATTGCCCGCCGCAGTGGCTGGAACTGGCGTCCGTGCGCATCGAGCCGCTGAGCTAAGCGAACGCCACACCGACGCCGTTAGCGCTCCATCTCACCCGCTGAAAAGCCCATCGATCTGCCGCCGAGAAGGTGCAGATGGAGGTGAAAGACACTCTGACCAGCGTCTGGCCCGACATTCGAGACCAGACGATAACCGCTCGCCGCCACACCTTCGCGGCGGGCGATCTCGTTCGCCGCCCGCACGAGCGCGACGAGCAGCGCGCCGTCCTCCGCCTCCGCCACCGAGATATCCGTGATGTGCCGCTTCGGCACGATCAGCGCATGCGTCGGCGTCTCTGGATGGATGTCCCTGAAGGCGTACACATCCGCGTCTTCGTAGACTGGTTCACTGGGAATTTCGCGAGAGATAATACGGCAAAAAAGGCAATCCGTTGGGGTGGCTCCAGCCATGGCAGGCTCCTCATTCTGGATCAACGTTCAGCGGGAAGCGTCAGCGAAAGCGGCAGGAGAAGACAGGGAGCGCAGCGCGCATTCCCGCGCGCCGTCAGGAGCGAATCGTTTGGATGAACTCGCTCGGTGTCGCGTTGAAGCGGTCGTGGAGGAAGGCCCGCCCCAGTGGGGTGAAGATGAGCGCAAAGCCCAGCGCCTTCGCGCGTTGCGCCGCGCTCAGCACGCGCGCCTCGCCCCAGAGGGGATAGCGTCGCCCGCGCGCCTGGGCCAGCAGCGTCACCAGTGTCACCAGCGCGACCGGAGCCACCACCGCAGCCAGAATCGCCCCGCCCGTGTGCGGCAGTCCGACCACCGGGGCAGGCTCCAGCACGAACAAGGTGAAATAGACGATGCTCCCCATCGCCAGCGCGGCATAGATGAATTGCGCCACCAGCAGCGAGAAGCGCGGCTTATTGAGGGATACCGCCGTTACACCCAGCGGGCCAACGCCCCAGCAGACCAGCGATGAATCGCGCAGAATGAGCGCCAATCGGAAGACAAGGTGGTAGACGAGCAGCCAGACCACCGCCGCGATCCCCAGATAGACCGGGTTGAGATGTACTCCCATTACTCGCCTCCCGCAGGGGCCAACTCGGACGCCCGCCAGAACTCCGACACCTCTTTCTGAAAGTATATACGTGCGACGCTACTCCCTGGTAGTGTCCCAACGAGAGCAGGCGCATATCTCAGCGTCGGTTCTACCAAAAACCGCGGGTTGGCAAGCTGGCGAATAAATTCGCGCCTGGATGGCCCGCGGGCCGCGAAGCCCGCCGACGCGGGCTGGGTCTCGACGAGCATGCGCACGCAGGGGCAGACGGATCGTCTCGCACCGTCTGGTTCCTAGTCCGCGTCGGCGGGCTTCGCGGCGGAACGCCATCCAGGCGCGGCTTGAGCCGCCAGCTTGCCTGCCGCCAGACCCCCGATTTTTGGTAGAACCCTCAGCGTCAACGCATTGCACATACCATACCCCCCTATGGTATAATAGTGTACAGCAATTCTCTGGATGCGCTATCATCTTGAGAAGAAGCTCACAACCAGAACACCTACACACAAAAAGACGCATCCCCGCCTGAGGATATGAAACACCTGCGGAGGAGGTCAGGAGCGCATGATGAGCGACAGCGGAACGACGAATGCGGAGCAGGCCCCAGAGGCCTACGACGTGATGATCATTGGGTCTGGGCCAGCGGGCTACACCGCCGCGATCTATGCCGCGCGGGCGAACCTGCGCACGCTAGTCTTGCAGGGCGAGCAGCTCGGCGGCCAGTTGATGATCACCAGCGAGGTTGAGAACTATCCCGGTTTCGTGGAAGGCATCCTCGGCCCCGATCTGATGGATCACTTCGAGCAGCAGGCGCGCCGCTTCGGCGCTGACATGGTTCCTCATGATGTCGAAAAGGTGGACTTCTCGAAACGCCCCTTCACCGCGTGGACCTATAACAAGCAGTACCAGGCGCAGACGGTGATCGTGGCGACAGGCGCCAGCGCGAAGTGGCTCGGCCTGCCCAATGAGCAGCGGCTCCAGGGGCGCGGCGTCAGCGGCTGCGCCACCTGCGACGGCTTCTTCTTCCGCGACAAGGAGCTGGCGGTCGTTGGTGGCGGCGACACGGCGATGGAAGAGGCGCTCTTCCTGACCCGCTACGCCTCGAAGGTGCATCTGCTGCACCGCCGCGACAGCTTCCGGGCGAGCAAGATCATGGTGGGCCGCGCTGAGGCGAATCCGAAGATCGTCATCCATTACAACACGGAAGTGCTCGATGTGCTGGGTGAGAACGCGGTCGAGGGGCTGAAGCTGCGCGACACGCAGACAGGCGCCACGAGCGAACTAGCCGTCCAGGGCTTCTTCGTCGCCATCGGCCACCAGCCCAACACCGCGCTCTTCAAGGGCGGCCTCGATATGGACGCGGTGGGCTATCTCACGCCGACCATCCACACGATGACGAATATTCCTGGCGTCTTCCTGGCGGGCGATGTCGCCGACTCGCGCTATCGCCAGGCCGTGACGGCGGCGGGCGAGGGTTGTCGCGCCGCGATCGACGCCGAGCGCTGGCTCGAATCGCAGGGCGAGCTGAATGAGGCCACCGCCGAAGACGCCGCCGCCTGGGGTGAGATGCCCCAGACCACCAACGCGAGCGCCGCGCGCCCGTAAACCGCGATTCTGTGGCGCATATGATGAGGGACGAGGTGGGGATACGCTTCCCATCTCGTCCCTCATCATATGCGCCATCCTGGAGC
>CAWIYP010000017.1:0-78272 GCA_963840335.1 uncultured Chloroflexia bacterium
AGACGCCGTGTCAGCGTCGCCTGCGCTGGTGGTCTCCCTGGAATCCGCATGCGCTGCCATCCTCTCGCGGCGTGGATGCTCCTTGCGCCGCCCGTCCGCTGCCCGGCCTCAGCCGTCCATCTGCGCGTGCATGTCGCGGATACGCTCGCGTAGCTCATCGAGCGTGGTGACGCCCAGATCGCGCATCTCTTCTTCCAGGCTCTCCAGCCGGTCGAGCAGGATCAGCGCATCATACTCGCCCTCTTCGGCGAAGTCCTCGTCATCCTCGTCATCCTCGTCCAGAACAGCTCTTCTTCGTCGTCGGGAAACCGCCCATTCCTGCCCATTACGCATTCCTCCTGCTTCGTGGCGATGCGACGCCGCGCTCTGACGTCGCCGCCCACAGCATATCGCGCGCAGGCGGCGGCGCCAATGGCGCAGTTGCGTATGTGGAGAGAGGATGAAGACCGCAGGGCTAGAGATGCAAGAAGTGCAGGAATTGCTGAAGCGTTCCGTCAGCGTTCGCGGTCGCGTAGACGAAGAGCACGGGAACGAGGATGAAGACCGCCATGAACGTGAACTGGAGGCTGATGGTCAATTTTCCGAAAGCGGAGCCATAGCGTGGCGCATAGAATTTATTCCACTCCTCGGTGAAGATGGTCGCGCCAAGACCTTTCAGTTGCGCGGAATCCTCCAGCTTGCGCAGGAATTTGTAGCGGTTCTCGAGAACCCGGCCAATCTGCTTTTGCCCACTATGCCAGCGCCAGGTGACCAGCATCCCCAGCAAACTGATGACGGCGGCGGCGGAGACGACGACCCAGTTATCATACGATTGGCTGTAGCTGTAGAAGGCCAGATACGCCTCGCCTGTCAGGATGAAGGTGATGAGCGTGACGTACATGCTGTCGAGCTGGCGTCGCCGACTGCTCACCTCGCTGGTATCGCGAATGATGGTGTCATAGAGGTCGAATTCGTCGTGCGCCATCTGCCTGCCCCTCCCGCTCCACATGCCCCTGAACGCACATTCATCAGCGCGTGAATCCACCAGGTGAGGAGAGCATACAAGGAATCAGGCGGAATGTCTATGCTGTTTGGCTTGCGGCGGACGCTCCGCTCACGCCAGGTGTTTCATGGCCTCGCGGCGGCTGAGCGCGCTCATCTCCGCCGCATGCTCGGCGACGTAGCGGCGCACGGCGTCTGGCGCGACGCGGGCATACTGGCGCAGCGCCCAGCCAATCGCCTTGCGGATGAAGAACTCGCGGTCGGCCAGGTTGGGGGTGATGCAGTCGAAGAGCAGCGCCTCATCGGTCGCGGCGCCGCTGTCGAGCTGGCAGATGATGCTCGCGCGGCGCTTCCAGAGCGAGGGGTCGCCGCTCCACGCGCGCATCGTCGCGGACATCTCAGCGGGATACGCCCGCAGCAGCCCACCGACGAGATGGGCGCCCACGCCATCCACGTAGTCCCACCACGCGCCTGTGACGATCAGCTCCTCGTAGATTGGTAGCATCGCGAGCGTCTGCCAGGCGGCGTAGCGTTTCGCGCCCGCGAGCTCGATGGCGGCGTAGCGCTCCTCGCGGTACCGCGCCGCGCGCCAGAGGGCGAGGATCGTCGCGCGCCAGACGTCGGCGCTGGCGAGGGGATGCGCCGCGAAGACGCTCCGGCACACGGCGCGCAACGGTGGCGTCTGCGCCCCCAGATAGGGCATGCTCGACTTCATGTAGGCGCGCATCGGCTCGGCTTTGGCGGGGTCGGCGACACGCGCCAGCTCCGCGCGAATCGCCGCGATCGAGCGCATCGATGCCGCCGCGCGCTGCTCCTGCCATCACTGGACCGGCTTCCCGCTAGATCTTGCGCTTGGGGTCGTACCAGCAGTGGCCGCAGCGGTCGCGGATCAGGCGGCTGTCGTCGCGGAAGGCGCGCAGATCGGCGCTGGCGGGCAGCGCGGCGCCACCACCCGCGCCATTCGCCGCCGCGCTCGCCGCCTGGGCCTCCTCCGTGATCGGCTGGGCGAAGAGCTTGCGGTCGTCGGAGGTGAGGCAGCGCCCGGTCGCCAGCTCGAACTGCCAGCCGTGCAGCGTGCAGGTGAGGATGCCATCCTCGATGTGGCTGAAGCGCGCAAGGTCGGCGCGCAGGTGTGGGCAGCGCCGCTGGATGCGGTAGCCCTCCGCCTCGAAGAACTGGTTCTCGTTCGCCTTCTCCGAGTAGTAGCCCTCGGCGTATTCCAGGCGCTCCAGCGAGAGGCACTTGAAGAAGTTGTAGACGTACTCGTTGTAGGCGCCCTTGCGCTCCGCCTGGAAGCGGCACGAGAGGAACAGGTCGTTGATCCAGTCCTCCTGGTGGCGCACGATCTCCGATTCGACCAGCTCTGGCGCCACGCTCAGGCGATACTCCCACTCCTCGCCCTGCCACTCGTAGACCTCGCGCCGCTGGAAGTCGAGCACGACGCCGACGGTCTGGCAGTCGAGCAGCACGCGCCCGTTGATGCCCACCGAGGTGATGTCCGCCGCCTTGATGAGCGGCTCGAACCACTCCTTGATGGAGGCCAGGATGTCCACCTGCCCGCGCGGCCACGATGCCTTCAGCGCGTCAATCGTCGGCTGCTGCCGCGCCTTGTACGCCTTCAGGTAGGCGCGCTTCTCGGTGAAGATCGCCGCCACCTCGTCATCTGGAACGGGATGCGTCGTCTCACACTGCCCCGGCGTCAGCTCGATCATCGTGCCAGGAATCATCAGGCGGCCACGGTCGTAGTCGCTGGCCCGCATGTATTCCAGGAACACCGTCGCGTCCGGGAAGGTGTTCTTCGGATCGCGGTCGAAGTCGTTCAGGTGGAAGAGGTCGTCATCCAGGAAGCAGGGCGGCCCCGCCGAGGGCACGACGTAGGTGGCGCCGATCTCCTTGGCGTAGCGCAGCGCGCGGGCCATCTCGTTCTCGCGCTTCTTGCGTCCCAGCGCCTCCATCATCTTCTCCGGGTAGAGGTAGACCATCGGATACCAGATGGCGCCGGAGAATTGCAGCAGGTGCGCGTCGTAGGGGCCGAAGCTGATCAGCGCGTCGAGGTCCACCGGGCGCGAGTCGTTCTGGTCGTAGATGCGCGTCTCGCCATCGTCAATCACGATGCCGGAGTCACCCAGCGGGCCATCGGTCGGCGCGACGGAGGCGGCGATGATGAAGCGCAGGCCACCCACCTCGAACGGCTCGTAGTTCTTCGACTGGATGAACTTCGTGAAGCCGATCTTGCGTAGCTCGCGCTCCAGCAGGTTCAGCGGGAAGTCGGGGAGCAGCACGGTCGTGTCTTTCGAGACATGATCGCGCAGGAACTCCGGGTCGAAGTGGTCGAGGTGCTGGTGCGAGACGTAGAGGAACGTCGGATTCGCCAGCGTCTCGCGGTCAATCGCCTCGTTGCTGGGGAAGGGAAACCATGACGCGAAGTACGCTGGATTGAACCACGGATCGCAGAGTACGCTGCCGTGCTTTGTCTCGACAAACAGTCCCGCCTGCCCCAGAGCCGTTATCCGCATGCGCCTGAACCTCTCCTGCCCGCTCGTCGTGTCTGTGCGCGCCCGACCGGGGACACACTTCGCCGCCCATAGTATACGACGGGCGCGATACGCCACAACGCGCACAGGACTTCACGGGGTAGGGTGTGTCCCGCCGCGCTGCCGCCTGGTGGTGATGTACATCGCCCCACTATCGCGGCCAGCAGCAGGAGCCAGCCACCGAAGTATTCCGCCGCCGCGAGCAGTTGCGTGCGCCCGAGAGGCTTCTGGGTGATGGTGACGGTGACAGTGGATGCGACGATGGTGAGGGGCAGCGCCGCCGCGAATGGGCGTGTATCGGATGGCCGCCACAGCTCCTCGCTGGCGAGGCGCGCCTGCACCGTGATCTCGCCAAGCCGCGCATTCACTGGCAGGCGCACCTGCGCGACGAAGTGGCCCGCGCTATCCGCCTGGAACTCGCCCAGCGATTCGCGCGCTGTATTTGTCGCAGTACAGGCTGTTGGTCGCGTCAAGGGTCAGGCCACGACAATACTCGATGACGACCCGTTGTCCTGGCTGCCAATGATCGCCTGTCACGTCACCGCGTCGCCTGCCATGACTGAGCACTGATTGAGGTCGAATGCTGGGATATGACAGGCGGCACGATGAAGTAAGTCGGCTGCGCGGTGAACGTCACATCGCCATAGCGCGCATCGTTCGAGTGGACGAGCAGCGTCACGGTGGACAACGGCGCGACCGTGGGCAGCCGATAGGGCAGGGAGAACCCGCCCTGCTGATTGGCGGTGACGGTGACGGCGCCAGCGGACGTGGCCGTGGGAGTGGCGGTGGGCGACGCTGACGCATTGCCCTGCCACGGCGTGACCAGCGACGAAATGGTGATGGACTCTCCCGGCTCCCAGCCCGCGCCCACCAGCGGCATGCTGGCGCCCGCCTGCGCATTGGCGATCAACATCATTATCGGCGCTGGGGCTGGTGAGGGTCGGGCCAGCGAACAGGGTGAAGATGAGCGGGACACGCGCGCGGATATGCTGAAGGTCACTATCCAGCGTGTACGCGACGAGCAGGATGGTCACATGGTCTCAGTCGGGCGCCATTCAGACTCATGCCATTCTGGCAGAGCGCGCTATCACCAGAAGGCAGCCGAAACGTGAGCGATGGCAGCGCGCCGCTCGCGGAGGTCGTCACGGAAGGCGCGACGAGCGGGCCGCCCAGGAATTGACCGCTGTGATCCGTCACGATGGCGAGACCAACAGCCGCCCCGGCTGGCCAGCCGCTCCCTGTCAGCGTGAGCTGCGTGCCGTTTGTCCCTTGCGTGCGGCTGAGATGCGCCGACGCCTGCCCCTTGCGAGTGACCTGTGGCTGGGCAAGGTCATTCGCGGTGAGCGGCGCGCATGGCCCCACGCCAGACGCGTACGCGACAGGCGCGGCGCATTTCCGGCGATTGCCAGAGCCCAGCGCCAGACAGAGCGCCACCAACAAGCCGATGAGCCGAACCGCGCCAGTAGCGCCGCGCCCTCGCGACATATCGCATATTCCTTTTCTGTATCGCGTCGTCTGCCACGCGGCCCATTCTTCGCGTCGCTGTCCTGCCACTGCGCCGCCTGATTCCTCTCGCTCTATTCTCGCCCATTTGTCAATCATGGCGTGGGAAGTGCGCTCTACGCCAAATTGCCTGAAAATCCAACGCGCGCGGGGCCGTCATGTAGTGAGCGTGACATCCATACACCAACGAAAGAGAAATGCGCTATGCTCGCTGCGCAGATAATCGCTCGCATCGCTCCGAAGCGTCCGCTGACGCAGGCGACGCTGTTCGCCACGCTGGCCCTCCTGGTCGCTGGCTGCGCGACATCCTCACCGCAGGCTGTCGCGACGCATACGCCAGCGCCCACGGCGACCGCGACCCCAGCGCCACAGCTACTCTACCAGGCCGACTGGGTGAATCGTCCCGGCGAATGGAAGCTCCCCGCGCACTGGCGGATCGTGGATGGCGCGCTGGTCAACGATGGCCAGAGCGCCGCTGTCATCGCCCTCCCCATTCCCTATGTCGTGACGAGCCAGCGCTACACCCTCCACCTGGATATCCGCGCCATCTCGGCGAATGGGCCAGGGGTGCAGCAGTATGTATGGCGTGGTGGCGCAGACACCAGACGGCAAGGCGCTCTTCACCGCCGAGGCCAGCGATGTCGAGCATACGCTGCATAGCTACGCCATCGTCTACCCCGCCACACCTGATAGCGCCAACTCCAACAACACCTTCGGAACCGCCGACTTCACGCCTGGGCGTTCGACCCGCCCCTATGTCGTGCGGGTGGACGAGCTACCATCTCTCCTTTACCACCGGCGGCGGCCTCATTGGCGAGGTACAGAGCGCCGCGCCACTCGCGCCCGCGCGCCTCATCATCGTTGACCAGAACGTGACGCTGGCCGTCGAGAGCCTGACGATCACCACGCCATAGCGCATTCTCAGACGGTGAAGGTGGTGTAGGCGTAGAACCAGGCGCCGTGCGGGTTCGTTCCCACCAGCCACACACGGAAGCGCCCATTGGAGAGTGGCTGGAGTGTGAATCCAGTAGCTCCGATGGGGCCGGATGCGGGCGCCACATCGCGCGGCGCTCGCATCTTCGCGTTCCAGACCTTCATCACGCTCATGTCGCCCATCAGCACGGAACCATCGGGTAGCGGCGCGAGGAACGAGGGCGCGCCGGCATACGGCGTCAGGATGGCGAGGTCAGTCTGGGCCAGCCAGGGCGCCCCACCTGTGCGGCTTACGAAGAGATGGGGGGAGTTGGACTGATCTTCGGACTCCAGATAGAGCAGCGCCTGTCCGGTGGAGCGGTCAACGGTGGCCATGAGATCGAGCGCGGCGATGCCAGGCAGCGGCGCCGCGCGTGTCCAGCTTGCCCCCGCGTTCTCGCTGCGCCAGATGCTCGTGGGGCCTGATGTTACAGTTCCAGTCACCGCGAAGACCGTGGAGCCGCTGGGCGCCGCCGCGTAGCCGTAGATGCGCTGCCCATGCGCCGCTAACGTCGCTATCAGCCAGGCGCCAGGTCGCGCCGCCATCCACGCTGGTGACGAGACGTCCAGGGGGAACCGTGCCGCCTGTCCCGCTGATGGCCGTATCGATCACGGTAGTATAGAGCCTGCTTCCCTGAACTTGTAGGGGCGGCCGAATGCTGGGGATGGCGCTGAGGATGCCCAGGACGCCAGAGACGGGCAGCGCGAGCGGTCGCCAGGTCACGCCGCCATTCGTTGTGACGTACTGGTAGCGACATTGCCCGCCAGACTCCGCAGCTTGCCCAGGGCATGAACTTCCCTGCGTCTTCAGTGTCAGGATGAAGATACGGGGATTGAGCGGGCTGGCTTGGCCGATGACATCGACGATGTTGAGCGGAGATGTGACGCCCGCGATAGTAGGTGGCGTGAGATCCGTCCAGTGGAGCCCAAAGTCATCCGTGCGGCGCAAGATAAAGAGCGGAGCGCCCGTGGTGGACTGCCCCGCGAAGGCCAGATACTGCGTGCGCAGACTCGCGGGCGCGATGCCCACCACCTGGCTAGGCGCTGTCACAAGCGTCCAGCCAGGTGGCACACTGATCGTTGGCGACACCGTGACGGTTGGTATGATGGGTGTCACGGCCCCGCGCAGTTGGCAGCCCGCCAGCGCCAGCGTCGCCACCGCAGCGACCAGCGCCGCGCCCCAGGCGCCCGCGAATCTCCGACACATCGTCCCTTGCTCCTTTGCCTGGCCGCGCCCCTCCGCGCGGTCTACGCTCCGGCGTCCTTGCCAGAGCGGACGCACGGCGGCTCACTGCGACAGTTGCGTATATTCCCAATAAACCTGGCCGTTTTGGTCATGCCCGATGAGCAGGACGCGCACCGCTGTCCCCTGGAGCGGCGTGAGATATATGGAGTCTACGCGCTCTATACCGGTAGGTTGCGTCACCGGCGTAACTGTCTTCGCCTTGCCATCCCATTCTGTTAGCCCGGACGCGCCATCGCCACCGAGCAGGAGCGCGCCTGAGGGCAAGACCGCCAGCAGCGTGTTCGGGTCATTGGGTGATGCCAGGCTGATGGAGGCGCCCCAGGTCATGCCGCCATCAGCGCTGAGCGAGAGCGTCGCCGTCGAGGAGTTCTGGCCATATGTCAGCAGATAGAGCGACTTCTGCCCGGTCGTGGGATTTGTCGCCGCGAGCATCGCCAGGTAATTCTGGCTGGGGAGCGTGCCTCCCTTTGTCCACGTCGCGCCCGCGTCGTCGCTGCGCCAGAGCGAGAGCGGCGGGAGTTGTCCGGGATTCAGGTTGGTGTTCGGGACGCCGCCAGCGATCGCGTAGACCGTCGAGCCGCTGGGGTTGGCGGTGAGGGCGTAGATGAACAGCCCGCGAGCGGCCAGCGTCGAGTCCGCCAGCTTCCACGTCACGCCGCCATCATCGCTCACCACCAGACGCCCTGGTGGAGGGGAGCCACTCGCCGCGAGCATG
This sequence comes from uncultured Chloroflexia bacterium, assembly GCA_963840335.1. GTDB lineage: Bacteria > Chloroflexota > Ktedonobacteria > Ktedonobacterales > JADMIN01 > JAKAIY01. The sequence continues at coordinate 7,952 of CAWIYP010000017.1, forward strand.
ATCTGGCTGACGGCGCTATAGAGCCGTGTCCCCTGCGTGATGATGGTAGGGGATGCGCTATACAACGGCAGACCGAAGCCCAGCAGACCAGGGGCGGGCAGCGACAGTTGCTGCCACGACGCGCCACCGTTGGCCGTCACGTACTGGAGCTGACAGACCCTCACGCTATTCTTTGGGCAGACGCTGTAGTTTGTGCCGTTGAGTTGAAGCGTCAGGATGAAGACCTGTGGGTTTATCGGACTCTCCTGGCCGATAGCAAGGTTCACGCTATCAGGATAGGTCACGCCCGCGATCTGTGGCGGCGTCAGGTTTGTCCATGTCTGGCCCCAATCGTCCGAGCGCTGTAGGACGAACTGTGGCGGCGAAGTCTTCGAGGTCTGCGCCGACAGAAGCGTTGTACTGCGTGCGCAGGATGGCTTGGCGCGATGCTCGCTACCTGGCTGAGTGAGGTCGCTTTCGTCCACGCCGCGCTGCCGATCAGTGGGGTGACAGTAGGCGTGACGGTTGGCGCCGAGTTGTTCGTGAGTGGTTCAAGCTGCGCCCACTCGGCGACGAACGCCTGTGTCGTCTCGCCCGTCAGCCAGAGCCGCGTCTGCCCACCCGGCGCGGCCTGCGTGAAGGCGCTCGCGTAGCTGGACAGTCCGTCGGGGTTTGCGACCTGGCTCCAGCCCGCCGCATCCGAAGGCTGGCGCTACATTCCAGGCGTCTACGGCGCCGTAGTTCTCGACCACGAGCGTCCCATCGGAGAGCGTGGTGAGCAGCGTCGGGCTTGGCGCATTTGTGTGCGGGGTGATGGCTGGCGCGCTCACGAAGCCGCCATTTTCGCCATTGCGGCTGCCCTGGATGTAGAGCTTGCCCGCCGCGTCGGCGGTTTCCAGATAGAGGATGGTCGAGTTGGTCGAGTTGTCCCATGCCGCGCGCATGTCCAGCAGCATCCGATTAGGCGGCGCGCCGATCTGTGTCCACGTCTGCCCGCTGTCCATGCTGCGCCAGAGCAGCAGCGGCGGCGCGGACGAGATGGGGCCAGTGGACGACTGGTTGAGCGGCTCCGTCGCGGCGAAAACCGCTTTGCCGCCCGGCGCCGCTGAGTAGGTGTAGACGCCCTGGCCCGCAGCCCGGAATGTCCCGTCAATCAGCTTCCAGGTGAAGCCGCCATCGTCGCTGGCGACCAGCCGCGCGGGTGGAGGCGCGGAGTTCGCGCCGAGCGCCAAGGCCGTTGTGATGACGCTGAAAAGTCGGTGTCCCTGCGCCTGAAGATTGCCCGCGACGGATGAGATAGTGTTGGTGCGAATGGCGGCGCCCGTCAGCAAGTTGGGCGCTGGGCAGGGATCAGCCTGCGCCAGGTCTGGCCGCCATTCGCGCTGACAAACTCGAACTCACAGTTCTCCGCGACACGCCCGTCGCGGCGCAGCCCCCGGTCGGTGTCCCCGCCCCGATGATGAGTAGACCACCTGCGGATTGATTGGACTGACAAAGCCTGATGACTGGCCCAATGATGTTCGGATAGGTCACGCCCGCGATGGCTGGCGGCTTGAGCTGATCGTCCAGTGCGCGCCTTGATCGGTTGTGCGGCGCATCGTGATGACAGGCGGCGCGGTCTTCGAGGTGGTGACGAGCGCGAACTGATAGGCCACTCGCGGATTCGATGCCGCGATGACCACGCCGTTCCCGCCGTCGTAGGCGGTGACATCATGCCAGACGCCGTTGGGAACTGCCGTTGCGGTGGCCGCAGCCGTCGGTGTCGTGGTGGGCGAGGGACGCAGCGACGCCTGCCGCGCCAGCAGCGCCGCGAAGAGCGCGACGAGCAGCAGCGCGGCCACACCCGCGCCTACCCGCCCCCAGAGCGCGCGGTTGGAGAGCGACAGCCCGCCGGGCAGCGCCAGCCTCTGGCGCGGCGCGGCGATGCGGCGACGCATGGCAGGCCACGGGTCGGCGCTGGGGACGGGAATCATCTGTTGCTGGAGAGCGGCGCCGATGCGCTCGTAGTCGCGCATGCGCGACTGGCAGGCCTGGCAGCCCGGGACATGCCGCGCGAGCCACTGCGCCTGCGCGGGGAGTTGCAAGCCATCGCGCCAGGCGGAAAGCTCCTCCGGCGGGACATTCGCGGCGCAAACGAGGGTGGCGCCGCCGCGTCGCATCTCATCGCTCATCAGTCCGCCTCCCTCCGCAGATAGCGCCGCCGGAAGCCTTCGCGGCCCCGGAAGAGCGCCATCTTCACCGCATCGCGCGAGATGCCCAGCGTCTCGCCAATCTCCTCGCAACTGAAGCCGTAGACCTCGCGCAGGGTCAGTGCGGCGCGCTGGTTTGGCGGCAGTTCCAGCAGGGTGCGCTGCACCAGATCGCGCTCGGCCAGCCGCTGGGTGGGGTCGCTGTGCGCGGGCGTCTGCGCCTCGGTCAGCGCGTCGGCGGAGAGCGCGCCGCCCTGCTCGCGGCGGTGGGAGGTGCGCGCCAGATTCGTCGCCACGCGCAGCAGCCACGCGCGCGGGTTGTCATAGCCGCGCACCTGCTCGAAATGGCTCCACGCGCGCAGGAAAGTCTCCTGTGTCAGGTCGCGCGCGGTGTGCGCGTCGCCGCTGAGCCGCCAGAGGAAGGCATAGACAGCGCGCTCATGCTCGCGGAAGAACGCTTCGAATGCGGTGTCTGGCGCTCCACCCGGCGCGCTGTTCGCTCCCGGCGCGCGTGTCTCTGGCGACGTGTAGGGCTGCCCACGTCGCTGCTCGTCCGCCTGCCCGCGAGCGCGCGTTGCCAGCAGCGCGGGCCACACGCTACGCCACGCGCCCGAGTCCCAGCGCCTGCTGATCGCCATCCGCGCACTCCATCCTCTTCGCAGTGGGGCGCGTGGCAGCCAGCGCCGCGCGCATCTACTCCATTACACTCAGATGATGGGTGGTTAGTAACGCTGGCTTGTCGATTTCGGTCGGGGAGAGCGCGCCACGCTCAAGAAAAAACTGGCGGGCCGCAGCCGTTACATATGAGAAATCGCTGAACTATACTGAAAGAGCCTACACTGATCGCTCTCTGTCCAGGAGTAGCCAGGATGGAAGACCAACAAATGCGACGCCCGCGGCAGAGCTGGCGCTCACCGTTGAAGGCGCGAACGTGGCTTGCGCGGCCGTGGCTTGCGCGGCTCATCACGACGCTGGGCGTTATCCTCGTGACTGCCGGACTATATACGCCATTCATCGTCACCGACGTGTTCATCACAGGCCACCTTCCCACCCGAGACTCAGAGACCTGGGCGGTGGGAGGTGTGATGGGCCTGGTCGCGGCGCGCCTTCTCTCATGGCCCCCGCCACTTTCCCTGTGGCTCGGATTCGACGCGGCGCTCTCCGCTCTCATGCTGGGCGGGCTGGCGCTGCTGCCATTGCTCTGGCGGCCGCTCACCCGAAAGAGACTCGCGCTCGTCCGCTGGACCTATGCCGCATGGCTGGCGCTGCTCATGATCCTCGCGATTGCGGGTCTCGTCGCTCTGCGTCAGTCCGTACCGCTCGCCTTTTCGGGGCATTCGCAGTTCAACACCTATGGCTTCTTCCACGTCCTGCCTGGGGCGGTTGTCTTTCCGCTGGGCGCGTTCATCATTGTCGCCGCGCTCGTCCTCCTGTTCAGGGAGTCGGCGCCTGCGACTCTCCCAACGCCTGCGCCGCGCAGTGGCAGGCTGTGGGCGGCCACGCTCACGCTCACGGCGGGTGCGCTGGTCTGGGGCGTCGGCTTCTACCTCATGCCTCAGGCCATCACCACCACCTGCCCGCCAGTGACCTTCTCGTTCACGCAATTCGCGCACGGCTCCTGCGCCGGGATTGATTCCGATCAGGTGTTGCAATGGGCCTGGTACGCTGGACTCAATCCTGTCGCCTCTCTGCTCTATACCCTCGGCAGGAACTTTGAGCTATTGGTCGCGCTCGGCGTCATCACGGCGCTTGGCGGATGGACGCGGCTCCTCTCGGTCACGACGCTGGCCTGGCTGGCGGCGTGGCCCGCGCTGGCGTTCGGCGTCGCGCTCGTCGCCCTCCAGGGCGTGGGAGTCGTCGCGCGATACGGGTTTCAGCTTGCCGCTGAACCAGGCGGTAGCTGGCACGCGGCGCCTGGCATGGTCGTAACCTTCGCCGGAATCATCCTTGTCGCGCTAGGGCAGATTGGCCTGTGGCGCGAAATGGTGAAGCGAAAGCGCGCCGTGAGCGCAAAGTAGCAACAGCCAGACGTCACTTCACCGGCTCGCCCGCGTCGGCTGGGGGCGCGTGCAGGGTGCGCTCGCGCTCGTAGATGACCATGCCGGGGCCGCCGCCCTTCATATGGCGGACGTAGCGCGCCTCGGTGTAGTCCACCGCCACGCTGCCCGCCTCGCGCAACTGGCTGTACCAGCCCGCCAGCGCCGCCGCCTCGCGCAGCGCCTCATCGGGCGCGGGCCGTCCCGCCACCTTCAGGATGACGTGCGCGCCGGGAGCGCCGCGCGCGTGCAGCCAGAGGTCGTTTGGCGCCGCCTGATGGAAGGTCACTTCCTCGTTCTGGCGGCTGTTCTTGCCCACCAGCGCCAGCATCGTCGCCGCTCAGCCGCCGCCGCAGGGGCGCGCCACCCTCCGGCTTGCCGGGCTTGCTCTGGCCACCCTTCGCGCCTTTCGCGCCTGCCTTGCCGCCCGCTTTGCCCTTCTTGCCACCCTTGCGCTGCTCTTTCGCCAGCCGCCGCGCCTCGGCCCCGCCCTTGATGTAGCCCGCCTCAGCCACCTCCGCGCGCACATGCGAGACCTCGGCGGGCGTCTCGGCCAGCGCCAGATCGGTCAGCAGTTGCTCGACACGCGCCAGCTCCACGTCGTTCGTCTCGACCTGCTCTGGCAGCAGCTCCGCCGCGCGCTGGAGCTTGTGGTAGCGGGTATAGCGGCGGTTCGCGTTCTCCACAGCGGAGTACTGCGGATCGAGCGCGATGGTCAGCGTCGCGCCCTCCTCGCTGGCCCAGGCGTCGGGCAGCGTCGCCGACTTCGCGCCCGACGGGCACCTCCGCCTGGAAGGCCAGCAGCGTATCAGCCTCGCGCCGTAGCTGGGCCGCCTCGGCCTGCGCCGCCTGATCCTCCGCCAGCGCCTCCGCCTTGCGCTGGCAGCGGTCGCGCTGATGCTGGAGGATGCGCCGCAGATCGCCCTTCGCCTGCTCCAGCTCCACACGCCATTCCGCCCCGCTGAAGAGCAGATCGAGCGCGTCGTTGACGCTGGCGATGGGGCGCAGGGCATCCTCCGGCGGATACTGGCGCGGCTCGTAGGCCGCCAGCGCGATGGGCCGCTCGGGCAGATCCGCGGTGGCGGGCGCGTAGACCAGCGTGGGGCGCCAGTCGCGCGTCGTGGCCAGCGTCGCCAGCGCTCGTGTCTCGCGCGCCAGCGCCTCCCAGACCTCCCACGGCGCGGCGGCGTCCACGGGCGCCTCGGCGTCACCCAGCGCGCGGGCGGCGACCTCGCGCCCCAGCTCCCGCCCGAAGCCAAAGACGCTCATGGCGAGCGTCACGGCGATGGTGGGCGGGGTCGCGCCGCCCCGCTTGCCGCGCTTGCCCTTCGCCGTGGGCTGGGCCGGCTCCGCCTGCGCCGCTGTGAAGGTCGCGAGCGCATCGAGCGCGGCCTCGCGCAGGTCGCTGGCCGTCACGTCGGCGCCGGGAAGCTGTGGCAGGGTCGCGCCTGCCAGCGTGCGGGTCTGCGGGGGTGGAGAATGGTACGGCGCATGCGGCAGAATGACGCGATACTGATTCGTCTCAGCGGTGGCCAGGCGGAGCGCGCCCAGAATCACCCGCTCGGCGTCGGTGAGGATGATATTGCTGAAGCGGCCCATCACCTCGGCGATCAGCCAGGTCGTCGCCGCGCCACTGGCCGCGTCTGGCCCCCGCGCGAAGCCTAGCTCGACGATGCGCTCCCAGGCGGGCTGGCGGGTCGCGACCAGACGCGCGCCCTCCAGATGCTTGCGCAGCAGCATCACGAAAGGCGGTGGCTCGGTGGCGAGCTTGCGCGGTTTCGCGCTGGTCAGCCGCAGATGCGCGAGCTGCGGATGCGCCGAAACGACGAGCCAGCGATTGCGCCCGCCGCCCCATAGCTGTAATGCGATAGAATGTGGTGTCGGCTGGATGACATCATCCACCCGGGCGCCGCGTAGCTCGCGCTCGAATTCATCGCTGAGCGCAGCCAGAGTAAGCGCGTCTATCTGCATGATGGGCGAATCCTTGGCGATGCTGATGCGGCGACTGCGGGCTGTTCCCGCGTGGGGCAGTATAACACCCGCTGGCGCATCCCTTGTTGTTTGGGCGCGACCTCACCCCCGGCCCCCGCCCCGCGAGGAGAGGGGGTGAAGTCGCTGGGGAGAGATATAGAACGACTATGACGACACCTGCCAGCGAGCCATTTGTCGTGGCGCAGTCGCCGCTGCTGATCGTGCTTTCGGGGCCGTCGGGCGTGGGCAAGACGACGCTGACGAACCGCCTGGTCGCGCGCGGCTGGGGCGGCCATGTGATGGTGACGGTCACGACGCGACGTCCCGCGCCCGAACGAGATCGATGGAACGCATTACCACTTCCGCACGGCGGAGCAGTTTCACGAGATGCTCCAGCGCAACGAACTGCTGGAGCATGCCGAGGTGCATGGCGCCTGGTACGGTGTGCCAGCGGAGATGGTGCGCGAGCGGCTCCACATCGGGCAGGATGTCATCCTGACCATCGATCCACAGGGCGCGCAGACCATCCGGGCCAAGACGCATGACGCCATCTTCATCTTCCTCGCGCCGGAGTCGCTGGATGTGCTGACACGCCGGGTGGACAATCGCGGCCACGACAGCCCTGAGCAGCGGGCCTTGCGCATGCTGAACGCCGAGCGCGAGATGGCCGAGCTATCCAAATACGACTACGTCATTGTCAATCGCGAAGGACGCCTCGATGAGGCGGCCAGTCAGCTCGAGGCGATTCTGTGGGCGGAGCATAGCCGCGTCAGCCCACGTCGCCCCAGGCTCTAGCCCGCCGCCGCGCGCGGTGGAAGCGCGGCATGCGCGCCCGGCCCGTTCTGGCGCCGGTGATACCCCACAATGGCGTGAGGCTCGCCGCCCGCACGGCTCAGCGCCGTACGCCAACATCCAGGAGGACCGCAGTGACACAGCAGCATCTCGACAGTAATGGCAGGTTCGGGCGCGCTGAAATGAAGGAGCGCAATCTGGGCCTGGAGCTGGTGCGCGTAACCGAGGCCGCCGCCTACGCCGCCTCGCGCTTCATGGGGCGCGGCGACAAGATCGCCGTGGACCAGGCGGCGGTGGACGCCATGCGTAGCGCCGTGGATGGCGTGGACATGCACGGCGTCGTTGTCATCGGCGAGGGCGAGAAGGACGAGGCGCCGATGCTCTACGTCGGCGAGGAGATCGGCAACGGCCTGCCGCCAGAGGTGGATGTGGCGGTCGATCCGGTGGATGGCACGCGCCTGACCGCGCAGGGCCTGCCCGGCGCCATCGCCGTCGTGGCCACCGCCGACCGCGGCTCGATGTTCCAGGCGCCTCCCGGCGTGTACTACATGGAGAAGCTGGCCGTCTCACGCGCCGCCGCGGAGGTGATCGACCTCGACGCGCCCATCGCCGAGAATCTGGCGCGCATTGCCGCCGCACGCGAGACCCGCATCAATGACCTGACCGTGACCGTGCTCGACCGCGACCGCCACCAGGACATCATCAGTGAGGTGCGCGCGGCTGGGGCGCGTATCAAGCTCATCACTGATGGCGATGTGGCGGCGGCGATTCACGCCGCGATGGAGGACTACATCGAGACCGACGTCTACATCGGCATCGGCGGCGCGCCAGAGGCCGTGCTGGCGGCGGCGGCGCTGAAGTGCGTCGGTGGGCAGATGCTCTGCCGCATCTGGCCGCGCACCAACATCGAGCGCGAGAAGCTGCTCAGCGATGGCGTGGATCTCCAGCGCATCTACACGGTGGATGATCTGGTGCATGGAGAGAATGTCTCCTTCGCCGCGACGGGCATCACCAGCGGCGACCTGCTGCGCGGCGTGCGCTTCGGCCCGACAGGCGCCCGCACGCACTCGGTGATGATGCGCGCCAAGAGTGGCACGATCCGCTACATCGAGGCCATTCACAACTGGAAGAAGCCGTAGCGCCCCCACCCCCACCCCCTCCCCCGCCGCGCGGGGGAGGGGCGTGAAGGGTGGGGGCCTGGCGCCACGCCTTTACCCAATCAACACGTAAAGAAGCATTATGGCCGCGCGTGAACGACTACGTGGCGGGCGCTCAAGGCCGCGCGTGGGCCGTGGCGCAGCAGCCAGAGCGTCACCCCGTGCGAGAGCAGCGCCGCCACAATCGCGGCGGTGAATGTCGCCGCGATGCCCGCATGCTCCAGTAGCGTCGAGACCACGATGAAGAAGATGACAAAGGCGAACATGCCAAAGAGCAGGCCGCGCAACACGCCGCCCGCCGCCTCGCCCCCCTGCTGCTGGTGCGCGAAGACCGCGAGAATCGTCGCGTAGACCGGGAACGGCGCTACCAGGCCCGTCAGGTGCGGCCCCAGCAGCCCCGCGCTCCCCGTCAGCAGCGCCACGAAGATACCAGCGATCAGCATGCGCGACGGGAAGATCCCAGTGCGAGGGGACGGTAGCGGTGGTTGGCGTGGCGGCGCGTCCGGGCCGTGGCATCAGCGCAATGGTGATGACCATGCTCAGCAGCACGCCAACGATCAGCAGCGGCAGGCGAGGCGTCACATACTGGAGCAGCAGCGTCGCCCCGCCGAAGGCCAGCACGCTGGCGGCGAGCGCCAACGGCCAGCCGCCAGCGCCGCGCCGTCCACGCATAGGCCAGCTGAACACATCGAGCGAGAGTGTGCCCGCGAGGGTTCCGCGCGCGGCGGTGGCCGCGAAGGCTGGGCCATACGAGAGCGCCAGGAGGAAGGAAATCGGGCCGGAGGTGAGGGGTAGCCCTATCAGCCACCCGCTAATCGTCGGCCCCCAGCGCCGCCCGACGAGACTGGCGGCGGCGATCAGCGTGGGAGCCAGGACGACCCTGAGGAGTAATGAATCCATAGATAATGCTGTACCTGACATGCGGAAGCTGAGTGAGCGCGAGACTACGCCCAGCGAATGAGGCCAAGCTCGAAGGGAGAAGCCAGCCCGACATGATACGGTGTGATGCGCACACCGTAGACCACACTCCCCGTGTGGAAGCGATCCATCTCCGCGCTATAGCGCAGCGCGCCATCCACTGGCGCGCCCTCGCGGCGCATCTCGATCACCCGCTGCTCGGAGAGCGCGCCATTCTCGTCGCGCGCTGTTACCAGCTCCACGCGCACGTCGTCTGGCGTGAGGTCGCCCAGCCGCACGAGCGCCTCGACGCGCGCCGACTCACCCTCGGCGATCTGCTCATCGCTGGGGCCACTCGCCGTCAGGCTGATCTCGCCCCAGCGCTCGCGCACCCGCCGCTCCCAGGCTGTCAACTCGCGGGCCAGCGCGTAGTCGCGCGCATCCATCCGCTCGCCCGCGCGCACGGCTGGCATGTAGTACGACGTCACGTACTCTTTGACCATCCGGCTCATGCTGAACTGTGGCGCAACGGTGCGCATCGCCTCGCGCATCACCGCGAGCCAGCCGTGGGGCAATGCCGTCATCGCCGCGCTCGTAGTAGAGCGGGACAATCGCCTGCTCCAGTGTCTCATAGAGCGCAAGCGCATCCGCCGCGTCGCGCGTCTCGTCGTCCTGATACTCGCGCCGCTCGCCGATGGCCCAGCCATTCTTGCCGTTGTAGCCTTCTTCCCACCAGCCATCGATGATGCTGCAGTTGGGCAGGCCGTTCAGGCTGGCTTTCTGGCCGCTGGTGCCGCTGGCCTCGTGCGGACGGATGGGCGTATTCAGCCAGACATCGCAGCCGCTCACCAGTCGCCGCGCCATATCGATGTCGTAGTCCTCCAGGAAGACGATCTTGCCCGCGAATTCCGGCTGCTGGGTGAAGCCGTAGACCTTGCGGATCAGCTCCTGCCCGGGGCGATCGGCGGGGTGCGCCTTGCCCGCGAAGATGATCTGCACGGGGCGGTCGGGATGATTCAGCAGCCGCGCCAGTCGCTCCTCATCGCGGAAGAGCAGGGTCGCCCGCTTGTAGGTGGCGAAGCGCCGCGCGAAACCGAGCGTCAGCGCACTGCGGTTCAGCAGAGCCGCCCGACGCGCTGCACCGCCTGCGGGCCTTCGCCGTGGCGTGTGCGCTGGCGGGCGATGCGGCGGCGCGCGTAGGCGATCAGGTCGTCCTTCATCTGCTCATGCGCGCCCCAAAGCTCGCTGTCGGGAATCTCGCTCACACGCTCCCAGCGCGCCTGATTATCAATATCCCCGCTCCAGCCCGGCTCCAGATATTCATCCAGCAGCGTCGCCAGCTTCGGGTTCAGCCACGACTCGGTATGCACGCCGTTCGTCACATGGCCAATCGGCGCCTCGCTCGCCTCGACATCGGCCCAGAGCGAGCGCCACATCTCGCGCGAGACCTCGCCGTGGAGCCGACTGACCCCATTGCGCCGCGACGAGAGGTGGATGGCCAGCACGGTCATGCTGAAGCCCGCCCCCCAGCTCGCGTCCTGCCGCGCCAGCCGCATGAAAGCGTCGCGGTCGAGGCGCAACTGTGGCCAGAAATCAGCGAAGTAGCGGTCCATCAGATCGAAGGAGAAGACATCGTTGCCAGCGGCGACGGGGGTATGAGTGGTGAAGACGCTATTCGCGGCGGCGATCTGGCGGGCGACCTCGAACTCGACATCCAGCCCGTTGACCAGCTCGCGGCAGCGCTCCAGGCCGAGGAAGGCGGCGTGGCCCTCGTTCATGTGCCAGATCTTCGCGTCAATGCCCAGCGCCCGCAGCGCCCGCACACCGCCGATGCCCAGCACGATCTCCTGCGAGATGCGCATCTCGTGGTCGCCGCCGTAGAGCCGCGCCGAGAGCGTGCGATCCGAGGGCGTGTTCTGCGGCACGTCGGTATCCATCAGGTAGAGGGGGATGCGCCCCACCTGGACATGCCAGACCTTCGCGTAGACCGTGCGCCCCGGCAGGTCAACGCTGATGCGCGCCTCGCGTCCCTGGGCGTCGCGGGCGGGTCGGGCGGGCGCCTGCGAAAACTCCAGCTTCTCGTAGATGGCCTCCTGCTGCCCATCGCGGTTGATGCGCTGGCGGAAGTAGCCCTGCGGATAGAGGAAGCCGACGCCGACGAAGGGCAGGCCGAGGTCGCTGGCCTCCTTGCAGTGGTCGCCGGAGAGAATGCCCAGGCCGCCAGAGTAGATCGGCAGCGACTCGTGCAGCCCGAACTCAGCGGAGAAGTAGGCGATAACGGAGTCGGCGTCTTTCGGGAATTCGCGGCTGAACCAGGTCGTCGCTGGCTTCATGTAGGCGTCGAACTCGGCCAGCACGGCGTCGTAGCGGGCCAGAAACTCGGCGTCCTCCGCGAGCGCGTTCAGGCGCTGTGGGTCGGCCCCCGCGAGCGTGGCGACGGCGTTATGCTCCGTGCGCTCCCACATCTGCGCGTTGACCTGGGCATAGAGCGCCTGCGCGCTTGGCGTCCACGACCACCAGAGGTTATACGCCAGTTCATAGAGCCGCTCGATACGCGGCGGAATCGTCGGAAAAACAGAGAGACGGCCTAATATCTTCACCCAGTCAAACTCCTGCTCATGTTCCCACTCACGCGGGGAGCGCATGCTCTCGCACGCGAGACGTTGTGATTGTCGTGCGCGGCAGAGATGTAGCGCTTAGCTCGTTTCACGATACCACACGCTCTTGAGAGATACGTCGGCGGGGACGGCTGGGCGTGTGGGGGCGGGGCGGGGTGCCGCTCTCGGCATTGAAAAGGCCGGAGCACGCGGATGCGGCCTGATGATGTTTTGGCAATAGGGCGAACACGTCGGCGCGGGTAGGAGGGGCGGGTAAACCCGCGGCTAAGGGTGTGCGCGCCACGAAGCCCGCCGACGCGGGCTGGGTCTCGGCGGAAGGGGACGCCGATAGGCAGACGCATCGTCTCACGTTGGCTGGTTCCTAGTCCGCGTCGGCGGACTTCGCGGCGGAACGCCCTCCAGGCGCGGCTTGAGCCGTCAGCCGCCGCGCGCCGTGCTCGCGGTTATTGCTAAAACAGCATAATTCGCGCCGGAAGGGCCTTCCGGCGCTGCCGCACTCCCTAGCCGTGTGACGTCGCGCCATGGCTCAGTATTCGATTAACGCAGTACGTGACAGTAACCGCCAGCGCGCCTTCCCCTTCATGTGTGAATAGAATCGCTTGCGAGGGCGTCTACTTCCTGCCATACTAACGGCGACAGTCTGGGTTGTTGGGCAGGAGGGTAGCCGTCATGGCGACGAGTGATTCCCCCGCGAGCGCCACGGTTCGGGCGCGTCCGCGTGGTGCGAGTCTGTGGCGTGCGCTTGGTTGGATCGGTATCATTCTCTGGCTGGCGATGCTCGCGGTGAATGCGGCGCCATACCTCAGCGGGCGTCCCTGGCCCGCGGCCAGCGATCTGCTCCCGCGCCTGCTCACGCCACCCGCCGCGCTGGGCCTGCCGCCCGATCTGGCCGCGCAGGCCATGCCGTTCATCACGGCGCTCGCGGTCTTCCTCCTCGTCCTCGTTGTCACGCTCACCATCTCGCCCTACCGCGCAGGAGGGCTGCCCATCGCGCACCCGCGCCGCGCCCTCTGATCGCCAGAGACGCCCGCGCCGCGACTAACGTCCGCGCCGGACAGCGGGGCCAGCGCGCGCCCTCACCGCTCGCCAGCGCGCGCCAAAGAAAATCACGCCGCCCGCGCCAGCGACGGAGTCAGCCACCCGCGCGTCTTCATCAGCCACAGCAGCAAAGACGATGGCTTCGGGTTGTGGCTGGAGCAACGACTCAAGGAGGCGCTGGGCGACCCCGACGACGTGTTCTATGACCACGATGGCGGGCTGATCGGCGGCGATGAGTGGCTGAAGACGCTGCAATATGAGATTGGGCGGCGCGATGTCTTCGTGCTGATCCTCTCGCCGCAGGCCCTCGCCTCGGGCTGGGTCGAGCGCGAGGTGAGCTACGCCCTGCGCCAGGCGGTCTCCGTCGGCGGCAAGGTGATCGTCCCCGTGCTGCATGCGGACGTAGATGTGTGGCCCTTCCTCGCGGACTATCAGATGGTGGACTTCCGCGAGCCGGAGCCTTCGAGGCCGCGTTTGCCGATCTGCTGACCGCTGTGCGCCTGGGCCGCTCGCGCCTGGTGGAGCTGCGTGGGCTGCGGGGCGTGCGGCGTGGCCCGCCCTTCGACCTGGAGCGCCTGCCCCTGCCGGAGCGCTTCATCGGACGCGCTACCGACGATCGAGTGGGCGCTGGAGCGGCTCGCGCCTGACCTGAACCTGGACCGACGTCCCCGACTGGTGGGTGGGCATGTGGCGAGCGGGCTGGCCAGCATCGCCGCCGCCAACGGCCTGGCGGGCATCGGCAAGTGGGCGCTCGCGGGCGCACGTGGCGCGCATCCTCTACGCCACCAACCGCTATCCCGATGGCATCGCCGTCATCGCCTGCAATGGGCTGAGCGACCCGGTCGCCGTGCTGCGCGCCGTCGCTGGCCCGCTTCGACCCGGAAGGGAGCGCGCCGCAAGAAGAACACGGTCGAGGCGCTGAGCGAGGTGGCGAAGGGTGTCTTCGCGCAGGCTGCCCCACGCGCTGGTCGATGCTGGACAACGTCGAGCCGAGCCTACCAGCGGAACGGGTGACGAAGCCGCTGCGGGTCGCGGGGGCCGCGCTGCTGCTGACCTCACGCCAGCGCCTCCCTACCAATGCCGTCCCGCCGACGATAGCCACCAGCTCGATCTGCTCTCGCAGGACGAGGCCATCGCCGTCTTCATCGAGAACCGCGAGCGCGTGACGGCGCCCACCGAGGCCAGCGCCGCGCCTGCCGGGCAGGATGGCGCGGCGGTCAACGAGGCCGAACGCGCCGCCATCGCAGAGTATCGTGGCGGCGCTGGGAAAGCCACACGTTGGCCGTGAAGCTGGCGGCGGCCCGCGCGCGTGGTCGCGACCTGGCCGCCCTCGCGCGCGACTACGCCGCGAACCCGCGCCTCGGCGTGAATTTGCGCGATGGACGGGAGGCGGTGGACGTGGTCATGTCATCTAGTGTGGCGGGACTGCCCGCCCCCGCGCGCCTGCTCTTCGCCGCGCTCGGCGCCTTCGCCAGCGACGAGATTGGTCGCCGGGCGCTGCTGAGCGTCGGGCGGACGATCTGGAGATCGCCGACCCCGAGGCCAGCCTCGACGCGATCCTCGATCTGCGCCTGGCTGACGCCTACCTCGCCCCCGACCTGCCCGCCGACGAACGCCGACAACGAGCGCCTGCGCCTGCACCCGCTGACCCGCGCCTATGCCCGCGACCTGCTCGACGCCGAGCGCGCCGTCGGCGATGAGCCCGCTCTGGCCGACGGCGCGCCGCGCGCAGGCCCAGCGCGCCGTCGACCGCCTGGTACGCCAGCTACGCCAACAACGCCGCCACCCCCGACGCCGCGCGCACGCTCGACGAAGCGAACATCGGCGGCGCGCTGGCCTGGGCCGTCTCGGCGGCGAGGATGACCCCCTGCTCGCGGACCTCTGCAACGGCATGGCCGCCTACTGGAACCTGCGCGGCAGAACCGACGACCGCAAGCGCTACCTCCCGCTGGCGGTGGCGGCGGCCCAGCGCGTGGCGGAGGCGACAGGCACGCGCGACGACCGCCTGCGAGCGGACGCCTGGAGGGGTATCACTGCGACCTGCTGCTCCTCCTTGGCGATGTCGCAGCCGCACGCGCCGGCTACGAGCGCTAGGCTCGCAGTCATGCAAGCCGTCGGCGACCAGCGGGAGGAGGGCGTCGCGCTGAGCAAGCTGGGCGATCTGGCGCTGCGCGAGGGCGATGTCGCCGCCGCCGCGCCGCCTACGAGCGCGTCCTCGCCATCATGCGCGCCGTCGGCGACCAGCGGGCGGAGGGCGTCGCGCTGAGCAAGCTGGGCGATCTGGCGCTGCGCGAAGGCGATGTCGCCGCCGCACGCGCCGCCTACGAGCGCGTCCTCGCCAGCATGCGAGCCGTCGGCGACCAGCGCAGGAGGGCGTCGCGCTGAGCAAGCTTGCAGATGTTTCTGAGCGCATGGGTGATATTGATGAACGCCGAGTCATTCTATCGACAGACTCTGTACTATTGTAAGGCGAATCGCCAGCCCGCCAGATCTTGCCGATGTACTCTCACTCGTGGGCGCGTTCCTGCTGCGGCATAGGCGCGGCGACGACGAGGGGCGCGTGATGCTAGCGGAGGCGGCGGCGATCTACACGCGGCTGGGGATGGCGGCGATGGCAGGGGAGGCGGATGGCGGCGGGGAGGATGTGGACGGCGGGGAGGCGGCCAGCGATTGAATTCGCGCCTGAAGGGCCTGACGGCCCACGAGGTCCGCCTTCGCGGACCCGAACCCGGACCCGCGTCGGCGGGTCTTGTGGCGGCGCCAGCCGCCTTCAGGCGCGGTTTCAACCGCCAGCCACCCTCCGCTGCTCGCAGGCTCATTGTAGGCGCTGGCGGGCATGCGTCTTCGAGTGGCGCGACCCGCGCGAGAGTCAGGAGAGCGCAGAAACTATGTCGGCGATGAGAACCAGCAGCCCCCGCGCTGCCCCGCTATCAGACGCGCATTCAGTTCGATGCGCGCGTCCCCATGCGCGATGGCGTCACGCTCTCGGCGGACATCTACTTCCCCGACGCGGGCGCGGCTGGCGATGCGCCGACCCGCTGGCCCGCCATCCTCGCGCGCACGCCCTACATGAAGGCTACCGCGAACATCCTGGCGCAGGGACGCTGGTTCAGCGAGCGCGGCTACGTCTTCGTGGCGATGGATGTGCGCGGGCGCGGGGACTCTGATGGCGAGTTCATCCCTTATTTCAGCGAGGGGCGCGATGGCTACGACAGCATCGAGTGGATCGCCGCGCAGCCGTGGAGCGATGGCGCCGTGGGCACCCTCGGCGGGTCGTATCTGGGGCGCATCCAGTGGCTTACCGCGCTGGAGCAGCCGCCACACCTCCGCGCGATGGTCGTCGCCGTGCCACCCTCCGACCCTTTTGTCGAGACGCCGACCGGGCTGCCCAGCCCCATGCACCTCTGCTGGATGCACTTCACCAGCGGGCGCCAGCTGCAGTTGATGGAGGCGGTGGAGTGGGAGCGCGTCTACGACCACCTGCCGCTGCTGACGATGGACGAGGCGGCGGGACGTGGGCCGATGCCGCGCTGGCGCGAGGAGATCGCGCATGCGCAGCTCGATGAGTTCTGGCGGCCACTCTGCTACCAGGACAAGTTCGACCAGATGAGCGTGCCAACGCTGCACATCTCTGGCTGGTACGACGACGAGCAGGTCGGGACGCCGCTCAACTTCCACGGCATGACGACCCAGGCCAGCACGCCAGAGGCCCGCCGCAGCCAGCGCCTGCTGATGGGGCCGTGGGGGCATAACGTCAACTCGACGGCCAAACTGGGCGAGGTGGACTTTGGCTCCGCCGCGCTGATTGATCTGGCGGGCGAGCAGCTTGCGTGGTTCGACCGCTTCTTGCGCGGAGTGGGCGCCGAGGAGCCAGTGACGCCCGCGCGCATCTTCATCATGGGCGAGAATCTCTGGCGCGACGAGCAGGAGTGGCCGCTGGCGCGCACCCAGTGGACGCGCTACCACCTGCGCGGCGCGGGCCACGCGAACAGCCGCTTCGGCGATGGCGCGCTGGCCACCGACACGCCGCCCGCCGACGAGCCAGCCGACAGCTACCGCTATGACCCCGCGCGCCCCACGCCGTTCATCACCGAGGCCACCTCCTCGCAGATTGGCGGGCCAGATGACTACGCCGCCGTGCAGCGTCGCGATGACCTGCTCGTCTACCAGACAGAGCCGCTGACCGAGGCGCTGGAGGTCACAGGGCCGATTCAGGTAGATCTGTACGCGGCATCCTCGGCGCCCGACACCGATTTTACCGCGATGCTGCTGGATGTCTGGCCCAGTGGCTTCACTCAGCGCCTGAGCGATGGCATGGTGCGGGCGCGCTTCCGCGAGGGGATGGATCGCCCGTCGCTCATCACCCCCGGCGCAGTCTACCGCTATCAGATAGACTGCTGGAACACCGCGCACGTCTTCCGCGCGGGACATCGCATCGCCGTGCAGATCGCCTCCGCCGCCTTCCCGAAGTACGACCGCCATCCGAATACAGCGGCGCCGCTGGGAACATCGAGCGAGCTGGCGGTAGCCCAGCAAACCATCTACCACGACGCTGAGCGCCCGTCAGCCATCATCCTGCCGGTCATTCCGCGCCCGTAGGGGCGTAGCTGAACGTGCATGCGCGGGAGGGAACAGGGTATGCTCACGGTCTATTATTCGCCACACGCGACCAGCGTGGACAACGAAGCGGGGCGCGCCTCCGGTCACGCCGATGTCCCGCTCGCGGAGCAGGGACGCCAGCAGGCGCGCACGCTGGGCGGCCACTACGCCGCGATTCCCGTGGGCGCCGTGTTCTGCTCGGACTTGCGGCGAGCTGTGGACACCGCGGCGCTCATTTGCGGCGATCGCGCGGCGCCACTCATTCCAGACGCCCGGCTGCGTGAGTTCGACTATGGGACGATGACCCAGTGGCCGCGCGCAGAGGTCGAGGCCGAGTTTCCCCGGCGCATCACCACGCCATTCCCCGGCGGCGAGAGTCTGCTGCTGGTCGTGGAGCGCGTGGGCGCCTTTCTGCGGGATACGCTCGCGGACTACGACGGCAAGACCATCGTCGTCGATCGGCCACCGTGGCACGAAGTGGGGGCTGGACTACTGGACGGGGCGCCAGTCGCTGGAGGAGATTGTCCAGACGCCGTGGGAGTGGCGAGAGGTTCCGATCTGGCGCTACGCTCTTGAAAGCGGCGACATTGCGCGGCGGAAGCCCATCGTGGCGCGCGGGCCAGGTGAGCCGCGCGCAGCAGGGAGGAGCGAAGCATGAATGACAGCGAGATTCCCGCCCGCTATCAGGACTCCGCGACCATCGAGGCCATCCTGCGCGAGAGCAAGACCATCGCTATCGTCGGCCTCTCGCCTGACCCCAGCCGTCCCAGCAACGGCGTCGCCCGCTATCTGCAAGGCCAGGGCTATCGCATCGTGGGGGTCAACCCGACGGAGACGGAGCTACTGGGCGAGCCATGCTACGCCACCCTGAGCGACATCCCGTTTCCCGTTGACCTGGTGGATGTCTTCCGGCGCTCCGAGTTCACGCCAGCCATCGCTGAGGAGGCGGTGAAGATCGGCGCCAGGGCGCTCTGGCTCCAGCTCGATGTCATCAACCTCGACGCGGGAGCGACGGCGGAGCGCGGTGGCCTGCGCGTCGTGATGGACCGCTGCACGGCCATCGAGCATGCGCGCTATTGCCGTTGAGCCGTGCGCTAGCCGATCTGCTCTGGCGCGTGGGCGCCGTTGCGGCCAAAGAGCTTGCGCACGCGCGGGCTGAGCAGATAGAAGAGGATGGAGCCAGAGACGACGATGGTGATGAGGGAGCTGACGGTGAGCGCGCCTGTGAAGAGGCCACCGAGCGCGCCGAGCAGCGTGACGGATTCGAGGACGACGCCGAGCGTCCAGGCCCAGCCCCGGAACTGCCACAGCCCCACGCCCACGATGATCTGCGCGACGCCGATGATCATGAAGGTCAGGCCAATCGTGATGAGCGCCATCCCGCTCAGACCCTCGGCGGTAAACTGGTTCGCGGGAGCATTCACATCGAGGACCGCGCCGACGATCACCGAGAAGCCGCCAATCACGCCCCCGATGATGCCACTGATGATCGCTAGCCAGGCAGCCAGAATGATGCCAAATTTGATGAACATCGTCGCGTCTTCCCTCACGCGCCCGCGCATGTCGCGCAAGGCCACCAGTCTCCGCGCTCGTTGGAGGCCAGTGTACCGCGCCAGACGCCGCATGTCTATCGGGATAGTCTATCTGTTGCGTGGAGAGCCAGCAGCGCCAGGAGAACGGCGTCAGCGAATCAAATTGTGAAAGCGAGAGAAGGAAAGAAAGAAGGAATGTGTTCTATGTGGCGCCTATTTCACCTGTCCGCGCACATCTCATCGCGTCGCCCTCACACATCCCATGGGCGCGGTATGCCGCCGCTCGCTGTCGGTGTGGCAGTCGCGGCGCTGCTCTGCTCCGCTTGCGCCAGTGGTGTGACCGCGCAGGCGGCTAAGCCGACGGCCATACCCACTGTGACGGCCACGCTCGCCGCGCCGACCGCCACATCGCGCCCGGGCTGCGGCCCCGTCGGCGTTGATCCTGGGAATACGGTCACTCCCACCCTCCCGCTGCCACCAGGAACTATCTCCGAGCGGCTGCCATCCGCGGCGGGCGCGGGCTTCCTGCTCGAATGCACACCAAACGCGACGCAGGCCAGCATCAGCGCCTATCTCAACAAGGCCTTGCCGCAGGCAGGCTGGCACAAGTGGAATCCACAGGTGGATAACGCCTATGGCTGCGGGTCACAGGCCAACGACTACTGGCAGTGGGCCACGAGCCAGCAAGCGATTGGCTGGGATTTCCGCGAAACGGCGCTGCCACTGTGGCATATCACGGTCTGCTCGCGGAGCTATGGCGCCCCGTAGCGTGTGTCCTTGCTCAGTCGCTGGCGGGAGGGTGGCCGCTGAGCCGCTCCCAGCAGGCTCCCAGGGTGGCAATCTCCTGCTCGCTGAGATGATCGAGGAAGAGGCGATGTATCGCGCTGGTGTAGGTCTGGTGCGCGGCGCGCAGGCGTTCCACTCCCGCCTGGGTGAGCGTGGCGCGGGCGACCCGGCGATCCTCGGTCGTCGCTTCACGCCGCACCAGCCCATCGCGCTCCAGCCGATCAACCATGCGACTGACACCGCTCAGCGTCAGTGGCCCGCCCGCCGCCAGCTCCGACATGCGGAGTTGACATGCGGGCGCCTGCGCGAGCTGTAGCATGATTTCATACGCGGTGAGGCCGAGGTGGTGCTTTGCGCGCAGGCTGGCGTCTATTCGCCGCGTGATGCCCGCATGAGTTGCGAGCAGGCCCAGCCATGCGCGCGCCTGCGCGGGGGAAAGGGGCGCCCCCAGGTCCGCCAACGTCAATGAGGTGTTCATCGTCATACCTCTACTTCAGCGTAGAAGAAAAGAGACTCTGTCCAGCAACGTCTGGCTATCCCTGCGCATGCTGCGCGCCTGCGATTTTAAGGAACGCGCTACGGGGTCGAATGTGGGGCGCTCGACGCCTAACAAGACACGATTCCTCGTCCTGGATTCTAGAAGGCACGTCCTATTATGCGCGTTTGCGGCGCTCAGCGCCACAGTATTCTTGCCATCGCTCAGGAGGCTGGCGTGGCGCTGGTATCGGCGCTCGCCTCACCACTCCGCGCGGACACCTCGCGAATCGCTTCTATCCGCAGCGCATGCAGGGATTCGCTGAAGCGCACGGGATACGGCTCCGGCGCCTTGAGCGCGTGGTAGCGTTCGGGGAGTGCGCGCAGATTGGCCTGGGCCAGCTCCCAGATCTCCGAGAGCGGCGGCAGGCTACCAGGAATCACCTTGCCCCCGCGCATCACCGGGCGCAGCAGACGCTGGTAGCCAGCGGGCGGTGTCTCCGTCTCCAGTTGCACGATATCCTCCTCCCACTGTGGATGCCGATAGACCGCCTTGCGCCCTGGCCAGGTGGTTTTCTCCGCCGCCAGCTTCAGCTTCGGATGCTCGCTGCCGTCGTCGTCCACATACCACACTTCCTTGTAGACGCCGCCAAGGGTCGCGCCGCCAACGCCATGCGCCAGATTGCCCGCGCCGACCCCCAGCGCCGTCCCGACACCGAAAGCGTCAACCTCCGCGCCCGCCGCCAGCAGATCAACAATCTCGAATTCGTCGAGGTCGCCGCTCGCCAGGATGCGCACATGCTCCATCCCCGCCGCCGCAAGCTGCGCGCGCACGTACTGGCTGTCAGCCACGAGGTCGCCGCTATCCAGCCGCACCGCCGCGAGGGTGTGGCCGAGATCGTCGCTGACCTGCCGTGCGACGGCGATGGCTGTGTGGATCGCCTGGCGGGGGTTATAGGTGTCGAGCAGCAGGGTGTAGCGGTTGAATGAGCGCGCCACCGAGAAGAACGCCTCTTCTTCGGTGGGGAAGAGCTGGATCAGCGCGTGCGGCACGGTTCCCGTGGCCAGCAGGCGATACTCGAATGCCGCCGCCAGCAGGGATGTGCTCGATGCTCCGCCGATGCTCGATGAGCGCGCCACCACCAGCGGATTCTGCGCGCGGCGGAAGGCGAACTCCGAGACGCGGCGGCTCTGCGCGACATGGACGATGCGCGCCGCCTTGGTCGCTATCAGCGTCGCCAGGTTGACCGCCTGGAGCAGTCCCGCCTCCATCAGAATCGCCTCGCGAAAGGGCGCCGTCACCCGCAGCAGCGGCTCATTGGGGAAGGCGATGCTACCCTCTGGCATCGCGTATATCTCACCTGTGAAACGCAGCGCGGCTAGCTCATCGAGGAAGGCGGAGTCGTAATCGCGGATGCGCGCCAGGAATGCCAGCTCGTCTGGCTCGTAGCGGAAGGACTGGACGAACTCCAGCGCGGCCTCCAGCCCAGCGACGAGCAGATAGGCGCCATCGAAGGGGGCTGAGCGCGCATAGAGGTCGAAGGTCGTGGCGCCATTCCGACCCGACACCCAGCTCACATAGGCGGCGTCCGGGTGATACATATCGGTGAAGAGGCCAGGGTGCGCCCCAGGCTCGCGGCGCGGATACATCCCCACGTTTGCGCGCTCCTCCCACTCACATACGCCAGATCAGGCCTCAGCCAGTGGCGGAAACTCGTCACGGAAGTCCGCGAGCCGCTGCTCCACATCGAGGCGGCGGCGGTGCAGCGCGGGCGGCGCGATGATGTTCAGGCTCAGGATGTTGCTGTTGATCTCGCGCAGCGCCTCGGCGTAGCGGCGCTCAGTCGCCTCCCGGAGAATATTGTAGGCGCGGCGGTCGCTGGCGACGACCCACGAGCGCGCGCGCAGGGTGTCGCGGCGATGGCGCAGCCTGCGCAGCAGCCCCTCGGCGCGCGCGATTGCTGGTCGATCTCGTGGCCGCGCTCCAGTTCCTGCGGGGCGACATCGTTGCTCTTGAGCAGGTGATAGGCCATCGCCTTCTCGCCCGCCCAGACATCCTCGTCCAGGCGCAGGGGCTTGCCCGCCCCCTTGAGATTGTCGAACTTGCCTTCCTCGCGCGCCTCCTGGATGCGCTGCTCCACGATGTCGCGGACGGCCCGCCGCCGCGCCTGCTCCATCTCCCACAGGTAACGGGCGCCGCGCTGGGTGGCCGGGCGCTCCTGCTGGTCGGGGGCGGATTGCTCGCGGGCGTCATCCGCTGGGGTTGGTGTTTGGTTGGCTGGATCACTCATGGCTGGCTCCGCCGGGCTTGTCGCTAGCTCACACACGTCTCAGCAAGATGGTAGCACACCGCGCGGGCGTTCCTCACGGGCGACGATTCAGGCGCCGTTTGCGCGGTGAGTCGCGCATCGTCTATCCTGACTACGCGGCAATCAGGCGAAGGACGTGCGCGCACAGCCATGAGGAGATAGCCAGTATGTTCGGTCTTGGCGCTAATGTATCCGCACTCGTCGCGCAGTTAGCGGTGGTCACGATGTTCCTGGTGGTGGCGGTGGCGATCATCGTCGCGCTGGTGGTGGCGATCAGGGTGTTGAGTCGGAGCGAGTAACCCTGGCTCGCGCTCACGAGAGCCGCGCTTCGGGTGGGCGCGTCAGCCAGTAGCGGTCACGCTCGGTCGCCAGGGTTCCGCGTGCGAGCAGTTCGCGGCGGATCGCTTCGGCGTCGCGCGCGTGCTGGCGGATGAGCGTGTCAAGCTCGGCCTGGGTGTAGACATGGCCCCACTCCAGGCTGCCTTCCACCCGCCGCAGGAGTGGCTCGGTCAGCGCCTCGGTGCGCCAGTAGCGGCCATGATCGCGCGCCATCAGCCGCTCCCCGATCAGCTCGCGCCGCAGATAGGCTGCGTCTGGATGCCGTCGCTTGAGGATGTCGTTGACCTCAGCCTCGCTATACTCGCGCTCCCAAGTGAATTGCTCAGCCAGCCAGCGCAGGATCACCTGTCGCTTTTTCAATTGCGCGGGGATCTCTTTCAGCCGCTCGCCATCAAGGTAGTCGCGCAGGGTCTTGCGCTCCCAGGTGGCGCCCTCCGCGTCGGCGGCGAGCGTCGCCACTACCGCTGGCGTGGCGAGCATCTTCGCGATGTCCTCCAGTCCCTCCACACGCAGCCGGTTCCAGCGCGTCACGCCATCGGCGCGCGTCTCCACCAGCCCCAGCGCCCGCAGCCGCGCCAGATGGTGCGAGATGGTCGGGGCCTTCAGCTCCAGCAGGTCGGACAGCTCCTCGACCGTGCGCTCCTGTGTGGCCAGCGCCCCCAGGATGCGCAGCCTGCTCAGATCAGCCAGCGCCTTCAGTGCGTTCAGCAGCAACGTGACCCGCTCCTCTGGGCTATCGGCGGCGCTGTCCGACGGGCGTTGTGACGTTGTGTCGCTTGTCTGATCATCCCTCATTACATTTGCCTCTCAGTTTGTATTGAAATCATATAATTAGATATATATCTAAATAAATGTTGCGTCAAGTCAACTTCCTGAGGCATGAGACGAAAGTCTGCTACCGCCTACTTTTGCCACAGTGAACAGTCCGTATTGTCAATGATGGTCGCATGATTCGCGGCTAGCATCTCATGACGGTGTCATACGCCCGGCGGCGCGCTGTCTGGCGGAGTGGGGGGAACCACAGTGGACGAAGCTACAGAAGATAGGTAGTCTGGCCGAATCATCCCCGGAGGCTGAAACATCTGGGGATGATTCGGTGACAGCGAAACGCCCAGTTGTCACAGGCGCCAAGCGGAGTGCGAGGCGCAGTCACTTCGCCACGTTCGGCTACATCGCGCTGACGTTGGCGCTGGCGGTCGCGGTGATCATTGTCAGTCTGATGGGCAGTGGCTGGCTCTTCTTCAACCCCATCAATGGCATCACGTCAATTGGGGCGCCACAGCAGTCCCAGAGTTTCGGCTTCACATCCACATTACCGACGACCGCGCCGGGTTCGCTCGTCATCGGGTAGTATCGCGGCGATCTCTGGCAGACGCACTTTCCGACGGCTCAGCCGACGGCGACCGCGACAGCTACACCGAGTGGTGGCGGCGGTAATGGCGGCGGTGGCGGCGGCGCGGTGACCACGTATCCCGCCAGCTTCACAGGCTCATGGTCTGGTGGCGCGGGTCAGGGCTGCCCCAGCGGCGGCGCGCCCAAGCCCCGAACCAACATCATCTATGGCGCGAGCGACTACGGCGTCACGCATACGAACATGGTGGCGCTCACCTTCGATGATGGCCCCACGCCCTATAGCTCGCCCGCGATTCTCTCCTATCTGGAGAAGTCGCACACACGCCGCGACCTTCTTCGTGCTGGGACAATACGCGCAGGCGTATCCGTATCTCATCCGGCGTGAGGCGACGGATGGGTTCGCGATTGGCGTGCATACGTGGGATCACCCAGACATGCAACTACTTTCGGTGAGCCCAGCGCGCCAATGAGCTTGGCTCGACGATTCAGCAGTTGCACCTCGACCTTGGCTCGAAATTCTGCGTGTGGCTCTGGCGCCCGCCCTATGGCGCGGTGGACAGCAGCATCGTGCGCCAGGCGGACGCATTCGGCCTGACGACGATCTACTGGAATGTTGATCCGGCGGACTGGTCGCGCCCCGGCACGATGACCATCGTGAACCGCGTGCTGGCGCAGGTGCGCCCCGGCTCGATCATCCTGATGCACGATGGCCCCGCCGCCCGCCAGCAGACCGCCGACGCGCTGCCCTACATCCTCGCGGGGCTGCACAAGCGCGGGCTGGTTCCGGTGACGCTGCCCACGCTGCTGCTCAGTGGCGGCTATATCAGTGGCAGCCCCACCCCCACGCCGACCCCCAAGCTAACCGCGACGGCGACCCCGCAGACGACAGCGACGCCCTCCGCGACGGCGACACCCTCGCCCACGCCAACCAATACGCCGACACCTGTCCCATCGCCGACCGCGTTCATGGACGGCGCGTTCGCGTGGCTCTCGCGCCTCTCCTCAGCGGTCGCGGTGAGCCTGTGGCGCTGGTACATGACCTGGCCGCCGGGCGTGAGCGGCGGCTAAACGCGGAGTGGTTGGGGCTTTCAGCGAAGTGTCCGCAAAAATCGGACAGTTGCGCTCCTGATTCACTTTCCCTGTGGCGTCTGAATACAGAGCGGTTGATAATTTCACTGAACCGTTGGCAATTTGCCAACGGTTCCATTGTTGCCCGCCACAGTTCTACCCCAGCGGCGCTAGCAGCGCGGCGGGCTCGCCGATCTCGACGCCGAGCGTGTCCTGCGACCAGGTGAGCGCGCGACCTATCTGCCCGATCACGCCTGCGCGCGCGGGTGGCGGGATGACGCCGGGCTGCGCCAGCGCCGCCAGCGCCGTCAGCGTGAAGCCCATCGGCGCGACCGAGGCGAAGATCCGCAGCCGCTCCTCCAGTGTCGTGTCTTGCAGGTCGCGCATGCCGTCGAGATAGGCGGCGACGAAGCGGACATACTGCTGGCTGGAAAGCTCCCCAGAGAGCGCCGCCAGCGCCGCCCACCCGCGCCACCTCGATGGCTGGATCGCCCAGGCCAAAGCCGCTCCACTCCGTCAGCGTCAGCCGCCCACCGGTGTTCACCAGCCGTCCTGGGGCAGGATTGCCGTGGCAGGGGCGGCGCGTCATGCCATCCCACAGCGCGCGATTCGTCTCGATGCGTACCTGGGTGATCGCGTGGAGTTGGCTCAGTACGCGCATCAGTGGCGCGAAGGGCGCGGCGGCGTAGGCGTTGCGGCAGGCGCTCCAGTCGGGCTGCACGCGCGCCCACCATGCGCCGAGGTCCGCGCTCATGCTGGAGGGCTGCGAGGCCATCGCTGGGCGCAGGTGGTGCAGCGTCAGCAGCAGAAAGAGCCAGCCATCCGCCTCAGCGTCGGTCAGTGGCCGCTGCCCCAGCGTCTCACCCTGGGGCCGCTGCGCGATGACCGCCCAGGAGCCAGGCTCCAGCCCGGCTGCGGGCGTCGCCTCGCCCGCGTAGAGCAGGTCTGGCGCCAGCCCCACCGCGCTCCCCAGCCGCAGCCCGGCCTCCTCGCGCCGCGCCATCTCGCGCTCGCTCGGTGGATACAGATGGATCTCCATCCCCGCCTGCTGCGCGTCGCTGGGCGACGAATCGCTGCTCGCGGCCCTCAGGCGCGCTGGGGGTCAGACGCATCGCCGCCGCCGCTGGCCCGACATGCGCGGCGAGCAGCGCCCGCAACGCCTCTACGCCGATGGCCATGCGTGTCCCTCTCGCTTCTCTCATTGCGCTCGCTCAACGCCAGCGCATCCCACTGAGACACAAATGGACCGATGGGCAGCTACGCCTATCGGTCCATCCATCACACTCCGCGCATCGTTTCGCGGTGGCGCGCGCTAGTTCATCCACTCGTCGGCGCTCTGCTCGCGCAGCCGCACGGTGGCGTTCGTCGGGCGCGCGGCTCGCTGCTGCAGTGTCACCTCAGCCTCGCCGCTCTTCTTGCCAACGATGGAGGGCAGGAAGAGCACGGCGAAGACGAAGACACCAGCGGCGATCAGCTTGACTGGCCAGTCCAAAAGAACATGCACCAGATTCGCCTCTTTGCCGACGATGATGCCCACCGCGGCGATCAGGCTGACCAGGCCAGCCAGCGCCCGGACGGCCAGCACCATCGGCTCGTCGCGATGCATGGCCGCAAGAGTGAAATTCACGATGGCCGCGAGGATACCCAACGCGATGATGGCAATCCAGAACGGAGTCATACGTCCCTCCTCCCGAGGCGTACAGCCGACTGGCGGAGCTGCCGGGCGCACCCGGAGCCACATGCTGTGACGCTCCTTCGCGCTCCACTCCAGGCGCCACAACTGGCTCCCGGTCGTGAGCAGTCCTTGAATATGCGCGCATCTGGCGGCTCGCCGCAATCAGGGGAACGACGCTCGATAGGCGCTTGTTCAACGAGTCTAACATACCTACGCAATGAAGCCGCCTCCCTACATGACGACTAGGACTTCCTGGTATTACAGGGCGCCGCGCGCAGATTGGGCGCCAGCCGTTGCGTACATGAGCCGCCGATTCAGGCAGGATGCGGCTTGCGGCGTCTTGCGGCGCCTGCGCGAGGACTATGTGCGCGGCCACACGCCGTACCCTTGGCTGCTGCGAGCGCAGGGCGTCATGGTATGCTGTGGACTGTTCGTGAGGGGCGGCGCAACGCGGATCGCGCAGGGCGTCTGTGGCGTCTGGACGAAGGAGAGGCGCGCGTGGTGATCCTCGCGCTGGATGTCGGCGATGCGCGTATCGGTGTCGCCGTCAGCGATGAGCTGGAGTTGATCGCCACGCCGCGTCCGCTGATCCGTCGCAAGTCCACCGCCGCCGCGCTCGACGCCGTCACCCAGGAGATCGCCCGCGCGGAGGCGCAGCTCGTCGTCGTGGGCCTGCCCGTCAGCTTCGACGGCCAGCTTCACGCGCAGGCGCGGGCCATCCAGGCGTTCGGCGAGAAGCTGCGGCGCCGCATTGCGCAGCCCCTCATCTACGCCGATGAAACGCTCACCAGCGTGCGCGCTGAGGAGCGTCTGCGCGCGGCGGGTGTCCGCCCGGAGCGCATCCGCGAGCGGATTGATTCTGAGGCGGCGGCGATCATACTGGAAGATGTGCTGGAGCAGCGTCGTCGCGAGCGCGCGCAAGACGCTGCCCGGTTAGAAGATAGGCAACAGGAGGACGAGAGCCGATGAAAGGCTTCGCCCGTGTCATCGTGGTCTTCCTCACACTCGTGGCGCTGGCCGTGGGATTCGTCGGCGGCACCGTCGTCCTCGATGTCTTTCAGCCCTCCAACAAGCAATGTCAGTACCGTCGTCAACTTCGAGGTCAAGTCGGGCGACACAGCGTGTCAGCATGGCGCAGCGCCTGCAAGACGATGGACTGATACGCAACGCTCTGGTCTTCCGCACCTGGGCGCGTTACAAGAAGTTGCTGAACTCAGGCGTCGAGTCGGGTATCTACTACCTCAGCCCCAACATGACGATGGACGCCATTATCACAAAGCTGGAAGGCAAGCCCGACAAGAGTAACATTGCACAGGTGTTCGTCGTCCTGAACGACCACATGCGCGCGACTCAGTATCCCGCCAAATTCACAAAATTGCCACAAGTTCAGCGCGAAAGAATTCCTCACGATCGCGAAGACGGGTATCGAGCCAGACGGCACGAAGCTCTGGCAAAAATACTGGTACATCAAGCAGCCGATACGCTGGGAAGACCGCCTACGCGCTGGAGGGCTACCTCTATCCAGCGGGCTATTACTTCTATACGGACGCCACGGCGACGAATGTGATCGAGAAGCTCATCACCCAGTTTGGCGAGGAGCTGTGCCCTGGCCCGTCCAGTAATCCCACGCTATACATCACCGACGCGAAGCAGTGCCGCGCGCACGCTATTACCGTCGGTGGCAAGAATATCTTCGACGCGATGCGCGCCGCCTATCCCGATGCGAAGACCGATACCGCCGCGCTGAGCGACACGCTCATTATCGCGTCGTTAGCCACCCAGGAGATCAAAAAGGCGGCTGACTTCGCGGGCGTGGTCACCGTCTACCATAACCGCTACCTCAACATTGAGACGCAGGGGTCGGCGGATGTCGGCTATTTACTTGGCTCCGATCCCTCCGCCGAGTATGCGCGCGACACCATCACACCGCCGGCCAACGGCAAGTGGTGGGCGGCGCCAGCCGACGCCAGCAAAATCGCGGTGACGAATCCCTACAACACACGTACGCAAGCAGGCATGCCACCAGGCGCGATCGTCGAACCCGTTTATTACCGACATCAAAGGCGCAGCCGCTCCAGGAAAGTCGCCCTACTTCTACTTCGTCTCAGACAAGTGCGGCAAGTTCTACTATGCGACGAACCTGGCCGACTTCAACAACAACGTCAAACCGAAGCAGGATACCGGCAATTGTTAGGATGACGCTTCCCGCGCGTCGCATGTCGCCGCCGCGCTAGCCTCGCTGGCTGAGCGTGGCGGCGGCGCGTGGCGGCTCCAGGCCGCTGGCGGGACGCTGTGACGGGAGGTAGGAAGGGAGGATGGTTGCGCGAAGTTGAGGCGGGAGATGAAAAAGGGCATGCAAAGCCCTTGACGGCATCCCCTACAGGGTGATACAATCACACCCTGCGGTATTTTTGCGCCCACTGACGGGCATGGAGCGCAAAGCGCCGCTGGCGATTCTCAACACCGGCCCGTGGATGCGGAGCGACCACTCCTACGAGCAAGTATTTCTCTGGCCCTGAGTATACACGATAGAGCAAGTCCCCGTTCAACCCGAACGAAGAGCGGACCTGCTCTCTTCATGCGTGCGCAGCAGTCAGTCTCGTGGGCTGAAAGTCCTCCGTAGGCCGCGCCCTGTGACGAAGCGTGAGCGGCATTCGATGTCACTCATATATCGGCAGGAAAGTAGCGCGATGAACACGGTCTGCGACGATCTCGTGAACATTCAAGGCCTCTCGAC
Organism: uncultured Chloroflexia bacterium; assembly: GCA_963840335.1. Classification (GTDB taxonomy): domain Bacteria; phylum Chloroflexota; class Ktedonobacteria; order Ktedonobacterales; family JADMIN01; genus JAKAIY01. Next base: position 37,501 of record CAWIYP010000017.1, read on the forward strand.
AGGGAGGCCTGTCATGCGTTCAGTCATGCGTCCCGGTTAGCCTGGAGGCTCCGGGCCATGCGCATGTTCCCTCGCGCCGGTGCATGCGTCACTCGCGGCGCCCAGGCGCAGTATGTCGCTCTTACCCGGTTTCGTCAAGCTCAGCCATCGCAAGCGTTCCCGCGCACGACACACGTTCCCCAATGCTGTGGATGTCGCGCACGGCGGCGCCCCGCCCGTTCAACGTGGCCGCATGCGGCTTCCAGGCCGCTGACCCCGCGTCATCGCGCCAGGCCATCCCGATGTCGTCTCGCGCGGCATCATGTCGCACCGTTCAGAATCCACGGCGCCGTAGCGCGTCTCGCGCGTCGAGCGCGTCCATCGCGAATCCAGACAGGTCAGCCATTCCAGTCATCACGAAGGTCAGTTCCGGTCATCGGGTCGTTCCGGCAGCAAGTACACCCGTTTGAAGCGCAGTGTCCCCAGCGTCTTCCGTGCGTCGTGTGTGTATGGCATCGTATCGGGCGTTGTGCGCCCCGCACGAGCTATCCGCTCGCGGGTGTCGCGGGTCGCGGCATGGGGGCGCCAGCCCGCATCGTAGGGCGACTGGCGAGAGGAGTATTCATCACATGGCGTTGAGCAAAGCCGTCTCCCTCCCTGAGCGCGTGAGCTTTGCGCGGATTCCAGAAATCCGCCCTATGCCCAACCTCATTCAGGTTCAGCTCGATTCGTTCGAGTGGTTCAAGCGCGAGGGGCTACGTGAGCTCTTTGCTGAGATTTCTCCTATCGAGGACTTCACGAGCAAGAGCCTGAAACTCGAGTTCATCGTCCCGGAGAATCCTTTCGAGCAGCCCAAATATACCGAGGAGCAGTGCCGCGAGCGCGACGCGACCTATGCCGCGCCGCTCTATGTGACCGCGCGCCTCACCTATAAAGAGACCGGCGAGATTACCGAGAAGCTCATCTTCATGGGCGATTTCCCGCTCATGACGAAAGAGGGCACCTTCATCATCAACGGCGCCGAGCGCGTGGTGGTGAGCCAGCTCGTGCGCTCGCCGGGTGTGTACTTCACCTCCGATGAGGATCCCGCGACGGGGCGGCCACTCTTTGCCGCCAAGCTGATCCCCAACCGTGGGGCCTGGCTGGAGTTCGAGACCAGCAACAAGGATCAGCTTTCCGTCAAGATCGACCGCAAGCGCAAGATTCCGATCACCACCCTCCTGCGCGCGATGGGCGCCATCGGCAGCCGGGACCCCGGCAAGACCGACGGCACGCCTGACCTGCGCACCGATGAAGGCATTCTCAAAGCCTTCGAGGATGTGGATATCGGCGATCACCGCTTCATCACCGCGACGCTCGACAAAGACCCGATCAAAGCCCCCAAGGACGCTCTGATCGAGGTCTATCGCAAGCTGCGCCCTGGTGACCCGGCGACGGAGAGCAATGCCGAAACGCTCGTCTACAACCTGTTCTACGCGCCGCGCCGCTACGATCTTGGCAGCGTGGGCCGCTACAAGCTGAACCGCAAGATGGATCTGGCGACTCCGCAGACCATCCGCACGCTCACCCAGGATGACGTCATCGCCATCGTCCGCCGGATGATCGACCTGAACAACGGCAAGGGCAAGAAAGATGACATCGACCACCTGGGCAATCGCCGTGTGCGCAGCGTGGGCGAGCTGATCCAGTCGCAGTTCCGCGTGGGACTGCTGCGGATGGAGCGCGTCGTCAAGGAGCGCATGGCCATCGCGCAGGATCCTTCGCAGGCGACCCCGAACCAGCTCATCAACATTCGCCCGGTGGTCGCGGCGATGAAGGAGTTCTTCGGCGGTAGCCAGCTCTCGCAGTTCATGGATCAGACGAATCCGCTGGCCGAGATCGGCCACAAGCGGCGCCTCTCGGCGCTTGGCCCTGGTGGCCTCTCGCGCGAGCGCGCCGGATTCGACGTGCGCGACGTCCACCACTCGCACTATGGCCGCATCTGCCCGATCGAGACGCCGGAAGGCCCGAACATCGGTCTGATCGGCAACATGGCGACCTATGCGCAGATCAACCCCTACGGCTTCATCGAGACGCCGTATCGCAAGGTCGTCCATAGCGTAGAGGCCAACAACCCTGAGCTGGTCGGGCGCACGATTCTGCGCGACGTGACCGATGCGAAGGGCGCCGTGCTTGCGCGCAAAGATGAGAAGGTGGACGAGGCGACGGCGGCCAAGCTGGCCAAGGCCTTCAAGGCGCAGCCGATCGCCATTCGCCCCTATGTCTCGCATGCGGTGGACTACCTGATCGCCGACGACGAGGAGAAGTACGTCATCGCCCAGGCAAACGCGCCGCTCGATGCGGATGGCCACTTCGAGAGCAATCGCGTGCTGGCGCGCTATGCTGGCGCGTTCGTGCAGGAAGTCGAGACCCGCATCGACTACATGGACATCTCGCCCCGCCAGGCGGTGAGCGTGGCCGCCGCCATGATTCCTTTCCTGGAGCATGACGACGTGAACCGCGCGCTGATGGGCGCGAACATGCAGCGGCAGGCGGTGCCGTTGCTGCGCCCGCAGTCGCCGATCGTCGGCACCGGCATCGAGCTGCAGGTGGCGAAGGATTCCGGGCAGGTGGCGATGGCCAAGGCGAACGGCGAAGTCACCAGCGTCACGGCGCGTCAAATCATTGTGGTGGATGATGAGGGCGTGGAGCATGTGCACAAGCTGCGCAAGTTCATCCGCTCGAACCAGGGCACCTGCATCAACCAGCGCCCCATCGTCAGCAAGGGCGACCGTGTGGCGCAGGGGCAGGTCATCGCCGATAGCTCCGCGACCGAGAACGGCGAGCTGGCGCTCGGCCAGAACATCCTCGTCGCCTTCATGGTCTGGGAGGGCGGCAACTTCGAGGACGCCATCCTCATCAGCGAGCGCATCGTGCGTGAGGATCTGTTCACCAGCATCCATATCGAGAAGCACGAAGTCGAGGCGCGCGACACCAAGCTCGGCCCCGAAGAGATCACGCGCGACATCCCGAACGTGGGCGATGAGGGCCTGCGCAACCTGGATGATCGCGGCATCATCTACATCGGCGCGGAGGTCGGCCCTGGCGATATCCTGGTCGGCAAGATCACGCCGAAGGGCGAGACGGAGCTGACCGCTGAGGAAAAACTGCTGCGCGCGATCTTCGGTGAGAAGGCGCGTGAGGTGAAAGACACCTCGCTGCGCGTGCCACATGGCGAGCGCGGCAAGGTCGTCGAGGTGAAGGTCTTCTCGCGCGACAACAACGACGAACTGCCGCCGGGAGTGAATCATCTGGTGCGTGTCGCCATCGCGCAGAAGCGCAAGATCGGCGCGGGCGACAAGATGGCCGGTCGCCACGGCAACAAGGGTGTCATCAGCCGCGTGCTGCCTGAGGAGGATATGCCATTCCTGCCCGACGGCACCCCGGTTGACATCATCCTGAATCCGCTGGGCGTGCCGCACCGCATGAACATCGGCCAGATCATGGAGACGCACCTGGGCTGGGCGGCGCAAGCGCTCGGCTACCATGTGGCCTCGCCGGTCTTCGATGGCGCCTCCGAGGCTGACATCGAAGAATGGCTGGCGAAGGCGAATCTGCCCATCGAAGGCAAGGTGCAACTCTATGACGGACGCACGGGAGACCCCTTCGATACCCCAGTGACCGTCGGCTACATCTATATGCTCAAGCTGGCCCACCTGGTCGAGGACAAGGTGCATGCCCGCTCCACTGGCCCGTACAGCCTGATCACACAGCAGCCGCTGGGTGGCAAGGCGCAGTTCGGTGGCCAGCGCTTCGGTGAGATGGAAGTGTGGGCGCTCGAAGCCTACGGCGCCGCCAACATCCTGCAAGAGATCCTGACCGTCAAGTCCGACGACGTGACGGGCCGCGTGAAGACCTATGAGGCCATCGTCAAGGGTGAGCCGATTGTCGAGCCGGGCGTCCCGGAGTCGTTCAAGGTGCTGGTCAAGGAGCTGCAGAGCCTCGGCATCAATGTCGAGGTGCTCAACGAGGACGAGCAGCGGATTCAGTTTGTGGAAGATACGAGCGCCGATGTGATGCCTGAATTGGGCATCAACCTCAGCGGCTTCGAGAACGAATAACGGCGAGAGTCGAATTGCGCCGCTACCGAACCGCGACGCGAGAGGAGTGCGGGCCTCTCGCGTCGCCGGAGCGACGCCAGCAACTGTGGTCCCGCGGCGCCAACAGCCGGCAGAGTGTCCGGTAGGCATTAGGAAAGGAGACAGGCGCGGTGGTCATCCTCAGACGAGATGACGCCAGCGCCTCCCCCAATGCTTGAAGTCAACGATTTTGACGCCATCCGTGTCAGCCTCGCTGCCCCCGACCAGATTCGGTCGTGGAGCTATGGCGAGGTGACCAAGCCGGAGACGATCAACTATCGCACGCTGCGCCCTGAGAAGGATGGCCTGTTTTGCGAGCGCATCTTCGGTCCGACCAAGGACTGGGAGTGCGCCTGCGGCAAATACAAGCGCGTCCGCTTCAAGGGCATCGTGTGCGACAAGTGTGGTGTCGAGGTAGCTCGCTCCAAGGTGCGCCGCGAGCGCATGGGGCATATCGAACTGGCGTCACCTGTCAGTCATATTTGGTATTTCAAGGGAACACCCAGCCGCATCGGCTTGCTGCTCGATCTCTCGCCGCGCAACCTGGAACGCATCCTCTACTTCGCGATGTTTGTCGTCACGGAGATCAACGATGAGGCGCGCGACCTGGCCCTGAGCGGCCTGGAAGAGAGCGTGCAGCGCCTGATGCATGAGAGCGATCAGGCGACGACTGAGCGCATCCTGGAGCTGCAGCAGCAGCGCGATGAGCGCATGGCCGCCGCCACGCGCATGCGTGACGCCGAGCTCGAGCGCATCGACCAGCGCCGCACGCAGCAGATCAGCGACCTGAAGGCGCAGGAGACCGAGATCAAGGGCATCCTGCGTGAGAACGTGGGGCTGGTTCTGAAGCAAGACGTGGTCTTCGAGCCGACCGGCGAGGTGCTCGCGCGGCAAGGCCAGGTCGCCGATGAGGCAATGATCGACGCGCTGGAGCGCATGGCCCGCGAGTTCCGCGATCTGGTCGCGAACAACGCGCAGGAAGAGGCGAACCAGCTCAGCATCGAGACCGAGCGCGATAGCGAGCGCGCCCAGCTCGAAGCTGAGGGCATGATCACCGCCCTGCAGGACGAAACCGTGAAGCGCGCGAGCGATCTGCGCTCCTCGAACGAGGCGCAGCGCCGCAAGCTGGAGTCACTCAAGCGTGGCGACCTGCTGCAAGAGGTGGAGTACCGCGAGCTCAAGGCGTTTGAGCTTGACCTGCGCGACACTAACCCCGACCTGCCCGAGATCTTCGAGGCGGGCATGGGCGCGGAGGCCGTGCAGAGCCTGCTCGCGGGCATCGACCTCGATGAGCTGGCGGCCAAGATGCGCCAGGAGATCGGCTCGACCTCTGGCCAGCGCCGCAAGAAGGCGACCAAGCGCCTGAACGTCGTCGAGGCGTTCCGCAAGTCGGGCAATTCGCCTGAGTGGATGATCATGACGGTGCTGCCGGTGCTGCCGCCAGACCTGCGCCCGATGGTGCAGCTCGATGGTGGCCGCTTCGCGACCAGCGACCTGAATGATCTCTATCGTCGCGTCATCAACCGCAACAACCGCCTGAAGCGGCTGCTGGAGCTGGGCGCGCCGGAGATCATCATCCGCAACGAGAAGCGCATGCTGCAGGAGGCCTGCGACGCGCTGATCGACAACGGCCGCCGTGGCCGCGCCGTGGCTGGCTCGGGCAATCACAAGCTGAAGAGCCTCTCTGACATGCTCAAGGGCAAGCAGGGGCGCTTCCGCCAGAACCTGCTCGGCAAGCGCGTCGACTACTCTGGCCGCTCGGTGATCGTGGTCGGCCCTGACCTGAAGCTGCACCAGTGTGGTCTGCCCAAGCGGATGGCGCTGGAGCTGTTCAAGCCGTTCGTGATGCGCAAGCTGGTCGAGCGCGGCCATGCCCATAACATCAAGAGCGCCAAGCGCTTCGTCGAGCGCGTGCGCCCAGAGGTCTGGGATGTCCTCGAAGAGGTCATCACGAACCACCCGGTGCTGCTCAACCGCGCGCCGACGCTGCACCGGCTGGGCATCCAGGCCTTCGAGGCGGTGCTGGTGGAGGGCAGCGCGATCCAGCTCCACCCGCTCGTCTGCTCGGCCTTCAACGCCGACTTCGACGGCGACCAGATGGCCGTGCACGTGCCGCTCTCGGAGCGCGCGCAGGAAGAGGCCCGCACGCTGATGCTATCGTCGCGCAACATCCTCTCCCCCGCGCATGGCGAGCCGTCCATCGGCGCCTCGCAGGAGATGGTGCTGGGTTGCTACTACATGACGATGGATCACCCGGGCCTCAAGGGCGAAGGGCGCATCTTCACCGACTCCAACGAAGCGCAGATGGCCTACGACAATGACATCATCGCGTTGCAGGCGAAGATCAAGGTGCGGCTGGATGTCAACACGTTCTTCAACGAGCGTGGCAAGGCGACCCCGAGCGATCCAAAGAAGGTCGTCGAGACCACCGTCGGGCGCATCATCTTCAACGAGGTGCTGCCGGAGAGCTTGCGCTTCAAGAACTACCCGATGAACAAGGAGAACCTCCGAGGCATCATCGCGGAGTGCTTCAAGAACGAAGGTCGCCAGGCGACGGCTGACCTGGCCGATGCGATCAAGCGGCTGGGCTTCACCTTCGCCACGCGCGCAGGCTCCAGCATCGCCATCAGCGATGTCGTGGTGCCAGAGGATCGCACGACGATTCTCGCGGCGGCTGACAAGCAGGTGCTCGACCTGGAAGAGAGCTTCCAGAGCGGCCTGATGACCGAGAACGAGCGCTACAAGGAAACCGTGAACATCTGGCTGGCCGCGACTGACCAGATTCAGGCGCGGGTGCAGAAAGTGCTCGACCCGTACGGCTCGATCTACACTATTGCGAATTCCGGCGCGACCAAGGCGAAGTTTCAGCAGATTCGCCAGCTCTCTGGCATGCGCGGCCTGATGGCCGATCCTTCCGGGCGCATCATGGAGATTCCGGTGCGTGGCAACTTCCGCGATGGCCTGAACGTGATGGAGTACTTCATCTCCAGCCACGGCGCCCGCAAGGGTCTGGCCGATACGGCGCTGCGCACGGCGGAGTCGGGCTACCTGACCCGCCGCCTGATCGATGTCGCGCAGGATGTCATCATCCTCTCGGAAGACTGCGGCACCGATCAGGGCATCTGGATCACCGAGTCGGAAAGCAAAGACATGAATGAGCCGTTCCGCAACCGGCTCACTGGCCGCATCCTTCAGGCCCCGGTTCCTGGCTTCGACTATGCGCGTGGCACGCTCATTGACGATGACATGGCCGACAGCTTCATCGAGAAGGGCATCAAAGAGGTCTACTGCCGCTCGGTCTTGCAGTGCGAGGAGTCGCACGGCGTCTGCCGCCTCTGCTACGGGCGCAACCTGGCTTCAGGCGAACTCGTGAATATCGGCGACGCGGTGGGCATCATCGCGGCGCAGTCCATCGGCGAGCCTGGCACGCAGCTCACCATGCGTACCTTCCACACCGGCGGCATCGCCGGTGCGCAGGAAGACATCACGCAGGGTCTGCCGCGCGTCGAGGAACTCTTCGAGGCGCGCACGCCGAAGGAGAAAGCCATCGTCAGCGAGATCGATGGCGCCGTCGAGATCGAGATCGAGGATTCTGGGGCCCGCAAGATTCGTGTCGTCAAGACGCAGGTCATCACCGACGAGTATCCGCTTCCCAAGGGCGCGGAGTTGCTCGTGGCCGATGGTGATACCGTGCAGGCTGATCAGGTGATCGCGCGAACCGCTGGCGGCAAACATACCGAGCCAACGGAGATTCGCGTGCGCGCCACAGGCTCGGTGCGTCTCGTGAAAAACAAGTTGACCATCAGCTTTGAAGATCGCGAGCAGCGCGAGTATCCGATCCCAGCAGCGGCGAACATCGCCGTCATGCAGGGCGCACTGGTGCGCCCTGGCCAGCAGTTGACCAATGGCCTCATCGACCCGCAGGATGTCTTGCGCATTCAGGGACGCGAGGCGGTTCACCTGTACCTCGTGCAAGAGGTGCAGAAGGTCTACCGCTCGACCGGTGTGTACATCAACGACAAGCACATCGAGATCATCGTCCGCCAGATGCTGCGGCGTGTGCGGGTGGATGAACCCGGTGATACTGAACTGCTGCCAAACGACCTTGTGGATCGTTTCCACTATGAGGCGACGAACGCGCGGACGCTGGCGGAGGGCGGCGAGCCCGCCACCGCACAGACGGTGCTGCTCGGCGTGACGAAGGCGTCGCTGAATACGGATAGCTTCCTGGCGGCGGCTTCCTTCCAGGAAACGACGCGCGTGCTGACCGAGGCGGCCATCAATGGCCTCACCGATCACCTGCGCGGCCTGAAGGAAAACGTCATCATCGGTAAGCTGATCCCAGCGGGCACAGGCCTGCCGCAGCGGCTTGAGCTACGCGACAAGCAGCGCGCTGACCGACAAGCGGCGATGCAGCCTCCTGGGCTGGGTACGCTGGGCCTCGGCGGCGACATCGATTCGGACGAGCCTGAGGGCTACAATCCGGATGATTTCCCAGGCATTGGCGACATGAGCGACATGCCTGCGGTTGACAGCAAACCAGAATAGTGTTAAGATTCCACATCGTGCGTCAGATGTACTCTAGCGGCGCCATACCCTCCACACGGAGGGCTGGCGCCGCGGGTACCTCGAGTCGCGGGCGATGCGGATGCGACGCCTGAACAACGCCTGGCGTGGGTCGGGCGTCGTGAGGCTTGTCACGACGAAGACGTAAGGAGTTTCCCTTGCCGACGATCAATCAGCTGGTGCGCAAGGGCCGGAACAAGAAGACCAAGAAGAGCAAAGCGCCGGCGCTGCAATTCAGCTACAACAGCCACAAGAATCGCACACTGAAGATTCCAGGTGGCGCGCCGCAGAAGCGCGGCGTCTGCACGCAGGTCAAGACGATGACGCCGAAGAAGCCAAACTCGGCGTTGCGCAAGATCGCCCGTGTGCGCCTGACCAACCATCAGGAAGTCACGGCGTACATTCCTGGCGAGGGTCACAACCTCCAGGAGCACTCGGTGGTGCTCATCCGCGGTGGCCGCGTGAAGGACTTGCCGAGCGTGCGCTATCACATCGTGCGCGGCGCGCTCGATAGCCTGGGCGTGGACAAGCGCCGCCAGGGCCGGTCGAAGTACGGCGCGAAGCGACCGAAGGCTGGCGCTGCCGCCAAGCGCTAAACACGCTGGCCGCGCGAGCGCATCGCGAACGAATTCAGATACATCCGCGCTGAAACCAGTGACGGAACGCCAGATCACATCGGGCGTCTCGGCGCCAGGTCGGCCAAAATACCACGGCTGCGCGCGAGGCGGCGCCTTCATTCGACGCCCACCACGGCACGCGGCATGTCAGACGACCTCCCTGCGGTTGCGACCAGACGAACAGGATGGCCAGCGACCAGCATCTCAGCGGTGGCGGCTCACACGAGCGACGTCGTGCGAGTCATGGGGAAAGGCGTTTGACGGTGGGGCGCCGGGGCAATTTGCCCTGGGCCCCTTTGCGCTGTCTGCGACGCCAGGGCCGACAAAGTAGCCTGCGTTGCGGCGCGTGACAGCGCGTATTCTGCGTCAGTTGGGCATTTGAGTGGGTTTTATTCGCCCGCGCCAGAGGAGATGTGTAGCGTATGCCGCGACGTGCCAAGGTTCAGCATCGTCCTGTGCTGCCTGATCCAAAGTACAACAACAAAAACGTGACTCGCCTGGTTGGTCGCCTCATGTGGGACGGCAAGCGCAGCCTGGCGGAGCGCATCGTGTATCAGGCGCTGGAATTGGTGGAACAGCGCGCGAAGCGGAACCCGATCGAGGTGTATGAGCAGGCTCTACGCGCTGCGACACCGATGATCGAGGTCAAGCCACGTCGCGTCGGCGGCGCCACCTATCAGGTGCCAGTCGAAATTCGTGGCGAGCGCAAGACCGCGCTCGCGATGCGATGGCTCATCGCCTCTTCGCGCAACCGCGCCGGTGGCCGCTCGATGGCGGAGAAACTGGCGGCGGAGTTGATGGATGCCGCCGCTGGACAGGGCGCGACCATCCGCAAGCGTGAAGAGACACATAAGATGGCGGAGTCCAACCGGGCTTTCGCGCACTATCGCTACTAGTCGCCACAAGCGACAGACCACTGAGGGAGCACATGGCCGGCAGAGAATATCCCCTCGAACGAACGCGCAATATCGGAATCATTGCGCATATCGATGCGGGGAAGACAACGACCACGGAACGGATTCTCTTCTACACCAAGAAGATTCACCGCATTGGTGAGGTGCATGAAGGGGCCGCTACGATGGACTGGATGCCCCAGGAGCAGGAGCGCGGCATTACCATTACGTCCGCCGCGACGACCTGTTTCTGGCTGGATCATCGCATCAATATCATTGACACTCCAGGTCACGTAGACTTCACCGCCGAGGTCGAACGTTCTCTGCGCGTGCTGGATGGCGGCGTCGTGGTGTTCGACGCGGTCGCTGGCGTGGAGCCGCAGTCCGAGACTGTCTGGCGCCAGGCTGACAAGTATCATGTGCCGCGCATCTGCTTCGTGAACAAGATGGATCGCATCGGCGCGAACTACTGGCGCACGGTCGAGATGATCAAAGAGCGCCTGAACGCGAAGCCCGCGCCTATCCAGATTCCGATTGGCAGCGAGTCCGCGTTCAAGGGCTTCGTAGATGTCATCGAGCAGGAGGCGGTCATCTTCGTTGATGACCTGGGCACGAAGTCCGAGTCAGCCGCGATTCCGGCGGACCTGGTGGACGAAGCGAAGCAGCGCCGCGAGGAGTTGATCGAGGCGGTGGCTGAGACGGACGAGGACCTCATGATGAAGTACCTCGAAAGCGAGCCGATCAGCAACGATGAGATTCGCAAGGCCCTGCGCGCCGCGACCATCAAGAGCCAGCTCGTGCCGGTGCTGTGCGGTTCGTCGCTGAAGAACAAGGGCGTCCAGGCGATGCTCGACGCGGTCATCGCGTACTTGCCTTCGCCGCTCGAAATCCCAGCGCCGACCGCCATCAGCCTCGACGATGACAGTGAGGCCCCGCTGCTCGTCTCTGACGACGGCAAGTTCGTGGCGCTGGCGTTCAAGATCGTGGCCGACCCATTCGTTGGGCGTCTCTGCTACTTCCGCGTGTATTCAGGCACCCTGAGCAAGGGCACCAACGTCTACAACGCGGCCAAGGGCAAGCGCGAGCGCATCAGCCGCCTGCTGCAGATGCACGCGAATCACCGCGAAGACATCGACATGATCTATTCCGGTGACATCTGCGCCGCCGTCGGTCTGAAGGATACCTTCACCGGCGACACGCTCTGCGATCCCGATCATCCGGTGTTGCTGGAGAATATCGTCTTCCCGACGCCGGTGATCGCCATCGCCATCGAGCCGAGGACCCGCGCCGACCAGGACAAGATGGGCATCGCCCTCCAGCGCCTGGCCGAAGAAGACCCGACGTTCCGTGTCCACACTGACCAGGAGACGGGGCAGACGATCATCGAAGGCATGGGCGAGCTGCATCTCGATGTGCTCGTTGACCGCATGTCGCGCGAGTTCAAGGTCGAGGCGAACATCGGTCGCCCGCAGGTCGCCTACCGCGAGACGATCTCGAAGACCGCGCAGGCCGAGGGTCGCTTCATCCGCCAGTCGGGTGGTCGCGGCCAGTACGGCGATGTGTGGATTCGCGTCGAGCCGCTGGAGCGCGGCAAGGGCTTCGAGTTCGTGAACGGCGTCGTCGGCGGCACGGTGCCGAAAGAGTTCATCAAGCCGACCGAGGAAGGCGTGCGTGAGGCCCGCGAGGCGGGTGTCTTCGCTGGCTTCCAGATCGTTGATGTGCGCGCGACCCTGTACGATGGCTCCTACCACGAGGTTGACTCGTCTGAGATGGCGTTTAAAACCGCTGGCTCGATGGGCTTCCGCGCGGCGTGCGAGAAGGCTGGCCCAGTGCTGCTGGAGCCGATCATGAAGATCGAAGTCACCACCCCGCAGGACTTCTACGGCGATGTCGTGGGTGACATCACCCGTCGGCGTGGCCAGGTGACGGGTATGGAAGAGCGCGGCTGGCGCGCAGGTGCTGCGGGCGCTCGCTCCACTGGCCGAAATGTTCGGCTACGTGAACGATCTGCGCTCCATGACCAGTGGGCGCGCAGCGTACACGATGGAATTCTCGCACTACGAGGAGACGCCGAGAGAACATCGCCGACGAAGTGAAGGCGAAGTCTTCCGGCAAGGTCGTGCGGGCGCAGCAATAAACGACTGCGTTCGCGGCGAAGTCGCGGCGCGGTCGAGGCGTGGCCAGCGAGGCCATGCCACTGCCATCGCGCCCGGCTCCGACCCAGACGATACGGCGGCCATGGCGCTAAGACGCCGAAGCCGCGAGAGGCGCGCGGTAGCCAATCGCGACGCCCACTGAGGAGACAGACAGGAACATGGCGAAGCAGAAGTTTGTGCGGACGAAGCCGCACGTCAATGTGGGAACGATCGGCCACATCGACCACGGCAAGACGACGCTGACGGCGGCGATCACCAAAGTGCTGGCGACCAAGGGCTGGGCGAACTACAAGCCGTTCGACCAGATCGACAAGGCGCCCGAAGAGCGCGAGCGCGGCATCACGATCGCCATCGCGCACGTCGAGTACGAGACCGAGCATCGGCACTACGCGCACGTCGACTGCCCCGGACACGCCGACTACATCAAGAACATGATCACCGGCGCGGCGCAGATGGACGGCGCGATCCTGGTGGTCTCGGCGCCCGACGGCCCGATGCCGCAGACGCGCGAGCACATCCTGCTCGCCCGTCAGGTGGAAGTGCCGGCGATGGTGGTGTTCCTCAACAAAGTCGACATGATGGAAGATGAGGAGCTGCTGGAGCTGGTCGAGCTGGAAGTGCGCGAGCTGCTCAGCAAGTACAACTTCCCCGGCGACGACATCCCGGTGATCCGTGGCTCGGCGCTCAAGGCGCTCGAATCCACCGGCGACCTGGGACGCGACGACCCGGCGGCGGCGCCGATCTGGGCGCTGATGGACGCGGTGGACTCCTACATCCCGACGCCGCCGCGCCCGGTGGATCAGCCGTTCCTGATGCCGGTCGAGGATGTCTTCTCGATCAAGGGACGCGGCACGGTGGTGACCGGCGCGATCAACCGCGGACAGGTCAAGGTCGGCGACAACGTCGAGATCATCGGCTTCACCGAGGCGCCGCGCACGGTGACGGTGACGGGCGTGGAGATGTTCCAGAAGACGATGGACGCGGGCGAGGCGGGCGACAATGTCGGCTGTCTGCTGCGCGGGGTGGAGCGCAACGAGATCGAGCGCGGGCAGGTGTTGGCCAAGCCAGGCTCGATCAAGCCGCACAGCAAGTTCCTGGCGCAGGTGTATGTGCTCTCCAAAGAGGAGGGCGGACGGCACACGCCGTTCTTCAACGGCTACCAGCCGCAGTTCTACATCCGCACGACCGACGTGACGGGCAAGATCAAGCTGCCCGAGGGCGTGGAGATGGTGATTCCCGGCGACAACATCGAGATGGAAGTCGAACTGTTCACCACGGTCGCGCTCGAAGAGGGCAGCCGCTTCGCCATTCGTGAGGGTGGCCGCACCGTGGGCGCGGGCGCTGTCACCAAGGTCGAAATCTAACGCAGCAGGAAGCCCCGTTCCCAGCAATGGGAGCGGGGCTTCCCGCGTAGCGCATCCGATGCGAATGGATCGCCCGAGGGACGGCGCGCAACCAGACAACTGGGTACGCCGCGTGCTTCCAGAGGCGCTCCGCTCGTCAATACCAGATGCGCCCTGTCTATGGCTGATGTCGCGCGGCCGCTGACGGCGCACTGCGCACAACTACATCGCGACAAAGAGAGAGTGGGTATGGCGACCACAACCAAACAGCGCATCCGCATCCGGCTACGGGCATATGACCACCGGATTCTGGATCAATCGGCGAAGCAGATCGTCGATACCGCCCAGCATACTGGCGCGCGTGTCTCGGGGCCAGTGCCGCTGCCAACCGAAATCGCGAAGTGGACCGTCCTGCGGTCTCCCTTCATCGACAAGGATTCCCGCGAGCAGTTCGAGATCCGCACACACAAGCGGCTGATCGACATCGTGGATCCGAATCCGAAGACTGTGGATGCCCTCACACGCCTGAACCTTCCGGCGGGTGTTGACATCGAGATCAAGCTGAACTACTAAGCGAATGAACGGGTTGCGCGGCGTCGCGCCCGTCCGCGTCTGAGCGGATGGGACACACGCTAGCGCAATGAGCCGACAAGTGGGCGTCGGCACGAGGGGCAAGAGGCTCGGATGGGCGCATCGGTGGCGAACAGGCGCAGGCCTGCGTCGCCGGAGACATGCGCCACGTGTCTGCGAGTGAACGCTTTCGAGCGTGAGAGCCTCGCGGGCACGCAGCTAGCAGGGGTACACATCGCTCAATGAGGAGCGTGCGTGCGTTGGCCAGCAGAACGAGCGCCAGGCGCCTCGTGATACGCGCGCCCAGGAGAATCAGGGCAATGTTGAGTGGATTGCTTGGCCGCAAGGTGGGCATGACCCAGGTCTTTACGGCCAGTGGCGTCGCCATTCCGGTCACCGTGATCGAAGCTGGCCCGTGCGTCGTGACGCAAGTGCGCACGATGGTGAAGGACGGCTACGAGGCGGCGCAGATCGGCTTTGGCGAGAAGAGTGAGAAGCACGAGACGCGCCCGATGCTAGGGCATCTAGGGCACGAGCTCAAGCCGACCGAGCGCCAGCGCGCGCAGCAGCAGAAGCAGAGCGCGAACGCCCGGCAGGAAGCGCGCCGCAAGGCGTCTGAGAAGGCCGAGGACGCCAACGCCGAGACCGCCGCTGACGAGGCCGAGGCTGCGGGCGAGCAGGGCAAGGGCAATCGCGGGTCGCGCGCGTCGTCGTGGCGCCGCGACGGCGATGGGGCCTTTCCAGCTCCTGCGCGAGGTCAAGGTCATCGATGGCGATCAGCCAGAGGTTGGCGCCGTCATCAAGGTGGACATGTTCAGCGAAGGCGAGCAGGTTGACCTGATCGGCACCTCGAAGGGCAAAGGCTTCGCGGGTGTGATGAAGCGCCACGGCTTCCGTGGTGGCCCACGCACGCACGGTCAGTCTGACCGCGCGCGCCGCCCCGGCTCGATTGGCCCCGGCACCACGCCAGGCCGTGTCTACAAGGGCACGCGCATGGCTGGCCGCATGGGCACTGATCGCGTGACGGTCAAGGAACTGGAAATCGTACAGGCCGACCCTGAGCGCAACCTGCTCGTCATCAAGGGTTCGGTTCCTGGGCCGAACGGCGGCATCGTGCTCATTCGCAAGAGCGCCGGTCAGTTGGCGCTAGCCGCTCGGAGCGCGGGCAAAGCCGCGCGCAAGCAGGCTTAGAGCGGGGTGAGGAGTACAGAAGATGCCATCCGCGAACGTCTATGATATGGAGGGCCAGATCCTCCGCGAAGCACATCTGGATAGCTACGTCTTCGGCGCCCCGATCAACACAGCCGTGCTGCATCAGGTCGTGACGGCGCAGTTCGTCAACCGCCGCCAGGGCACAGCCTCGACCAAGACCCGCTCATTCGTGAGTGGTGGCAACAGCAAGCCCTATCGCCAGAAGGGCACTGGTCGCGCCCGCCAGGGTTCGACGCGCTCGCCACAATGGCGCGGTGGCGGCAGTGTCTTTGGCCCGCGCCCGCACACCTACGACCGCGCGCTGCCGCGTCGCATGAAGCGCCTGGCGATTCGCTCGGCGCTCTCTGACAAGGTCGCCAATGGCCGTCTGCTGCTGATGGAGAGCCTGACATTCGAGGCGCCGCGCACGAAGGACATGGAAGCGTTGCTCAACGCCCTGCCCATCGAGCGCAACGTACTCATGCTGATGCCAGAGCGCGACGAGAACGTGATCTACTCCGCGCGCAACATCCACCGCGTGAAGATGGGGCATGTCTCCTCGATCAACGTGGTCGAGTTGCTGAAGTATGACATGGTGCTGATGCCCGTCGCGACGGTCGAACGGATTGTCGAGATGTTCGGCGCCGAGGCCGACGACGCGCTCGTCGCCAAGCGCCACCCGCGCGCCGCTGCCCGCCGTAAGGCTCGCCGCGAGATGGAAGCCGCCGCACAGGCGAGAGGATAGACGACGATGGAAATTACCGAGGTCATCAAGCAGGGCCACATCACCGAAAAGAGTGTGACGCTGCAGAATACGACGACCCCCACCGGAGTCGTCATTCCGCGCTACACCTTTGTCGTGGCCCTCGAAGCCAACAAGCACGAGATTCGCATGGCGGTCGAGCAGATCTTCAACGTGAAGGTCGTCCGCGTGAACACCATGCGCATGCCAGGCAAGCCGCACATGCTGCGCACTCGCAAGGGCGTCTATAACAAAGAAGCGCGCCCGTGGAAAAAGGCGATTGTGACGTTGGCCGAAGGCCAGTCCATCGCGGAGTTGCAGGCGTAAGCCGCGCTGGGGAGTATACGCATGCCTATTCGCAATTACAAGCCGACGTCCCCAGGGCGGCGCGGCATGTCGGTCTCCACATTTGAGGAGATCACACGTTCAAAGCCTGAGCGCTCACTGCTGCGCAAGCAGATCTCGAAGGCCGGGCGCAACAACCAGGGCCGCATCACCTCGCGGCATCGTGGCGGCGGCGTGAAGCAGCGCTACCGCATCATCGACTTCAAGCGCAACAAGTTCGGTGTGCCAGCGAAGGTCTTCTCCATCGAGTATGACCCGAACCGCTCGGCCCGCATCGCCTTGCTGCACTATGTGGATGGCGAGAAGCGCTACATCATCGCCCCCAACGGCCTCAAGGTCGGCGACCGCGTGATGAGTGGCCCCGACGCCGAGATTCGCGTGGGCAACGCCCTGCCGATGAAGAACATCCCGACCGGCACCGTGATCCACAATATCGAGCTGTATATCGGCAAGGGTGGCCAGATCGTCCGCAGCGCGGGCGCCGCCGCCCAGTTGATGGCGAAGGAAGGCGACTACGCGCAGGTGCGCTTGCCCTCTGGTGAGCAGCGCCTCGTCAACGTCAACTGCATGGCGACCATCGGCCAGGTGGGCAACCTGGATCACGAGAACATCAACCTCGGTAAAGCGGGACGCTCGCGCTACCTGGGCCGCCGCCCGCATGTGCGTGGCTCGGTGATGAATCCCGTGGATCACCCGCATGGTGGTGGTGAGGGCCGCGCGCCGATCGGTGGCCAGCCACAGACCCCCTGGGGTCAGCCGGCGATGGGCTACCGCACGCGCCACAACAAGCGCACTGATAAGTTCATTGTCCGGCGGCGCAACGCCGGTAGGGGCCGCTAGTCGACCTGAGGAGACCAGGAGCGTATGTCACGTTCGACCAAGAAAGGCCCCTACATCCATCCCGCACTGCTCAAGAAGGTGCTGGCGATGGCCAAGGGCAGCGATAAGCGCGTCATCAAGACGTGGTCGCGGGCCTCGACCGTCATCCCACAGATGGTCGGCCTGACGATTGGTGTGCATAACGGTAGGCAGCATGTGCCGGTGTACCTGACCGAGAACATGGTCGGGCACAAACTCGGCGAGTTCGCCCCGACGCGGCGCTTCCACGGCCACGCGGGCGGCAAGAGCGAGCGCACGACATCGGTGCGCTAGCGTGCGGGAAGGCTAAGGGAAACGATGCAGACATGGGCTATCGCCAAGAATGTGGGCCATCCCGTACGTAAGGTGCGCCGCGTGACCGACGCGATTCGCGGGCGCCGCGTAGGTGAGGCTCTGGCGATCCTGAAGTTCCTGCCGAACACGCCGGCGCGCGACGTGTACAAGGTCGTGGCGTCGGCGGCAGCGAACGCCGAAAACAACTATCAGATGGATCCAGACGAGCTTTGGGTCACGAACGCCGTCGCGGATGAGGGTTTCACCATCAAGCGTGTCCGAGCGCGCTCACATGGTCGCTCCTCGCGCATTCTGCGGCGCAGTTCGCATATTACGGTGTATGTCTCGGATGATCCAGCCGACATTCCAGCGGGCGCGCGGCGCGCAGCCCGTCGGCAGGCGTAGTCGGTCAAAGGAGGCGCTCGATTGGGGCATAAAGTAAATCCGACCGGCTTTCGTCTAGGCGTGATCGAAGGCTGGCAGTCGCGCTGGTATGCGCGACGTGACTACAAAGATCTGCTGGCCGAGGATCGTAAGATTCGCGCGCAGATCAACAAGAAGCTCTACAACGCCGCCGTCTCGAAGATCGAGATCGAGCGCGTCGCGGGCAATATCGCTGTGACGGTGCATACGGCCAAGCCGGGCATCGTCATTGGCCGGAGTGGCGCTGAGGTCGAGAAGCTGCGGCTGGAAGTCGAAAAGGCGACCAGCAAGAAGGTGCGCCTCAGCATCCACGAGATTCGCACGCCAGAGGTTGACGCCGTTCTGGTTGCCCGCAGCATCGCGGAGCAGCTTGAGAAGCGCGTCGCCTTCCGCCGCGCGATGAAGCAGGCTGTGCAGAAGGCCATGCGCGCCAACGCCAAGGGCATCAAGGTGGTCTGCGGCGGTCGCCTCGGCGGCGCTGAGATCGCGCGTGTGGAGAAGGAAGTCGAGGGGAGCGTGCCGCTACAGACGCTGCGCGCCAACATCGACTACGGCCTGGCCGAAGCCCACACAACCATGGGCCTCATCGGCGTCAAGGTGTGGATCTACCACGGCGACGTGCTGCCAGAGAAGGCGCGTCAGGCTGGCCTCGGCGCCGCGCAAGCGACGCAGGTGAGCCAGACGGGCGAGCGTCACGGTGGCGGCGAGCGTGGCGAGCGTGGCGAGCGACGTGGTGGCCCTGGTGGCGACCGACGCGGTGGCCCTCGGCGGCGACCGGCGCGGTGGCCCTGGCGGCGACCGACGCGGTGGCCCTGGTGGCGACCGACGCGGTGGCCCAGCGCGTCCCACCAGCTCCAGCGGCACAGGCATCGCCAATGCTTCGCGCCCAGTGCGACCACCACGGCCACGTCCTGAGGCCGCGCCACTGAACCCGGCCCCAGAGCCGACGGCGCCCGCTCAGCCTGAGGCATCGGCCCCAGCGGAGCCAACGACGGAATCAACGAACGAATAAATCGCGCAGAGGACGCGCGAAGGCGTCCGACGCTCGTAGTGTTGGTCTTGGGCCGCTTCCCTCGCCCCTGGATGAAGGGCAGGAAGCGGCAGCGGCCGACGAACTGGAGCAAGAGCCATGTTACTGGCGCCAAACCGTACCAAGTACCGCAAGCAGCATCGCGGGCGCATGAAGGGAGCCGCGCACAGCGGCAATACCATCGCGTTCGGCGAGTTTGCCTTGCAAGCCCTAGAGCCTGTCTGGCTCGAAGCGCGGCAGATCGAGTCCGCTCGTATCGCCATCAACCGCTACATCCGGCGCGGTGGCAAAGTGTGGATTCGCGTCTTCCCTGACAAGCCCATCTCCGCCAAGCCAGCCGAGACGCGCATGGGTTCCGGCAAGGGCGCGCCCGACCACTGGGTCGCGGTCGTCAAGCCGGGGCGCATCATCTTCGAGCTGGGCGGCGTGCGCGAGGAAGTCGCCAAAGAGGCGATGCGGCTCGCGTCGAACAAGCTGCCGATCAAGACCAAGTTTATCGTGCGACAGGAGGCTGAAGGTGTCGAAGCTGAGTGATCGCCGCCGGGAGATCCACGGCCTGAGCGAGGCCCAGGCGCACCAGGAGCTCTCCGACCAGCGGCGCAAGCTGTTCGAGCTGCGCCTGCAGAAGGTGCGCGGTGAAGTGAAGGACAATCGGCAGTTTCCGAAGGTCAAAGCCGATATTGCGCGGTTGATGCAACACCTGGGTGAGCTACAGCATGCCCATGCGATGACAGCGGCTGGCGCGCTACCCGACGAAACCGCCGGAGAGGAATAACTGATGAGCGCTGCGAAGTCAGCCGGCGGTCAGGCAAGCGCGACCCCACCACAGGCCGCACAGCCAATGCGTCGGCAGCAGAAGATCGGGCGCGTGGTGAGCAACAAGATGGATAAGACCATTGTGGTCGCCGTCGAGACGCACAAACGCCACCGCCTCTACAAGCGAACGTACAAAGCGACGACGAAATTCAAGGCGCACGACGAGCACAATGATGCGCTCATCGGCGACATGGTGCGCATCGAAGAGACGCGGCCTCTGAGCAAAGAGAAGCGCTGGCGCCTGGTGGAGATCACCCAGCGCGCGGTGCAGGCCCCCTCTGTAGCGCAGGTCGTCTCGCAGCTCGACCCGGGGTCGGAGGGCCGCTAATATGATTCAGGTGCAGACCCGTCTCAAGGTCGCCGACAACACCGGCGCCAAAGAGATTATGTGCATCCGCGTACTGGGTGGCTCTAACCGCCGCTATGCGAGCGTCGGCGACATCATCAAGGCGTCGGTCAAGCAGGCCGCGCCCAATGGCGCCGTCAAGAAGGGCGAAGTTGTCACGGCGGTAGTCGTGCGTGTCGCCAAGGAATATGGTCGCCCCGATGGCAGCCATATCCGCTTCGACGACAACGCCGCCGTTATCATCTCCGGGGGCAACAACCCCCGTGGGACGCGCATCTTCGGGCCGGTCGCGCGCGAGTTGCGTGACCGCGCCTTCATGAAGATCATCTCGCTCGCGCCGGAAGTGCTCTAGCGACACAACGGCCCGCAGGCGCCCAGACTACACCAGCACTGGCGACGATGTGGGCGCCAACGGGCGAGACAACGATCACTACTAGGCCAAAGGGCAAGGGAACGAGGGACATATCGCAATGGCGAATGTAGACGAGAAAAAGCGCAAGCCCCTGCACCTGGCCAAGCTACACGTGCATAAGGGAGACAATGTTCTCGTGCTGGCTGGCAAAGACCGGGGCAAGCGCGGGAAGGTCATCACGACGATGCCGCGCGACAATAAGGTCATTGTCGAAGGCCTCAACATCGTCAAGAAGCATGTGCGGGCGGGCACGAGTGTGGCGGCGGGCATCATCGAGAAGCCGATGCCGCTCCACGTATCGAACGTGATGGTGATCTGCACCGAATGCGGTGAGCCGACACGCATCGCGCATGAGCGCGTTGAGTCTGGCCCCGACCAGAAAATGCGGTCACGCCGTATGTGCAAACGCTGCGGCAAGCTGATTGAAGAGCATACGAGGGATTAAGCCGTGGCCACGACAACGACATCCGGCCTGAAGAGCCGCTATCTGACTGAGGTCGCTCCAGGGCTGCGCAAGGAATTCGGGTACGCGAATCCGATGCAGGTTCCCTCGGTGCATAAGGTGGTCATCAACATTGGCCTGGGCGAAGCGACGCAGAACCCCAAGGCCATCGAGAATGCCCGCCGTGACCTCGCTGACATCACTGGCCAGCAGCCAGTCGTCACCAAGGCCAAGCGCTCCGTCGCGGCGTTCAAGCTGCGCGAGGGCATGCCCATCGGCGTCATGGTGACGCTGCGCGGCCAGCGTATGTACGACTTCCTGGAGAAGCTGATTGTGCTGGCGCTGCCGCGTCTGCGCGACTTCCAGGGTGTGCCTGCTGACGCCTTCGACGGGCGCGGCAACTACACGCTCGGCATGAAAGAGCAATTGGCCTTCCCGGAGATCGACTACGACAAGATCGACAAAGTGCGCGGTATGGAGATCACCATCGTGACCACCGCCCGCACCGACGAAGAAGGCCGCCGCCTGCTTGCGCTGATGGGCATGCCCTTCAGCAAGAAGTAAGGTCTGCGCGACCCCGGCGCCCTGCCGCACGCCTGACTCACAGAGCGTGAGCCATATGTGGCGGGCGCGGGCGTAGCTCATGTGAGCGCGCCCGACGTACTGTACGCGAAGTGAAGCAACCGCACAAAGAGCGGGACAAAGAGCACGGAAACCGGCGGATCGCCCGAATGGCGCTGGCGCGACGACCAATGCGCGCCAGCGACCGCGCGGCCACCGCGCCGAAGCCCGGTCTCTCGCCCTGGAGGGGGCAACGATGGCAAAGACTTCGATGATCGTCAAGTCCCAGCGCAAGCCCAAGCATTCGACCCAGCAGCACAATCGGTGCGGTGTCTGTGGTCGCCCGCGTGGGTATATCCGCAAATTCGGCCTCTGTCGCATCTGCTTCCGCGAGCGTGCGCTCCGGGGCGAGCTGCCCGGCGTGACGAAGTCGAGCTGGTAGGACTGGCGAGGAGAACACGCGGCATGAATATGACCGATCCCATCGCGGATATGCTGACGCGCATACGCAACGCGATCATGGCGCGCCACACGCGCGTAACCATTCCATCCTCGAACATGAAGATCGCCATTGCGCAGATCCTCAAAGAGGAAGGGTATGTCAAGGATTACACGGTCGATAAGCGGCCTGAGAATCCATTTGGCCCACAGGGCGCGATCATCGTGACACTGCGCTATGTGGAAAAGCGTTCTGTTATGACCCAGCTCAAGCGGGTCAGCAAGCCCGGCCTGCGCGTCTACACGCGGCGCGATTCCATCCCCCGCGTGCGCGGTGGCCTGGGCACGGCGATCATTTCGACACCGCAGGGTGTGATGTCAGGCCGCAAGGCGTACCAGCTTGGGCTGGGCGGCGAAGTGGTCTGCTACGTTTGGTAGGGAGGACGACATATGTCTCGTATCGGTCGGGCTCCGATTCCAGTTCCATCCGGTGTGAAGGTCGAATTGGGCGCCGATAACTCCGTCACGGTCACCGGACCGAAAGGCAAGCTCACGCGCACCTTCCCGCAGTCGATGGAAATCAAGCAGGATGGCGCCACGCTCATCGTCTCGCGGCCAGATGACAGCAAGACGAGCAAGTCGCTGCATGGCCTCTCGCGTACGTTGCTCAGCAACATGGTGGTCGGTGTCAGCGCGGGCTTCAGCAAGTCGCTGGAGATCAATGGCGTTGGCTATCGTGTCGCCAAAGTGGGCGAGCATCTCGTATTCTCGGTTGGCTACTCGCACCCGGTGATGGTGAATGCCCCTACGGGTATCTCGTTCGTCACCGAAGGCACGACCAAGCTCACCGTGAATGGCATTGACAAGCAGCTCGTCGGTCAGGTCGCGGCGAACATCCGGGCCATCCGCAAGCCGGAGCCATACAAGGGCAAGGGCATCAAGTACGCCAATGAGGTCATCCGGCGGAAAGCGGGTAAGGCCGGCAAGGTTGGCGGGAAGAAGAAGTAGCGCATGATTAAGAAGCAATATGCGAACCAGTCGCGCCTGCGCCGCCATCTGCGTGTGCGCAAGCGCCTCGCGGGCACCAGCGAGCGCCCGCGACTCTGCGTCTTCCGCAGCGCCAACCAGATCTACGCGCAGATCGTTGACGACGCGCAGGGGCGCACACTCGTCGCCGCCTCCTCGCGAGACGCCGACCTGGCGAAGGTAAAGAGCGCTCCCACCGCTGGCGGTGAGGGCGACGACGCGACTCCAGAGGGCTACCGTGGCCTCGAAGAGAACCGCCGCATTCAGCTCGCCTATAAGGTCGGACTGCTCATCGCGGAGCGCGCCAAGGCCGCTGGACTTCAGCGGGTCGTGTTTGATCGCGGTGGCTACATCTACCACGGACGTGTAGCTGCCCTGGCCGACGGCGCCCGCAAGGGCGGACTCGACTTCTAGGCGCGAGGAGATCGGAAGATACATGCCGAAGATTGATGCAACGCGGCTCGACCTCCAGGAAACGGTCGTCAAGGTCGATCGCGTCTCGAAAGTAGTAAAGGGCGGGCGTCGGTTCAGCTTCCGCGCGCTCGTCGTGGTGGGTGACCGCGCCGGACATGTTGGCGTGGGCATCGGCAAGGCCACCGAGGTTCCCGAAGCGATTCGCAAGGGTGTCGAGGATGCGAAGAAGCGGCTGATCGAAGCGCCGCTGCTCGGCACGACGATTCCCTTCGAGTCGCGTGGGCGCTTCTCGGCCTCTGAGGTGCTGCTGCGCCCGGCCGCCCCTGGCACTGGCGTGATCGCTGGTGGCGCGGTGCGCGCGGTCGTCGAGGCGGTGGGCATCCGCGACATCCTCTCGAAGTCGCTGGGTAGCTCGAACGCCCTGAACACCGTCATGGCGACGGTCGAGAGCCTGCGCGGTCTGCGCTCCTACGAGGCCGAAGCGGCCCGCCGTGGGCGCAGCGTGCGTGAGCTGGTCGGCCCACGTCGCGCCGCGCAGATCGCTGAAGCCGCCGCACAGGCCGCCGCGATGGCGCCTATCCAGCGCGAGGAGCGCGAGGAGCGCGGCGACCGTGGCCGTGGTGGTGACCGCGACCGTCGTGGCCGTGGTGGCGACCGTGGTCAGGGCGGCCCCGGTGGCCAGGGTGGCCCCGGTGGCCCTGGCCGTGGCGGCCCCGGTGGCCCTGGCCGTGGCGGTCCACGCCGCCCCGGTGGCGGTGGCGGCCCCCGTCGTTAGGCGGATGACGCTAGAGTAAACGCGCCGTCAGGGGATTCTTCCTCTGCGCGGCGCGTGTGGAGCGATGACAATGGCAAAGATACGAATCACCTATACCAAGAGCGTCATCGGCTACAACGCGAAACAGAAGGCGACAGTCGCAGCGCTTGGCCTTCGCCACCTCCATCAGTCGGTGGAGCGCGAAGATACCCCCGTCATTCGGGGGATGGTCAACAAAGTGTCGCACCTGGTGCGTGTTGAAGCGGTGGAGGAGGCGGCCCAGTGAAGCTCTCCGAGCTGAGCGCTCCCTATGGAGCGCGCAAATCGCACAAGCGCCTGGGCCGTGGTCACGGCTCTGGCCGAATGAAGACCTCTGGCCGTGGCCAGAAGGGTCAGAAGGCGCGCACGGGGCATGGCAGCATCCCAGCGTACTTCGAGGGCGGCCAGAACCGCTTCTCGCAGCGCATGCCATACCTGGGCGGCTTCAAGAATCACTTCAAGAAGGTCTACACCCTCGTCAACCTCAGGGACCTCGACATGTTCGCGGCCAATGAGGAGGTGAGCGCCGCCACCCTCGTCACCAAGGGCTTCATCCGCCCAGGCGACCAAGAGCAGATGCTCAAGGTGCTCGGCGAAGGCAAGCTGGATCGCCCGCTCAAGGTGACCGCGCACAAGGTCTCTGAGTCTGCCCGCAAGGCAATCGAGGCCGCTGGTGGCACGGTCACGCTGATCGCGCTTCCAGAGCGCAAGCGCACCAAGCGCTCGGGCAAGCCTTCGGAATACGACCTGAAGAAGTAGCGCGCTCGCGCAGCACATCAGACCTGCTCATGAGGCGAAACAAGCGATTAGGGCGTCTGTCCTGAGACGCTCGCAACATGGGCAGGGCTGGTGTATAGTAGCGGGTAACATGTCCTGGGGATAGCGATAGCCCCGACACACACGCCGCCCGGCTCCCTTGACCCAGCGGGTACGGCGAAATCTCTATCGTGATCTGGATGATTCCTGGCGACGGCCCTGGCGAGATGACCCCCTGGCGTCCGCTGGCGTCTGCTGGCGTGTACTGGAGGCGAGCATGTGGAACCGGCTCCGCAGCATGTGGACCGTGCCGGATCTGCGTAACAAGATCCTGTTTACCCTGGCGATGCTGCTGGTGTTCCGTGTCATGGCCTATGTGCCAGTGCCAGGCATTGACCCCAAAAACCTGAGCAGCATCATCAATAAGAGCGGCAACCTGCAACAGTTCTTTGGCCTGCTCGACGCCTTCTCTGGCGGCTCGTTCAAGAACTTCTCCGTGGTGGCGCTGGGCGTCTACCCCTACATCACCGCGAGCATCGTCGTCCAGCTCCTTCAAGGCATCATCCCGCGCCTCGCCGAGATGAACAAAGAGGGCGAAGCTGGCCGCAACCGCCTCTCGCAGATCACCCGCTACATCACCGTGCCGCTGGCGCTGCTCCAGGCGTTCAGCCAGATGGCCATCCTCGTGAACCTGAACGCCGTTTCCTCGTCCCAGTTCAACCTCTTCAACGCCTCGACGCTCATCCCCACGCTCGCGACGATGGCCACGCTGACCGGCGGCACCATGTTCCTCGTGTGGATTGGTGAGCTGATCACCGAGAACGGCGTCGGCAACGGCATCTCGCTCATCATCTTCGCCAACATCGTCGCTGGTCTGCCACAGACCATCGGCTCGGCGCTGGTGAGCACGAGCGGCACAGGCGCGGGCATCGACAACGGTGGGCTGCTGACCATCGGCTTCACCATCGCGCTCAGCCTGGCGATGATCTACGTCATGGTCATCGTCTACATGGCCCAGCGGCGTGTCAGCGTGCGCTACCCGACGAAGCGCCGCTTCTTCTCCGACTTCCGCGCCAGCGAAGAGACGACCTACATCCCCTTGCAGGTCAACAGCGCGGGCATGATCCCGCTGATCTTCGCCAGCTCCATCCTGCTGCTGCCAGTCGTCATCGCCAACTTCGTCGCGTTCAGCTCGAACAAGGCCGTGGCGAACTTCTTCAGCACGGTGCGTATCTGGCTCGATAGCTCGAACTGGTATTACTGGGTGATCTACGGCGTGCTGGTCTTCCTCTTCACCTACTTCTACGCCATCGTCCTCTGGCAACAGCAGGACAACGCGGAGAACCTCCAGAAGCAGGGAGCCTTCATCCCCGGCATTCGCCCAGGGCCAAGCACCGAGACGTATCTCTACAACATCCTGAAGCGCATCACGCTGGGTGGCGCGATCTTCCTGGGCATCGTGGCCATCGCGCCCGCGCTGCTCAGCCGCAACCCCAGCGCGCAGGTCATCCAGGCGGCGTCGCTGCTGATCGTGGTCGGCGTCGTGCTCGACACGGTGAAGCAGATCGAGGCGCAGATGGTCATGCGCAACTACTCTGGCTTCCTGAGCTAGCGCGTCCAGCGGACGCTTGCCTGAACCCCGCTCGCTTCGTTTGCCCGCGCATCTCGCGCGGTGGCGGACGACGCGGCGGGGTTCGTCTACGCAGTTCGGCGCCCGGTCGCGGCTGCGGCGTATCATAGGGTTGGTGCGCGTCCGCGGTGAGAGCTCTGGTGGCTGCGGGGGCGCGCTGAGATGAAAGACTCCGCCACGATGACGTGGTGGGTGGGCGTCCGGGCTGTGTTTTGGCGCCAGACGCACTGTGAGGAGACAGTGAGTGAACATCATCATGATCGGCGCTCAGGGGAGCGGCAAGGGGACACAGGCGGAGCTACTGGAGCAGCGAGTTGGGACTCAAGCCCTGCGCCAGCGGCGACCTGCTGCGCGAGCACATCGCCCAGGGAACGCCGCTGGGCCGCGAGGCGCAGCCATTCGTGGAGCGCGGCGACCTCGTGCCAGACACGCTGGTCGTGCAGATGATACTCGACTTCATCCGGGCGCAGGGATCCCAGGGTATCGTACTCGATGGCTTCCCGCGCACCATCTCCCAGGCCGAGCGGCTCGACGCTGATTTCGCGCAGATGGGCCACACGATCGATCGCGTCATCTATCTCGATGTTCCCCGCGAGCTGCTCTCCGAACGCCTCAGCGGACGCTACATCTGCCGCGCCCACGGCCATGTCTGGAATCTCAAGACCAAGCCGCCCACTACGCCTGGGATATGCGATATTGACGGCAGCGAATTGTTTCAGCGCGCCGACGACACGCCCGAAAAGATCGCGCGGCGACTCGACATCTTCTTCAACGAGACGATCAAGCTGCTCGACTACTATGAGGCGCAGGGCAAGCTCGTCCGGATAAACGGCGCGCGACATATTGACGAGGTTGGGCAGACGATTCTGGCGACGCTGCGCGGCGCGTAGCGTAGCGCCTTCGGCGCGAGGAAGGCGCGGAAAGCATGACAATTCACTATCGCAGTGAGACTGAGATCGAGAGTATCCGCCGGGCTGGCCAGGTGGTGATGGAGATTCTGGCGATCTTGCGCGCGGCGACGAAGCCGGGCGTCACCACCGGCGAGCTAGACGCCCTCGCCGCCAGTGAGCTTGCCCGGCGCGGCGCGACCTCCAACTTCAAGGGCTATTCACCCGCCAAGGGTGTTCCGCCGTTCTCAGGCGTCATCTGCGCCTCGGTCAACGAGGAAGTGGTGCATGGCGTCCCCGGCAAGCGCGTCCTGAAGGAAGGCGACATCATCGCCATTGACTTCGGCGCCATCGTGGACGGCTGGCATGGCGACTCGGCCATCACCGTTCCGGTGGGCAAGATTTCGGCGACGGCGCAGCGGCTGCTGGACGTGACGCAGGAAGCGTTGCGCCGGGGCATCGCCGCCGCCCGCGCTGGCTCGCGCGTCTTCGACATCACCGCCGCCGTGCAGTCCTACGTCGAGGGCGAAGGCTTCTCGCTGGTGGAGCATTACGGCGGGCATGGCATCGGGCGCGAGCTGCACGAAGACCCGTTCATCCCGAACGCGAAGGAGCAGGGCATCCCCAATCCGCTCCTGCGGCCAGGGATGGTCGTCTGCATCGAGCCGATGGTCAGCGTCGGGACGCCACGCACCCGCACCCTGAGCGACAAGTGGACCGTCTCTACCGCCGACCACAGCCTGGCGGCGCACTTCGAGCATACCATCGCCATCACGAGCGGGCGATCCGCTGGTGCTGACGAGCCTGGCGGGCGCGGGTTGGCGGGCGCTAGGCCGCAGTCGGTCTGTTGGGCTGGTGAACGGGTTACGGCTGCTCATGTAGGGATGGTCAGGCTATGGCGACCCAGGGGTGCGCCGAGAAAGAGAGGATGACAGCATGTGGCGGCGTAGAACGTCACGGCGATTCACGTCATCCGCGTCGTGCGGTCGTAGCCAGTACGCTGCTTGCTCCTGTTGCTCGTGTTCGAGATTGGTATCCGCTGCATTCCGCCCAACGGTGTGACGTATACCACGGACGATATCGGCTTCGGGTCGTGACGCTACTCGCGTGAGTTCAGACGCGATGCGAAGACGGTAGGCGCCAATGGAATCGCTAAACCAACACCGGCCGATACGTTCAGCTAGCGGGGTTTCTAGGTCGAAGATGTAGCTGCGCCTGCCATGTATGACCTATCGAACCCAACACTTCAACTTACACGTTTACGCTCTGATGGGATTCCGATTGAATCGTTCAGCGGGAGGAAGCGGAACATTTGCGGGTACCAATACGTACAGAGCGCCGGAGGCTATGCCCAACCTTTTATCCTCTACGCAGTATTGGATCTCGGTCGAATCAGACAACGCTGGCAATTTCAGCTCACTAAATGAGCGGAAAGCGCCCAAAAGACACGGCATCTTCGCAGGCTCTTTTGCCTGCTGAGCGTCATCTGGCGGCATCTGTTGATACGCCAATCCAGATCGCTGAGCCCGGCCAGGAATCTTCGGGGTGGTTGCGCCGCTGGTTGTGAGCGCATACTATACGCAATACTGATGATGTCGCGTCCAGGCCGCCCAGCCGAGTGGGCGCGGCCAGCGAGTCCGGCTACATCGCGAGAGGAGCAGCAGCAGCTATGGAGCAGTCTCTTACCCCACTCGACTTCTTGCAGCGCGCGCGTCTGGTTCACCCCAACCGCGAGGCCGTGGTGGATGGCGACCTGCGGTACACCTACGCGCAGTTCGCCGAGCGCTGCGACCGCTGGTCGGCGGCGCTGCAACAACAGCTTGGCGTCAAGGCGACCGACCGCGTCGCCTACATCGCCCCCAACACCCACGCCCAGCTGGAGAGCTTCTACGCCGTTCCGCAGCTCGCGGCGACCCTCGTCCCCGTCAACTACCGCCTCACCCCCGACGACTTCGCCTACATCATCAACCACTCCGGCTCCAGCGTCGTCTGCGCGCACAGCGACCAGCTCGACGCCGTGGACAGCATCCGCGACCAGATTCCGCATGTGCGGCAGTTCGTCGCGCTGGAAGGCGCCCGCGACGGCTGGCTCGACTACGAGGAGCTGCTGGCGGCGGCGCCCACCACCTACACCCATCCCGACATCCCCGAGAGTGGCTTGCTCACGATCAACTACACCAGCGGCACGACCTCGCGCCCCAAGGGTGTGATGATCACCCACCGCAACGCCTACATGAATACCGTCGGCACGCTGATTCACGCGCACATGTCCCCCGCCGACACGTATCTCTGGACGCTGCCGATGTTCCACGCCAATGGCTGGACCTTCGTCTGGACGGTGACGGCGGCGGGCGCGAAGCACATCTGCCTGCGCAAGATTGATCCCAGCACGATCTTCGACACCATCAACGAGGAGCATGTGACGATGCTCTGCGCCGCGCCGACCGTGCTCATCAGCATCGCGGGCGCGCCGGAGGAGGCGCGGGCCAAGGCGCGGCCCGGCGTGCGTGTGATGACGGCGGGCGCGCCACCCGCTCCGGCCACCATCGAGCGCGTCGAGGGCGAGTTCGGCTGGGAGATCACCCAGGTCTACGGCCTCACCGAGACGGCGCCGTTCATCACCGTCTGCGAGCCGCTGCCGGAGCATGCCGAACTGAGCCTGCGCGAGCGCGCCATCATCAAGGCGCGGCAGGGTGTGCCGCTCATCACCTCAGGCGAGATCAAGGTGGTGGATGAGGAGATGCGCGAGATGCCGCACGACGGCCAGACCCTCGGCGAGATCGTCGCGCGCGGCAACGTCATCATGCGCGGCTACTACAACGACCCGGAGGCCACGGCGAAGGCGTTCCAGGGCGGCTGGTTCCATACCGGCGACGCGGCGGTGACGCATCCCGATGGCTACATCGAGATTCGCGACCGCATCAAGGATGTCATCATCAGCGGCGGCGAGAATATCTCCAGCATCGAGGTCGAGGGCGCGCTGCTGCATCATCCCGCCGTGCAGGAGGCGGCCGTCGTCGGCATGCCCGACCCGCGCTGGGGTGAGTCGCCGCACGCCTTCGTCGTGCTGAAACCAGGCGCCAGCGTCACGGCGGAGGAGCTGAACCAGTTCGCCCGCGAGCGCCTGGCGCACTTCAAGGCGCCGAAGGAATACCACTTCGTCACCGAACTGCCCAAGACCGCGACGGGCAAGATCCAGAAGTACGTGCTGCGCGGTGGCCGGGCGGGCATCGCCGCGCAGTAGGCCTGGCTAGCGGGCGTTGGCGGTGAGCGGGGGCGGGGAGACCCGCGGCTACAGGCCCGTTGGGCGCTGCCGCTCTACGCGCGCCGCCCCGCTCGCTCACGCGCCGCCCTGGCGGCCCACAAGATCCGCCGACGCGGACCCGAGAATCTGGACCCGCGCAGGCGGGTCATGTGGCGGCGTCAGCCGCCTTCAGGCGCGGTTTCAACCGCTGGCGCGCTCCCTCGATTAACACGTGACTCGCCATTAACTGCCAGCACGCCTCCCCTTCATGTGTGACTAGAATCGCTTGCGATAGAGACTACTTCCTGTCATACTGACGGCGTGACGATGGGCTGTTGGGCAGGAGGGAAGCCGCTATGGCGACAGGTAATTCTCCAGCGAGCGCCGCTGTTCAGGCGCGTCCACGCGGCGTGAGTGTAGGGCATGGGCTGGGCTGGCTGGGCGTTGCCGCGTGGCTGGCGATGATCGCGGTGAATGCGGCGCCGTACCTCAGCGGGCGTCCGTGGCCCACGGCCAGTGATCTGCCGCAGCGCCTGCTCACGCCGCCCGCCATGCTGGGCCTGACGCCAGCGATGGCCGCGCAGGCCATGCCGTTCGTCACCGCGCTCGTGGCCCTCCTCATCGTCATCCTCGCCGCGCTCACCATCTCGCCCACCGCGCCAGCGGCCACACCACCCAGGCCGCATGTCGCGCTGCCCACGCTACCTGTCGCGCCGCTCACGCCACCCGCGCCGCCTCTGGTGCGCGTGCGCGTGCGCAAGACCTCGCCCGCGCCGCCCCAAAAAGACATTACCCGCGTAGATACCGACATCCTGCCGGTGATCCGTGTGACGCCGCCACTCGCGGAGCCAGCGCATGTTTACGTTCCGCTGCCAGAGCCGCAGATCCCCAGTCCGCCCAGCGGTGAGACGCCCGCCGAGGCCGCGCCCGCGCCGCAGCGGGAACTACCGGCGCCTCCCGCCAACCCGCACCCGCTCACCGACGCCGCCGTGCCAGCGCCACCGCTCGACGTTACAACCAAACTCGACCCTACAACCAGGCTCGACCCTACAACCAAGCTCGATGCGACCACCAAGCTCGATGCGACCACCAAGCTCGCGCCAGCGTCGCCAA
This sequence comes from uncultured Chloroflexia bacterium, assembly GCA_963840335.1. Lineage (GTDB taxonomy): Bacteria > Chloroflexota > Ktedonobacteria > Ktedonobacterales > JADMIN01 > JAKAIY01. The sequence goes on from CAWIYP010000017.1 coordinate 69,504, forward strand.
CCAGCGCCGCCACTGCGGCCATGTCTGGCGGCAGAAGCGACGCCCACATAGCGCACTTCACCCCCTGGGTCTTCATCAGCCACAGCAGCCAGGATGATGACTTTGGCAAGCGGCTGAATGCTGACCTGCGCGCTGCGCTCGCGCCCGACGACGCCGGGCGGGTCTGGTATGACAGCGCGCCAGAGCGCGGCGAAGAAGACGCGGAGGGCGCCGAGAGCATGGACGAGAGCGCCCAGCCCGGCGGCCTCACGGGCGGCATGAACTTCCCGCGCGAGATCGTGGAGCAGATCGCGGCGCGCAATGTGGCTATCGTGATTCTCTCGCCAGCGGCTGCGCGCTCGCGCTGGGTGCGCTACGAGATCGATCTGGCGATCAACCGCTACAACGGGCCAGAACGTTTCGCCATCTATCCAGTGGTCTATCGCAACTGCGCGCTGCCGCATGCGCTGAGCATCTTCCAGGCGCTCGACTTCCAGGGCGCCGACGCTGACCCCGATGCCTACCAGCGCCAACTCAACGAACTGGTGACGCTGATCCGTGAGGGGCGCGTGAATCTCAGTGAGTCGGCGCCGCCCTTTGAGCTGGGTCTGCTGCCGGAGCCGCAACACCTGATTGGCCGCGATGTAGATCTGGGCTGGGCGCTCGACCGCCTGCGCGCCCGCGAGACGACCGCCGTGACCGCCATCGGAGGCATGGGGGGCATCGGCAAGAGCGCGCTCGCCGCCGTCGCCATTCGCCGCCTGCGCCAGGAGCGGGTATTCCCCGATGGCATCGTGGTCGTAAGCTGTGAAGACAAAAAGGACCCCGCCGAGGTGCTGCGGCAGGCGCTCACGCCCTTCACTCCTGGTCGGCGTACGCCTGAGGCCAGCGACCTGCCGGGCCTCGCCGCCGTGGCGCAGAAGCTGCTGGGCGGCAAGCGCACGCTCATCGCGCTGGACAATATCGAGCCGGACTGGCCCATCGAGCAGGTGACCGCGCCGCTGGCCGCCGCTGACGCCACGCTGCTGCTGACCGCGCGCCAGATGCTCCCGCTCGCCGCTGTCCCGCTGGATGGTGTGCGCCGCCTCGATCTGCTCTCGCCCGCGGACGCGCTGCTGCTCTTCGCCCAGAGCTACGGGCGCGCCAACGCCGACACCCTGACCGCCGCAGAGACTGCGAGCGCCACACGTATCGTCACCCTGCTCGACCGCCATACCCTCGCCGTCCGCCTCGCGGGCGCCTATGCCGCTGAGATGCAGCGTCCCCTGGCGCGCGTGGCCGAGGAAATCGCCAGCGATGTGCTGCGCATCCCGGAGGGCGAGACGCCGCGCAAGGTGGAGGCCGTGCTGGCGCGCAGCGTGGACGCGCTCCCGCCCGACGGGCAGCGGCTCTTCGTGGCGCTGGCCGCCATCGCCACCGGCGAGTTCGGGCGCAAGGCCGCGCTGGCCCTGGCGCGCGGCCTCGGGCTGGCCGACCCGGAGGCGACAGTGGAGCTGCTCGTGCGCCGCGCCCTGCTCGACGCCAGCGTGGACACCAGCCTGCCCGCCGACGCCGACGCCGAGCGCCTGCGTCTGCATCCGCTCTTCCAGGCCGAGGCCGCGCAACGCTTCGCCGCGTGGTCCGCCAACGACCGCGCCGACGCCCTGCGCGCGATGGCGACCTGGTACGCCCGCTACGCCGCAACGCCACACCCGACGACTCACTTCTCCCTGATGAAGCGAACATCGGCGGCGCGCTGGCCTGGGCCGAGGCGGCGAAGGATGATCCTCTGCTCGCGCGCCTCTGCAACGGCATGGCCGCCTATTGGAGGATCCGTGGCAGAACCGACGACCGCAAACACTACCTGCCGCTGGCGGTGGCGGCGGCCCAGCGCGTGGCGGAAGCGACGGGCACGCGCGACGACCGCCTGCAAGCGGCGCGGCTAGAAGAATACTATGCTGATCTTCAGCTTATGCTTGGAAATGTCGCCGCCGCACGCGCCGCCTACGAGCGCTTCCTCGCCATCATGCAAGCCGTCGGCGACCAGCAGCAGGAGGGCGTCGCGCTGGGCCTGCTGGGCGATCTGGCGCTGCGCGAAGGCGATGTCGCCGCCGCACGCGCCGCCTACGAGCGCGTCCTCGCCAGCATGCACGCCGTCGGCGACCAGCGCGGGGAGGGCGTGGCGCTCTATAAGCTCGCGCTACTTCTCGAATCGCAGGGCGAACTGGATGAGGCCGAGGCGTACCATCGGCAATCGCTGGCGATCAGCAGGCGCGTGCAGCATCCACAGGATGAGGCGGATTCGCTGTTGGAATTAGGGCAGTTCCTCCTGCGGCATGGGCGCGGCGGGGATGAGGGACGCGCGATGCTGGCGGAGGCGGCGGCGATCTACGAGCGGCTGGGGATGGCGGAGGAGGCCGAGGCGGCGCGGGCGGCGATGGGTGGGGAGGCGGATGGCGGTGGGGAGGATGAGGATGGCGGGGAAACGGCCGGCGATTGAAATCGCGCCTGGATGGCCTGTGGGCCGCGAAGGCCGCCTTCGCGGGCTGGGTCTTGGCGGGCGGAGGCGTCTGGTAGCTGTGAGCGTGTGATTCGCGGGGAGAAATGAAGATTGCGGGGTACACGAGTTGCGGTGTTCGTTCATCTCGTTTGGGGAACATGGGATCGAACGCCATTGCTGGTAGGGGAGATCGAGCGACGTGTCTATCGCTCGATTGCGGCGACATGCGAGGAGCTGGGAACGGAAATAGTCGCTCTGGGTGGGGTCGAGGATCACGTCCATTTATTGGCGTGTTTGCCCGCGACACTCACGATAGCCGATGTGGTCAAGCAGGTGAAGGGTTCGTCCGCGCATCTGATGACGCACAAGGTGGCGCCCGACACATTCTTTAAGTGGCAGGGCGGTTATGCGGCGTTCTCGGTGAGCCTGGGACATCTGGAGGTCGTTCGCGATTACATCGCCCGCCAGAAAGAACATCACCGCAACGGCTCTCTCATCCCCGAATGGGAGGAAGCTGGCGGTTGAAACCGCGCCTGGATGGCGTTCTGCCACAAAGTCCGCCTTCGCGGACTAGAAACCGGGCGGCATAGCGGCTTGTCGACCGCCAAATCCTAGCCCGCGAAGGCGGGCTTCGCGGCCCACAGGCCATCCAGGCGCGGTTTCAACCGCCGGCTGGCCCTCGCGCTGGCCCCCTGGCTTTGGCCCCCTCGCGCTGGCCCCCTGGCTTTGGCCCCCTCGCGCTGGCCCCTCGCGCTGGCGTCCTCGCGCTGGCGTCCTCGCGCTGGCCCCTGGCTCCCCGGACTGGCCCCTGGCTCCCCGGACTGGCTCCTGGCTCCCCGGACTGGCTCCTGGCTCCCCGGACTGGCTTCCCCGCGGGCCGCGATTTCTCCCGTCGCGCTAGCTGGGCAGCTCCACGCCCTGGTTCCACTCCGCGTAGTCGGCGAAGCGTAGCTGGGCGTAGGGCAACGTGCGGCGGGCCAGCGCCTCCGCGAGCAGCGCCGCGCCGTGCTCCATCTCCGCGCGGTTCGCTGAACGCGCGCCGGGGCCGAAGCTCATCCGCGCCGCCAGCACAATCCGCGCGCCACGCATCCAGCCGCGTAGCTCGCGGGTCTGCGGGATGCTCCGCGCGGCCTTGCCGAAGTGGATCGCCACATCGCGCGCGAAATCGCGGGAGAAGTCCTGCTGCTCGTAGGTCAGCAGCATCGGCATCTCCACCTCGACACAGGGAATCACGGTGATCTCCTGCCCGGCTGGCCCTGGGTAGGCGCTGCCGCGCAGCAGTTCATCGCGCGACCACGACCCGGTGCTCTGCGGCGGCTCCGGCATGCTCGGCCCCGAAGCGGGCAGCGCGTCAATCAGCCGTGTTGGCGAATACTCATCACCCTGCTGCGGGTGTGGCGCATTCGAGGGGTAGGGCGCGAAGGGCGACCCCGCCGAGGCCATATGCGACGACTGCTGCGCGCCATAGGACACCGGGCCATAGCCAGACGGCGCCCCTGACGCATGCGGCGCGGGGGAATTGCCCGCTCATCCGCGCCCGCTGCGCCCGCAAGCCCAGCTCGAAGGCGCGCTCGCGCTCCACATGCACCGGCAGCCACGGCGCGTTCGGGCCGGTCGCATCCGCCTGCGCCGTCGTCGAGCTGAGGGCGATCTGCGCCCAGGCCTCGCGTTCCTCCTGCGGGGCGGAATACATCTCGTCCGGGTTGTGCTGCGCCTCGATCACCTCGCCCGTCGTGCCTTGCCAGCGCACATGCGAGAGAACCAGCGGATTATCTGGCAGGCGATACGCGGCAAAGAGCGCGCCCCCCTGCTGCCCATACGCGATCAGGGCTGACGCAAGTGTACCGCCGCGCTCATGCGGGCGGGAAACATAGCCATTGGCTGCCATAGGGCATTTCTCCTGGCGTCAGACCATCTACACTGACGCCCGGTCTTCCCCATTCAGGGGAAAGCTGAGATAAGGACAGAGAGCGCCTGACTCCCAGCGCATCGGCATAGCACGCGGCCCGGAGCCACCGCTCCACGGCAGGCGCGCACACGGGACACCAACGCATAAACGGCGCCCAGCCACAAATTTCGCAGGTCTGTGGCGACGACGCGCAACCGCGCAGGTTTCAGGCGCAATGTGATCCACCTTATGCAAGAATAGAAGGACAATCGTCGGCTCGATCACAGTAGCGTGAGTATAGCATGACCCCTCATGCCTCACAACACTTGCCGCCACAGGTCATATACCAGCCAGACGGGCGAGTATCATCAGCTACACAACGGCGCGGTCGCGGAGAATCGCTCGCGGTTTACACTCACAAGACGGCTGCCAGCCCGAAGATTATCGAGAATCGCGAGAGACGAGTCGCGGTGTATGTTAAGGCGGATGCGGCGCATGGCGGGATGCGGCGCAGGCTGGGCGGATCCGCAGTTGGGGGCGGGGAACCTGCTAGCGCACCGCGCGCCGACCACTCATGGCCTCCGCTCCCGCACCCCCTCCCATCCCGCTTGACGCGCCCCCGCCTGCGGGATACGATATGCTCGGCAGCCCATCCATAGACCAAACGTCTGGGCCGCCACGAAATTATCTTGCCCAACGAGAGGATTGGCCCGCGCATGTCGCTGTTCACGCTGCTCGTCAGCGCAACTCGCCCCTAGTACCGGGGTGGAGTGCGCCCATTTTGAGCAAGCGTGCGGTATCTGGATATGTTGCGAGCGATCCCACGGGCAATGCGGCCCGGCGACTGAATCGATAGCGACTCGCCATCCTCCAGGGCCGTCAGTGACACACCACACCAGCGTCCACCTGGCCTCCGCGCGCATCTGAGCGCCGGGACCCGCGTGACGCGCAGCCGCTCATCACAGGGCACAAGCTCCACCCCTCCCGCTGACCGTGACGAAGTAGCGCGTCAATCGCGTTCGCCCGCGCCCGCTGAGGGTTCGCCGCTGGACTCTCAGCGCGCGGCGTGGGTGGGAGAGGAAAAGAGAGAAGCTATGCTGGAAGCGCGAGGCGTCTCGCTGAGCCGGGGTGGTCGCACCCTGATTCGCGATGCCTCTTTTCTGATAGGCAAAGGGGAGAAGGTCGGCCTCGTCGGCGTGAACGGCGCGGGCAAGACCACGCTGCTGCATGCCCTGCGCGGCGCGCTCGACCCCGATGGCGGCGTCATTCTCCGCCCCAAGCGGATTGGCTATCTGGGGCAGGAGCGCCTGGCCGACGACCTGCTCGCCGGGCGCCAATAGCGATGGCGAACCCGTCACCGTGCGCGATGTCATGCTCGCCGGGCGCGACCTCGCCCGCCTCAGCGCCGACCTCCGCGCCCTCGAAGCGCAGATGGCCCAGACCCAGGCGCCCGAGCCAGTCGCCGAGCCGACGGGCGCCCGCGCCGACCGCCGGAGCAAGCGCGGCGGCGCCATGGCGGCTGATCCGCTGGAGCGGCTGCTCTATCGCTATGGCGAGCTGGAGGAACGCTTCCAGCGCGCGGGAGGCTACGCCGCCGAATACGAGATGGCCGAGTTGCTTCAGGGCCTCGCGCTGGACGATGTCGAGCTGGAGCGCCCCGTCACCGCGCTCTCTGGCGGCCAGAAGACGCGGCTCGCCCTCGCGCGCACGCTCTTCGCCACGCACGATCTGCTGCTGCTGGACGAGCCGACCAACCACCTCGACGGCCCAGCCACCCTCTGGCTGATGGACTACCTGGGCCGCTACGAGGGTACCGTGCTGCTCATCTCGCACGACCTGGAGCTGCTCGACCAGGCCATCACCCGCGTGCTGCATCTCGACGCCACGGGCCAGTCCGTCACGATGTACACCGGGCAACTACAGCTCGTACCTGCGCCAGCGCGAGCAGACCGAGGTGCGCGCCGTCGCCGAGATGGAGCGCAAGCAGACCAAGATCACCCAGCTTCAGGCGCAGGCCGACTGGGCGCGCGGCAAGACCGAGAAGATGGCGCGCAAAGCCAAGGTGCTCGACCACCGCATCGAACGGCTGCGCGAGGATCTGCCCGACGCCTGGTCGCTGCCCCGCCGCCAGCGCACGATGAAGCTGCAACTGCCGCTCGCGCGCCAGAGCGGACGCATCGTCTTCCGCGTCGAGCGGCTGACGAAGAGCTACAGCGGCCCGCCCGTCTTCCACGACCTCTCGATGGAGGTGGAGCGCGGCAAGCGCCTCGTCGTCATCGGGCGCAACGGCGCGGGCAAGACCACCCTGCTCAAGGTGCTGGCGGGGATGATCCCGCCGACGCATGGGCGCGTGGAGCTAGGGCAGATGGTGGACATCGGCTACTACGCGCAGGAGCACGAGTCGCTGCACATGGGCGCGACGCTGCTGGAGGAGATGCGCCTGGCCGTGGCCGACGCCCCGGTGAAGCGCAGCCCGCCCAGCGATACGCAGTTGCGCTCGATTCTGGGGCGCTTCCTCTTCAGCGGCGAGCAGGCCTATCAGCAGGTCAGCTCGCTCTCTGGCGGGGAAAAGACCCGGCTCGCGCTGGCCCGCCTGATGGTCGGCGGCTACAACACGCTGCTGCTGGACGAGCCGACCAACAACCTGGACCCCGCCTCGCGCGATCAGGTCTGCGAGGCGCTGACCAGCTATCAGGGCACGCTGATCATCGTCAGCCACGACACCGAGTTCGTGGAGGCGCTAGAGCCTGACCTCGCGCTGCCCCTGGCCCAGGGCCACGTCCGCTACTTCGACCCATCCCACCTGGCGATGGTCTCGAAGACGTAGCGCGTCTGGCCTTCTGCCATGTGCGGGCGCTAGCTCAGCTATCACCCGCACACGGCGGCGAGCATTTGGGCGGCGCGGGCTGAACTGCGCAGCTTCATGCTTCCTATCTGGGTCGTCTGCTCCTTAACGGCGAGCAGACAACCTGATTGTCATGGATGATTTTTAATAGTACAACTCAAGAGCAGTATCCATACACATCCATTCCCAGCTATCTGTTCAAATTTGTCGGCCATGGATCTGTAGATACAAAGCGCGCAAAGCCGTGGTAGATCGCCTCGTTCGCCCGCCTTGTAGCCTCAACGAATCTCCGAAAATCTGCGATCGCGGCCTTGACGCCTGCAGCGGTTTTGAGGGCGTTCCCCAGCGGAGGTTTTAGGTGTTCACTGAAAGGAAGACAGGCTTCAACGATCGGCCTCCATCTTGTTCCACACGTTGCCAAATCGACTTGATCTTTATATCGCAACATGAATTTGTTGGGAATCGGACGTTGTAAGAAGGTTTCCATACATGAACCGATACCAGCAACGAGTATATAGAGCGATCCTCGGAGCCTTAAGAAGGCAAGTATTTCAGCAGCAGCCTCGGTAAGAGATGATGCAGATGTAGCAATTAGTGGGTCTTTGATTGCATTGATCTCTCTCGAGAGCGAGTACACAAAGATGATATGATCAGCATGAGTATGCTCGTTGAAAATGTAAGAGTATTCACGCTCATTCTCCCAAATTAGCCCTTTCTGCTGGTATGCCACAGTGGGATTCTGATGGAACGCCATCAATGCTTGTGCCGCAGAATCTGACGGGATAGCGTTAGTCGGGCGGCGAATTGCATCTCCCGCGCTGCCACGCCGTCCACCGGTATATGTAAAGCCTCCAGAATGGAGCCTAAACTCTCGACGAAGCCTTTGCTGGATTGGATCAGCGCTCCGAAAGTCGGTTGTCTCAATTTTGTTCTGGCTATTGTTATACCGAACAATATCTTGGATGGTTGTTGGATCAGAACACTTAATAAACCTGGCTGGAACCATAGCTTCTTGATCTGGAGCGGCATCAAGAGACCCAATGGCACCTGTGGTTTGCGCGCCATTGACTATCGATATCCCTTGAATTGTTAGCCTCTTTTCCTGATTCTCAACAGTGAAGGAATTGACAAGTGCAGTAATGCCATTATTAAATGCCCAAAATTGACCTGGGGCGCTTAGGGCGGTTTCCTTTATGCTTTGGTTGATATTTGAGTCGCTCTTCCGGCTTCCTAAATAGTCGCGAATATTGGCCGAAAAAAGTGAAATCTGATGTTTTCGATAGAGTTCATATATCCATAAAGCTGGAACAGCAGTTGTATATGCCTGCCACCGTGTTGTCTGAAGAAGATATCCTCCAGCGACGTTCAGAGATAGAGACTCGCTAACAAGAATAGGAGTTGTGGTTGCTCTATACCATTCCTCAAGGGTTGTTACCCCGACCTCTGTTACACGAACATCATCCAAGCCTGCCGCTTCATAATGAGACCGGAGGGCGTTTTGGACTGTTGTGCTTACCGAATTCAATTCTTTTCTTACGTTATCAGACTCAGGGCAGTTATGCACATACCAGAACTCGA
>CAWIYP010000018.1:0-45273 GCA_963840335.1 uncultured Chloroflexia bacterium
AGGGAGTTGTGCTAGTTCGTTGAGTTGACAGAAGACGCTCGGTTGGCTACAAGGGAGTCATCTTACCACGCCCTTCAGCCAACCGAGGTGACTCCGATGATAGCCGATTTCGACGACTTCTGCACCTGGATGTACGTGCTCATCAGCGACCTGTTCGCTCCGCTGGCCGCGCACGTCGCCCGCCCTGGCCCCGCGCCCGCCTGCACCGACGCCGAACTGATCACCATGGCGATTGTCGGCGAATGCTGCGGCTGGGACCAGGAAACGGTCTTGCTCAGCCGCTGGCGTGAACATCGCGATCTCTTCCCGCATCAGCCCGAACGGAGCCGCTTCAATCGCCGTCGCCGCGATCTGGGGCCGGTCATCAACCTGCTGCGACAGGCCGTGCTGCAGACGCTCGATCTGGCCCAGGACTCCCAGTGCATCATTGATAGCCTGCCTGTCCCCGTCGTGCAGTTCTACTACGTGCCCCAGGCGAGTCCGGAGTGGAAGATCGCCGGGGCGACGTTTGGTCACTGCTGCTCCAAGAAGCAGGCGATCTTTGGCTACAAGCTGCATCTGCTCGCTGACCCAGAGCGGCGTCATTCGCGACTTCGAACTGGCGCCCGCCAACCTGCCTGACCTGACGGTCGGTGTGGAGTTGCTCGCCGGTCATACGGACCTCCATGGTCTTGGGCGACAAGGGCTATATCAGCCAGCCCGTCGCCACCGACTTGCGCGCCCAGCGCCAGATCTCACCTCGTGACCGTGCCGCGTAGCAACCAACGCGCCCGGCCCTCAGAGGCGTTTTGCCACCTGCATGCGCATCTGCGCCAGCTCATCGAGACGGTCAACAGCCAGCTCGCGCTCCAGTTCCATGTCGAGACCAACCATGCCCACAGCTTTCTGGGGACTCGACGGCGCGCCTCTACACCAAGCTCACGGCTCATACCCTCTGTGTCTGGCTCAATCGCCTGCTCGGCGTCGCCGATGTCCTCCACCTCAAGGCGCTTGCCTTCCCGCACAACTAGCACAACTCCCTAGTAGTCATTTCAGTCGCTTAGAAAGCGACGACTGAACGTGGCCACGAAGATCGCTTCGATGAAGAGGCCGCAAACCGCCTCAATCGCTGCCATGAAACCAATTGGATCACCCAAACTATGTGACGACTGGAATATACCGCGCCCATGGAATGAGGTGATACTCAGGACAAACGCCTCGATTACCGATAATGGATTCGTATCTGTCGTAACGAGTGGAAAGAACTTGTTAGAGATTGCGTAAAAGCAGGCTGCAAAGGCAAGAATCACGAAGGCATAAAATCTGAGTGTGCGAATCGGGCGCTCACCGTACCCGGCGACAAAGTCGAGTAAGTAGGAGAATGCCCACGCGCCGAATTCACGATTCCAAAAGAGAGCCTTGCGCTCCATCACCTGTTCTCTCGCAACCGAAACTTGGATGCCGGTGAGGAGAGTCCCTGTGACTGCAAGGCATGAACCAATTCATGATAGGTACGCGCCGCGGTACGATAGGCAATGATACGCTTCCTCGCGTTGCGGGTTTTCTTGGCAATCACCTCCTCACCGAACTGTTGTAGTCGTGTCCATTCGATGTTTGCAAGCGAGGCATCGCTCCAGTTTACATCACGCACTCGTGTGTTTGCGTCGAAGATAACACGATGAAGCACCGTTCTCTGATCCATTTGAGAACCGCTCAAATTCGCACCTCGTGGTCAACGCCATTGAAATACGTTCCATGGAGATTGGTATGACTGAGTATGGCGGAATGGAGATTTGCGCGAATGAAACGCGCTCCGTCGAGGCGAGCTCCAGCCAAATCAGCATCAGCCAGGTTCGTTCTGTTGAAATATGCCTGACTCAGGTCTGCTTTTTCCAGAATTGCTCCTGTCAGGTTGGTGTTGCGAATAAGGATTGCTCCCTGCAAGGTTGATCGTTCAAGAAACGCTCCGTCCAATCGAACACCTTCTAGAAACGCTTCCCGAATATCAAGGTAGCGAAGATACACACCATGGAGATCAATATCGCTCAAGACGGCATTTCGTAGATCGACACGCCCGTCGCTCGGTGTCGTCGGGGTTCCCGTCCAGTCGCGTTCGCGCATGACCCAAAGTATTTCGCTGTAGGTATGAAATGTGACCCCTGCATATGGGGGTCTGCCAGATGCCATGTTCGTATCGTAAGCTGCGCGCAACTCGCCTTGGCGCTCCAATTCAGGCTCTCGATATTCCTGCTGCTGATGTCTAACGGCGGTACTCGTGCGATCGTTTTCCTGATCCATGACGTACTTCCCCTCTATTTGCTGAATATTCCCATTCTAGCAGTCCCATCAAGAGGGTGATATCTCAGAGACTGGCTGGACAACCGCTTTGAAGCGAGCGAGCCGCCGATTCTGGCCCTGCGTCTCAGACGCATCGTCGTAGGTGGCCAGTTGTTCGATGTACACGGGAGAGCCAAAGACCGCATCTAGCACCAGAGTCGCCGCGCCCAGCGCGATTGCGCTGTCGCCCAGCGCGCTCACCTGCACACGCAGCGCGTGCGAGGCGGCCCACAGGCTGCGCTCCGAGATGGCCTTGCTGATCGGCGCGAGCAGGTAATCGCCCGCGTGCGACAGACTGCCATCGAGAAGGATGACCGATGGATTGACCAGGTTGACCAGATTCGCCAGCGCCACGCCGATCAGCTCGCCAGCCCGCCGGATCGCGGTCTGGCAGGCGACATTGCCGTGGAGCGCGGCTTGTACGACCTCCGCCACATCAATCTCGCTATGGGTAGGCGCATTGGCTACGACTTCGCCCGGTTCGTAGCCAGCTTCGAGCGCGTACCGCACGAGTTGCGTGGCTCCCGCCATCGCTTCCAGACACCCCCTGTTTCCACAGTCACAGAGCGGGCCATTTTCGTCTAATGTCACATGGCCGATCTCGCCTGCGACTCCGCCGCTGCCACGATAGATTTCGCCGTTGATGACCAGGCCGCAGCCAATGCCTGTTCCGACTTTCACATAGGCAAAGTCGGACTCACCCGCTGCCGCGCCGTACCGGCTCTCCGCCAGGGCGCCGACGTTCGAGTCATTGTTGAGGATGACGGGAATGCCAAGCTCCGCACGGATAATCCCTTCGACATCAACCCCATCCCATCCGGCCATGCGCGGGGGCGCGACCAGGGTGTGCAGGGCGGCGTCTACGGGGCCGGGGATACCGATGCCGACACCGACGATTCGATCCCAGTCGAGGTTGCGTGCGCTCACGAGAGCGCGGATTTCCTCGGCGAGTCGCGGAAGGCAGATGTCAGGCCCAAGATTGGTATCCCAGGGGCCGGAATGGCGCGCGATGATGCGCGCATCGAGATCGGTCGCGATGATGGTGAAGTGCGTACGCCCCATGTCAGCGCCAAGGATGATGCCGGCGGACTCGTTGAAATGAACGAGGGTGGGCCGACGTCCACCACTGGGCGCCGCGTTGAGGGTTTCGCCTTCCCGAACGATCTCCTCGCTGAGGAGACCATCGACGATACTACTCACCGTTGTTCGCGAGAGACCCGTGCGCCGGGCGATGGCGACGCGAGTCAGGGGTCCGTGCTGGCGGATCAGGCGCAAGACGAGCGCATTGTTCGCCTCGCGCATGTCGTGGAGGTCAGAAGCGCGGTGGCCCACAACGTTCGGTCGGATGAGGGCGTCGCGCCAGCGTATGCTGGGTGGGGCGCCATCGTCAGATGGAGTCATAGGCCATTGCCCTCCGCTGGGGAAAAAGGTAGCATGCGCATGTTAGTTTGTCAAGTGTCCTAACTAACGCTACACAATATTCACACGGGTATCAGAAAATCCAATAGCAGACATCATCCTATCGGATAGCTCGTTTGCTATACTGCTCGCGACGACAGCGGATGTCGAGCAAAAGCACCCGTCAGCCCTGCGCAGAGCGGACGGTGTGGGCTATACTTCAGAGGGCGCGACCGGGAGCGCGACGCCTGGGGTGGATGACCCACGCGCCAACCCGAAAGAGGGGCAAGCCATGCCGGCTTCTTACGATGATGTGTTGCGCGAGCAGATCAGCTACTATCGGGCGCGCGCGGGTGAGTACGACGAATGGTTTCTGCGGCAGGGACGCTACGACCGTGGCGCCGCTACGAATGCACACTGGCACGTTGAGGCCGCGCAAGTCGCCGCGACGCTGGACGCCTTCCTGGCGGGGCGCGAGCGCTGGGCGAGCGGCGCTGGAGCTGGCGGCGGGGACGGGCCTGTGGACGCAGCGGCTCGCGCCACATGTCGACCACCTGACAGCGGTGGACGCCTCCCCTGAAGCGCTGGCGATCAACCGCGAGCGACTCGGCGCGATGGCTGACCCCGTGTCCTTTGAGGTCGCTGATCTCTTCGCCTGGCGCCCGCAACGCCAGTATGATCTCGTCTTCTTCAGCTTCTGGCTTTCGCATGTGCCACCAGAGCGATTCGCGGCCTTCTGGGCGTTCGTCCGCTCGTGCCTGGCCCCCGGCGGCGCCGTCTTATGATTGATTCGCTTTTCGACCCATCATCGACCGCGCGTGACCATCAGCTCGAAGGCGAGAGCGGCGACACAGGTGACGCGCCGCCTCAACGACGGCAGTGAGTTCCGCATCGTCAAGGTGTTCTATACCCCAGAGCGCCTGCGCGCCGACCTGGCCAACCTCGGCTGGCGGGCCGACATCAGCGCGACACCAACCTACTTTCTCGCGGGCCATGCGGAGCCAATCGCGTCGCCTGGCTGACCGGCTGGCCGCGCCACTGGGGCGCGATTCCGATAGACGCGCATCTCGGCGTATCTCACTCAGTCTCATCGAAGGAGCTTGCGTATGTCATCCGCTCAATCACGGCGCGATACCTATGGCGCGCGGGCGACACTGGCCACCCAGGGTGGCGAGGTGGCGCTCTATCGGCTCGACACGCTCGCGTCGAAGCTGAATATCCCGTTCGATCGGTTACCATTTACTTTGCGTGTGCTGGTCGAGAACGCGCTGCGCCAGCATGACCTGAACCCCGACCTCGTGAGCGAGGCGGATGTGCGGGCGCTGGCGCAGTGGCGTCCCGGCGCGCAGCCAGCGTCCTGGCGAGCCGGAGGAGCTGCCGTTCCTGCCTGCCCGCGTCATCTTGCAGGACTTCACGGGCGTCCCCGCCGTCGTGGACCTGGCGGCGATGCGCGATGCGGTGAAGGAGATGGGCGGCGACCCGAATGGCATCAATCCGCTGGTGCCCGCCGATCTGGTGATCGATCACTCCGTCCAGGTGGATTCGTTCGGCACGACACTCGCCTACCGCGCGAATGTGGCGCGCGAGTACGAGCGCAACGGTGAACGCTACGCCCTCCTCCGCTGGGCGCAGCAGGCCTTCAAGGATTTCAGCGTGGTGCCGCCGGGCACGGGTATCGTGCATCAGGTCAACCTGGAATATCTGGCGAAGGTGGTGCAGACGCGCGACGGCGTGGCCTTCCCCGATACCCTCGTCGGCACAGACTCGCACACGACGATGATCAATGGCCTGGGCGTGCTGGGCTGGGGCGTCGGTGGCATCGAGGCCGAGGCCGTGCTGCTGGGGCAACCGCTCTACCTGCTGACCCCAGAGGTCGTGGGCATCCATCTCTCGGGCGCGCTGCCAGAGGGCGCGACAGCGACCGATCTGGTGCTGACTGTCACGCAGATGCTGCGCAAGCATGGTGTGGTGGGGCGCTTCGTCGAGTTCACCGGGGCGGGCCTTAGCTCACTCGCGCTGGCCGACCGCGCGACCATCTCCAATATGTCGCCAGAGTTCGGCGCGACGGCCACCTTCTTCCCGGTAGACGACGAGACGCTGCGCTACCTGCGCCTGACGGGACGCGACGCCGCGCTGGTCGATCTGGTGGAACGCTACACCAAGGAGCAGGGGCTGTTCCGCACCGATGCGACACCCACGCCGACGTTCAATGAGTTGCTGGAGCTCGATCTCGCGACCATCGAGCCGAGCATGGCCGGGCCGCGTCGCCCGCAAGATCGCGTGGCGCTGGGCGGCGTGAAGCAGAACTTCCGCACGGCCTATAAGGAGCGCTTCGAGAGCGGCGAAGGCGGCGCGGCGGTGGCCGTCAAGGCGCCCGAAGTCGACAGTTGACCTGAACGGCGAGGAAGTGACGCTGACGCATGGCTCGGTCGCTATCGCCGCCATCACGAGCTGCACGAACACCTCGAATCCCTCGGTGATGATCGGCGCGGGGCTGCTGGCCAAGCACGCAGTCGAGCGCGGGCTGCGTGTCTCGCCCGCCGTCAAGACGAGCCTGGCCCCAGGCTCGCGCGCTGTCACCGACTACCTGGAAGCGGCGGGCCTGATCCCCTTCCTGGAGGCGCTACGCTTCCATGTCGTGGGCTACGGCTGTACGACCTGCATCGCTGAAGGCACGCCAGTCTCGCTCGCCAACGGCACAGCGGCGCGAATCGAGCGCATGCCGCTTTTGGGTGGCGCGCAGATGTTTGCTCCTACAGTGGAGGGCAAGCTAAGCATCGCGGCGCAGGCGGAGAAAATGGACCAGGGAGTGCGCGAGTGCATCTCGCTGACATTGCAGGATGGTCGCAAGCTCGTGTGCACGCCCGATCATAAGATACTCTGCGCTGACGGTCGTTGGGTTCGCGCGGATGAGTTGAAACTGGGCGAAGAGCGAATTGTCATGGGCTTGGATACGCCGCTGGACGAGCCATCCGACTGACGAAGATGGCTACACACTCCAGGTTGGCTCGCTGACGTTCGCTATGTCGTCGCCGCGGGAGCGCGAGCGTACACTGGCGTTCGCCCGCTTACTGGGCCATCTGCTCGGCGATGGCTCGATCAGTGTTCATGGGCAGGCGCGTCTGAACGTTGGCCAGGCGGTGGATCGTGAGGTTGTGCTCCATGACATCGAGACGATCACGGGTAGCCGTCCAGCAGCCACGCGCTATGACGAGCGCAAGTGGAGCATCGTGCTGCCGAAACCACTGACCAATCAGATTATTACGATGCCAGGCGTGCGCGTTGGGCGACGCATCCAGCAGGCGCCGACGCTGCCTGCCTTTGTGCTAGACGAATCCTGTCCGGTGGCAGTGGTACGTGAGTTCCTCGGTGGCGTCTTCGGCGCGGATGGTCATGCGCCGACGTTGCATCGCTGGGGTGAGCGCGAAGATGCAGCGAGCCTTGACAATCCTGCTTATTCGCAGAGCGCCATTCCAGAGCATGTCGAGACGTTAAAGCAGGTCATGATGGAGATTGTCCGCCTGCTGGGTCGCTGTGGCGTCGAGACGGAAGGGTACAACCTGTACGAGTATCCCACGCGTCGCTCAGCCTCTACCTATCCAGTCGCTCAGGATGGCCTCCCGCGAATTGAAGTGCGTCTGGATACTTCCGGACGGCCTAGCATTCGTTGAGCGCGTGGGCTATCGCTACAGCGTTGACAAGGCAATGCGCGCCAGCGCGGCAGCAGTGTACTGGCGCATGATAGGCGAGATCAACGAGAATCGGCTGTGGATGTCGGGTCGCCTGGAAGAGTTGCATGAACAACGTATTGAGTTGTCGTTCGCGAAGGCGCGCAAGCTCGCGGCGGCGGAACTGACACAGCAGCGGACAGTGATTGCGCCGCATTACTCGCTCCTGGAAGGCCATGACCGGTTCACGCGGCTGCCGCAGCCTACGGCTCGCAAGTTCCAGCCGCTACATCGCGAGAGCGCTAATTTCCCTTCACCGGCTGCGCTCTTTACCGAACTTGGTGTGCGCGGGTGGTTTGCGCCACTACGCTCACGCGCTGATCGTGAGCCTGGAAATCGCTACTGCGCCGAGAAGGACGCGCTTTCGCTGCCAACCTTCGCGCTTCAGGTGGTGGAAAGGCGACCGGCTGGTGAACGCCATGTGTTTGACCTGTGCTGTAGACAGCCTCCACGCATTTGTGGCAGGAGGAGTCGCTGTCCATAACTGCATCGGTAACAGCGGCCCCTTGCCTGATGAGATTGGCAAGGCGGTGACGGAGAATGACCTCGTCGTGGCGGCGGTGCTGAGCGGCAACCGCAACTTCGAGGGGCGCATCCATCCGCAGGTGCGGGCGAGCTATCTGGCCTCGCCGCCGCTGGTGGTGGCCTACGCGCTGGCGGGCACGGTGGACCTCGACCTCACCAACGACCCCATCGGCGAGGATCCCAATGGCGATCCGGTCTACCTGCGCGACATCTGGCCGACCCCGCAGGAGATTCAGGAGACGCTGGCGCGCGTGGTCAAGCCAGAGATCTTCACCTCGGAATACGCCCATGTCTTCGAGGGGGACGAGCGCTGGCAGGCGTTGCCACTGCCCGCTGCGGGCGATGGCCTCTACACCTGGGATGACGCTTCGACCTATGTGCGCAAGCCGCCATTCTTCGAGGGCGTGAAGCCAGAGCCGGAGCCGCGCGGGAATATCACCGGCGCGCGTGTGCTGGTCTCCGTCGGCGACTCCATCACGACCGACCACATCTCGCCCGCTGGCTCGTTCCCCGTCGCCAGCCCTGCCGGGCAGTATCTCGTGGCGCATGGCGTGGAGCAGCGCGACTTCAACAGCTATGGCGCGCGGCGTGGCAACCACGAGGTGATGATGCGCGGCACGTTCGCGAATATCCGCCTGCGCAACCTGCTCGCTGGGGGCAAGGAGGGCTACTGGACGACTCACCTGCCCGACGGCGAGGAGATGACGATCTACGATGCCTCGATGCGCTACCAGGGCGAGGGGACGCCGTTGATCGTGCTGGCGGGCAAGGAGTACGGCTCCGGCAGTTCAGCGCGACTGGGCGGCGAAGGGGCCACTGCTGCTGGGCATCCGCGCGACCATCGCCGAGAGCTACGAGCGCATCCACCGGAGCAATCTGGTCGGCATGGGCATTCTGCCGCTCCAGTTCCAGCCGGGGGAGAGCCGCGAGAGCCTGGGCCTGACAGGACGCGAGCGCTTCGACATCATCGGCATCGACGGTGAGCTGAAGCCGCGACAACTGATGACGGTGCGCGCCACCAGCGATGATGGCGCGACCCGCGAGTTCCAGGCGATCGCGCGTCTCGATAGCCCCATCGACATCCGCTACTACCGCAACGGTGGCATCCTGCTCACCGTGCTACGGCGGCTCGCGGCGGAAGGCGGCGCGTAGGGCTAACCGCTCGCCTGGCGCTGACCGCAAGGGGAGGCGCGGCTACACGCCCTCGACTGAGGGCGGGGCTGCGCCTTCTCGCTGTCTCAGCTACCTTTGCGTCGCTGGGGCGGCGGGCGGCGCGCACAGGGATAGTGTTATAATTCGCAAAGTTTGACGGGGAATTAACCGCATTTGTCGTTCGCTCGCCGTGCGCGCTTGCGTGGGTGTGGGGGATCGCAGCGGTAACAAATATTGACGGCGCTCGCTATCGCGGTAGCCTGGCGCAGCGTGGAGGCGTGAGACGATCGTGAGTCAACAGTCAATCGCTGTCGAAGGTGGCGGAGCCGCATCACACGGCGCTGAAGAGCATGCCACGCATCGGCTGGGCGCGCTTCTGTGCTGGGCGGTCGTCTTCGCCGACATTGGCACGTCGGTCTACTATGTGCCGGGCATTCTCAACAAGCCATTTGGTCATCTGGCTGGCTTCTTTGTCACCCTCACGCTCGTCGCGTTCGTGTTGCTCGCGCTCAAGTACGCTGAGGTCAGTGTGCGTTTTCCAGAAGGCGGCGGCGTCGTCACCGTCTCAGCGCGCGCGCTCAACCCGTGGATGGGCGCCCTTGGTGGCATGTTCATTCTCGTGGACTACTTTCTGACAGCGGCGATTAGCTCACTCTCCGGGCTGCAATACTTCCAGGATGTCTTCCCGCTGATCAAACCTTTTGTGGTGATCTTGACGGTTATCGTGCTGGTTCTGTTGGGTGTGCTGAATTGGTGGGGCATCCGCGAGAGCGCGATTGTCAGCCTCTATATCGCCATCGCCGCGTTCGTGAGCGATATCGTGGTCATGGTCGCCATTGGCGTGACCGTGCCATTTAACGAGATTCTCCTGCTCATCAAAGATGTCTTCAGCGGTCAGAATCTCACGACAGTCACCATGCTGACAGGATTCGCGGGCGCGTTCCTGGCATTCTCTGGCCTCGAAAGCATCTCGCAGCTCTCCCCAGTCATGCAGCGTCCACGCAGCCGGGTGGTTTCCATCGCGCTGACGCTGGTGGTCTTCACGGTTGGCATCACCAGTCCGCTGTTGACGATTCTCTCCACGACGCTGCTCGATGGCAAGCACAACTATCTGCTAGCGCACCCAATCGCCAAGATCGACCCGAATCAATTCATCTCGCAGTTGGGAACCGCCGCCGCTGGCCCAGTCATTGGCATCGCGACGGCGGTCATCGCTTCCGCGTTGCTCATCTTCGCGAGCAATACCGCGATCATCGGCACGTACCATGTCTTTATCGCGCTCTCGCGGATGGGCTTCTTTCCGCGCTTCGTTGAGAAAATCGACAGACACCGCTCGACTCCCTTAATCTCGATCGCGCTGGCGACGGGTATTCCCATCGCGATTCTGATCTTCGTCAACGGACAGATAGACCTGCTGGGCCAGCTCTATGCGTTTGGCCTGTTGGGCGCGTTCTCGCTGACGTGCGTCTCGGTGGATGTGCTGCGTTTCAAAGAGCGGCGTGGCGGTAAGGCGGTGACGCTGCACGAGGAGGAAGAGGAGGCTGAAGCGGCTGAGAAGGCTCGTCTTGCGAGCGCAAGCTGGCCGACCCTGGTAGAGGCGCCGACCTCATACAGCGACGTGGACGATGATGAGGATGATGCTCAACACGACGCTGCCCAAAGCGGTTTCCGTTGACGAGCGTCAGCCAGCGCGGAAGGTATTTGCTGACCTATGGCGACGATCCTGGCCGAATCTCAATTTCGTACTGGGCATTTCTCACGACGGTCCTCGTCCTGACGGCGTGGTTGACGAATCTCGTTACCAAGCATGATGCGACGATCTTTGGTGGCAGCCTGACAGTGGTAGGCATGGCCATCGCCATCGTGCATAGCAGACGCCAGACGCAGGCTGGAAAGCAGATTGTGCAGCCATCCTATGCGTTGTCGCACTTGCCAGACTCAGTATTTGCCATCGTGCGAACTGACTCAATGTACAACGCCGAAGTCATCGAATCAGCCTTCCGCGCCGCGAATGGGCGCAAAGTGCTGGTGCTGTTCCTCTCCAGTCGCATCGCCCCAGCGCCGCGTTTCATGCAGATCACCGATCCCGCCTCGCGCGATGACGAGGCGCAGGGCGCCTTCCGCCTGGCAGTGAGCCTGAGCGAGCGGTCGAGGACGCCAACGCAGGTCTACTATCGCATTGGTGGTATCGCATCCGCCGCCGCTTTCTGGCGTGTAGCGCGCTCGGAAGAAGTAGTCGCTGAGACGGACACAGGCGGCGAATTCGCAAAGAGTGTAGCGCCTAGCTATATCCGCTATCGCCGCCAGGGTGAGGCGAGCATCGCGCATCTCATCGTCCGCGCAGGCGCCTCGGACGAGCAGCTCACCGCGGCTGTGCCACCTGTGCGACCAGGGCTGGCGAAAGGCGCCAAGGCGACGCTGCCTGAATACGAGCGGAGTATCGCTACCGACGAGGCGTTGGAAATCGATTATCAGACGCTCTCTGAACCTGACACCACCGAAACTACGCGCGCTCGCCCAGTCCCAGCCCCCGCCCCAGCGTCGCAGCCACTAGAGTCAGAGCGCGAATTTGGTGAACCGCCAGCCCGCGATCATGAGCATGATGGCGACACAGCGCCTCGCCATAAGGTCAAGATCATGCCAGGTATGCCACCAGGCTCGTCAGGCGTCCTCCCGCTTCCACGCCCTGCGCCACAGGTCAAGCGCACCACGCAAATGACCGAGCCTACGGTCAGCGAGGCAGATGAGGATGAGTGGTATATGGAGGGCGAGGAAATCGTTCGGCTAGAGAAAAAACCGCCTGCGGAGTCGGGCGCGAGTGATCAGCCCGACTCCGCGAAGGAGTAGGAGCGATCACTCGCTGTACGCATCCATATTGAGTATCTGGCGGACGGTGCGAATGGCGCTGATGACATCGTCCCCCAGGTACACGCCCGAGAGTTTGCGCCGCAGGTCAGGGGTGCGCACGAAGGCGGCTCCCCAGTACGCGAAGATCGGTTGTGGCTCTGGCGATTCGTTCAGACGCTTGCTGATGCGCGCGAGCGCCCGGATGCGCTGCGACGAGGAAGCGTTCAGCGCGATGATCGAAGGTGGGAGTGGCCAGCGCTGCTGGGTGAGTTGATCCCCGTCGACGCCCCGGCCCAGGTACGAGATACGCAGCCCCGCCCGACGCCAGAGCACCGCCAGGAGCAGCGCGCTGAAGTCGTCGCTCTCGTTGGGCGCGCAACCAACCACGGCGAGTGGCGCGCCAAGCGGCTCAGGGGTGGAGTGGTAGACCGAGTGCATGAACGACCGCAGATAGTTCAGTGAGAACCGCTCTTCTGGGTTGGTCAGCTCACTCTTGGACCAGAGTTCGCCGATGCGATGGGCGGTCGGCTGCACCAGCCCGATGCAGACATTGTCAACGCCATACAGACGCAACGCCTCATTCATCACCGCATTGGCTCGCGCCGTATCGAAGCGCGCAAAGGACTGGAGCAGTTGCGTGGTCGCCGGACGAAGCTCACGAATGCTGTTGAGCGTCTGGCTCTGGCTCATGCCGCGTGGGGGATAGCCCTGCGCCTCCAGCGGGCCGCTGAACACGCCGCCCAGCCGCCCAGAGTGACCGCCTGGCTGAGGCGCCGCGCCATAATTGTTCTGTCGCACCATAGGCGTTCGGATTGAGCGGGCCAGATGCGCCGCCCGGGCGTATCTCAGGCATTGGATTCCGTGGGTTGCTGCCCCACTGCGCGCCAGACCCACCGCGCATCATCCCCGCATTGGGGGTGGGGCGAACGCCGCTCGCGTTCAGGTCGGGATATGGGACACTTCCGCCGGGATATGTCGCGGAGCCGAGGGCGCCGGTGGGTGCGGGCTGTGGTCCCCGTGGGTTGGGTGTGTTGAATGCGTGAGGGTTCAAGGCGCCCGTGCTGAGCGCGCCGCTGTTGAGCGCGCCACTGTTGAGCGCGCCGCTGTTGAGCGCGCCGCTGTTGAGCGCGCCGCTGTTGAGCGCGCCACTGTTGAGCGCGCCACTGTTGAGCGCGCCACTGTTGAGGTAGCCAGTTCCACTCCGCCCGCGCTGGGCGGCGATCAGGCGCGCGGCGGCATTCTGCGACGACTCCCCGGCCATCACCATTTCTTTCACCCAGAGCAGCGCCACCAGATCGCGCTCCGTGCGGTGGCGGCGTTTGTCGGTTTCGTGGATTGGTTCGCCAGAGGAGATGCCGAGTTGCTGCTCCCACGACCACAGGGTTATTGGCTTCACCTTGACCAGCGCCGCCAGCGTGATGATGTCGTAGACCGGCGCGTCGGAGTAGTGGGAGAGGATTGGTGGCTCCATGTTTGGCGTCACTCCTCGCTGATTTCGTTGGCTCAACTCAGAAAAGGGGTCACCTTGCGGGAAATCGTGCGACATTCATGCCTCCACACGCCAACCCAACACAAGTCAGGCAATAAGGTGTTTAATTGCGGTTAACAACCATGCGTAATGCGGGGATAGGGCGTCTCGAAAAATCGTCCTGTAACGAGCAGTATAGCACGCGAAAACAACAGCTTGCCTCTGTTATTGTCGAGTGCGAATGAATTGGCTGAAACTCTGGCTCGCGCGCTGTCTGGCCAAATCTAGCGTCGATTGAGAACCTATCGGCGCTCAGCGCTCGTCCGTAACGAGCGGGTGGCTACGTGCTTTTGCTGTACGGTTGATGAGCGCCATTCTGTCGGCATTAGAGTTGCGCTGGCATTTGAGGTTTCTGGCGCCATAGTATAAAGCATCAGAGTTTAGGCGCCAGGGAGCAAGTTGAGACGACCGCTGGGCGGGTTACGGTTCCAGCGCGCGAGTGAGGAGCAGGCCCTATGCAAGTACGGATCCTGTCAGTCGCTTATCGGTTCAGCAGCATGTCTGCTGGGCTGGAGCCGCATTATCAGGAGTTGCGTGAGGCTATGACCTCTGCCACACAGAGCTATTCGTATCCGCGCGCCGCGTCGTCGTGGCGTCCGCCGATGGACATGCACGAGACGAGCGAGGCGATACTCATCAAGGTCGAGGTGGCGGGCCTTCAGGATGAGGATATCGGTGTGGCCCTCTATCCGAACGCGCTCGTCGTCGATGGTATACGCCGCGACGACGATGACCATGACGAGGCGACGTGTTTTCATGCCGCTCAGGTGCGCTATGGCCTGTTTCATGTGGAGGTGGCGCTCCCTGCGCCAATCCAGCCTGACGAGGTAGAGGCGACCTATCGTGATGGTTTCTTGCGCATCCGTCTGCCCAAGGCGACGCCTACGGATCCACAAGGCTCTGGCGAATCATCGCGTTTGACAAGCGAGAGCGCTGATCCGTTCCGATGGCAGGCGCGCAGAGGTGTAGTGGCCGCTGAACCATAATGCCCCGCAATCCGTAGACTCTTTTGAGCGCATTCCGGCGCGCGAGGATCTCGCCGCGACCCTGGCCTGCCCATGCCAGCCCACACTCCGCCATGACTGGCGCGCCGCTGAGGAGATAGATGTATGTTTGATGACCCCACTGATCACAAAGATAATCCGCCCATCGCGCCTAACGAAGAGACTCGCGACGAGCCAGCCAGCGAGCCGTTCGGCGTCGCTGAGCCTGCGCCCGCTGCGGAGGCTCCTGAGCCAGCGATCGAGCCAGCGACCGAGCCGGTGGCCGAGCCAGCGACCGAGCCAGCGTCCGAGCCGGTGGCCGAGCCAGTGGCCGAGCCAGTGGCCGAGCCAGCATCCCGCGCCGATGGCGAGGGGCCAGTCGGCGAGGCGCGCAGCGAGATCGAGCCTGAGGTCGAGATCCCTGAAGAGTTGCCCGTTCTGCCGCTCAAGGACACGGTCGTCTATCCTTTCGCGGTCGTTCCGCTGGGCATCGGCAAGGAGCGCAGCCTCCAGCTCATCGACGATGTGATGCGTGGCTCGCGGCTGGTGGCCTTGGTCGCGCAACGGGAGTCGGATGTCGAGGAGGCTGGCCCCGATGACTGCTATCGCGTGGGCGTGGTGGCGCGCATCGCACGCATGCTGCGACTCCCCGATGGCACAATGAATGTGATCGTGCAGGGGCTAGATCGTATCGCGATCACCGAATATACGGCGACCGAGCCGTTCCTGCGGGCGCGCATCCAGCGTATGCCGGAGACGGTCGAGGCGGGCGTCGAGATCGAGGCGCGCACGCGCACGGCGATAGACCTCTTCCAGCGGCTGGTGAACCTGGTGCAATACCTTCCTGACCAACTTGCGATGGCCGTGATGAACTTCGAGGATCCACGGCAGGTGGTGTATCTGATCGCGGGCAACGCGCAGATGGATCTGGAGTTGCGCCAGGAGTTGCTGGAGATGGACTCCGTCCGCGACAAGCTCGACCGCGTGACGAATTTCCTCACCCGCGAGCTGGAAGTGCTGGAGCTGGGCAAGAAGATTCAGAACGAGGCCCAGGAGGAAATGGGCAAGGTTCAGCGCGAGTACATCTTGCGGGAGCAGTTGAAGGCGATTCAGAAGGAGCTAGGCGAGGAGAGCGAAGAGGCCGCGACCATCAACGAGCTGCGCGAGAAGATCGAACAGGCCAGCATGAACGATGAGGCGCGCAAAGAAGCGCAGCGCGAGCTTTCGCGGCTGGAGAAGATTCCCAGCGCCTCGCCAGAATATTCGGTCATCCGCACCTACCTGGAGCTTTTGATCTCTCTGCCGTGGAATAAGAGCACGGGCAAGCCGATTGATGTAGCGCATGCGCGTGAGGTGCTGGACGAAGACCACTATGACCTGGAGAAGATCAAAGACCGCATCCTCGAATATCTCTCGGTGCGCCGACTGAAGGAGGAGCGCCAGCGCGAGGATGCCGAAGCTGCCGCAGCCGCCAAGACGGACGGCGAGGCAGCGGACGGCGAGGCGACGCCTGACGCCGCCCCGACCGCCGCGGAGCGTGCGGTGAATCGTGAGCCGATTCTCTGCTTCGTGGGGCCGCCAGGGGTCGGCAAGACATCGCTGGGTCATTCCATCGCGCGGGCGCTGGGGCGCGAGTTCGTGCGCCTCTCGCTGGGCGGCGTACATGATGAGGCCGAGATACGCGGGCATCGGCGTACCTACATCGGCGCGATGCCAGGACGCATCCTCCAGTCGCTGCGGCGCGCGGGGACGAATGATCCCGTCTTCATGCTGGATGAAGTGGACAAGCTCTCGTCAGACTGGCGCGGCGATCCCTCCTCCGCGATGTTGGAGGTGCTCGACCCAGAGCAAAACTTCTCGTTCCGCGATAACTATCTCGACCTGCCGTTCGACCTCTCGAAGGTGATGTTCATCGCTACGGCAAACGCGCTCGATCCCATTCCCGCGCCACTGCGCGACCGTATGGAGATTCTGGAGCTTGCGGGCTACACCGAGGAGGAGAAGCTGCACATCGCGCGGCGCTATCTGATCGCCAAGCAGATTCGCGCGAATGGGCTGAAGCCGGATGAGGTCGAGTTCCCCGACGAGACGCTGGTCGCGATCATCCGCAACTACACGCGCGAAGCGGGCGTGCGCGGGCTGGAGCGCGAGATCGGCGCCATCTGCCGCAAGGTGGCCCGCCGTATCGCCGAAGGCGCGCCCGGCTCACGCCTCGTGACGCCCGATATGCTGCGCGAGCTACTCGGCCGTCAGCGCTTCTTCGCCGAGGCGGCGGAACGTATTGACCGCCCAGGGGTGGCCACTGGCCTTGCGTGGACGTCGAGTGGTGGCGACATCATGTTCATCGAAGCGGCGATGATGCCGAGCCGCGATAACCAACTGCTTGCTGACAGGTCAGCTCGGCGACGTGATGAAGGAGTCCGCCCAGGCGGCGCTGACCTATGTGCGCTCGAATGCGCAGGCGCTGGGCATTGATCCGCGCGTCTTCGATGGCAAGGCGTTCCACATCCATGTGCCAGAGGGCGCCATCCCGAAGGATGGGCCATCGGCGGGCATTACGATGACGACCGCGCTGGTTTCGCTGGTGACCGGGCGCAATGTGCGCTCCGATGTGGCGATGACGGGCGAGATCAGCCTGCGCGGCAAGGTGCTGCCCATCGGCGGCCTCAAGGAGAAGACGCTCGCCGCCAACCGCGCGGGCATTACCACGATCATCCTGCCGAAGCGCAATGAATATGACCTCGAAGAACTGCCGAAGGAGCTGCGCGAGCAGATGACCTTCGTGCCGGTAGACGATGCGCGCGAGGCGCTGGTGGTGGCGCTGGAGGGCGGCCTGCCCGCGCGCTCCACGACGCCCGGCGCGCCGAGCCTGCCCGACCAGGGTGGGGCGGGGCTGGTGGCGAGCCAGTCCTAACGCGCCATTCACACATCTCGCGGGCGCTCGCTGCGTTCGCGGGGCGAACCTGTAACCTGTGCGAGAACATGACCCTGGAGGTTTAGTGTGTCTGATGAGACGATAGCCACGCCACGCCTGATGACGATTTTCGCGCATCCCGATGACGAGAGCTTCGGGGTCGCCGGGACGATTGCCCGCGCACGGCGGCTGGGGTCATCCGGTCGCGGTGGTCTGCGCCACACGCGGCGAGGAGGGGCAGATCGCTGACCCCGCGCTGGCCACGCCGGAGAATCTGGGCGAGGTGCGCGAGCAGGAGCTGCGCACGGCGATGCGCGCGGTGGACGTGAGCGATGTGGTGTTCCTCGACTACATTGATGGCCACCTCGCTGAGGCCGACCAGGAGGAGGCGCTGGGGCGTGTCGTCGCGCAGATTCGCCGCTTCCGCCCAGATGTCGTCGTCACGTTCGACGCCAACGGAGGCTATGGTCACGTTGATCACATGGCTATCCATCGGCTGACGGTGGCGGGCGTGGCGGCGGCGGCTGACCCGACACGCTTCCCGGAGCAGATCGCGGCTGGCGCGCAGCCGCATCGTGCGCGCAAAGTCTACTATACTGTCATCCCACGCGAACGCATCCTGAAGATGCGCGATGAGGCGCGCGCCCGTGGCCAGGACTTCGTTCCCGGCGGCGACGAGGCGACGATTCCAGTCGAGGAGATGGGCCTGCCAATCGCCGAGATTCAGACGCGCGTCCGGCTGGATGATGCGGCCTTCGAGGCCAAGCTGGCCGCGATCATGGCGCATAAGACGCAGCTTCCGGCGGACAATCCCTGGGCGCAGGCGACCCCAGAGCTGATGCGCCAGTTCGCGGGCGTCGAGACGTTCGCGCTGGCGCCCGCGCCGATCTCCGATGGCGCCTACCCGATGCCAGAGGATGATGTCTTCGCCGGACTCTAGAATAGGTGACCGTCCGTGCGCCCCGCGAGCCAGTGCGCCAGGCCAGGCTCGCGGGGCGCGCTGTGTCGTTGGCGGGGCCGCGCTCCAACCAATCAGTCCTGATGCGGACGGTTTGCGCCTGCGCGTGCGTTTCAGTTCTACGAGGGATTGCGTACGGTGGGGCCGCTGCCATCGATGACAGTACAAGGTGTGTTGGACGTCACACTATCTGGGTCCTATCGTTACAAATGGCATCCCCCGCGCGTGATAGAGTGAAGTGTTGTACAAGCAAAGAGCAGGCGCTATCGCTGACTAGACCAGACGTGTGAAGCGGCTGATACTATCGCAACGTCGCGCAGGGACGAGCGAGCCGCACGTCTGGCGCCGCAATTCTTAGTCCAGTGCAATGAGGATGTAACGAATGATGCAGGGCATTCCGCCAACAGGGGCGGGAAAGAAAGCGCAGCGTGGTAAGACTAGTCGCTGGATATTGATCGGCTCCTCTGTGCTGCTTGGCGTGGTGCTGGTAGCAAGTCTTCTCACTGGTTTCCTCACCAACGCCGCGCGCTCGACCATGATAGCCGACAAGGCCAAGCTCGACCAGACCCTCAACGATGCGCGCACGAACATGAGTGTGCCAGAGAGCCTGCTCATGCCCATCGTGACGCAGGAGCAGAGCGTCGCGAGTACGGCTGGCGGCACGATCTTTGATTACCAGCGTGCTTCGTCCGCCTACGTCAAGCTCACCCAGCAGACGCTGAGCATCGAGCAGATGAGTCCGGCGCAGGCGCGCACGCTCGCCCAGACAGACCTCAATGCTCTCGTAAAGGGTGTGGCACGTCTGGCCAAGGGCAACTATGTTGGCGTAGCTGGCTATCAGGCGCGGCTGGCGAAGGCGCAAACCTCATTCGCCACGGCATCTACGACGAAAGATTACTTCGTTGTGGATACCATTCGTGCAAAGCCAGCTTGGCGCGGTGCAACTCTTCAAGCCGACTCTCGATCTGCTGAATAAGTTCACGGCGCTGGCGAGCAGCCTGGATACGCTGGTGAATGGCCCAGCGCTGTATACCGGTCCGCATCCGCTCCAGTGCGCAGTTGGCATGGATGGGCAGTACTGGCAGGATGATCCGCTTATCACACTGCCGGCCCAGACATCGGCTGGCGGCCAGACGCTGTTGGAGTCGCAGCAGGCGCAGGCTGACCTGACGGCCTTCCGCGCGGCGACAACCGCGAAGCAGCTTGGCGACCTGAACGCACTGCTGACGTCGCAGTTGCAGCAGGCGCAGGCGCACGAGATCAACATGCTGCCGTCTGTCACGACCAACATGCTGACGACCTTCCAGAAAGACATCGCGACGGCTCAGGCCCAGAACGTCAATGTGACGACCTCGAACCAGCAGTACACCGCCGACGCGCAGCAGGCGCAGGCGATCGCGGCTAAGCCGACGGTCGCCGGATATACCGCCCTGCTCGCGAAGATTCGCACGCACGATCAGGCGCTGGAATTGCCTGTGCTGAAGGCGAAGAGCAGCGCGGACGTGAAGACGCTCAAGGCACTGGTCGCCAGGGGGCAGGCTTCGACGACGCTCGACAAAGCGAACGGTATCCACTATCCTGACGCCTACGAGTATGCCGACCCGAATACCGGTATCGGTGACGCGACGCAGCGCCTCAAGTACGCGCAGACGCTGCAAGACTATCAGGCGGTGGATTCCGAGCTGCAGAGCTTTATCCACAACATCACGGCGATGCTCGCGAACAGGGCGCTGCGGCCCGGTAACTACTCCAAGATATCGGCGTGGTCTAACAAGGCGCACGCATCCGACCTGCAACTGCTGAACTACTATCAGGTTACACCGTATCGTGTGGTGGTCGTCTCTCTGCGCGAGCAGGTGGCACGTTTCTACGACAATGGCAAGTTCGTCAAGATGTTGCCGGTGACGACGGGCGCGCCTGATCTGCCCTCGATTCCAGGCATGCACTGTGTGCTGGACAAGCAGACGAACACCGTCTTCAAGTCGCCCGATCCGAAAGGCTCGCCGAATTACTATTCGCCGACGCCGATTCACTACGCCATGTACTACTCGTACTACGGCTATGAGTTGCACGACGCCTGGTGGCGCCAAACGTTCGGTGTATACCAGGGCCAGTTCACGAACCTGCCGCACTATGACCCAGCGGCGTTCAATGGCGGCTCGCACGGCTGCGTGAACTTCAACTACTGGAATGGTGACTCCGCGTGGCTCTATAACTGGGTCTCCATCGGCACGCCCGTCATCGTCTACTAGCCAGTTGGCGCGATTGACGCGCGCCAGGCAAGCATCAAGCAAAAGAGAAGGACCGCTCCCATGTGGGGTGGCTCTTCTCTTTGTCGCTGGCTGGGCGGCTCAGGCGGAAGGCGCTGGGAACGTGGCTGCGGCGCCGTGTCGCAGCCAGCGCCGATACAGCGAGATGGCCAGCGCTGTGCTGAGGAGCAGCCCCACCGCGAGGCCCACGAGCGCGACGCGTACCAGCGCGATCAACTTTGCCTCGCGCGCCCGCGCCGCCAGAGCCAGCGCGGGGTTGTAGTGGGCGAAGGGAGCGGGGCAGCTTACAAAGTTGCTCAGGGTCATCCAGTTGGCGATGAGACCCGCGAGCAGCGCGCATGCCGCGACGAGCAGGGTCGCAGCCAGTGCGCCGCGTGGCGCCCGTCTTTGCGGAGCGCCGATGCCGAGCGGGCCGATCAGCAACGCCAGCGCCTCGACACTGAACGCGGCGACGGCCACCCATGCGACTGTCACCCATGGTGTGATGGGCAGGATGATCCCGCTCCAGCAGGGGTTGGTATACCATGGCGGCATGGCATTCGCTCCTCATCCAGTGTGAACGCCGTTTGCGAGATGGCGCGCACTTTTCGGAAGTCGCCAGACAGCGTATAATCGTAGATGAACATACCTCGGCGGCGGTCAAGCGCCTCGCGAGTATGTGACGCTGCTGCTGTGACGCTATTAACACCAGTGCGCCCGTGACAACGTTGTCAGGTTGCCGTAAGTTGGCGATGAGGCTAGAGGATGATGTAGCACAGCTCCCTCGCCCATCTGGGGCGGGCGCGCCTGGGACATCCCATACTCCCAGGCGCCGCGCTCGCCCTGCGGATCTCCTGCCTGCGCCGGTCGCGCCGCGAACGCATACTGTTGTGTGTCGGCTTTATTCTCCGAGGAGTACGCCTAATGTACAGGGGTCAGTCGGGCCAGTGGTCCTGGCTGTTGCATCGCATCACCGGCCTGGGCGTGTTGCTGTTCCTGCTCGTCCACATCGTGGACATTACGCTGATCGGCTTCGGCCCGACGGTCTACAACGATGCTATCGCCATCTTCAGCACGGCCGTCATCCGTGTGATCTCGCTGGCGCTCATCGCCTCGCTGCTTTTTCACGCCTTCAACGGCATTCGCATCATCCTGATCGACTTCTGGCCCGCGGGCTACAAGTATCAGGCGGCGATGTTCTACATCGTGCTGGCGGTGACCATCATCGCGTTCTTGCCGATGGCGTACTACATCATTGCGCCCGCGTTCGGCATTTGCCCACAGGGTAGCTGCGAAAACGTTGCGTTGTAGCGTGTCCCAGGACGACAGGTTCAGGAAACACATAAAGAATCGAGACGACGCATGTCGATAGAGACAAAGCCGCGACGCACGATTACGAAGTACGGCGCCTACACGAAGCCTGAGCGTGGCGCTGGCGGCTGGGAAACGTTCTCGTGGTATTTCTTCCGGGTGAGTGGCGTGGGGCTGGTGCTGTTGGCGCTCGTCCACGTCTTCATCATGCATGTCAGCAACGATGTCTCGGCGACGGTCTATGACTTCGTCGCGGCGCGCTATGCCAACCCCTTCTGGCGGGTCTACGATCTGCTGCTGCTGACGCTGGCGCTGCTGCACGGCCTCAATGGGCTGCGCATCGCGACGGATGATTACATCCAGTCGCGGGGCTGGCGGCTCGCGGTGACCTCGACGCTCTTCATCATCGCCCTCGCCTTCTGGCTGATGGGCACGATGACGATTGTCACCTTCCAGCCGAATCACACGCTGGCGCAGAGCATCATGGGCCTCATCGGTCGCTAGGCGATCGGGTCGCCGCTGAACGCCACGCGGCCCAATGATTGGGGATGGTCGCGTGGCTGGAAAAGGCATCACCTATGAACTACCATAAGTTTGATGTGGTCATCGTCGGCTCTGGTGGGGCCGGACTGATGTCCGCTATGCAACTCGCGCATAATTCCAGTATCGCCGTCATCAGCAAGCTCTACCCAACGCGCTCGCACACCGGCGCGGCGCAGGGGGGCGTGGCCGCCGCGCTGGGCAACGACGAAGAAGACCACTGGCAGTGGCACATGTTCGACACTGTGAAGGGCGGCGACTATCTCGTTGACCAGGATGCGGCGGCTGTGCTGACGCAGGAGGCTATCGAGGCCGTCTATGACCTCGAACACTGGGGCCTCCCCTTCAACCGCACCCCTGATGGCAAGATCGACCAGCGGCGCTTCGGTGGGCATACGCGCAACTACGGCGAGGGGCCAGTGCGCCGCTCGTGCTATGCCGCTGACCGCACGGGCCACATGATTCTCCAGACGATGTTCCAGCAGTCGGTGAAGAATCAGGTCAACTTCTTCAATGAGTACATGATGCTCGACCTGCTCATCAACAATGGGCAGGCGGTCGGCGTCGTGGCCATGAATCTGCGGGATGGCGAGCTGCACGTCTTCCACGCGAAGACCCTCGTGCTGGCCACTGGCGGCTATGGCCGCGCCTGGCGCGTCACGAGCAACGCGCTCGCCTGCACGGGTGATGGCATGGCGGTGGCGTATCGCCGTGGCATCCCGCTGGAAGACATGGAGATGTTCCAGTTCCACCCGACGGGCCTCTACAAGGTGGGCATTCTGCTCTCGGAGGCGGCGCGCGGCGAGGGCGCGTACCTGCTCAACAAGGACGGCGAGCGCTTCTGCATACGCTATGCGCCGACACTGCAAGAGCTGGCCCCGCGCGACATGGTCTCACGCTTCATCACGCAGGAAATCGCCGAGGGGCGCGGCATCGACGGCAAAGACTACGTGTATCTCTCCGTCGCGCATCTGGGCAAGGAGAAGATCGACGAAAAGTTGCCAGACATCACCGACTTCGCGCGCAACTATCTCGGCGTCGAGCCATACTACGAGCCAGTGCCGATTCAGCCGACCGCGCACTACGCGATGGGCGGCATCCCCACGAATATCGAGGGACAGGTGGTGATCGACGCGAACAACACCGTCATGCCGGGCCTCTACGCGGCGGGCGAGGTGGCGTGCGTCTCGGTGCATGGCGCGAATCGGCTGGGCACGAACTCACTGGTGGATCTGATTGTCTTTGGGCGGCGCGCGGGCAAGCATATTGCGCAGAAGTGGCTGCCTGAGGGTCAGTTTGGCGAGCTGCCCAGCGAC
This sequence comes from uncultured Chloroflexia bacterium, assembly GCA_963840335.1. GTDB lineage: Bacteria > Chloroflexota > Ktedonobacteria > Ktedonobacterales > JADMIN01 > JAKAIY01. Next base: position 23,766 of record CAWIYP010000018.1, read on the forward strand.
CCAGAGGGGCGCGCGCGTGAGCAGGTGGAGGGGCTGCTTGTCGCGCACCAAGGGCGAGACGCAGGACGCCATCCGCCAGGAAATGCGCGACGTGATGATGGACAAGGTGGGCGTCGTGCGCGACGACGCGGGCCTGCGCGCCGCGATGGCGAAGATCGTCGAGCTGAAGGAGCGCTACGCAACCGTGCGCCTGATGGATCGCTCGAAGACCTTCAACACGGAGCTGATGGAAGTGATCGAGCTAGGAAATCTGCTCGACTGCTCCGAGGCGACTGTCGCGGGCGCGCTGGCGCGCAAAGAGAGCCGTGGCGCGCACTATCGCCCCGACTACGAGAAGCGCGACGACGTGAACTTCCTGAGTCATACGCTGGCCTACCAGTCGGAGCATGTGGGCGAGCCGGAGCTGAAGTACAAGCCGGTCGTCATCACGGAGTTCCAGCCGAAAGAGCGCAAGTATTAGTCGGCCAGACCAGATGGCTCATCTGATCGTTCCGACAAGAGAGGATAAGGCGCCAATATGGCGGGTGATAGCAGAAAGCGGCGCGTACACATCAAGGTCAAGCGCTTCCAGCCTGACCAGAAGGCCGAGGCCTACTGGCAAGAATTCTCGCTGGAAGTGGAAGGGACTGATCGGCTGCTGGACGCGCTCAATCAGATCAAGTGGACGCAGGATGGCACGCTGACGTATCGTCGTTCGTGCGCGCATGGTGTCTGTGGCTCCGATGCGATGCGCGTCAACGGGCGCAACCGTCTGGCGTGCAAGCTGCTGATGGCGGACCTCGGCACGCGCATCTCGATCGAGCCGATGCTGGGATTCCCAGTAGTGCGCGACCTCGTGGTGGATATGGATCCCTTCTTCCACAAGTATGAGAAGGTTCAGCCGTACCTGATGAACGACGAGCCACTGCCACGCACCGAGCGGCTCCAGTCGCCAGAGGAGCGCGCTCGCTACGATGAGACGACCAAGTGCATCCTGTGCGGCGCATGTACTGGCTCGTGCCCGTCGGTCTGGGCGAATCCGGAGTGGGTCGGCCCGGCGTCCATCGTGAACGCCCACCGCTTCATCTTCGATAGCCGCGACCGGGGCGCCGCCGAGCGCCTCAACATCCTGAGCGACCGCAACGGTGTCTGGCGCTGCCGTACCATCTTCAATTGCACCGAGGCCTGCCCGCGTGGCATCCACGTCACGGACGCCATCGAGGAGGTCAAGCGCGCGATCATGTACGGCGTGGAGTAGTCCGCATCGTATAGCGCGACTACAAGCGCAGGGAGAGACGCCTTCTTCGTGAGGGCGTCTCTCCCTTTTCGTTTGGCTGTGTCAGGCGCGGCGCTCCAGTTCGCGAAGGTGCTCCCAGTTGTGTTCGAGGATGCGCCGCAAGGCTTTGCGCAGGGTGTACTGGCCGGAGGGGAGCGTGCGGATGGCTCCGCACTGCGCTGGTGTGAGGCTGCGCACGCGCTCCGTCACCAGCGCGGCGCTCGCGACCAGCGCCTCTGCGGCGGCGCGCTCGCCCCGCTCGACGGCGCGAGCCAGCGCGGAGAAGCCGGGAGCGCCGCCCAGCGCCGCCGCCAGGTAGGCGCCCTGCGCGCCGATGACGTGCTGTAGGATGGCGCGTGCGTGTCGCCCGCCATCAGCGGGCTGCGCATCGAGCAGCGCGGCGGCGCGTTGGGCTCGGCCCATGCGGCGAGGTCATCGCAGAGCCAGTCGCAGCGGCGTCAGGCTGGCCGATAGCTCCGCGTCGGTCAGCGGCGTCAGGTCGGGGGCGAAGATGAGGTAGGGTGAGCCATTGCCCAGCCAGGAGCCGCTGGTGATATGCTCCACGACCTCGGTGGTGAAGGGCGCGCTGGGGGTCGGGCGCGTCGGTGTCGCCGTGCCGCCGCAGGAAGCCGAGATACGCGCGGATGGCGTCAGGGGTGGCGGCGAGCGCGGCCTCGGTAGTCGGGCCGGTGGCCACGCAGCCCAGCAGATCGAGCGCATGTACCATCGTCTTGCGGCGCTGTGGCCCGGATTCGAGGTAGAGCGTGTAGGTCATCGTCATTGGAAGCGTGTCTCCAGTTGTATCTCCGCGGTCGCGCAAGAATCACTCATACGTTGGACGTGGTGGGGGCATCAGGAGGCGCTGACGTGGTGAGCCTCCGAGAGGCCAGTGTGAGCGCCTCAGCGATGGCGGCATCGCAGGAGAGCGCCGCGCCCATGCGCCAGGCCTCCGCATAGGCAGCGTCGCCCAGACGCGCTCGCGCGTTTGCCAGTAATGCCGCGATCTTCTCGCGCTCGGAAGGTGATGCCGGCGACTGGGCCAGGGTTCGTGCGGCTGCGGCGGCAGCGCAGAGGCGAGTGGCTTCGGCCAGGAGCGCATCATCAGCGAGGATGGCGGCATATCCTTCCAGACACCAGGCGCTGAAGCTCGGACTGCCAAAGCGGCGGAAGATCGTGAGCGCCTCGTGAAAGGCGCGTGTCGCCTGGATAGTGTCGCCGCGCTTTTGCGCAATGCTCCCCAGTATCGCTGAGATACGCGCTGTATCCCAGGTGTTGCCGATAGCGATGGAAGCGGCTATCGCGCTCTCCAGATGAGCAATTGCGATGTCTTCATTCCCGCGTTGCTGTTCGGATTCCGCGAGCAGCGCCAGCACACGGTAGCGCAAGCCGCTCGAGTCGTCTGGCGTTGTAAGGGCATAGCTCGCCGTGAACGCGCTCGCGGCTTCGTCATATTGCCCTCGCGCCTGAGCGACCATGCCGCGTGTCGCATAGCTGTTGCTGAGCGCCTCTTCGTCGCCGATGAGTTGGGCGAGGCGCAGCGCTTCGACGGCGCATGACTCGGCGCGCTCATATTCGCCGTACCCTAGCAACATGCGCGCGAGGCCATAGAGTCCCACTATTCGTAGCTTGAGTGGCGCGGCGCGTTTCGCGTCACTCTCGCGAATGCGCTGATCGAGCGCCAGCACACGCTCCTGGCTGCTGATTGCTTCGCGCTTCTGTCCGAGGATATGCCATATGCGGCCAAAGCCTGCCAGGCGCAGACTCAGGGCGACTTCTTTCGCGCTCAACGCCCACTCTAGCGCTGCCCGCGCATTCGCTAGCTCAGGCGTGGGGTCTGCGCCATGCGCCCATATTCCCGGCCCGAAGTGGGCGATAGCGTCAGCAATGGAGGCGAAGTAGTTAGCGTGTCTCCCGCGAAGCTCCACTTCTTCTCCAGCCTCGATCAGCCGGGCAAGCGCAAACTCGCGCAGCAATTCGAGCTGGTGAAAGCGCACGGCCCCAGAAGGTGTTTCTTCCGCGCGGGCCATGCTGGCGTCCACCAGTGTCGCCAGTATGAGCAGGGTTGCGGGCGCCGCGGGATCATCCGCTGGCCAGCAGATCGCTTGCGCCGCTTCGAGTGTCCAGCCACCCGTGAAGACGCCAAGCGCCCGGAAGAGCCGACGCTGCGACTCATCGAGCAGTTCATAGCTCCAGGCGATGGCCGCCTCCATCGTCTGCTGCCGTGTCGGGGCGTCGGTGGCGCCTCTGCGCAGGAAGGCGAGGCGGCGCGTGAGTTGCTCCAGGACAATATGCGGCGGGAAGATGCGGATTTCCGCCGCCGCCAACTCGATGGCCAGCGGCAGTCTGTCTACGCGCTCGCAGATCTCCTCCACATGCGCTTGCTCCAGGTCAATATCTGGTCGAATGGCCCGCGCCCGCTCGCGGAATAGCGCGACTGCCGCGTCGAGTGGCAGGGGCGCAAGTGGCAGGAGTTGCTCACCGCGAAGTCGCAGTGAGACCCGGCTCGTGACGATGACCGTGATGTGAGGGCAGTGTGCCAGTAGTTGCGCGACCTGTGGCGCAGCCTCGCGCAGGTGCTCGAAGTTGTCCAGGACGAGCAATAATTGTTTATCGCGCAGGTAGGCCTGAATCACCTCAGTGGCTGAGGTCAGCCGCTGCTCCCGCATGTTCAACGCTTCGAGAATGCGTTCGTCGAGCAGCGTTGCGTCGCGTAAGGGCACGAGATCCACGAAGACAACCCCATCAGGGAAATCGGGCACGAGATCCTCGGCCACCTCCAGCGCGAATCTGGTCTTCCCCACACCACTCGGCCCGGTTACGGTGAGCAGACGACTGTGATTCGCGAGAATCGCCTGCTTTGCCTGGTCTAGCTCTGGCTCGCGACCGATCAGCCGTGTCGGCGCCTTGGGTGGATAACGTTGAGATGGCATGCGCGCCGATGGATTGAGTGGTTCCTGCGTCTCTGGCCACGCCGCCGCTAGCAGCACGGCGCGCTGCTCTGGAGTGAGTGTAAGCGCAGTAGCCAGCAAATCAATCGTGCTGGCGCGCGGGGCACGATGTATACCACGCTCCAGATCAGAGATCGTGCGTGCGCTGAGGATTGCGCGGGCAGCCAGCGCCTCCTGTGAGAGGCCAGCCGCCATGCGATAGCGCCTGAGGACGGCGCCGAAGCTCGTTCGCTCGGTCATGGCAAACATCCAACGCTAGTGAGCCACATCATAGGCGCGCATGCCTCAAAGTATAGCAGTCCTCGTGGTCAAAGATGTGAGAATGATGTGGAATTGATGTCTGGCGCATGCTCATATTGTCGCCTATCCTTTTGGCAGGGCGCGCTACAGAAGCGGCGCGCCAGAGACAATCGAGGGTGAGGAGGCGAATGATGCGTGTCACGTACCTGTGCGATCTGCATCTCGTGCAAACTGGTGTACCATTTGTAGCGCGGCCCTATGGCAGCGAAGAAGGCGTAGGGTTTGGCTACGGTGAAGGCAAGGTGACTGGCGAACAGCTTCGCGGTTCAGTGCAGTGGTTCAACCATCCCCGCCGCCGCAGTGATGGGGCGATGCTGCCTGACATGCAAGGTGTCATCGCGACAGAGGACGGCGCGACTATTCTGTTCTCCTTGCGAGGACGCGTCATCTGGAACCAGACTGCGGATGGCCCCATTGGCGACCAACTCATGCGGGTCATGTTTGAAACAGAGGATGCGCGCTATCACTGGCTCAATGACGCATTCTGCGTCTTCGAGGGGAAAGTGCTTCCACCGCAGCCAGCGACCGAGGGGCGGCCACAGAGTGTTGGCGCGGCGCATGTGTACCGCTGTGAAAACGAGTTGCTGTAGCGCCGCCGACTGGAGGGCGTGAAGGAGGCTTACCATATGATCCTCATCGTAGGGGCGAGTGGCCGACTGGGAAGTCTCGTGGCGCGACAAGCGCTGGAGCGCGGTGTCCCCGTGCGCGCAATGAGTCGCACACCAGCAAAGCTGGAGGCGTTACGCGCGGCGGGCGTCGAGGTGGTAGCGGGTGACTTGCGCGATTCCGCTTCGCTGGCGCGGGCCTGCGCGGGAGCGGAAAAGGTGATGAGCGCGGCTCACGCCTTCGATGGCACAGGTGGAAATACACCGCGCACAGTCGATGATCTTGGTGGTCGCAGCCTGATCGCCGCAGCGAGCGCGGCAGGTGTGCGGCATATGGTAATGATGTCCATTCACGGCGCACGCATGGATCATCCCATTGACCTGTTCCGCGCAAAAGCGGAGACGGAGCAGGCGCTGCGCTCATCCGGCCTGGGCTACACGATTCTGCGGCTTACCGCCTTCATGGAGCTATGGCTCGACATTATCGCCACGCCCATGCTCAAGCAGGGGCAGGCGATGATCTTCGGGCGTGGCGTCAATCCGATCAATTTCGTATCGGTTCAGGATGTGGCACGGTTCGCGCGTATCGGACTCGATGACCCGCAGGCGCGCGGCGAGACCATCGAGCTAGGTGGCTCTGAGAATCTATCACTCATGGATGTCGTGCGGATGATCGAACATGCGACGGGGCGTGTCGTCAGCAAGCGACATATCCCACTTCCCGCGATGCGTGCGATGGCGCTGCTCGCGCGCCCGTTCAATCCAGCATTCGCCAGGCAATCAGCCGCTGGCGTGATGATGGACACGCAAGATATGCGATTTGACCCCGCGCCAACCCTTGCGCGCTATCCCGGAGAACTGCGCCGCATGGAAGATGTCGCGCGTGAGCGGTTTGCCACGTCCACGCGCATATGATGGCGAGAGTGCGCGGAGTGACCCAGTGCTCCGCGCGCTCGGCTGTGGAAGATAATCGCAGCGCGCCAGGTCAGCTTTCTGGCTCAGGCAAGACGACGGACTCGAAGCCTGGGCCAGGCTTCCAGAGCGGCTCTGAGAGCACGATCATCGTCCGCGTGCGCATGTTCGCTTCTCCCGCTTGAATCAACTGAAAGACAATCTGCTGGAGATGTTCTGGGTTGCGCGCCCGCACTTTCACCAGCGCATCAAAATCGCCTGTTACCCACACCAACTCCTCCACCTCAGGCACGTGGCGCAGATTCTCGACGAGCCGCGCGCGAAACACCGCCGATTGCTGCGCATGGACGCCGATGTAGGCGCAGAGGCTAAGGTCCAGCCGCGCATAATCCAGCCGCGCGTAGAATCCGCGCACGAAACCTTCGCGCAGCAGGCGATTGACCCGCTGATGCACCGTCGCGTGCGCGAGATGTACCTGGCGGGCAAGGGTGACGAGGGAGACGCGGGCATCATCGCGCAAGCGCGCCAGCAGAGTGCGATCAACCTCATCCAGAAGCCGCTGTCGCGGTGGGTTGTGACGACTGTTCGGCATAGACACCTCTCGCTCGCATTGAATCCGTGGAATAGTTGGATATATTGCTATTCTACCATCAAATATATGGAATATACGCGGAAACAACTGTATTTTGTCGCTAATTCAGGTGAAGTAGCTTACACTCTTGTTGAGTAGTGGATGCGCAATGGGACGCGCTCCACCAAAAACCCAACGCGGGGTAGAAGCCAGGAGAGGCGACGATGGACAAGCAGACGCGGCGATCATGGGCTGAGCCATTCAAGATCAAGATGGTCGAGCCGATCCGCATGACAACGCGCGCTGAGCGCGAACACGCGCTAAAAGAAGCTGGATTCAATACATTTCTGCTCAAATCCGAGGATGTCTACATTGATCTGCTGACCGACAGCGGCACATCTGCCATGAGCGATTATCAGTGGGCCGGGATGATGCTCGGCGATGAGGCGTATGCGGGCAGCCGCAACTTCTACCACCTCGAAGAGGCGGTGCGTAAGTATTACGGCTACAAATACATCGTGCCGACTCATCAGGGCCGGGGCGCGGAGCATATCCTCTCGCAGATCGCCATCAAGCAGGGCGACTATGTGCCCGGCAATATGTACTTCACCACGACGCGCCTGCACCAGGAACTCGCTGGCGGCATCTTCGAGGATGTCATCATTGACGAGGCGCACGACCCTGTCAGTGTCCATCCCTTCAAGGGCAACGTTGACCTGGGCAAGCTGGAAGGCCTCATCGAGCGGGTCGGCGCGGAGCATATCCCCTATGTGAGCCTCGCCGCGACCGTGAATATGGCGGGCGGGCAGCCGATCTCGCTGGCGAACATGCGCGCCGTCCGTGAGTTGACCACGCGCTACGGCATTCGCGTGATTCTCGATGCCGCCCGCGCTATCGAGAACGCCTACTTCATCCAGCAGCGCGAGGCGGGCTATGACGAATACTCCGGTTGCGATTATCCTGCGCGAGATGTGCGACCTAACCGATGGTTGCACGATGAGCGCGAAGAAGGACCCGCTGGTGAATATCGGCGGCTTCCTGGCGTTGAACGACCCGCGGCTCTTCGAGGAAGCGCGTAACCTCGTGGTGGTCTACGAAGGCCTGCATACCTACGGTGGACTGGCGGGGCGCGACATGGAGGCAATGGCGCGCGGCATCGAGGAGGCGGTCAGCGATGACCACATCCGCGCCCGCGTGGGCCAGGTCGAATATCTGGGCAACCAGCTCCTGGCGGCGGATGTGCCGATCGTCACCCCCATCGGCGGCCATGCGGTCTATCTGGATGCGCGGCGCTTCTATCCGCGGATCGCGCAGGATGAGTTCCCGGCGCAGATGCTCGCCGCGCAGCTCTATCTCGACTCAGGCGTGCGCTCGATGGAGCGTGGCATCGTCTCGGCAGGCCGCGACCCAGAGACAGGCGAGCATCACTATCCCAAGCTGGAGCTGGTGCGGCTGGCCATTCCCCGGCGGGTCTACACGCAGGCGCATATGGATGTTGTCGCGGAGTCGGTGGAGGAGGTCTATCGCCAGCGGCGGAATACCCGTGGCTTGCGGATGATCTTCGAGCCGAAGTATCTGCGCTTCTTCCAGGCGCGCTTCGAGCCGCTCGGCTAGTCAGAGCGCATGACACGCGCAACACGCCGCCTGTAGCGTATTGCGCGTGTCAGACGACATGCGGGCCGTTGGTGTTATCCAGCGGCCTGCTTCACCAGGGCGTCAGGATCAGCTTGCGGCGCGCGAAGGCGGCTTGTAGCTCCCAGGCCTCACCCGCACGCTCCAGTGGCATCGTCTCGTGGTCTACCGTGCAGCGGCCAGCGGCGGCATGCGCGAGAATCGTGCTCAGCGCCTGAGCTTTCTGCTCCTGCGAGAGCGCGTTGTTGGTGTAGCCGAGGATGTTGTGGAGCCGACTGCGCACTGTGGCCGACTCAAAGCGCGCGGTTGGCCCGGACGAGGCGCCGATATTGACGAGCCGCCCCTCGACGCCGAGCGCGCGTCCAGCCGCTTCCGCTGGCAACCCCCAGATGGGATCGATGACGAGATTGAGCGGGCCTTCGCAGGCAGCGACGATGCGATGGTAAATGTCGTCTACATCGTCGCCAGTGAGGTCAACCGTGGCGTTGGCGCCGCGGGTGAGCGCGCGGGCCAGACCCCGCCTGGTCGCGCGAGGCGGCGATCACGCGGCGCGCGCCGAGCAGCCTGGCTGCCTGCACGGCCACCTGGCCGACCGCGCCACTCGCGCCCAGCACGAGCACCTGCTCCCCCGGCTGAAGCTTGCCGCGCCACGTCAGCGCCATCCACGCCGCGATGGCGGAGAGACCGAGCGCCGCGACCTGATCATCCGCGACGTTATCGGGGAGCGTGAGCGCCGCTGATTCTTCGATGACGCAGAATCCCGCCATGCTGCCGTCGCCTGGCTTCATCCCGGCATCGCATGGGAACCACACGCGCTGACCGGGCGCCAGCTTCTCCCCTTCCACGATCACGCCGACGCCCTGCACGCCAGGGATGTATGGGAGCTGCGGCGGCCCAAAATACGACCGACCAGTGGCGCAGAGCAGGTCCAGCGGACTTATGGGCGCCGCCGTCACGCGAACCAGCGCCTGGCCCGCGCCGCGACTCGGCCTGGGGCGACGCTGGTACACAGGCGGGGCGCCATGTCCAACGATCACGGCGGCGGGCATGTCAGCGCTGGCCATAGCAACCTCACGGCGGGCATGTCAGCGCTGGCGTCATAGCAACCGTTGCCTGGATCACAGGCGCACCCGACCTCGCCGCTGGCGGTAAAGGAGTGGTTCGACTCGTTGATCGGGGAGAGGAGGGGTGGTCGCGCTGGCGTACCCTCATTACCCAAATAACACGTTAAACATCATCAATCGCTAGCTACTGTCAGGCCTGGCCATCATCCTTCTTGGTGTACGTGTACGGATTGTCGAGCAGTTCGACCTTCGATTGTTCTGGATTCATCACTTCTTGCCAGGCTTGCTCGCCCATCTGTGAGTAGGCGAACTCGACCGTCTTGGAGACGGCATGCTTGGCTCTGGTCAGACTGATGTCCTTCAGCCGATGATCGTACTTGAGAACACGTCCACCCACCATCACCGTATGCACATCGCCGCGCCCAGCCTGGAACACGACATGCCCATACGGGTGAATGATCGGGAACATGGCTGGTGAGGCGTCGTTCTTGATGAGGACGAGATCAGCCTGCTTGCCCGGCGTGATGCTGCCGATGAGATTGTCCATGCCCAACGCCTTCGCGCCGCCCATCGTCGCCCAGTTGACGACCTGCTCGGCGCGCAGGTAGTTATTGACCATCGTTTCGGTGGTCGTGTGCGCCACCATGTGGTCGTGCGCGCGGTCCGCGTTGAGGGTCGCGCGCATCGCGGAGAAGAGATCAGCGCTCCACCAGACGCTCGTATCCATCGAGAGCGAGACGGGGATGCCAAACTTGCGCAGATGCCAGGTGGGCGAGTAGCCCTGGCCCGCGCTCGCCTCGCTCTCGCTGGAGATGGAGGTGTACGCGCCCGACGCGGCGATGCGCTGGTACGAGTCGTCTGACAGCGTGGCGGCATGCACGCAGATGGTGGAGGGATTCAGGAAGCCGTTCTCAGACATCTGCCGGATGCCGATGTCGTTGGTGGCGCCCCAGACGCCAGCGTGGGTTGTGACGGAAAGGCCGAAGTCGCGGGCGGCCTCGAAGGCGCCCTTCTCCGGAAAGGCGGGGTCGCCAGTAACGTCGAAGGCAAGCTGCATGCGCAGCATATCGCCGCGTCCGTCGAAGCGGCGCTTGATGAAATCGGCGAATTCCGGCTTGCGAGTCCATTCCCATGGGGCGCCTAGCAGGTTGCCGTAGGCGAGGACGAAGCGCCCGGGAATCTCTTCGAGCGCGTCAACCGCCGCATCAGCATGCTGGGTCGTCTGGAGGCCGTGCGACCAGTCAACCGAGGTCGTGACACCAGCGTCTATGGCTTCGATGGCGGAGAGCAGATTTCCGGAATAAATGTCTTCGGGCCGGAACATCTTGCCCCAGTTGATGTAGTAGTACATGAAGTAATTGGTCAGCGTCCAGTCGGCGCCGAACCCGCGCATCGCCGTCTGCCACATGTGGCGGTGCGTGTCGATCATGCCGGGCATCAGAATGCCCCCACTCGCATCGATCTCCACGGTTCCATCCGGTACAGCGAGTTGTCGTCCGACAGCCGCGATCTTCTTGTCGGCGACGAGGACATCGGCTCCCGTCAACATCCCGATGGAGGGGTCAATGGTCAAAACGGTGGCGTTGCGGAACACCACAGGGCGGCCAGGGGTGAAGTCGTCAGCGACCGGCGCACGGTTCAGGCTCATTCTGCTCACCTCATTGTGTCCCGGACTTCAGGATTTGGAGCAGCCGCGATGCGTTTGACAGCGCCGACGGGGGCCTGTCGCATGGCTGCGATGCCTGCGTTCTGAAGGCCGTCTAGCCCATCCATAAGGATTCGAGGACGCCTGGCTGTCCGCCAAGCGGACAACCGTCCGCTGAAAATGCTACACAACGCTGGCCCCGATGTCAAGAGGTTATGTCGTCTTTGTTGGCGGTGGTAAATCCTCTGCGTCGGGCCTTGCGCCGAGCGTATTCCTGGCCCTGAGACGAGAGCGGCGGAAGCGGTAGTGTAGACATCTGCCCGTTGTTACAGGTATGCTCAACGGTGGATTGCAACTGCGCCGTCAATACGACGACACGATGTTCAGGAGGCACGATGCGCGGCCAGACGGGACCGGATTTCATCGAGGCGCTCGCGCGCGGCCTGGATGTCATTCGCGCATTCGGGCCTCACCGCCGGACGATGAGCCTCAGCGAAGTGGCGTCCGCCGCCGGGCTAGCTCGCCCGACAGCGCGGCGGATTCTGCTCACGCTCGAAGAGCTAGGCTATGTCCGCGTCACTGGCGGCAGTGTTCGCCCTGACGCCGCGTGTCCTCGAACTGGGCATGGCGTATATCGGCTCGACCAGCATCTGGGAGATCGCGCGTCCTCATATGGAGCGACTCGTCGCCCGCACAGGCGAATCGTCGTCGCTCGCGCAGCTCGATGGCTCGGACATCGTGTATGTCGCGCGCGTGGCGGTTCCCAAGGTGATCACGTTCGCCGTCACCATTGGCACCCGCTTCCCCGCCTTGCAGACATCCCTGGGGAAAGCGCTGTTGGCGTCGCTCTACGCCAGAAGAGCTGACAAAAACGCTCGCCGAGCCGAGTCGCTCAGGGATCACGCCGCGGTGGAATCCAGCCACGGAGGAGCGCGACCATGCGTTGAGCGAGGTGCGCGCACGCGGCTGGGCGCTCGCGGACGAGGAGTTAGCGCCCGGCATCCGCTCGATTGCGACGCCAGTGCGCGATAGCGAGACGCATGTCGTCGCCGCGCTCAATGTCAGCGTGCATGCCGCGGAGACGAGCATCGAAACGCTCACCGAGCAGTATCTGCCGCTGCTCTTGCAGACCGCCGCAGCGATCAGCGCCGACTGGACACTGCGCCGGAGCCGCCCGGAAATCACCGTCAGCGCTGGCTCGTAGCGCCATCTGGATGGCGCTCGCCGCCACTTGACAGTGACTTATGGCGTCATCTACCATGTGTAACGGACAACTGTCCGTTCTGCGGACACGCGCCAGTGATGGCGCGCAGCAAGCACAAGATATGACACAGCATATAACGGGCGCAGACAAGGCTCGTGGGGTTCGCTCGCGGGCGAACCAGATACATAAAGGCTGAATCCTGATGTCAGAGCAGGGCCATACAGATTCCAGCCGACGACCGGGGCCACTGGATGGCGTGCTGGTCGCCGACTTCTCGCGGGTGCTCGCTGGCCCGTACTGCACGATGCTGCTGGGTGATCTCGGCGCGACAATCATCAAGGTCGAGAGTCCCGCAGGGGATGACACGCGGACATGGATGCCACCAGTCCGCGACGGCGTCTCCACCTACTATCTGGCGATCAACCGCAATAAGCGGTCGGTGACGCTCGACCTCAAGAATCCTGAGGATCTGCGGCTCGCCCAGGAGCTTGCCAGCCGCGCGGATGTCATGATCGAGAACTTCAAGGTTGGTGGACTCGACCGCTTCGGGCTGGACTACGAGTCCACCAAAGCGCGCAACCCCAGCGTCATCTACACGTCCATCAGCGGGTTCGGCACGGCGGAAGGCGCCTCGCTGCCCGGCTACGATCTCGTTGTCCAGGCGATCTCCGGCCTGATGAGCCTCACGGGCGAGCCAGACGGCCCAGCCTATCGGGCGGGCATCTCCGTCTTCGATGTGATGGCCGGGCTGCATGCCGCGATTGGCATATTGTCCGCATTGCATCACCGCGACCGCACGGGCGAGGGGCAGCATGTGGAGCTGAGCCTGCTGGCCTCCGCGCTCTCGGGGCTGGTCAACCACACGTCGGCCTATGTGGCGGGCGGCGTCGTCCCGATGCGCATGGGAAACGCGCATCCCAGCCTGTTTCCCTACGAGCCGCTGCCGACCGCCGATAAAGACCTCATCGTCATCGCGGGGAACAATGGGCAGTTTCGCCAGCTCTGCAATGTGCTCGGTCTGCATGACCTGCCGAATGATCCCGCGCTTCGTCAATAACGACGACCGCACACGTAATCGCGAGCTACTACGCCCGCTGCTGGTCGAACGGCTGCGGACGAAAGGCGCCGACGAGTGGTTCCATGAGCTGAGCGCGGCGGGTGTCTCCTGCGGCCCGATCAATGATATTGCGGGCGGCGTCAACTTCGCGCGGGAGGTGGGGCTGAACCCGGTCGTGGAGGTGGGCGCTGGCGACGACGCCATTCCGATGATCCGCAACCCGATCACCTTCTCCGCGACGCCCGCGCGCTACGAGCTGCCACCGCCCGCGCTTGGCAAGGATAACGACGTCGTTCGCGACTGGCTCAGCCGACCGCTGGGTTCCGGCGCGTTGGGCGCCACGCATGCTGATGCTCCCGCTGGGCAAAGCTAGGCGACTGGAGGGAAGGACAGATGGGAGACCAGCAGACGGAAGAGCAGCGACCGCCACAGTATCCAACGGGGATCGGCACATCTGACGCCGAGCACATCAAACTGCTCGGCCACGACCTTGCCAACGAGATGATCGGCAAGGTGGGCTTTGGTGAGCTGGCGCTCTGGCTCGCGACACAGCAGCGACCGACGCCGCAGCAGGTGCGCGTGTTCGAGGCTGTGCTCGTCTCGCTTGCCGACCACGGCTTCACGCCGACCGCCATCGCCGCGCGCCTGACGCTCTATAGCGCGCCCGATGCGTTGCAGGGCGCCATCGCGGCGGGCCTGCTCGGCGGTGGCTCGCGGTTCCTCGGCGTCACGGAGGATACGGGCCGCTTTCTCGCGGGGGTGTTGGCCAGCGTCGAGGGCGAGCTGCCGACGACCGATGAGGAGTGGGATGCGCTGGCGCGGCGCGCTGTCGCGGCGGAGCGCGCCGCTGGCCGCTTCATCCCTGGCCTGGGGCATCCGGTGCATAAGACGGGCGACCCACGCACGCCAGTGATCATCGGCATCGCTGAGCAGGAGGGGCTGCGGGGGCCACACCTGCGGCTCTTCGAGGCGATTGGTCGCACGCATGCGGAGATCCTCGGCCGTCGGCTCCCGCTGAATGGCGCGGGCGTGGGCGGCGCGGCGCTCGCGGATCTGGGGCTGCCACCCGCGCTGCTGCGTGGTGTGGCGCTGCTCGCGCGCACAGCGGGGCTGCTCGGCCACATCGCTGAGGAGATGCGCAACCCCATCGCCCCCGCCATCTACTACGCGGTTGATCGCAATGCGGTGTACCGTCCGTCCACTCGGACCGACGCCGAAGAATAACGTTGACCCAGTTCGCTCAGCGCCTGCGATGTGCGCGGGCCACGCCCGATGGAGGGAGTCATGGCCAACCTGGTTGCCGTCCTCGCGACAACGCACCACCCGTTCTTCTACCGCGCCAGCACAGCGCCGCCGGAGAGCAAGCCCCGACTTTGCGGACGAATGGGTGCGCAAGGTCACGGCCTACCGTGAGACGCTCACGCGGGTCAATCCAGATGTGCTGGTGATGGTCGGCTCTGACCACTTCCACCAGCTCTGGTACGACAACATGCCGCAGTTCCTCATCGGCAAAGCTCCGTACTACGACGCGAACTATTACAATGAGGAGCGCGAATTCGGGCTGCCCCGTATGCGGCTCAAGGGCCATGAGGAGCTGTCGGCGTACCTGCTGCGCCAGGGGCTAGACGCTGGCTTCGACCTGGCGTTCAGCAATGAGTTGCACGTTGACCACAGCATCACCTGCCCGATCATCACGACGCGACCTGAGGCGGATTTGCCGATCGTGCCGGTCTACACGAACATCTTCGCGCCGCCACTGCCCCAGCCGCAGCGCTATGTCGCGCTGGGCCGTCTCCTGCGCGACCTCGTCGTCTCGTGGCCGAGTGACGCGCGTGTCGCGATCATCGGCACGGGGCATCTCTCGCTGGAGTTGGGCGGGCCGCGCCAGTTTGGGCCGCATGGCCCCGATCCGGAGTTCGACCGCAAGGCCGTCGCCTGGATCGCCAACGGCGATATCGAGGGGGCGCTGGCGGGTGTCTCGCTCGACAGCCTCTGGGAGCCAGGCAACGCCACGCATGGCTTCCTCGACTTCATGCTGATGATGGGCGTCGCCGGGGGAGTGAAGGCCGATTACGCCGATACGCTCGACCTCTTCCACACGATGGAGGCCTACTTCACCTGGTATCCGAATGGAGTGAACGCATGAGCAAGTATCTCCTCAACAAGTTCCTCTTTACGGTTGACCGCGATCCTGATCTTGTCGAGCGCTACCGCGAAGATCCGCGCGGAACCGTGACCTGGTGGGAGACCGAGCGCGCCAACGTCATCCTGAACCTGCCCGATATGGAGTGTAGCTCGTGGCTGCAGTTCGACGATGTCGAGCGCGAGGCGCTGGCGACGCACGACTACGTCAAGCTCTTCGAGCTTGGCGCGCATCCATTCCTGACGCTGACACTCTTCATCGCCCTGTTCGAGCGCGACTATCCCGAACCCCTGGGATTCCAGCTCGAATACGCGCGCAAGCTCAAGCACTGGTCGCTGCCCTACCCGGATATCACGACGTAGGCGTATGGCGCGGGATGGCGCCAGCGATTAAAATCGCGCCTGAAGGCGGCTGGCGCCGCCACAAGACCCGCCGACGCGGGTCCGGATTGGGTCCGCGTCGGCGGACCTTGTGGGCCGCGAGGCCCTTCAGGCGCGATTGCAATCGCCAGCCAGCCTAGCGCAGTTCCTCGCGGACGATGGCGGCGCCCTGCGTCATCGCCTGGAGCTTGCCAAACGCGACGTCGCGGGGCAGGTACTTCATCCCGCAGTCGGGCGCGGCGATCAGGCGCTCAGGCTCGATATACTGGAGCGCCCTTCTGAGGTGGGCGGCGATTTCCTCTGGGGTCTCGATCCGCGTGTCTCCCAGATTCAGCACACCCAGCATGATGGTCTTGGTGGGGAGCGTCTCCAGCACGGAGAGATCGAGCTTGGGCTGCGCTGTCTCGATGGAAATCTGCTGGACGACGCACTCGTTCAACTCGGAGAGGAAGGCATACTGTCCGGGCCGGTCGTGGACGACAGCGGCATAGCCGAAGCACATATGCAGGGCAGTCGTCCCCTGAACCCCTTCGAGCGCGCGGTTGATGACCTCGACCCCATAGGCGCGGGCCTTCTCTGGGCGGGCCTGCAGGTATGGCTCGTCAATCTGCACGACATCGGCGCCCGCCGCGAAGAGATCCTTGATCTCCTCGTTGATGGCGGCCGCCAGGTCGAGCGCGAGCGCGCGATCATCGGGATAGTAGTCGTTCTGCGCCTGCTGTGCGACGGTGAACGGGCCAGGCACCGTGATCTTGATGCGGTGGTCGGTGTTGCGGCGCAGGAACTCCAGGTCGCGCACCTCCACAGGCCGGGTGCGGCGGATCGGCCCGACGACGCGCGGCACAGGGTTCGGATGCCCCGTGCGGTCAATGGCCGTGCCAGGGTTGTCGAGATCCATCCCCTCCAGCGCGGTCGCGAAGCGGTTGGAATAGCTCTCGCGGCGAATCTCACCATCGGAGATGATGTCCACGCCTGCCCGCTCCATGTCGCGGATGGCGATGATGCGTGGCGTCGTCCTGCGCCTGCTCCAGGAATGGCTCGGGGATGCGCCAGATCTCGCGCGCACGGACGCGCGGAGGCAGGCGATTGCGAAGATTGTCGCGATCTATGAGCCAGTCTGGCTGAGGATAACTGCCGACGACCGTCGTGGGAATGAGATCAGCCACAGAACCTTTTCTTTCACTGCATGGAATATGCCGCCAGCCAGCATCGTGTCATCTCGTCGGCGGGCCGTGTCATGTCGGAAACCCTCTTATCACCCGCAGTGGCGAGGATTTCGCGAGCAGGCGGGATGCGAGGGGCGTGGCTACATGGTAGCATACTTTGCCGCCCCGCTATCCAGTCTATTCCACCGACCAGGCCATACGCTCGCGACTGAGTGGGGCGATCTGGACGGTGAGCATCCGCATGGCATGCACCCTCACGCTGATACATCTTCCACACGGGCGTCCAGCCGAAATTGCGCCGGGAAGTCACCATGACGCGCAAGTTGCAGGCTGCGGATAGCCGGATATGTTGTGGGACGCGCGAGGTGGAGGCCCAACTCGTCCGCGAGAGTAGTAATGCGTGACAGCAAGTGAGGTGGCAGGTGACGCCGAAACGCGAGGAAGCTACCGAGACTTTCAGCGATCATGCCCTGGATGTGGGCATCATCCTTCTTTTCGTGAAAATGCGGGCTGCCTGATATGTACTGTTGCAGCCGCACATGCGTCGGTGTGTCAGTCCGTCGTGCGCGCGCGCTCCAGACTTCTGTGAATGCGAGTTCGAGCAGTTGAAATGTTTCGATTGAGAAACCCGACGAGAAGCGCAGCGCTCTGGCCGCAGCCATGGTCATCCCCTGCTCGCCCGCATTCGGCGTGAGCAAGCGTTGGGTAGTGTCTGGCTGCCACATGCGCAACAGTTCATCGCACAAGGGAGCGATGACTTGTGTGCAGCGACCGAGAACCTGTGGCTGAGGCACAAATGTCACCCCATCATACACAGGCTTGGAGGCCCAAAAGACACGTATGTTATGAAGCGGCGCGTGCTCTGGATATTCCCGATAGCCCTGACGCCACGGATACGCGCCAGCGGACGACGTGAACAACTGGCCCATGGCGAGAATATACTCGAGCAAGGCGCTGGGGGCGTAGTTATCAGCGTCGAAGTAGACGACCCAGTTCGCTGTGCCCAGAAGCGCCGCGAGAATGGTCCCGATGTACATGCCTTCGCCTTTGCCATCCGCGACAGAACCGCTCGCATCAAGGATATGTGAGACGCCACACTCCCGGAAGAAATGGGCAACGCGATCATCCTTCTGGTGAACAAGATAAGTTGCGCCGCGTGTCGTGAGTTGCTTGCCCAGTTCGTCGTTCAACTGCGCGAACGCTCGCTCAGGGCAGTTCGTGACGACAATACGTGGACTATCGGCAGGAAGGTAGCGCAAGATCGCCTGCAGTGTGTCTACTGGTTCCGATTTGTGGCAGATGATGAAGACTGTGTGGCGCACGAAGTAGTCTAGATCGCTAAAGCGCTCGGCATCCATGACACTCGGCAATTGAAGAGTCTCTATGTCCATCTCGCTGCTCCTTGTTTCCCGCAGGCTGTGATGGATAGCACGGTGAAACCGCCATCCAGGAACATTTCACGGAGACCAACGTGTGGGTATGTGCGAGGAGTAAAGCTCGATGTGTGTTGTGCAGGGATCGGAAACAGGCACTCGCGCGAAAACAGGTACTGACAGGGGAGCATGTACAGCCGTAACGATCAAGACAATCAGCCTGCACAGCCAGTATACGGCCTAGTGATGAATGCTAGGTGAGAATTACCTGAACTGAAGATAAGTATGGAAATTTCAAAACATGCAGAGAGATCACCGTTGTCACTCTGGCTGGTGTCGCTCCTGCCGCCAGAGGAATAGCAGCATGAAGGCGGAGCTTACGTGTATGGTTAACCTTCTCACCGCACATTAACCTCGGCGTATTAGCCAAATGTGCCGTCTGTCTTTAGCTGCGGGCGGTTGGCGTACTGGCTCTGAAACAACAAGCCGTGAGTTGCTCGCCACCGAGTATCTCACGGCTTTCAATGATTGGTAGCAGTCCTGAACAGATGCGACTTCGTGACTTGCTGTTAGAGGGTGCCGGCGAAGGGATTCGAACCCTTAACCCCGTGAGGGGAGCGGTTTTTGAGACCGCCGCGTATACCGTTCCGCCACGCCGGCTGGAGGTGGCAGCCGTAGTGTACGCGATGAGGCGCCCCTGCCGCAAGCGCCTGTGCATAGAGGCCCTCATATGCGCCGTTGTGATAGTACTATCCGCCAGCCGCGCATAGCGAACTTTCGGGCGGCGACGTTGGCTCAATCAGGGCTGGCCGCGCTGAGAAGAAACGTCCTGCCCTTGCCACACGCATGCGCCTCGCCTACAATATCGCTAGCCCAGGCCAGACGCGCCGTGCCTGGCTGTGTTCCCCGCAGCCAGCGAAAACACCGCGTGTCGCGCTGGCCGTGTTGGCGATCAACCAGTGATGAAGAAGGAGGCGCACGCTCGTCGCTGGCTCACGATGTCGAGCCAGAGCGCAGAGTGTGCGACATAGACACTCATGCAGATACCACCAGATTCGCCGCGACGCGGCCCCAACTCAGGCGCTTTTGGCGCGCCGCCCTCACAGCCACTCCGTGGTCAGCGCTCGCAGCCGCAGCCTGGCGCGCCCTCACAGCCACGCAGGCTCCCGATCTCAGAGTTGATCGATGATCGTATGGAGCAGATGGCCGCGCGCGACCGGCAGCGGGAGTGGCTGGTGACGACCGTTGTGTTTGCGCAGGCGCTCATAACGCTCATGGTCGTGCCGGGCTATCTCATTTCGTCGGCGAATCTGCCCATGCTGCTGACGCTGGCGCTGGCGCTGGTCTTTTATCTCGCCGCCTTCCTCGTCAACTATCTGCGCCACGACTCCCGCGTCGCCACCGCCATTCTGATTGGTGGAGGCGCGCTCGCGACCGCCGCGCAGGTCTTCGTGATGGCGTTCGTCCTCCACGATGGCCCGCGCACGGCGCAGGCAGCCCTGCTCTTCTTGCCGCTCACGTTAGAGGCTGGCCTCTTTTTCACACCTGAGTTGACGTTACTGGTCACGGGCGCATGCGCTGTTGGGACGGCTGGCGCGGTGCTGCTCGCATTCGCGCTTGCCAGCGATACGACACCACTGAGCGAGATTTATCTGGTGGTCGTCTACTCGCTGGGGTTAGAGGGCTTTATTGGCTTTCTTGCCTGGCGACTGGCGCAATTTATCAAAGAAAAGGTCAGCGGCTCGCTTGCCCTGGACGATGGGCGGCTCGCGCGGGCGCTCCAGGGCAACCAGCGCCAGATAACGACCCAGCAGCATCAGTTGATGCAAGATGTTGGCGCCATCCAGTTCGCGGTGTCGAGCGCACTGGCGCACGACTACAACAATACGCGCATCGATGTCGGCACACCTACGCTGGCGCCACTGGCCACCAGCCTTTCGATGCTGATCCAGCAGGTGCGCGCGACGAATGACATGGAGGTCAAGCTCCAGCGGATGGAGTCACAGGCGGTGCCGCTGGTCGAGATCGCCAACCGACTCGCTACTGGCGCGGCTCCCGTCCCAGGGAGTGAGCTACCGACTGACTCGGCGTTCTATCCTGTGGCGGCGGCGCTCAACCAGGCGCTGGTGATCAATGCGCGCCGTCAATCGCGATTGCAGGAGGTCGCCGTTGAGCTAGCAAGCTCGCTCAAGCATAGCCGCGAGGGCCTCTCGAATACCGCGGACGAGTCGGCGCGGGCCGGCAGCATGTCGGTCGTCTCGTCGCGCTCGTCGAGAGCCTTGTCGCCACCTCGCAGCGCCAGATCGAGCTATTGGGGCAGGCGCGGCGCGCGTTGGCGCTGATTCTGCCACCAGAGATCACTCATGCCGACCTGGCTGACCGATCACTGCGAGAGCCAGTCGTCCGCAACACGGATGCGCTCGGCGGCTCGCAGGGGTTTGGCGATGACATCGGCATTATGCGCCCAGGCTTCACCGAAGAGATGAACATTCTCGAACCGATTGACCATTCGGCGGCGGGCATCTCTCCGCTCACCACGCCGCTGCGCGCGGTCGATGCGCTTGGCGTGTCCGCCACTGCCGCTGACGCGACTGGCGTCGCGATGACCAGCGCGGATTTGCCCGCTGGCCTGGGCGACACCTGGGTCGCGTTGACACATCTCTACGCGCAGACGGTGAACGAGTCGCGCGCAGCGGGCAATCTCAACCACGATATTGGGCTGCTGCGGCGCTATGTGCGCCAGACGGGCGTTGGTATCGACTGGATCACGCAGGCGATCAATGCGATCGAGCACAACTCTGACCGGATACAGCAGCTTGCCAGCCTCTCCGGCGCTGCCATCGATCCGCTGGATCACCCCAGCGCGTCGAGCAGCCTCTATGGCGCCCCGCCCCGCCTCGGCCTCGCTCCCCCGGCATGCGCCAATGGTGACGCGCCCGTTGGAGGGGGATATGCGCCTGCCGATGGATGCGGACGCTGGCTATGTGGCCGGGCCAGCGGCGAGTGACGCGATGCAGCGCACGCCTGGTACGCTGCGCGTCTCCGATCTGGTCGGTTTCGACGCGCTGGGCGGGTCAGGGAATGAGCAAAACACGTCGTCCGGTGTACTGGGCGAAGGGGTCAATGACGCTGACCCACGCGCGCAGTAAGGCGCGACACAGCATCGCCGCAAGCGCCGAGAGCGTTCAGTGCCGTCTCAACGCCACGGCGCCAATGCTGCCTCAGAACGGCTATTTTTCAGCGATTTCAAGGA
>CAWIYP010000019.1:0-42641 GCA_963840335.1 uncultured Chloroflexia bacterium
GGCCTATCTCACACAAGGCGTCTCCGCTCGCGTATGCTATCATGCGAAACGGGCGACACGTCACAGCGATGGCGCGAGCAAGTGAAAAAGGCGAATCTGATGGCGTGGCGATTCTGGAACAAGTATGATCGCGACTGGGGCTGGAACCTCGCGCGTCTGCTGGCGTTCACCCTCCTGGAGTCGCTCTTCGCGATGGCTGGGCTGCAACTCGTGCTACTCGCGTTGGCGCTACGGGTATCACCGCCCTATGCTGACCAGACCGTCACCTTCTATTTGCTACACTTTCTGCCTGACCGCGTGGCGACGAGCGCGGTAGTCACCTTCACCAATAGCCTGCGCACGGCTCCGGCCTTCGTGCTGGTGCTGGGTCTTCCGGTGGCCGTGTGGTATGGCTCGCGCTTCTTCGCCGTGCTGGAGAGCGTGCTCTGCGTGATCTTCCGCAGGCCAAAACGGCGCTTCAAGGCGCAGAATATCGCCGCGTTTCTGATGCTGCTGCTCTGCCTGACTCTCCTGCCGGTTATTGTCTTTTCCGCTACCGCGATACCGCATATTGGCGTTTCCATCTCGCACCTTACCGTCTCGCTGGTGGATTCGGACGCCTTCGGTGGCTCGCTCTGGGCGCCGTGGCTCGCCCTGATCGCGGGGCTGATCGCCAACTTCCTGCTGGCGTTGGTCGCCTACACGCGGCTCACACCGGGAGGCGTTCCGCTGCGCGCGGCGTGGCCGGGCGCGCTGGTGGCGGCGGCGCTCAGCCAGGGCTACCTGTTGATCTTTCCGCTCTATGTGCGCTACGTGCTTCAGCCCAACCACTTTGGCTCCATCGCGGGATTCGCGCTGGTCGCGCTGGTCTTCTTCTACGCCTATGGTCTCTTCATCGTCGTCGGCGCTGAGATCGCCTCGCTCCGGGTGGGCTACGTGGCCAGCGCGCAGGATTTGACGGGAACGCTGGCGAGTGTGGAGCAGTCCGCGAGGGCGCGCCAGTCCGCGCCATTGCCTCAGCAGGGCGAAGAGGCGCGCGCACAACGCAGTGTCGCTGTGATTCCTGGCCCGCCAGAGAGCGCGCCCTCGCCGCATGACGCGCCGACCGACCCCTGGCTCACCGCCGCACGCCGCATCGAGGTGGTAGAGTAGCAGAGGGCGCTCCACACTGACGCATCCGCCGCGACCGGGACGCGCGCCCTGCCATCGAGCCATCGGGAGACGCGCATGAGGGTAGAAGTGGTCGTGCTTCAGGCGGCGCGGCGCTCGACCCATGCGCGCGACTACTATACCTATCGCCTCAGCCCTGAACTGGCGCAGGTCGCGCAGGCTGGCTGTCTGGTCTCCGTGCCCTTCGGCGATCGCTCCGCTCCGGGAATCATCTGGTCGCTCGACGCCAGCGAAGACGCCGCGAACGAGGCAGGTGATGCGCCTGCCAACACCGATGGGGTCAAGGTACGCGAGCTATCCGCGCTGCTGGCGCCAGAGCCATTGCTCTCCGCGAGCCAGCGCGCCCTCGCCGAGTGGATCGCCGCATACTACTGGGCGCCGCTGGGGGCCGTCGCGCGGATGTTTCTGCCGCCGGGGCTGGTCGCCAGCGCGCGCAGTGTGTTGCGCCCGACCGAGGCCGACCTCACGCCTGCCGCCGAGGACATGGAGCCGCTTTCACCGGATGCGCAACTGGCATTGTCCCTCCTGCGCGATGGTGGCATGGTGGAGCGCGAGCGGCTGCAACGAGGCTCTGGGCGCTCAGCGCGCGCGGGCAGTGATTCACGCGCTGACGGAGCGGCGTCTGGCGCGCCTCACCACAGAACTGCCCCCCAGCATCCTCCAGCCGCGCCGCGAGCGTCTGGCGAGGCTCGTCGCGCCGCTGGAGCAGGTGGAAGCCTGGCGGCTGGATGCGCGAGCACGGCTGGATGCGCTGACAGGCGCCGCGCCAGCGCCCCAGGAGTCGCAGCGCCCGCAGCAGGCGCGCGGGCGCGAGAGTGAGCGGCTGCTGCGCCAACTTGCCGCGCTGGAGGCACTGGAGCACGCCAGGGAACCGTGGCGGGTGGAGGAGTTGCTGCGGCTGACGCGCGCCACGAATCCCGCGTTCATGGAGCTGGTGAAGGCGGGGCTGGTCGGAGTCGAGCAGGTGGAGGCGCGGCGCGATCCGCTGGCGGGGCGCACACTCGCGCAGACCACGCCACTTGCGCTGACGGCGACGCAGCGGCAGGCGCTCGACGCCATCCTCGACCCCACGGCCCCGACCGATACGGCGGGCGCACGGGTCTGCCTGCTGCATGGCATCACCGGGAGCGGCAAGACGGAGGTCTATCTCCAGGCGCTGGCGGCCATCATCGCGCAGGGCAAGCGTGGATTGGCGCTCGTGCCGGAGATTGCGCTGACACCGCAGGCGCTGGCGCGCTACGCCGGGCGCTTTCCTGGACGTGTGGCGCTGCTGCATAGCGAGCTGACTCCCGCTGAGCGGCTGAGCGAGTGGCGGCGCATTCGCGCGGGCGAGGTGGATGTCGTGCTGGGGTCGCGCTCGGCCCTCTTCGCCCCACTCGACAACCTTGGCCTCATCATTCTGGATGAGGAGCATGAGGCGGCGTACAAGCAGGAGCGCACGCCGAGCTACCACGCGCGCGATGTAGCGGTGCGCCTGGGCGCGCAGGCAGGGCGCGACGGTGGTGCTGGGCAGCGCCACGCCTTCGATGGAGTCGTTCGAGCGGGCGCGGTCGGGCGAGTGGCGGCTCATCGAGATGGCCGAGCGAGTGGGCGCCGCGCCGCTGGCGCAGACCACTGGCGACGATGACGCGCCGGGGATCGCGCCGGGGCTGCCACCCGTGACGGTGGTTGATCTGCGCGCCGAGCTGCGCGCGGGCAACACCAGCATCTTCAGCGAGACGCTGCGTGAGGCGCTGACGGAGACGCTGCGGCGCGGCGAGCAGGCCATCGTCTTTCTCAACCGGCGCGGCTTCTCGACCAGCGTCATCTGCCGCGAGTGCGGCTATGCGGCGCGCTGCCCACAGTGCGATGTCGCGCTGACCTTTCACGCGGGCGAGGATGCGCTGATCTGCCACTATTGCGGCAGGCGCGAGACGCCGCCGCGCCAATGCCCGATCTGCTGGAGCGCCAGCATCCGCTACTTCGGGCTGGGCGCCGAGCGGGTGGAGATCGACGTTGAAGCGGCTGTTTCCGGAGGCGCGCACGCTGCGCTGGGATCGCGACACCGCACGCACCCGCCAGGAGCACGAAGACCTGCTCCGCGCCTTCACGGAGCGCCGCGCTGATCTGCTCGTCGGCACGCAGATGATCGCGAAGGGGCTGGATTTGCCAGCGGTGACGCTGGTGGGCGTCGTCTCCGCCGATGTCGCGCTGACCCTGCCCGACTTCCGCGCCTCGGAGCGCGCCTTCCAGCTCCTCACCCAGGTGGCGGGGCGCGCGGGTCGTGGCGAGGCGCCGGGGCGCGTCATCGTGCAGACGTTCAACCCGGAGCATTTCTGCATCCAGGCCGCCGCGCGCCACGACTACGCCAGCTTCTCCGAGGTGGAGCTGGGCGTGCGCCGACAGTACGGCTATCCGCCCTATCGGCGCCTCGTCAAGCTGCTCTATGAGCATCACGACCGCTACTCCGCGCAGATCGAGGCGATGGCGCTGGCCGATGCGCTGGAGCGCGTCATCCAGTCCCAGCGCCTGAGCGAGACCGATATCGTCGGCCCAGCGCCCGCCTTCCTGGAGCGGCTGCGTGGGCGCTACCGCTGGCAGATCATCCTGCGCGGGCCTGATCCGCTGCGGGCGCTGCGAGCGCTCCCCGCCGAGGCGCTGGCTCCCGGCTGGGCGGTGGATGTGGACCCCGCCACGAGCCTGTAGCAGGCGGGTGGCGCTGGCGGGTGGCGCTGGCGAGAAGCGCGTGCTATAACATCAGTGAGGCAATACTTCATTGTGTTGAAGTATTGTGAGCGCGAGGAGTCGAGCGATGTATACGACGAAGATTGGCCATGCCCACCTCAAGGTGCGCGACCTCGACCGTTCCGTGGCGTTCTATGAGCGCTTTCTGAAACTGCGTGTCACCGAGCGCGTCGGCGACCAGTATGTGCTTCATGACGGGCGGCGCCTTCCACCATGAGATTGCCCTCCAGCGGGTCGGGCCAAACGCGCCGATGCCATCGTCGCGGAGCGTGGGGCTGTACCATGTCGCCTTCGAGGTTCCCAGCAAGCGCGCCTTCGCCGAGGCGTTCCAGGCGCTGACCGAGGCGGATGTGGCCGTCGGCGCGGTGGATCACTTCATTAGCTGGGCGATGTACTTCGACGACCCTGATGGCAATGGGCTGGAAATCTACTGGGATACACGCGGCGAGCCAGGCGGCAAGCCCCTCTGGCGTGGCGAGAATGTGGATTTGTCGCCAGAGCAGGTGTTGGCCGCGCTCGACCGAGTAGCGCGCGTCTATGCCGTTCGCGGGCAGTTCGCGCTTGCGGGACAGCTCGGTGAGCCAGAGCA
The DNA here is from genome assembly GCA_963840335.1 of uncultured Chloroflexia bacterium. Classification (GTDB taxonomy): domain Bacteria; phylum Chloroflexota; class Ktedonobacteria; order Ktedonobacterales; family JADMIN01; genus JAKAIY01. The sequence continues at coordinate 4,463 of CAWIYP010000019.1, forward strand.
GCAGCGCCAGCGCGAGGAGTCCCGCGCCCAGCGCCGCGACGCCGGGCCAGCCCGCAGACGGCGTAGACCGTGGCGGAGGTGGCCGAGCCGAGCGCGCCGCCGAGGAAGTAGGTGGTCATGTAGACGGCGGTGATGCGGCTGCGCGCTTCGGGGCGGAGCCGGTAGATCTCGCTCTGGTTGGTGATCTGAATGCCTTGCGTCCCCAGGTCGAGCAGCAGGATGCCGACGATCAGCGCGAGCAGGCTGGCGCCTCCCAGCGCGATCAGCCCCCAGGCGAGCAGCGTCACGATGATGAAGCCGCCGGTGGTCGCGCGAACCAGGCCATGATCGGCCCAGCGGCCAGCGGCTGAGGCGGCCAGCGCGCCCGCCACGCCGACCAGCCCGAAGAGGCCAATGACGGCCTGATTGAAGCTATACGGTGGCCGCGCCAGCAGGAAGGCGATGCTCGTCCACAGCGCGCTGAAGGAGGCGAACGCCAGGCCGCCATAGGCCGCGCGGCGCCGGAGCAGTGGCTCCTCGCGCGCGATGACGAAGACCGAGCGCAGCAGCCGCCCGTAGCTCGTGCCGCTGGCGGGCCGCGCCACATCGGGTAGCTCGCGCCAGAGGACGACGATCAGCAGCGGCGATCAGCACAGCGGCGCCGCCGTAGACCGCGCGCCATCCGGCGACCTGGTTGACCAGCCCGGCGACGGTGCGCGAGAGCAGGATGCCCAGCAGCAGGCCGCTCATCACGAAGCCGACGACGCGGCCACGGTTGGCGTCGTTGGCGAGGGTGGCGGCGAATGGCACCAGAATCTGCGCCACCACCGAGGTTAGCCCGATGACCAGCGCCGCCCCCAGCAGCACCGGGAGCGCGGGCGCCAGCGCCATCGCGATCAGCGCCGCCACCGCCAGCGTCAGCGTCGCGGCGATCAGGCGGCGGCGGTCGAGCAGGTCGCCCAGCGGCACGAGGAAGAATAGCCCGACCGCGAAGCCAAGCTGGCTCAGCGTCACGATCTGGCCAACGGTGGCGCTGCTGGCGTGAAATTGCCGCGCGATGGTTTCGAGCATCGGCTGGGCGTAGTAGAGATTCGCCGCGACCAGTCCGCAGGCGATGGCGAATACCAGCATCAACCGCCGGGGCATCCCCATGTCGCGTGGCTCCGCGTCGCCGCCGCGCGGGCGCGCAGTTTCGAGCGCCCCGTGGTCAGCGTTCGTGTCGCTCTTTGGATGGCTTGCCATGAGTTCCTGTCGTTTCTCTCGCTGGTGTTGTCGCTGTTCGTCTTCACGCAGCGAAGTATGCGGTAGGTGCGCGTCGCGAATGCAAGTATGCGTCAGGTTTGCTGGAGGCGCCGCAGTCGGTGGGGCTAGCCCTTGGGCTGGGGATGCTGGCCGGAGCTGCCAGCGAGCGCGACATCCTGGTCGCTCTCAGCGGCTGGCGTGGTGGGCGATGACTCCGCTGGCGCGGCGAGCTGGGGCCGCGCGCCGCCGCCAGACCAGCGCCCAGACCGCGAGCGTGACGGCGGGAACGAGCGCCAGCCCAATGAGCGTCGGCGTCTCGGTCTCGGCGACATTGAGCCAGGGAGTGATCTGGAAAATCGCCGTCCAGCGCCAGGCGTGGGCTTGCAGATAGGCGGCGAGAATCGTCACCGCGCCAAACGCGCCGGTGATGACGTAGAAGAGCAGGGCGACCTGGCGCTGGCTCATGCCGCTGGCGAGCAGACGATAGTGCAGGTGCGAGCGATCCGCGCGGAGGGGTGTGCGCCCGTGCTGGATGCGGCGGAAGAAGACCCACGTCGCGTCAATGATGGGCAGGCTGAGCAGCAGCAGCATCGTCGCCAGCTTCGCGCCGCCCATGCCCGCCAGCGTCGCCAGCGCCAGCCCCAGGAACATCGCGCCGCTATCGCCCATGAAGAGCGCGCCGGGCCGCCAGTTGAGCAGCAGGAAGCCGAGCGTCGCGCCCGCGAGCAGCGCGCAGAGTAAGGCGACGGTATGCTGGCCGAGCAGCCACGCGATGGTCGCCATCACGACCGCCGCGATGGTCACGACGCCGCCCGCCAGTCCATCCACGCCATCCATCCAGTTGATCGTGTTCATCATGCCGATGATCCAGAACGCGGTGAAGGGGAGGGCGAGCCACCACGGCAGCGGCACGATGGCGCTGGCCCCGGATGCGAGCGGATTGTGGATGATCGGCGATGACCAGGCCCTGCGCGCCGGGGAACATCACCAGCGCCGCCGCCACCGCCTGCGCCAGCAGGCGCGGCCACGGCGGCAGACCGCGCAGGTCGTCGATCGCCATGATGGCGACCGTCAGGGCGGAGGCGGCGAAGAGGCCCACGGCCACGCGCCCCTCGTAGAGCGCGGCGGGACGGTAGAGCAGCGCGGCCACCAGCGCGAACGCCAGGAAGATCGCCACGCCGCCCAGCCTGGGAGCCGCGCGCAGGTGGGCATGGCGGCCACGGGGGCGGTCGAGCAAGCCGTAATGCCGGCTGACGCGCGCGACCACCTCGCTCAGCGCCCAGCCAAGCACGGTGGCTGCCACGAAGCCCAGCCCCAACGTCAGCAGCGAGACGCTGGCGTTTCCAGAGGGGACATGCGCGATGGCCAGTTCGACCATAGGACTCGTTTCCAGATTGATGGTGGCCTGAGTTGGCTACCGCAAGTATTCTGTCCTGCCATTGTACGCCGTGTGCGCCATGTTTGGCGCGCTCTACGTCTTAGACCTTTGAGAGCGCCGCCAACCTGGTTTGCGCTGCCTTCGCGCCTGGCGCACACCGCAACGTCCGCGATTTCGCGGCGCCCAGGCGTCAGGCGGGCGCGACAACTCCTCTGGCGACGCCATAGCCGCTTAGTTGGCGTTGTATTCACGTGTCTGGGGGACTTGCCGCCGCGACACGCGACACCTATACTGGTAGGATATTGAGATGGGCGCTGGAGCGCTTGCCTGGCTAAAATTACGAGGCGCGGGAGGGATTGCCGCGTTTCAGAGGGGGCAGGACGAGATGCAGCCATCTGGGGCTATGGCGCAACCACCGGCATTGGCGCCGGGCGTGACGCTCCGCAATCGCTATATGATCGAGGGCTACATCAGCGGCGGTGGCTTTGGCCACATCTACCGGGCGCGTGACATCGCGCTCGGCCATGTGCGCGCCCTCAAAGAAGCCTTCGCCCGCGATCCCAATGCCCAGAAGCAGTTTCAGTTCGAGGCTGAGTTCCTCCTCAATGCGCGCCATCCAAATCTCGTGCGCGGCTATTCCGTCTTTGAGTCTGGCGGGCGTCTCTACCTCGTGATGGATTACGTGGATGGGCATACGCTGGAAGACATCGCCATCGAGACGATCAAGCGGACGCATCGGCCCCCAGCGGAAGATCAGGTGCTCGACTGGATGCTGCCGATCTGCGACGCCGTGCAGGAGTTGCACATCCAGCCGACGCCGATCATCCACCGCGATATCAAGCCCGCGAATATCAAGCTGAGCATGACGCTGGATATTCCGATTCTGATTGATCTGGGGCTGGCCAAGCTCTACTTCCCGGGCCAGAAGACCATCGCCGCCGCGCAGGCCTATACCCCCGGCTATGCGCCGCTGGAGCAGTATCAGGTGGCCAACGCCACTGACCAGCGCACGGATGTCTATGGCCTCGGCGCGACGCTCTACTATCTGTTGACGGGCTATCAGCCTGCGGAGGCGCCTGCCCGCGTCAATGCGCAGCCGATGCCTACTCCCTGCGAGCGCAATCCTATGCTCAGCCCACGGGTGGATGCGATGGTGCAACGCGCGATGGCGCTCGATCCCGCTCGATCGCTTCCAGACGGTCAAGGAGCTGGAACGCGAGCTTAGTCGCATGCCGCTCAGAGTTGCGCGCATCGCCGCCGAGCATCGAGACGCAGCAGCCGCGCTCTTGCTCGCGCTGTGGCGGATCCTCGCCAGCGGAGGCGCGCTTCTGCATGCGCTGCGGGCAGGCGCTCTGGGCCGAGCCGTGGCAGACGGCTCCGGTCGTCGCTGTCGCGCGCGCGGCGGCCCCAGTGTCAGCCACGTCCCGTCGCGCCCGCCGCGAACGCCAGGCCAACGTTGCCACCGACGGCGCATGGCCGACTCCCAGTCTCCACGCGAGCAAGGCGTCTGGGGCCAGCGTGGCGCGCTCGCGGGCCAGGGCGCCGCCGCCTTCGCCGCCGCGCCGCCCGCGCTGTGGCGCACGCCAGGCTGGCTGACCGCGCTGGATGAGGCGCCGCCCGCCACCCAGCAGGAGGCGCAGGTGAGCCTGGCCGCCACGCTGGCGCTGGTCTGCGTCGTGCTGAGCCTGACGGCGCCATTCAATCCGCTGATGCTGGCCTTCGCGCTGCCGGGGCTGGGGCTGGGCGTCTGGAGCGCCGTCCACCTGGGCGATACGAACGCGCCGCGCGAGTTTCACTGGCTCTCCATTGGCGCGCTGATTCTGGGGAGCCTCTGGCTGCTCGTCCTGATCCTCCACTTCGCGCTTACCTTGCGCTGAGCCGTGAAGCGGTGGGCAAAAAGCGGCGCGCATGAACCCCATGGGTTCATGCGCGCCGCTTCGTCACTGTCGCGTCGGAGGCTAGCGACCGCCGGGGACGACATCCTCGGCGTTCGTGACGCCAGACATCACCGGGAGGACGTTGGCGTTGGCATCAACGCGCAAATCGTTGACCACCTCGCCATCGCGATGAATCGCGCGCGCGATTTGTTCCGCGCCCTCACGCGCGAGCGCGGTATGGACGGCGCCACGCAGCCGCACCACCCCCAGCATTGGATAGACACCGATGCGCTCTTCGGCGGTGCGGGGGTCGCAGGCCAGCGCGGCGGAGATGCTGGCTGCCAGCACAGGGTCGGCGATCAATTCGTTGTGGAGTTCACCCAGGCCGCGCACCTCACTGGCGAGGTCGCCCACCAGCCGCCGATTCAGTTCGCTGGAGACATGGCCGCGCAGCCAGACTTCGCCATCAGTCGCGGTGATATGGATGCCCGCAAGGTCAACGCGCAGGCGGTTGTAGCTCTCGATAGCGCGCTGGACATCCTCGCGTAGCTCATCGTCGGGGCGATACGGGGTGAGCGCTGGATGCGCGCTATCGGTCGTGGCGGTGAGCGTGACACTGCCCGTCGTGACCTGGGCCACCGAGGCGACGGCGACGACATATTCCGCGCCCATGCCCCGATCTATCAGCAGGTGACGCAGCGTGTGGGTATCGCTCGTGAAGCTCAACCGCGCGAGCTTGCCTACCCGCCGACCATTCTGTGTGACGCTTGAGCGAGCGTCCAGCGCCACGCCAGCGGGGGCTTTGTCGCCTGTCCCCAGCTCCAGGCGGGTCGCTTTTAGCTCGATACCGTCATCGGAGATGGACGTCACCCACGATACCGGGGCGTAGATCGTGCGGCCAAAGAGGCCGAAGCGCAGCCCAACAGCGATCAGGTCATAGGTCGTGGGGTTAATGACCACGGCGACGAGCAAGCCACTCTGGCCTTCGGAGTCGCGCGCGCTGGCGCCAAAGCGGAACTTGCTGACGGGAACATACGTGGTGGTAGGAGTCGCCATACGCTTTCAGTCCCTCTATGCGCTTCGGGGCCAGCGGTCAGGCCGCTGGGTATTGCGCCACTCGCTGGCGAGCGCAGTCAGCGAGCAGTGGTAGGTCAGATTCAGGTGGCGCCATGTCGCCAACGCGGATGCGCTGCGCAGTCTGCCACCAGTATAGTGTAGCATGGGGTCTGGCGCCCCGCAACACACTTGCTTGCGAGTGGGCGAAGTCTGGAGACACAGTTACCGCAAATCCATCTGGAGGTTACGCATGAAGCCCGCATTGCTGGTGATAGACGCGCAGCAGGAATATTTCGCGCCGCATGGGAAGTGGCCGCTGCCTGATGGCGTCGGCGCGCTCGAACACATCCATGAGCTTATCGCCGCCGCGCGCGCCGCTGGCGCCCCGATCTTCTACATCACGCACGAGAGCCTGGGTGAGAATCCGCCCGTCTTTCGCAAGGGGACGATTGGCGTGGAGCTACACCCATCGCTCCATCCGGCGGCGGGCGAGCGCGTGGTGAACAAGCACTATCCCAACGCCTTCGCGCAGACCCCGCTGGAGGCGTATCTGCGTGAGGCGGGTGTGGACACGCTCATCGTCAGCGGCTACATGACCCAGATGTGCTGCGACACCACCACGCGCGCCGCCGAGGAGCACGACTTCGAGGTCCTTTTCGCCTCGGATGCGACTGCCGCACGCGATCTGAAGCTGAATGGCGAGACAATCTCGCACGCGCGCGTCCACGAGATGACGCTGGCGGTGATGACCCAATTCGCGAGCGTGCTGCCGACGGCGGAGATCATCCAGAAGGCGCTGACGGCGGAATAGCTCAATCCGCGTCGGTCGGCGGCCCTGGTTCGTCGTCTGCTTTGTCCGCCGATTCCAGGTAGCTGGCCGGAGCATGTGACAGGACGTAGTCACTGATGCGCTTGGCTACTTCTTCGGCTGGCTGCGCGAGGTAGATCGATGAGATGGCGATGCAGCCGCCGCGCATCGCCGAGCCAAGGCGCAGCAGGGGTCGCTTGAGGGGTGGCTGCCGCGCGATCAGCCGCTCGAAGTTGACGGGAATGATCGTCAATTCGGGATAGGCGTACGCGCAGGGCGAATTCGCCCAACAACACCCTCGATTTCGTGCCAGGGAATCAGGCCAAAGCCAGTGACGAGCCCGGAGCCACGGTCGGTGATACCATCGCTGGTGACGGTCAGTGTGGGCCATCGATGGAGCAGCCGCACAAGGTCGGGGACGAAGCCGATGAGGCCCATCACCGCAAACACGCCAAGTCCGAGACACAATCGTCGGGTCCGCAGATCGAAAACACGACGGCCAGCGCGCCGCAGATGAGCGAGACGCTTCCCGCGAAGGCGGCGTGGCCCGCGAGCTTTCGTCGGCTGGGATAGACGACGATAGACTCACCATCGTGGCGAAACAAGACGGGCGCCAGCTCCGGCGGCTCGGTCGCGCTAGGCTTGGGAGCGCCCATATGGCGGTTGAAGGAGCGTTGTATGAAGGCAAATGTAGCAATTCCCATCAGCAGCGAGATCACATCGCCAGTGATCTCGGCGAGTGGCGACAATCAGCCCGCTGACGATAAGGGTAATGCCGACGAAGTCGTAGAGATAGCCCGTGCCAGCCGAGGCGTTATCAGCGAGTCTGAGCAGGCCGAAGCCAACGACCAGCGCGCCGACAGATGCCGCCAGACCCTCCCATGTGGTGAAGGAGCCAAGCGCCAGGTAAGCGATGCCCATAGGCGCCACCGTGACTGCCACAATCGCGGCGACCATCACCCAAACCAATGCGTTTCCTGCGCGCTCATCTTCCTCTTCGGAGTGCGAGCGGAGGCGCGTTGCGGCTGCCCGCTGGGTGGCTAGCTCCTCGCGCACATCGGGGTGGGTGTTGCGGTAGGGTATGCGCCCTACCAGCCCGCCCAGCGCTGCGACAATGGCTCCAGCCAACGCGGCGGCAGCCGTGAAAAAGATGATAGCGACTGTGGATGCCATGAATTGATCGCTGTGAGCTAGAACTGTTCGCACACTTATCACGACGGTCAGCGACGCGGCGGGCAGTCCCACCGCCAGCGCGCCCGCCCACGTCGCCGCTCGGAGGCGTCCTGTTTTCCGCGCAATGAGGTAGCCCGTAGCCAGGGTGACGAGCGCCGCACTTGCGAAAAACACGACGGTCAGCGCGGTATGCCCCTGCGGCGATTGGATAAGGTCGCTGGGCGCAGGGCGCGAAGCGCCTGATCTACTCCCAGCAGCGCCAAATTCACCACGGCGGCGATGAGGCCATAGCGCGGGGCTGGCGAGGCGCGAATCTGGCGCATGCGGTGATCTCCACTAGCGAGGGCGCGAATGACAAAAAGCGCGAATGTCGCTTGCTCATTATAGGGCATCAGGTGGTGGAGAGCGCGATGGAGATAAAGCGAGAGCCGAGTAGTGGCGTTATTCGTCGCTACTCGGCTCCCGGGATTATTTCTCGCGGCTGGCGCTGTCCGCTCAGGCCGAGGCCTCCATCACGGGGTCGGCGCTGACCTGGGCTGAGACGAGGAACTGCTCGTAGGCCTCGCGCAGCCGGGGGTAGCGCAGCAAGAAGAAGCCCGCGTACTCGTTGTGCAGCGGGCGTGGCGTGTGAAGCAACTTCATGCCGACCTCATGCGGCAGGCGGTTGCCCTTGCGTCCGTTGCAGGCGCGGCAGCAGGCGACGAGATTCTCCCAGGTGCTCTCGCCTCCGCGTGAGCGCGGGATGACGTGATCGAGCGTCAACTCGCGGAAGTGCTTGCCGCAGTACTGGCAGGTCTCTTCGTCGCGCAGCATGATATTGGCGCGGGTGGGGCGCAGCGCCATGCGTGGGATGCGCACATTCGCCAGCAACTGCACGATGACTGGTTCATCCGTGTGGAGGCGGCGGGAGTCGATGCCCTCCTCGATCACCTTGCGGATGTTGTCATCGATGAAGGCGACCTTCTGCTTGGAGAGCAGCACGACGAGCCGACGCTCTGGGATGACCGAGAGCGGCTGGAGAGACGCGTTGAGCACGAGCACTGGCATTGGCGACCCCCTTCTATTTCTGCGCCACGTCGCCGTACCGTCGTGGGCGGAGAAGAGAGACAGTCGCACGCCAATCAGGCGCTGTGAGCGTCGCTATCTCCGCCGTCTTTGATGTCGATCACTAACTGATTCGAGCAGGCCGCGTTGTGTGCGCGCGGCTGGCTCATACGCTGCCAGACATGAAAAAAAGAGCACGCCCCGCTGGATGGAGGCGCGGGGACACGACATTGTCGCACCCGTAATTCGCCTATCCATCGCCAGCATGGCGTGCTCCTCAGACGAGACTCGCCGGACGCGAACCCTGGAAGAGATTCGGCGTCTGACGATCCTGGTCGGGGTGAGAGGACTTGAACCTCCGACCTCAGCGTCCCGAACGCTGCGCGCTAGCCACCTGCGCTACACCCCGAAGTATGACCCAAATTGTCGCGTGTTCCGAAGGAAGCGTACCCTCGCTGGCTGTGAGCCTTTGTCGAGCGCTCGCCCTTACGCCGGGAGTATATCATACCCCTTCACGCGACCGCAAGGTATCTGGCTGTAACCCTTGAGCCGTATACCCTCACAATCACAGCGTTGCCCCCACGCGCCGCCGTGGTACAATGGCCCAGCGTCGCCACGACTTTTCTGAGAGCGTCGGATCTGCCATGCCAACTCCCGCACGCCGCCAATATCTCGACATCAAAGCGCGCTATCCAGATGCGCTGCTGGCCTACAACATCGGCGACTTCTACGAGTTCTTCGACCACGACGCCGAAACCGTCGCGCGCGAGCTACAGCTGACGCTGACCGCGCGCAGCTTCGGGCCAGGCGAGGTGGTTCCGCTCGCGGGCGTGCCGACGCATGCCATCGAGGTCTACGCCGGGCGGCTGGTGGCGCGTGGCTATCGCGTGGCCATCTGCGATCAGGTCAGCCCGCCGGGGCGCGGCCTCGTCCGCCGCGAGGTGACGCGCGTGCTGACGCCAGGCACGCTGGTCGAGCCGGGAATGCTGGCGCCCGCCCGCGACACCTACCTCGCCGCCGTCGCCTTCGGGCGGCGCGACCCCACGACCGGGCTGCCGCGCGCCGTGGGCCTGGCCTGGGCCGACGCCAGCGTGGGCGCCTTCGCCTGCGCGCAGTGGGCGGCGGATGACCTGCCGCATGCGCTCCAGGCCGAGCTTGGCGCGGCTCACTCCGGCGGAAGTGCTCGTCAGCGGCGCGCATGTCAGCGACGCCAGCGATGATACGCCAGAGGCCGCGTGGCTGGCGCCCTTCAGCCTCAGCCCCTGTCCGGATGACGCCTTCGACCCGGAGAGCGCGCGTATCCGCCTCTGCCGCCACTTCGGCGTCGCCACGCTGGCGGCGTATGGCTGCGAGCGGCTACCGCTGGCGACGGCGGCGGCGGGCGCCATCCTCCACTACATCGAGCGGGTCAACGCGCCGCTGCTCGCGCTGCTCACCGACCTGCGCACCTACGATACGCGCGGCTTCGTCGAGATGGATGGGCGCGTGTGGCGGGCGCTGGAGGTGGTGGCGCCATCGCGCGCGGAGGCTGCGGGAGCGGGGCAGCCGGGCGCGACGCTGCTGGCGACGCTCGACGCCACGCGCACGCCGATGGGCGCGCGACTGCTGCGGCGCACGCTGCTGCATCCCCTGCGTGACCGCGCGGCGCTGGAGTCGCGGCTCGATGTGGTGGCTGAGCTGGTGGAGCGGGTCAGCCTGCGCCAGCGTCTCGGCGCGCTGCTGGATGGCCTGGGCGATCTGGAGCGGCTGGCGGCGCGCGTGACGCAGGGGGCCGCTGTGCCGCGCGAGCTATTCGGGCTGGCGAGCGGGCTGGCGCGCGCCCCGACGATCATCGAGGCGCTGGCGGGACTGCGAGGCGGCGGCGCTGGGTGAGGCGCGGGCCGCGCTGGACCCCTGCGACGACGTGCGCGAGCTGATTCTGCGGGCGGTCGCGGACCCCAGCGAGGCGACGGGACGCCGCCTGCGTCCCGGCTATTCCGCCGATCTGGACGCGGTGGTGGAATCGGCCAGCGCGACCCGCCGCTGGATCGCCGCGCTGGAGGGCGTCGAGCGCGAGCGCACGGGCATCCGCTCGCTGAAGGTCGGCTACAACAAGGTCTTCGGCTACTACATCGAAGTGACGCGCCCCAACCTCGCGCGCGTGCCAGACGACTACCAGCGGCGGCAGACCGTCGCCACGGGCGAGCGCTTCGTCACCGCCGAGCTGAAGGAGCGCGAGGCGCAGGCGCTGCACGCGGATGAGCGCATCGCCGCGCTGGAGGGCGAGCTGTACGCCGCGCTGCTGGCCGAGCTGGCGCAGAGCGCATCAGCGGCTGCGGCGGACGGTCGGCGCGTTGGCGCAGCTCGATCTCTGGCTCTCGCTGGCCGAGGTGGCCGTCGCGCGGCGCTACACCCGTCCCGGAGCTGAGCGACGATACCGCGCTGGAGATCATTGGCGGGCGGCATCCGGTCATCGAGGCGACGCTCGACGGCGTGGAGTTCATCCCCAACGACACGCGGCTCGACGACCTCAGCGAGCCAGGCGAGCCGACCCGCGCGATGCTGCTGACGGGGCCGAACATGGCGGGCAAGTCCACCTATCTGCGGCAGGTGGCGCTGATCACGCTGATGGCGCAGGTCGGCTCGTTCGTTCCGGCGCGGCGTGCGCGGATTGGCCTGGTGGATCGCATCTTCGCGCGGGTCGGCGCCGAGGATGATCTGGCGCGCGGCCTCAGCACCTTCATGCTGGAGATGGTCGAGACGGCGTTCATCCTGCGCCACGCGACCGAGCGCAGCCTGGTCATCCTGGATGAGGTCGGGCGCGGCACCAGTTCCGCCGATGGGCTGGCCATCGCGCAGGCGGTGATCGAGCGGCTCTGCGCCGTCACGGGCGCGCGCACGCTCTTCGCCACGCACTACCACGAGCTGGCGCGGCTGGCCGAGACGCTGCCCCGCCTGGGCGCCTTCCGCATGGAGGTGGCCGAGCGCGATGGGCAGGCGATCTTCCTGCGGCGTGTCGTGCCGGGCGCCAGCGACCACAGCTACGGCGTGCAGGTGGCGCGGATGGCTGGCCTGCCCGCCGAGGTGACGGCCCGCGCCGAGACGCTGCTGCGCGAGCGCCCCGCCGACTCCACGACGGCGCTGGTGGCCGAGCAGCCTGCCGCCTACGTGAGCGAGACGCCCGCGAGCGATGAGCGCGAGTTGGCGCTGGCGCTGGCGAGCGTCAACCTCGTCGCCGTAACGCCGCTGGAGGCGCTGAATCTGCTCTTCTCGCTGCAACAGCGGGCGTTGGCGCGGCTGGGCATGGGGGCCGCGCGTGCGCCTGGAGAGCGAGGCCAGCCATGACGCCAGACGCCGCCGAGGGCCGCCGCGGGTGCAGCCGCTCCCGCCGGAGGTGATCGAGCGGATCGCGGCGGGCGAGGTGATCGAGCGGCCCGCATCGGTGGCGCGCGAGCTGATCGCCAACGCGCTGGACGCTGGAGCGACCGAGGTGCGCGTGGAGATGCGCGAGGGTGGGCTGCGGCTCATCCGCGTGAGCGACGACGGCTGGGGCATCGCGCCGGATGATCTGGAGCTGGCGACGCAGCCCCACACGACGAGCAAGACGCGCACGCTGGCCGACCTGGAGCGACTGACGACGCTGGGTTTTCGCGGCGAGGCGCTGGCGAGCATCGCGACGGTGGCGGAGCTGACGCTGGCGAGCGCCTGCGATGACGCTGGGCTGGCGGAGGCGATCACCCTGCGCGATGGCGGCTGCGTGGCGCGTGAGCGGCTGCCGCGCTCGCGTGGCGTGACGGCGACGGCGCGCGACCTCTTCCACGCGATGCCCGCCCGCCGCGCGCTGCTGCGTGGGCCACGCTTCGAGGCGGCGCGGGTCGTGGCGGTGACGCGCGCCTATGCGCTGGCGCATCCCGCCGTGCGCTTCATTCTCTCTGGCGATGGCGCGCTGCTGCTGCAAACGCCGGGGACGGATCTCGCGGGCGCGGTGGCCGCGCTCTTCGGCGCGGACGTGGCGCGCGGGCTGCTGCCGCTGGCGGCGGCGCGGCTCGATGGCCTGCCCGATGTGACGATCAGCGGCGTGGTGGCCGCGCGCCCGTTCCACTTCCCCACGCGCGAGCATGTCTACCTGAGCGTGAATGGTCGCCCGCTGGCCAATCGCGCGCTGCATGCGGCGCTGGAGGCGGGCTACCGTCCGACGCTGCGCAAGGGCCGTCATCCGCTGCTGATCGCGCGGGTCAGTGTGGCGCCGGAGCGCATGGACGCCAACATCCATCCCGCCAAGCTGGAGGCGCTGCTGCGCGATGAGGCGACCATCGCCGCCGCCCTGCGCAGGCTGACGCACGAGGCGCTGGGCGCGGCCCCCGTGAGCCTCGCTGAGCCGGTGAGCCGCTGCGGCGTCGGTCGGCGTCGGCGGCGCGGTTCCGCTGCGGCTGAGCTTCCCGGCGACTCGTCGGCGGCGTGGCCTGCGCCTGCGCGAGCGGCCCGATGGCGGGCGCCTCGCCGCGCTGCGCTGGGACGACGACACGCCCAGCCGGGCCGCTGCCAGAGCTGGAGCCGCTGGGGCAGTTCGACGGCGCGCTGATCGTGGCGCAGTCGGCGGAGGGCCATCTCTATCTGGTGGATCAGCACCGCGCGCACGAGCGTATCCTCTACGAGCGGCTGCTCGCGCGTCGCGGGGCGAGGCGCGCCAGGCGCCCGATGCGGCGGGCGGGCAGATGCTGCTGGAGCCGCTGCTGATCGAGGTGTCGCCGCTCCAGGCGCGGATGCTGGCGGCGCGGCTGGAGGAGCTGGCGTCGCTGGGACTGGAGCTACAGCCGTTCGGCGGGACATCCTTCCTGGCGCGGGCGCTGCCCAGCGCGCCGGGAGCGGCGCAGAGCGCGGCGGGCTTCGCGCGGGAGCTGGCGCAGGACGCCGCCGAGGAGGGCGACGACTGGCTCGACCACGTCTGCGTCTCGCTCGCGTGCCGCTCCGCCGTTCGCCGGGGCCAGCCGCTCAGCGAGGCCGAGCAGCGCGCCCTGCTCGCCGACCTGCGCACATGCCAGGCGCCCGCCGTCTGCCCCCACGGCAGCCCGCTCGTCGTGCGCCACAGCCGCGCCGCGCTCACCCGGCTGTTCGAGTGGTGAGGGGGAGCGCTGCGCTAGAGTTGGATGTGGTCGGCGGCGGCGAGGGAGTAGCGCCAGTAGTAGTAGACGCGGGTGGCGATGATGGCGCCGAGCGAGAAGGAGAGCAGCGTCGCCGTCACCAGGCCCGCCGCGACGCCCACCTTCGAGTTTTCCTGGCCCAGCCCAAAGAAGGCCAGGTCGGCGCCGCCCTTGACGGCGAGCAGCGCCAGCCAGAGCGCCACGCTCACCGCCGTCCCCTTCACAGTGATGAGGCCAGCGGTGGTGTCCACCTTCAGCCTGGTCGAAGCGCCACGGATGCCGCCGATGATGAGCCCGATGACAAAGCCACCGGCGATGATCGCGGGACTCCACGCAGTGTCGAAGAGGTCATGCTCGATGCTGGTGTAGCTGAAGAGCAGGGCCAGCGCGGGCAGCACCCAGAGGCGGCTGACTCGCGTCTGTTTCTCGCGGAACTGCAAGAAGGCCAGATAGCCGACGATGACCAGCGCGATCAGGTCGAGCATGATCGTCTCTTGTGTCGGGATCGAAAGCATGCCCCATTCTCTCCGTTCCACCGCGACCGCGCCGCTACTCAGCGCGTCCAGCCGCACACTACGCCGCTCGCTCTCGCATAGTGTACGCTGGACAACCGCGCTTCGTCACATGCGGCGCCGCTACTTGCAGGGGGGCAGGAAGTTGTTCGTGTAGGCGGCGGCGTAGTCGGGTTCTTTGGTGATGGGATTGCCGTTGGCGTCGAGGATGGCGTGGTGGTTGAACATGAAGCGTGGGTAGTCCGTCCACTTCGCCAGCGTCTGGTAGCCCCAGCATGACGCGCCCATCCGCGTAGAGCGGGCTGAGGTAGCTCTGGCTGGCGTAGACCAGCCCGGTGTCGTCAAACGTTCCCTTCGGCGCGCCGTTGATGAGCATGGTCGCCGCATCCTTCGGGTGGGCGATGGCGTACTCGTAGCCCTGCGAGGTGGCGGCCAGGAAGCGGCTGACAACATCGGCATGCTGCTGGATCATGCTCTGGCTCGTGACGATGACGGGCGAGGAGTAGTCGGGGATGCAGTAGTTCACCAGCGGGAAGACATTCAACTGCAAGCCCTCGCGCTGCGCCTGGATGACCTCCCAGCCCTCATAGACCCAGGCGAAATCGAACTGCTTGCTCTTCAGCGCCTCCACCGGGTCGAGCGAGGTGGTGATGTTCTGGAAGTTGGTCGAGCTTGCGCCGCCACAGCTCAACACCTGCTGGATGATCGGCTGCTCGTAGGGCGCGCCGAAGCCCGCGTAGCGCTTGCCCGCGAGGCTGGCGACGGTGTCGAGGCCGCGGCCCTTCAGCGAGATCAGCGCCGAGGTATTGCTCTGGATGACCGCCGCGACCGAGACCAGCGGCTGTCCCTGCGCCCGCAGCGTCGTCACCGACTCCGGGAAGCTGATGGCGAAGTCGGCTTTGCCCGTCGTCACCAGTTGCTCTGGCGCGACCTGGCTGGAGTAGGGTGTGAGCGTCAGGTTGATGCCCTGCTGCTTGTAGTAGCCCTGCGCCATCGCGGCGTAGATGCCCGTGTGGTTCGTGTTGGGCGTCCAGTCGAGGGCCAGCGTCACGGGCGTGCAGGCGAGCCTGGCGTCGAGGTCGCGCCGCCGCACGCCGCGAGGAGCAGCGGCAGCGTCGCGAGCAGCGTCGCCATGCCGAGCGTCGCGCCACGCAGGCGCCGCGGGTGGAAGAGTCGTCCGAATGTCATGCCAATCTCCTGAGATTCATGGATGAGTCAGCGGTTACGCGCGCGGCGGGGCGTCCACTCAGACGCCACCCTCGCGCCCCTGGGCGTAGTACCAGGGCAGCGCCAGCCGCTCGGCCAGCGCCACCAGCGCGAAGAGCGCGAAGCTGAGCAGCGCCGTGACCGCGAAGGTCGCCAGCACGCCCGCCGTCGAGAATGAGTGCTGCTTGAGCGTCATGTAGTAGCCGAGGCCCGCCTCCGCGCCGACGTATTCGGCGATCACCGCGCCGATCACGCTGTAGGCGATGGCGATGCGCACGCCGGAGAAGAGCGCGGGCAGCGCGCCCGGCAGCCGCGCCATCCAGAAGACGCGCAGCGGCCCCGCGCCAAACGAGCGGAAGAGCTTGATGAGTTCAGGGTCGGCGCCGCGCAGACCATCCGCCAGCGCGACGACGATGGGGAAGAAGCACATCAGCGTCACGACGATGGCTTTCGAGAGCATGCCGAAGCCGAACCACAGCACCAGCAGCGGCGCCAGCGCAATCAGCGGGATCGCCTGCGTCGCCACCAGCAGCGGGTAGAGCGCGCGTCGCAGCCACGGCGAGATGTCGATCAGCACGCCGAAGAGAATGCCCGTCGCCAGCGCCGCGCCGAAGCCGATCACCGTCTCCCACAGCGTCACCAGCGTGTTCTCCCAGAGGGCCTCGCGCTGGGCTATCAGCGTCGCCCAGACGGCGCCCGGCGTCGGCAGCAACTGCTGGTCAACGCCAGAGACGGCGACATACGCCTGCCAGAGCAGCAGCAGGACGACCACCGCGATGGCGCTGGGCCACGCGCCCGCCAGCGCGCTCGCAGCGTGCGCCGCGCGCGCCACGCGCAGCCCGTAGCCGCTCCACAGCGGCGCCACCGCGGACAGTGGCGTTGACGTTGTGGATGCGGGCGTCTTGTCGCGGGGCAGTGTATCCACGGTCTTCATCGGGCGCCTCCCTGGGCCAGCGCGCCGTCCGCTGGCGCGGTGTCGGCCAGCAGCGCGTCGAGCAGCTCGACCTTCAGCGCGACCATCTCCGGGCGCGCCAGGTCAGCCGGAGTCCGTGGGCGCGTGGTCAGCGGGACACGGCGCTCCAGCGCGACACGTCCCGGGCGCGGGGTCAGCGCATAGATGCGGTCGGCCAGCGTCAGCGCCTCGTCTACGTCGTGCGTCACCAGCAGGCAGGTGGCGCCGAGGCGGGCGAGCGCCTGCCCCAGCCAGCGCTGGAGCGATGCGCGGGTGAGCGCGTCGAGCGCGCCGAACGGCTCATCGAGCAGCATCAGGTCGCGGGTGACCAGGGCGGTGCGCGCGAAGGCGACGCGCTGGCGCATGCCACCGGAGAGCGCGGAGGGATAGGCGCGCTCGAAGCCATGCCAGCCCGAAGTCAGCGAAGAGCGCGCGGGCGCGTGACTCGGCCTCGGCGCGGGGCATGCCCTGGGCGCGCAGCCCCGCCGTGGCGTTGCCCAGCGCGTCGCTCCAGGGGAGCAGCAGGTCGCGCTGGGGCATGTAGCCGACGTGGCCCAGCCGCGGCGCCTGCGGGTCGCCGTTGAGCGCGACGGCGCCACTGGTGGCGTCCTCCAGCCCGGCGATGATCGCCAGCAGCGTGCTCTTGCCGCAGCCACTCGGCCCGACCAGCGCGACAAACTCGCCGGGGAAGACGCGCAGGCTGATGGCGTCGAGCGCGAGCAGCGATTGCCCACGCTCGCCTGTGTAGCGCTTCGAGACGCCACGCACATCGAGCAGTGGCGTGGCGCTGAGAAATCGGCCATCGGCGCGCTCCTCTCCATCGTGCGCCAGCGGCCTCGCCCAAAAAAAGACGGGGCGCTGGCGATAATGCCAGCGCCCCGAACTGCCAGCTTCCCCGGCGAATTAGCCAGGAGGAAGCGTCATCCCTGCGCTGGCATTACCCAGATCAGGTTCCGTCGGTCGGTGGCGGATCGGTAGCCACCCTCTCAGCCTGGCGCCCCAAGCTCCCGTTGCGGTCGGTACAATTTTCTGTTGTTATCCCACATCTACCATGCGCGCGTCCCGACGTCAAGCCACTGCATCACAGGGAGTGGCTAGCATCATGGGTAGGCGAACTCAAAGACATGCGTCGGGTACTTGGGGTGCGCACGGCGGAAGAGTTGGCGACGGTTCCAGGCATAGACAAACAGCTTGACCGCATCGCGCAGCGCCGGGAGCGAGCGGGTGAAACAGCGCGAGCGGCGGGCCAGCCGCGCCAGATAATGGCGCAGCTCCGCGTTGCCCCCTTCCACGGAGTAGGTCTGGCTCTTGTTGGGTAATGCCGTATGCTGGCCGGGGTAGTAGACCAGGTTGGTGTAGGCGGGGAGTTGATCGGAGTAGTACTGACGCGCCGAGGGCGCCGCGTTGAGTAACGCCTGCAAGCGCTCTGGCTCGCAGTCGTAGGCGATGTCATAGGCGATGATGCAGCGCGTTGCCCGGTCTACCTGCGTGATGAGGTAGACGCGCTGTTTTTTTGCCCTTCAAAGGTGTACAACTCGTCGAGTTCGACGACGGGCAGGGGGTGTTGCTGATCGTGGAGACCCAGCCGGCGTCGGCGGGCTCGCGGCCGCGCGGGCACTGCAGGTCGCGATGTTATTCGCCAGCTTTCCACCCTCGGCTTTTGGTAGAACCCACTACATCACATCACATTACGATAGAGATTGACATGTCCGCTACGTCTCACTATACTATGACTGACCGGTCAGTCATAAATCATCCGCTATGGCTTGCGCAGGCCGCGGCGTGAGAAAGTCGGCAAGGAGCCGAAAGAGAAAGATAGGTTACAGGTATGACTGTGACACAGCGGGAGAGTGTGGCGGCCGCTCCAGCGTCGTTGCTCGCCCAAGGCATCAGCAAACACTACGGACGCAAGCGGATTCTGCGTGATGTATCACTTACGCTCGCACCGGGATCGCTCGTGGGAATCGTCGGCGAAAATGGCGCGGGTAAATCAACACTCCTGCGGATTCTGGCGGGCGAGTTGCGCCCCAGCGCTGGCTCGGTAAAGCTCTCAGGCGCGCTGGGCTACTGTCCCCAGGCCGCTGTTCTCAACGAGAATCTGACGGTGGCGCAACATCTCGATTACTTCCGCGCGGCGTATCGCGCGCCGGATCTACGGCGGGCAAATGAGCTGGTGGAACGGCTGGGCTACACACGCTACCGCGAGACACCGGTGCAAGCGCTGAGCGGCGGATCGAAGCAGAAGCTCAACCTGACCATCGCGCTGATGCATCGCCCCACCGTGCTGCTGCTCGACGAGCCGTATCAGGGCTTCGACTGGGAGACGTACCTGCGCTTTTGGGATCTCGCCGGCGAACTGCGCACAGATGGCTGCGCCGTCCTCATCATTTCGCATCTGGTCTACGACCGCTCACGCTTCGACCAACTCTATACACTGGACGCTGGGGAACTGCGCCTGGAGCAGGCGGCGGGCTAGCGCCGACAGAAAGGGAGACGACCCATCATGGCTATGTCATCCGTCGAGAAGGCGCAGGGTAGCGAACTGGCGTCGGCCCCGCGCGCCTGGCTGACAGCGACCCGCTACTCACTGATCGAACTCGCGCGTAACCGATTCGCGATGGGGCTGCTGATTCGTCTTCGTGCCGCTGTGGTATTACCTGCTCGGCGCGCTGATAGACAATATCCCCATCGCCTTCAGGTATTCGGCGACTGGCGCTCTGATCGAGGTCAACAGCCACAATATCACGCTGCTTTCGGCGGGCCTCAATGCCATTACGCTGATCGTAGGCTTTTTGATGTTTGCTCAGACCCGCTCAGGAGCGGCGTTTGATCGTCGCCTGGTGCTATGCGGATACCGCCAATGGGTACTGATGCTTGCCAAACTAACGGCGATGCTCATCACTTCAGCGCTCGTCGCGCTGTATGCCGCACTGGCGTTGCTCTTATTCTGGAGGCCGGTGTCACTGCCCCTGGTCTGGGTTGGATTCTTTGCCGCCACGCTCATCTATGGCGCGTTTGGCCTGTTGATCGGCGCGCTTGTCACCAGTGAGGTTGCGGGTTTCTTTCTGGTGATCATGATCAGCCTGTTTGACACGTTCCTCCAGAATCCAGTAGAGAATCCGCTCGCGAACAAGCCTGTAGTTGCAGTACTTCCCATCCTATGGGCCTACGCAGATCATGGTAGGCGGGGGATTTGTACACAACTACACAGGGTATGGCCTGTTGAGCGCGCTCGTCTGGCTCGCTAGGGTTGGCGCTGCTTGGCATCTTTTTCTTCTGGATGCGCACACGGTCGTGGAATGCTGGTCATCGCGCACACACTGCTCGCAGCCTGAGAAAGTATATCGTCGCACGGCCATCTTCACTACGATAAACCGCCGTGATACAGTCGCTTCGTCTGTATTGCGGCGGTTTCTCATCGTGAGAGACTACAATAGCGCTATGGAATAGCTACATCGCATCATCCTGGTAACATCGGTTGGAGGTAGACATGGCTCGTCAGGACATCAGTGAAGAGCGGCGTGCGCAGATCATGGAAGCCGCTCTGGAAGTGTTCGCGCGCCAGGGCTTCCATCAGGCGCGCATGGACGACATCGCCCAGGAATCGGGTCTGAGCAAGGGCGCGCTGTATCTCTATTACAAGAGCAAAGACGCGATCATTGGCGCATTGATGCGTAGTGTGTTCAGTGTTTTCCTTCGGGGAGTTCGCTCCATCGAAACCGCTGATGGCTCAGCGCGTGAGCGTATCCTGACGCTCTCAAATCGATTCGCGGATGAAATGGAGCGCTTAACACCCGCGCTTGGCGTCATGCTTGAGTTTTATTCCATCGCCGCGCGTGACCGGACGGTACGCAGCTATATTGGCGAGATGTACACGGACTTCGAGAGTCTGCTGGCGCGGGTGATCGAGCAAGGCATGGAGAGTGGTGAGTTTCGGCAAGGGAATGCCAACGATTTGGCGATGTCGTTGATTGCTATCTGGGAAGGAATAACGATTATCTGGGTAATGGCGAATGACCATATACAGGTACGCGCGCATTCGAGACTCGCCATCACAACCTTTCTGGATGGCATGCGGAATTTTGACCAGATAATCCGTGGGTTTTCAGCCTTCTCTCAGCGCAGATGGGCGTCCTCCTCAGCGTTTCTTCAGGATGCGGGCGTATGGTATGTGTGGTATCAATCGAAGCGCCTGTGAGATGCGCGGATGAGATGAGAGGGAACGAGCATGCTAGCCTGGCTTGCGAAGTATAAGGTTGCGGTGATTGTCGTCGCGTTGCTTGGCGCGCTGGGGCTTGGTGGCGTAGGTGTGGCCGCCGCGAATGGCGCGCTGCCGAATCCGCTCAGCGCCATGACCAGCGCAGAATGTCTCGCTGGCCAGTGTCCTCAGTTCCAGCGACAAACATCCCGGCGCCCTGCGCAAGCTCCTCACGCATGGCAGCGTCATCACCAAAGTGAACGGCGCATGGGTGACGTATACCCTCGATGTCGGGCAGGTGGCGAAGATTTCGAGCTCGTCCATCACGCTGACACGCCTCGATGGGCAGCAGGTGACGCTCTCGATCACGCCGAGCACGGTCTGGGGCAATCATCGCCCCACGCCAGCGCATCCCGTGCGCCTGGATGGCCGCCGCATCGTGGTCTTCTCGCAGAATGGCGTGGCCATGCAGATTGGCGCGGGCAATGGCGTGCTGAAGAACGCCGTTCACCTCGATCTCGTCCTCGACCGCAACGGCCAGACCTATGAGTTCCAGATTGACCGTGGAACGGCGCAGAGCGCCTCAGCGACGCAGATCAGCGTGCAGCGTGCGGATGGCGTGGTGGTGTCGGAGCCGGTCGCGGCCAAGGCGCGCTGGGTGCAGGCGCCTCACCACACGACGATTCAGCCGAGCCAGGTCAGCGTCGGCGCGCGGGTCGCCATCGTCACCTACAACGGCAGCGTCATCGTCGTGCGCCTGCCAGCGGCGACCACGCCGACCACTGCCGGGAGCTAACGGAATCGCGAGCATGTGACAGGCCGCCGGAGTGGATATCCACTCCGGCGGCCTGTCCTGGTGCTCGTGGCGTTCGTGGCTAGTCATCTTCCAGGCGGATGTACTTGAAGCCCTCGGCGTAGGTGAAGTCGTGGCCGTGCTTGCGCGCCGCCGCGCCGCCTTCCTTCGCCCACTGGGTGATGCCCTCCTGCGGGTCCCAGTCGCCAAGCTGGCTGACATGCGCCCGCAGCGCCGCGATCTTCTTCTCGACGTAGCCTTCGATGTTGACCCAGCGGTCGGCTGACTGCGTGCCGCTGATGTAGATTTCTTTGACGTTGTGCGTTTCCAGCCCCTCGGCGGCTAGCTCCGGGAAGGCCAGGCGTGTGCTGGCGACGGGCATGATGGCGGCCAGCGTCGCCTCGCCCGCCGCGCGGTGGTCGGGGTGATTGATGTAGCCCTGGCCGCTCCAGCGTACCGTGGGATCCTGGCAGATGACCACATCGGGCCGCACCTGGCGGATGACGCGGGCGATGTCGCGGCGCACGTCGAGGGTCGGCTCCAGCCGCGAGTCCATGTAGTGCAGGAAGATGACGGGATGCTGGACACCGAGCGCGTCGGCGGCGTTCTGCGCCTCGATGTGGCGTTTCGCGGCGAGCGCTTCGCTGGTGATCTCCTTATCGCCCGCGTCGCCGACCTGTCCGTCGGTGACCAGGCAATACCACATGTCGTAGCCTTCCGCCGCCCACTTCGCCACCGTCCCGCCGCAGCTAAACTCGCCGTCGTCGGGATGCGCCATGACGATCAGCCCGCGCCTGGCGGTCGGCTTCTCGGCGCTCTCGGTTGGATTCGTCGCGGATGCGTCTGTCATGCTTCACTACTCCTGTGATTGTGGATGATAGTCGTGTCGGCTGGCTCCTCAGCCTCCCAGGCGGCGCGTAGCTCGCTGAGCCGCGCCAGCCCGCGCCGCAGCAACGCCTGATGTGCGGGGTCGTTGAGCCAGCGACTGACGCCGGATGGATGTGGCAGGGGGAAGAGCGAGACCCTATCGCGCTCCACCACCGAGCCTACCACGTCGCTGAGCGCCGCCCGCCCGATGTCTGCCTCGATGGCCATGCCGCCGACCAGCAGGATCGCGCGTGGCCGCACCAGCGCCAGCTCGCGCTCCAGCCAGGGACGGCAGAGGGCGACCTCAGCGGCGGATGGCTTGCGGTCACCCTTCCCGCTGGCGCCACGGCCAGGGTCGCAGCGTGTCAGCGCGGAGAGGTAGACCTCGCGGCGCAAGGCTCCCGGCGCGAACCCCGCCAGCGTCAGCCAGCGCTCCAGCGCCTCGCCGCTCGGCCCGCCGAACATGATACCGCGCTCGATGGTGAGTCGCCCCGGCGCCTGCCCGACGATCATCAGCCGCGCGCCGACGGGGCCGCGTGTCCGCGCGAGCGGCCGCGCGCAGGCCAGGTAGCCCGCCGTCTCGCAGGCGCGGCAGGCGCCAATCTCCGCTTGCAGGCGCTCCAGGGCGCGCTGGCGTTCGTCGGCGCGAACGTGCGCGCCGAGCGGCGGGAGCAGTGGGACGAGCGCGTCGGTCGCGCGCTATGGCGTCGTCGCTGGTCATGGGCTATTCGCGGCGGCCGGGAATCACCCCGGCGTTGGCGTCAACCGTGAAGTCGCCGTAGCTGGCGCGGTAGTAGACGAGCGGTTCACCGTCGTTCGCGCCGAGCGCTTCGACCTCGCCAAGGAAGATCGTGTGGTCGCCAGCGGGATAGGCCTGGTAGACGCGGCACTCGACCCAACCGATAGCCTCATCGAGAATGGGCGCGCCTGTTCGTCCCGCATGGAAGGATGTCTCGCGGAAGCGGTCGTTGCGGTCGCCTGTCAGCCCGGCGAAGCGGCGCGAGGCATTCCTGCTGGTGGGCGCCGAGGATGTTGACGGCGAAGAACCCCGCCTGGGTGACGATGTCATGCAGATGCGAGCGTTTGTCAATGGAGACCATGATGAGCAGCGGATCGAGCGAGATGGAGGCGAAGGCGTTGACCGTCAGGCCAGCGGGGCGGGCGCCATCACACGTCGTCACCACCGTCACGCCAGTGGGAAATCGCCCCAGGACACTCTTGAATTCAGCATCGCTCACTGGCATAGGTCTGCTCCCACGGCGCCGCCACGCGCTTCTCTCGCTTGACTGGGCAGGCGCGCTGGCTTGTTCGCGGCAGCCCTGGGACTGGACGCCAGACGCGCCCGCGTTGGATAGGCTCATTCCGAGGCCACGGGGTTCATCTGGTCGCTCCATGCTTCACAGAACAAAGTATACTAAATTACTCGACTATCCCGCAACTGAGCGCCAGGACGCCGCGTGCGACACTGGCGCTAGCCAAACGTCCTGCGATGCTCAATCCTTGTCTGGTATGCGGTATGCTATGCGCCATCATGAGAATGGGCTTCGATTACTCTGGGTGTCCGCCAAGCGGCACGCTGGGGTGATGCACGAGGCGCCATTTGTGGGAATGAGGGGTATGGGTATGCTCAACATGCTGGCGCGTTTCTGGTGGGCGTTTGCGATCCGCGGCGCCGCGGCGATCATCTTCGGTATTCTGGCGATTGTCTGGCCTGGGACGACCTTCTACGTCCTGACACTGCTCTTCGGCGCGTATGCGCTGGTTGACGGTATCTTCGCCATCGCGGGCGCGGTACGGCGTTTCGAGCAGCGGCGTCCTGGTGGCTGGCTGCTCTTCGAGGGCATCGCGGGCGTACTCTTCGGCGTCCTGGCATTCTTCTTCACCGCGCTCACCGCGCAGGCGCTACTCTATCTGATCGCCGCGTGGGCGGTTATCACGGGAACGCTGGAGATCGCTGAGGCGGTGGAGCTACGGCTTGTGCTGGAGAACGAGTGGCTGCTGATCCTGAGTGGCGCCGCTTCAGTGGTCTTCGGCGTTCTGATGTTCTTCTTCCCCGCTGCGGGTCTCGTCGCCGTTACCTGGGTCATTGGCATCTTCGCGGTGATCTTCGGCGGGCTGGAGCTATGGCTGGCGTGGCGGCTGCGGGGCATACTGCAGAGCGGTTCCGCGCCAGCCGCGTCGCCGATGCGCTCGGTGTAAGGCGTCCCAAACGTCTGCTGCTAACGTCGAGGCGTAGAACATGGAGCGTGAATATGTACGCGGTAGACTGGCGGATTGACGCACAAGGCAATTTAGTTGTGGAGCGCCAGGCAGAAGAACGCCCACGCGATCTTGCCGAGGCGCTCGAAGCGCTGACAAAAAACGGTTTCGACTGGATACGTCCCGAAGAGATAGAAGCGCAGACTGATGTGCCCATCATCGGTCAAGATGTCACGCGAGACGACGCGGGCAAGATTGAGAAGGTTGGCACGGTGTGGTGGTATCCGCAGTATGAGACGACCGATCCGGTTGGTGAGTTGATGGAGTATGGGCGGATCGTGTTTACGCGCACGCCCAACGACATACCCTAGCGCGGCCACTCGCACGCAGCGATTGCTTGCGTCGCGCCAGGCGATGGACTGACCTTCGCACCTGGCCTCGTCGCCATCCCTTCTATCGGGCAACAATGGCGGTGGCACATCTCGCTGGGAGGGCCACCGCCCACTGGTTGTCTTGCGCAAACCCAATACTACCTCCTATACTTGGCGCAGCAGCCGAGCAATCGGATTGATGCTACCGCGCACGAATGCGCAGGCGCCTCATGGATGGCGCCGACCACTGGGATAGGAGGTAGCCCCGCATGCGCTGGTTTGGTTTTGGGCGACGTCGCCAGTCCACCGCCGCTACCACTGATTCGTCTACTGGCAGCGGCATCTTTCGCTTCTCTGGTGGCCGTCGTCACATCGCTGGTGTCCCCTACGCCCTCCCCAAAGACGACGCCGAGATCAACCGCCTCGACTTCCAGCATTACATGTTGCGTTATGCCCTCCAGGGCAACTACCTCGCTCCGATCAGCCAGCCCCACGACATCCTCGATGTTGGCTCTGGCTCAGGCCGCTGGACCCAGGACATGGCCCTCACTTTTCCGCATGCCAACGTCGTCGGCCTCGATGTCGTCGCGCCTCCAGCCGACGCCAAGACTACCACACCGCTCCCGAACTACGTCTTCGTCGTCGGCAATGTCCTCGAAGGCCTGCCCTTCTCAAACGCCACGTTCGACTATGTGCACCAGCGCCTGCTCTTCGCCGCCATCCCTCGCCCAAGCTGGCCGCAGGTCGTCGGCGAGCTTGGACGCGTCACACGTCCGTACGGGTGGGTCGAGCTGGTCGAAGGCAGCGTCGGCGCTGGAGCCACCTCGCCCGCCGAGCGCATCTTCACCCAGTGGGCGCTCGATGTCACCGCCAGGCGCCAGATCGACCTGCAAATTGGCCCCCACCTGCCCGCCATCCTGCAAAACGCGGGATTCACCAATGTCGCTGTGCGCGAAGTCCAGATACCCATCGGCGCCCACGGCGGACGCCTCGGTCGCATGATGCAGGCTGACGTGCTGGCGGTCATCCAGGGCTTGCGTGGCCCCATCCTCGCCACCGGCATCGCCGACGCCGCGACCTTCGACGCCACCATCAACCAGTGGCTCGCTGAGGTGGATCGCTATCGCTCCTCCTGGGCGATCTACGTCACGTATGGCCAGCGCCCCGGCTAGAGGCTGACTGACCAGGCATGCGGCCACTCAACGCGGTGGTGACCACTCCGGGCTGCCAGATGGTGAAGGACGAGGCTCCTTCCAGTGGCGCGCCGATTGGCTGCGAACTGGGGCTAGTGGGCTGGGCGCTGGACGACAGGGACGCCTGTGGTGTGAGCGCACCGGTTGATTCCCATGAGTAGCTGAGCGCCGCTGGCTGCAAGGTGAAAGGAGCGGACGCGGGCGCCTCGCTGACCACACGCAACGCGTCAATATCCCAAACCACCATACCAGTGGATTGTCCACTGGCGACGTGCAGCGCCACCTGCATGTGCCGACCATGGAGATCGGAGATCACCAGCCCTTGCGTCAAATGACCTGGCAGCCGTTGGCCAGCCGTTGTCGTGATGGGTGAACCATCGGGCAGAAAGCTGGTGAACGTCACGATAAGCCGCTGCTGATCGGACACCCAGAGCGCGTGCGTGTAGTTGATGGCGACGAACTGCTCTGGGGTGATTCCCGCAGTGGCGAGCCAGGAGGTGAACGCGGAGGAAAAAGGCGCTTGCCGCTCGATGGCCTGATAGACGGCGCTATCGGGCGAGAATGCTGCCAGCCGCGCCCCACTCTGAGCGTCGTAGACCGCAACGATCCCAGCGCCACTGAAGTGTGTCGATCCTTGATAAAGCGCTGAGGTTAAGTATGGGACTCCTTCGGCATAGTCTGGCGATGGACACGACACCGCATAGCCAACGACCGCGATCATCCGCTGATTTGGCGACCATGCAAGGTCGGTCGGGCAGGTGATCGAATCCGAGGCGGGCGTTATCTCGATTGGATGAGGAACAATCTTCAATACGGTTTGTTTCGGCGCCGCTTGAGCGAAGATCGATACGACCACAACAGCTACCAGCGACGCGATGATGACCAGCGCGAGCCATAACGGCCATTGCCGCGCAATGCGCGACGCGCGACGAGACAACGCGCCACCGTGAATTGTCGGAGCGAATGGTGATTGGGCTGTAGCGCCCGCCTCACCAGTTGTGTTGCCACTTTGCGTGCCGACCAGACGACGCAATGCTTCCATGCGGCGCGCGGCGTCATTCGCGCCAGCCAACATGCCATTCGAGGGGTCGTGTGGCTCCATGTGAAGGCTCACTTTCTCGCTATTATCCTTGATGGCGCGAGCCAAGCAAGTTAGCAGAACTTGTGACAAGCTGTACATGTTGCGATTCGTGAATTGCAGTATGCTTACCCATTGTTTGTTTGCCTACAACTTCTGCCAATTTGCGCGGGATATACTTTGGAATGCGTGTAGTTGTCGTCTTATGGGCAAGACGAACCAGCTTTGAGAGAGCTCAGCGTGCCTCCGAAGTTTACATTAACCATCTCGCCGCAGTAGGCGTAGTTGCTATTGTTATATGTAGGTGTGCTGAGGCTATAGCTTGTACCATCGGTGCAAGCGTTTGTACCGCCTATGCCCGGACTAGGAGCAGATACCAGTTCGACAGGAACGGAGTTCGCATATAAATAGAGATCGAATTTCGCGGTAGTACAAGGAAACGAAGAATATGTAATCACAATTTCACCAAGCGTACGATGATAGGAGGTTGAACAGTTGTAATGTTGTTCCAACACTTCGTAATATCCCGCGACACCTCCGCTCGTGTTGTAAATGTTCTTGGATTGCGTGGCGTCATTGAGTCAATAACAAATGTTGGGACTGGTGGCCTTTGCCTTGGTCGGATACCCTGATGCGTACACAGGCGCAGCGCCGAATCCGCTTAACAGCACAAGAC
Organism: uncultured Chloroflexia bacterium; assembly: GCA_963840335.1. Lineage (GTDB taxonomy): Bacteria > Chloroflexota > Ktedonobacteria > Ktedonobacterales > JADMIN01 > JAKAIY01. The sequence goes on from CAWIYP010000019.1 coordinate 32,185, forward strand.
TCAGCGTCATTAGCCCAACTACAATTCCTAATTGCTGCTTCAAGCTTCGCATCTCGTTCCTCCTTCGAACTTCGAAAATCTAATCTGCTTACTCCACCAGCGACCAATTCATGATCAGCAATCTCTGGAAAGAAATCACATTGAAGGTGGCAAGCGCTGGTATCTTTTCAGTATGTAAGCTGTCTTGGCGTAAATGTCAATAACTATACGGAGATAGAGTTGCTGCTATGAGACTTTCCCCTCGCATCACAAGGTGAGCAGCGAGAAGGCCGCGAAGCCGAGCAGCAGCAGCCCGGAGACGATGTTGACGATGCGCATGGCGCGGGTGTCGAAGCGGGCGCGCAGGAGGCTGACGCACGCCGCTGAGCAGCAGCCACCAGAGGGCGGAGCCGAGGAAGACACCCAGCGTGGTCAGGCCCGCCGCGAAGATAGCCCATGCCGATCAGCCCCAGCCCGGCAAAGACTGCCGCGAAGGAGATAATCGTCGCGGGATTCGTCAGGGTGAGTCCCACGGTGGTCGCCCAGGCCGTCAGCAGTCGCGCGTTCGCGGGCGCGGCGGCGGCGGGCTTCTCCGCTGGGCGGCTGAGCAGTCGTGCGCAGCCCCAGCCATGCCAGGAAGAGCGCGCCGAGCAGGTGTATCCACAGGCGCAGGCCGATCAGCACCGCGCTTACCGCTGAGATGCCGAAGGCCGCGATGGCGCCATAGGTCGCGTCGGCAGTGGCGGCGCCCAGCCCCGTCACGAAGCCCACCAGGCGTCCATCCGCCAGCGTCCGCCGGATGCAGAGCACGCCAATTGGCCCGACGGGCGCGGCGATGGCGAATCCCAGCACGAGGCCGCGCAATAGATAGAAGATGTCCACTGTACGCCCTCCCCAGAGCGTCACGATGCAACAAACAAAGAAGACGCCCGCCGACCTCCGTTCTGGGTGGTCTGGCGGGCGTATCATCGCTGGGCGATGGCCGCGTGTTACCGGCGCGCGAGCAGGCGCGGCGTACCAGACCTCCCTTGCGGAGGCTGGCTCTGTCGCTGGCTCAGGCGGGCGCTACGGTACATGCTCATCGGATATCCTCAACAACAATCTCGGCTTTCCCGCGAGCCGTTCACTGCGCGCAGCATAGGCGATGGGCGGCGGTGTGTCAATGGGTGGGCGAGAAGCGTGACCCTCGCGGCCATGAATGGCCGGCGCACGGTGGGACGGGGCATGAATGCCCTGTACGTCATCAACGGCGGCGTCTTCGGACTTCAGTCCGCGTTCGCGTGCTCCGGCCTTTCAAGGCCGAGATTGTGCCGACGCCAGCTACCCGCTCAGCGTGACGACGGTGATGCCGTCGCCGCCCTCGCGTTGCGCCGCCGACTCGAAGCTCTTCACCAGCGGATGATGGCGTAGCTGGTCGCGAATGGCCTGACGGAGCGCGCCCGTGCCCTTGCCATGCAGCAGGCGCACGGTGGCGAGGCCAGACATGGCGGCGTCGTTCAGGTAGGAGTCCACCTCGTCGAGCGCGTCCTCGACCCGCCAGCCGCGCAGGTCGAGCTGCGACTCCGGCGCGGTGGACTCGTCGCGCGATGGCAGCGTCACGAGCTGCGGATAGGCGGAGACGCCGCCCGCCTCTGCGCGGGCCTTGCGTTTGCTCAGCCGCTCCAGATTTCCCACCGCGACACGCATCCGCATGGCGCCGATCTGCACCTCAGCCTCGCCGCGCGCATTGGGCGCCGCGACCACCGCGCCGTGTCTGGCCCAGCGAGCGCACGCGCACCTGATCGCCCACCAGCAGGTCGCCTGGCTCAGCTGATGGCCTCGCCCTCGTCCGTAGGCGCCGCCTGTCGTCCGCGCATGGGCAGCGGCGCGTTGCGTTCCTCTACTTTGCGGGCGCGCTCGCGGAGTTGTTCCAGCCGCTCCTCGGTCATGCCGCGGCGCATCTGCGTGCGGATGCGCGCTAGCTCAGCCTGGGCGGCGTCGGCCTCGCGCCGCGCCTTCTCGCGAGCGGCGTTGATGATGCGCTCGCGCTCCTCCTCGGTCTCGCGCCGCATCCGCTCCAGCTCTTTGCGCTGGTATTCGGCCTCGGCGCGCTCCATGCTCAGGCGATAGCGCTCGTCGGCGGCCACCTGCCGCTCCTCCGCCAGATTCGTCAGCAGGCTCTCCATCTCCACGCCCGCCGAGCCGAGGAACTCGCGCCCCCGCTCGATGATCTCGCTGGGCAGGCCCAGGCGCGATGCGATGGCGAGCGCGTTGCTGCGCCCCGGCAGGCCGATGGTGAGCCGATAGGTCGGCGAGAGCGTCTCCACATCGAACTCCACCGAGGCGTTCTGGACGCCCGCGCGCTCGTGCGCGAAGGCCTTTAGCTCGGAGTAGTGGGTCGTGGCGATGGTCTCGACGCCGCGCTCCAGCAGATGCGTCAGAATCGCCCGCGCCAGCGCCGAGCCTTCGCTGGGATCAGTGCCAGCGCCGAGCTCATCTAGCAGCACGAGCGAGTCGGGCGTGGCCTCGCGCAGGATGTCCACGATGCGGCTCATGTGCGATGAGAAGGTGCTGAGGCTCTGCTCGATGCTCTGCTCATCGCCGATGTCGGCGAAAACATCGTGATAGACGGGAACCTCGGAGTCGTCCTCGGCGGGGATGTGCAGCCCCGCCATCGCCATCAGCGAGAGCAGGCCGACCGTCTTGAGCGCCACCGTCTTGCCGCCCGTGTTGGGGCCAGTGATGACGATCATCCGCGCCTGCTCGCCCAGCCAGAAGTCTATCGGCACGACGCGCCCCGTCAGCAGCGGGTGCCGCGCCTGGCGCAGGTTGAGCTTGCCCGCCGCGTTCAGCTTCGGCGCGCTGCCCCGCACGACGCTGGCATAGCGCGCTTTCGCCAGGCAGAGGTCAATCTCCGCGAGCAGCTCGACGGCGAGGACGAGGTACGGCGCCTCGCGTCCCACCAGATCGGATAGCTCGGCGAGGATGCGCTCGACCTCCTGCTGCTCCTCGATCTGGAGCTGGCGCAGGCGGTTATTCATCTCCACCACGACCAGCGGCTCGACAAAGACCGTCGCCCCGCTGCCCGACTGGTCATGGACGATGCCGCGCACCTGGCCGCGCGCCTCCGCCCGGACGGGCAGCACGTAGCGGTCGGAGCGCATCGTGATGATTGGCTCCTGCAGGGCCGTGCGGAACTCGTTGACGAGCGTGCCGAGCCGCTCCTGCAAGCGTTGCTGCGCGGTGCGAATCTCGTTGCGGAGCTGGCGCAGTCGTGGCGAGGCGGAGTCCATCACTTCGCCTTCTTCGCTGATGCACTCGGCGATGCGCCCCTCCAACTGCGGGCGTATGGGCAGATCAACCGCCAGCCCGCGCAGCAGCGGGAAGCCCTCCTCCAGCCGCGTGATGAGGCGGTTGACATAGGCGGAGGAGCGGGTCGTCGCCAGGATGTCGAGTAGTTCGGCGGGGGATAGCGTCTTGCCACGCTCGGCGGCTTTCACCTGCGCGCGGATGTCGCGCGCGCCGCGCACGCCCGCATCGGGGCGCAGGTCGAGCAGGCGCCGCGCCTCCGCGGTGAAGGCCTGGCGGCGCTGGGCCTCGTCGAAGTCGCTGGTCGGCTCCAGCGCCAACGCCAGCTCGCGGCTCGCGGAGAAGGCGGTCTCCTGCGCGAGTCGCTCGATGATCTTGGGATATTCCAGTGTGTTCAGGCTTTTGGTGTGCATCGTTCTCTATCATTTCGCCAGACAGCCGCTGATGCGGCGTGGCCAATTGGAGGCGCCAGCGGTTTATGATGTTGTAGAAAATAGGGCGAACACTTCGCCGCAGCCCGCTTGGCTGGCGAATGAATTCGCGCCTGGATGGCCTGCGGGCCGCGAAGCCCGCCGACGCGGGCTGGGTCTTGGCGAAAATAGTCTCGCGTGGAAACGGAGGCGTTTTCGCAAGGCGCTCACGTCGTTCGATTCCTAGTCCGCGAAGGCGGACTTTGCGGCGGAACGCCCTCCAGGCGCGGCTTGAGCCGCCAGCCCTCCCGTGCGATGCTCGCCTTCATTTCTAAAACTTCATCAACCGCCACCCACACTCACATGTGCGTCGCGGTGGTCGCGGTTATCACGTAGGCCACCCAGAAGGGGCCAGGCACACGCTCCAACTGCGGCGCGAAGCCAGCGGCGCGCATGTGGTCGAGCAGTGGCGTGGCGATGTCAGGCTGGGCGCTGGCCTGCGCCTCCACCGTCGCGCGGCCATAGACCATGCGCTGTAGGGCGACCAGCGGGCGCAGCAGCGGGCGCGCGGGCAGCAGCGAGGCAGCCAGCACGATGATCAGCCTCCCGCCAGGCCGCAGCACGCGATTGATCTCACGCAGCGCGTCCATGTCGGCGATATAGTCTGTCGGAAACGTGCTGACAACACAATCGAACGAGGCCGCGTCGAAGGGCAGCGCCTGCACGCTGGCCTGCTGCACGATCTCCGTCGCGCCAGCCAGCCCCCGGCGACGTAGCTCGCGCCGCGCCGCCGCCACCATCTGCGGCGAGCGATCTACCGCCTGGCAGTGGAAGCCGCTCTCCACCATATCCGCCAGCAACGAGCCGATGCCGCAGCCGACCTCCAGCACAGCACTCCCGCGCAGTCGCGTCAGCGCGAGTCGCTGCCAGACGCGCCACTGCCCGGCGAAAGGCAGTGTACTGGCGAGCCAGTAGAGCGTGCGGCTGCGGTAGAGCGCCTCGAAGAGCCACTGCACCACGCGCATGCGGGCTATGTCGCGCTGCGTCAGTTGCGCTTCAGCGTCTGTGGGCATACGCGCACATCCTTCTCTGACTGGCTCGCCTTGCGTCGGGCCTGTTCCTCCCGCGCATGACGAGAGACAACGCGACGGCCCTGGAACCGTGGCGTATGCCACGGTCCCAGGGCCACCATCCAGCGGAGATTGAACACACCTGCGCGTCATCCGACGACTGACGACGGACGGCGCGTGTCAGCCAGGCCGCTAGCGCGAGGTTGCGACCGACTCCTTGGGCGACAGGATCTCATCCACCATGCCATAGGTGAGAGCTTCCTGGGCGCTCATGTAGTAGTTGCGGTCAGAGTCGCGCTTGATGATGTCAATCGACTGGCCGGTGTGGTGCGACAGGATCTGATAGAGGTCGTCGCGCAGACGGAGGATCTCGCGCGCCGTGATCTCGATATCAGCGGCCTGGCCCTCGGCGCCGCCAAGTGGCTGGTGAATCAGGATGGTGGAATGCGGCAGGGTGTAGCGCTTGCCCTTGGCCCCAGCGGCGAGCAAGACAGCGCCCATGCTCATCGACATGCCCATGCAGAAGGTCGCCACTTCGGGCTTGACGTACTGCATGGTGTCGTAGATCGCCAACCCGGCGTAGATGCTGCCGCCAGGGCTGTTGATGTACATACTAACGTCTTTGTTGGCGTCTTCACTCTGCAGGAAGAGCAACTGCGCCACGACCAGGTTGGCGACATTGTCGTCAATCGGCGTGCCGATAAAAATAATCCGCTCCTTGAGGAGGCGGGAATAGATGTCCATGCCTCGCTCGCCCGTCACCGTCTTCTCGATGACGTTTGGCACGAGCAGGTCGCTCGGAATCGGCGCGTTGCCCGCGAGCTTCCGGAGCGCCTGTGGATCAAATGGGTAGGTCATACACTCTCCCCTGTGTCTCGTCTCAACGCCGCATAGCCCCATCTCCGTGTTTCGGGCGTCGCGCTCGGTCTCGGCGTCGCGTCGCCCGCTTCACACGCTGCTCTCTGCCGTCGCTCACGCGGGGGATGCCCACGCAAGCTGCCAGCCTCTCCGTGTTGCGCGCTCGCGGTGGATGGCGCCATGCGGCAAGTATCCACAGGATAGCACAAAACTTGCGATAGTCGCCAAGTGGAAGCAGGCAGGCACGCGCAGCGCGCTCACGCGCCGAGGGGCAAAAAGTTGATGGCTGAAACACTGGACAAATCAACACAAATCAACTAATATTGTGGTATCGATTGGGTAACACCAGCGAGTACACAACGCCCACTGGTAGACGTGAGTGCGCTTGGCGCCTGAATCGCACAACAAATGCGGTCAATGTTGACCGCTGAGGCTCCTTGACCATAGACGGTGATAATCACACACAATACGCGGTGTTCGATCAAGAGGAGTACACAGATGACAGCACCCAAGGGACTCGATGGCGTCGTCGTCGCCCAAACACATATCAGTCATGTGTTTGGAGATGTCGGACGGCTGGTCTATCGGGGATACGAGATCAATGAACTGGCGGGCAAGGCGACCTACGAAGAGGTCGCGTACCTGCTCTGGAAGGGCGCCTTGCCCACTCGTTCCGAGCTGAACGAGCTGAATGCGCTGATGCGCCCGCTGCGCGCGCTGCCCGACAACGCCGCTGCCCTGCGCGCGATGAAGAGCGGCGTGGATCCGATGGATGCGCTGCGCACCGAAATCTCGCTGATCGCCGCGCTGGCTCCGGTGAAGGGCCAGCCGACCTTTGAGCAGGCGGTCATGCTTACCGCGCGCTTCCCCACCGTCGTCGCCGCGTTCCAGCGCCTGCGCAACGGCCTGGAGCCGATCGCGCCGCGCGAGGATCTGGGGCATGCGGCCAACTTCCTCTATATGCTGACCGGCGAGGTTCCGCCAGACAATCACGTCAAGAGCCTCGACACCTACCTCGTGCTGCTGGCCGACCACGGCATGAACGCCTCGACCTTCACGGCGCGCGTCATCGCCTCCACCGAGTCTGACCTCGGCTCGGCGGTCGTCGGCGCTATCGGCGCGCTGAAGGGGCCGCTCCACGGTGGCGCTCCGGCGCTGGTGATGGACATGCTCGAAGCGATTGGCACGGTGGAGAATGTGCGTCCGTGGATTGACGATGCGCTGAATACCCATCATAAGCTGATGGGCTTCGGGCATCGCGTCTACAAGACCACCGACCCGCGCGCCGAGGTTCTGCGCGACATGGCCCATCACGCCTCCACGCCGGAGTTCTTCGCGCTGGCCTATGAGACAGAGCAGTACGCCATCAGTGAGCTGAACCGCCGCAAGCCCGACCAGCGCCTCTACACGAACGTGGAGTTCTACTCCGCCGCCGTGCTGAATTCCGTTGGCCTGCCGCGTGACCTCTACCCCGCCACTTTCGCGGTGAGCCGCGTGGCTGGGTGGACCGCGCATGTGCTGGAGCAGATCGTCGGCAACCGTCTGATGCGCCCGCAGTCCGAATACGTCGGGCCAGAAGGGCTGAAGTTCATGCCCATTGACCAGCGCGACCTGGCGCACGTCTAGCGAGTTCCCGTCGCACGACATCGCTGGCGCGCTCTCGCGAAAGAGCGCGCCAGCGTAAACAGCCAGCGTGAACAGATAGATCAGGTTTTCACGGCCTGCTCTATCTGTTTTTCGCGTATGCCACCGACGAGGTGAAGTCATGGGGTACAATGCGCTACAATTACCTGGCAGAACAGGTAATCGGATACAGCGGGCGGCGATGACCGCGCAGGAGGCGCGGGAGGGACTGCAAGCGGTTTCCGGCGGACGCCAACGGCGGTGGACGCGACGTTCAAAGCAGAGGATGTGCGCGTGCGGCGCTGGAACGGCGCCCGCGTCAGGATCATCGCGTAGGGCAGGCGCAGGCCTGCGTCGAATTGGCGATTTCGTAAGCGCGCTCGCCGTCATGGGAGATTTCCCGTGTGGGCGCCCGCTGTTCCGCAAGGGCGAGATTGTCACCTAGCAAGTAGCTGGACAGCGCTAGATTCCAGAAAATCTAGAGAGCGACAGAACCTTTCAGGCGGGGGCCATCGGGCGCCACTGCCGCGCGCAAGTATGCGAGTCTCCAGTGTCAGCGGGCGAGCGTCGCCTACCACAACCGTCGCCACCTGTTGGTGAGCAATCATCCGTTCCACGCGACGTAAGTGGCGCGAATCCGCTGTTCATGCGGACTGGTGAGGCTTCATTTCTTGACGCTCCCAGAAGAATTGCAGTATGATGGGAACAGGTTTTACCTGATGCGGAGGGGCTCGATTCCACCCTCAACCATGAAAGGGGGGATTTCAGGTGAACAGCGACAAGTTCGAGAAGTTTACCGAGCGGGCTCGTAAGGTATTGAGCCTCGCCCAGGAAGAAGCCACGCGCTTCAACCATAACTATATTGGCACTGAGCATCTCCTTCTTGGGCTTGTCCGCGAGGGAGACGGCGTCGCCGCGAAAGTGCTGAGCAATCTGAATGTCGAGCTCAACAAGGTACGCAGCGCCGTCGAGTTCATCATCGGGCGCGGTGACCGCATCGTTCTAGGCGAGATTGGCCTGACGCCGCGCGCGAAGAAGGTCATCGAGCTTGCCGTAGACGAGGCGCGCCGCCTCAACCATCACTACATCGGCACCGAGCACCTGCTGCTGGGCCTGGTGCGCGAGGGCGAAGGCATCGCCGCGGGCGTGCTGGAGAGCCTCGGCGTCAATCTGGAGAAGGTGCGCTCGCAGACCATACAGATACTCAATCAGTCTGGCGGCCAGCACACCGAGGGTGGCCGCGACAAGCATTCCAAGACTCCCACCCTCGATCAGGTCGGCACTGACCTGACTATCGCCGCGCGCGCTAACAAGCTCGATCCCATCGTCGGACGCGAGCCGGAGATCGAGCGCGTCATCCAGATTCTCTCGCGCCGCCAGAAGAATAATCCGGCGCTGATCGGTGAGCCGGGCGTCGGCAAGACCGCGATCGTCGAAGGGCTGGCGCAGAAGATCATCGCGGGCGAAGTGCCGGAGACGCTGCTCGGCAAGCGCCTCGTCACGCTCGATGTCGGCTCGCTCGTCGCGGGCACGAAGTATCGCGGCGAGTTCGAGGAGCGCCTGAAGAAGATCATCGAAGAGGTCAAGCAGAGCCAGGACTGCATCATCTTCATCGATGAGGTGCATACGCTGGTCGGCGCGGGCGCGGCTGAGGGCGCGGTGGACGCCGCGAACATCCTCAAGCCAGCGCTGGGCCGTGGCGAGATTCAGTGCATCGGCGCGACCACGCTTGATGAGTATCGCAAGTACATCGAGAAGGACCCCGCGCTTGAGCGGCGTTTCCAGGATGTGATGGTGCGCGAGTCCACCGTCGAGGAGACGATTCAGATCCTCAAGGGCATCCGGTCACGCTACGAAGAGCACCACCGCCTGACGATCTCCGATGACGCGCTGAAGGCGGCGGCGGAGATGGGCAGCCGCTACATCACCGACCGCTTCCTGCCGGACAAGGCGATTGACCTGATCGACGAGTCGGCCAGCCGTGTGCGCATGCGCCGCTCGCTCGCGCCGCTGAACCTGAAGGAAGCGATGCGCGGCCTGGAGGCGGTGCTGCGCGAGAAGGATGAGGCCATCCAGAGCGGCGAGTACGAGCGCGCCTCGGAGCTGCGCGACCGCGAGGTGAAGCTGCGCGACCGCATCTCTTCGCTGGAGACTGGCTGGCAGCACGACCAGACCAGCGAGAAGCCGGTCGTCACCGAAGAAGATATCGCCCAGATCGTTTCGATGTGGACGGGCATTCCGGTGATGCGTATCGCACAGGAGGAGTCCACGCGCCTGCTCGAAATGGAGGAGGCGCTCCACAAGCGTATCATCAGCCAGAACGAGGCGATTGAGACCATCAGCCGCGCCGTGCGTCGCGCTCGCGCTGGCCTGAAGGATCCCAAGCGCCCGATTGGCTCGTTCATCTTCCTCGGCCCGACCGGCGTCGGCAAGACCGAGCTGGCGAAGTCGCTGGCGGAGTTCATGTTCGGCAGCGAAGACGCCCTCGTGAAGATCGACATGTCGGAGTTCATGGAGCGCCACGCGGCTGCCCGCCTCGTCGGCGCGCCTCCAGGCTATGTCGGCTACGAGGAGGGCGGCCAGCTCACCGAGGCGGTACGGCGCAAGTCGTATAGCGTTATCCTGCTCGACGAGATCGAGAAGGCGCACCCCGACGTCTTCAACATGCTGCTCCAGATTCTGGAGGACGGCAAGCTGACCGACGCCAAGGGCCGCACGGTGGACTTCCGCAACACGATCATCATCATGACCTCGAATGTCGGCGCCTCCCTGCTCAACAAGGAAGCCGCCATCGGCTTCACGCAGACCAAGGACAAGGCGAAGGCGTCCAGAGCGACTACGATGCGATGAAGGACAAGGTGCTGGGTGAGTTGAAGCACACCTTCAAGCCCGAGTTCCTGAACCGCATCGACGCGATCATCGTCTTCCACAGCCTGCGCCGCGAGGCCTCGTGCGCCAGATCGTTGATCTGCTGCTCAACCGCGTCCGCACGCAGCTTACGGAGCAGCAGGTCGAACTGCTGGCGGGTGATGAGACCAAGGACGTGCTGGTGGACAAGGGGTACGACCCGCTATACGGCGCGCGCCCATTGCGCCGGACGATTCAGAACCTGATCGAAGATCCGCTGGCGGAGGGGCTGTTGCAGGGCAAGTTCCGCTCGGGCGATATCGTCGAGGCAGTGTCGCGCGATGGCGACGGTCGAGCTAGAGGTACACTGCAGCGCCGCGAG
>CAWIYP010000020.1:0-316679 GCA_963840335.1 uncultured Chloroflexia bacterium
AGAAGCGCGTCGCACGTCAGCCATGCTGTTCGTCACTCACAATCGTTGATGTGTCTGCGCCACGGCTTACAATCACCTTGATGCGCTTCTCGACTTCACTGCGCGGCAAGAGAACCCGCCGTCCACAGCCGAGACACTTCAGCCCGATGTCAGCCCCGAGGCGTACCACGCGCCACTCATAGCTGCCACACGGATGTGGCTTGCGCAAGCGAACCTGATCATTCAGGGCGAGGTCGGCGAACTTCATGGTCTGCCTCCTCTTTCTCCCGACGATACATGTTCTACAGCAACATAGGCGCCGCTCATGGACGGCTGCGCATACGCTTCGCTTAGGTATACAGCCCATGCGATGAAATATACGCGCAAACGGCGTCTGTTGTGAGATAGCGCACCGGAAGGCCTTGCGCCACACGCTCACGCAGGTCAGTTGATGAGATGTCCAGTTCCGGCGCGGGCAGGATACGCAGCCGCTCCCGCACCCCTGGAAGCTGTCGCTCCAGATTGGCGAGCGCCTGCCCCGCGCTATCGGTCGCGCCATAGCCTGGTCGGCGCGCGGCGATGAGTTCGTCGAGTTCCGCGAGCGCGCTGGCAGGCTCATGCCAGGTGGGCATGTTGAGTAGCATGTCCCACCCGACGATGAAGCCAATCCAGGCCGACGCTCCCCACCGCGCCCGCAGCGTGCGCAACGTCTCTACGGTATACGATGGGCCTGGCCGATCGAGGTCTACCGTGTCGAGTCCGAAGCGGTCATCGTCAGCGATTGCCAACTCGACCATGGCGCGACGATCCGCCGGAAGGCTGATGCGCTGGTCGAGCTTGTGCGGTGGTGTCGCGGCGGGCGCGAACCACACACGGTCAAGCTGGAGGCGCGCGCATGCCTCCTGAGCCAGCGCCAGGTGTCCGATGTGCGGCGGGTCGAATGTCCCGCCCAGAATACCATACCGCACGCCTGTGCGCATCCGTGAGTTTGCTCGCTTTCTGGAGTGTGCCGTTAGATCAGCTTTTCAAGCTCATCGAGATAGTGGCCGAAGGTGTCGAGCGCCGACTGCACGGGCGCGGGCGTCGAAAGATCGACCCCAGCGTCGCGCAGCAGGTTGATACTGTAATCCGACGATCCGGACGAGAGGAAGCGCTTGTAGCGCCGCACGGCTGGCTCCCCTTCGCTGAGAATCTGGCTGGCGAGCGCGGCGGACGCTGAGATGCCCGTCGCATACTGATAGACATAGAAGCTGGAGTAGAAGTGCGGAATGCGCGCCCACTCGATAGCGATCAGGTCGTCTACCTCGACCTCTGGGCCGTAATACTTGTCGTTCAGCCCCTTGAAGATACCGCTGAGCAACTCCGGCGTGAGCGAGTCGCCCGCCTCGGCCCGCGCGTGAATCTCGCGCTCGAACTCCGCGAAGAGTGTCTGGCGATACAGGGTGGTGCGGTAGGTCTCCAATGCGTGGCTGATGATGTAGAGCCGCAGGGCCGGGTCTTCCGCCTGTTGCAGCAGATAGTGGGTGAGCAGCGCTTCGTTCAGCGTCGAGGCGACCTCGGCCACAAACAGCGTGTAGCTAGCGTATGGATACGGTTGATTGGCCCAGGTGAAATAGGAGTGCATGCTGTGACCCATTTCGTGGGCCAGGGTAAACATGTTGTCCATGCTCTCCTGGTAGTTGAGCAGCACGTAGGGCTGCGTGCCATACGTGCCCCAGCTATAGGCGCCTGACCGCTTGCCCTGGCTCTCCAGAACGTCAATCCAGCGCGAGCCAAAGCCCTGCTTCAGCGGGGTCGTGTAGTCCTCGCCGAGGGGCGCCAGCGCGGCGGCGACACGCTCTTGCGATTGCTCGAAGCTGACCTTGTACTCCACCTCTTTCGCCAATGGCACATAGAGATCGTACATATGCAGCGTATCCAGCCCCATTACGCGCTTGCGGGTGCGCAGGTAGCGGTGCAGCACGGGCAGGTTGGCGTCCACTGTGGAGATGAGGTTGTTGTAGACGCTGACGGGGATGTTGTGGGGGTCGAGCGCAGCCTCCAGCGCGGTGCTGTATTTGTGGGCGCGAGCGAAGAAGATGTCGCGCTTCACCTGCGCGGCGAGGGTGGCGGCGAGGGTATTGCTATAGGCGGCGTAGGTTCCCTGCATCGCCTCGAAGGCCTCTTTGCGCACTTCGCGGTTCTGGTTTTCAAGGAAGCTGGAGCCGTAGTTGCCCTTGGTGAGCTGCACCTCGGCGCCATGCTCGTCGTGGACGAGCGGCAGCTTGATGTCAGCGTTATTGAGCATGTCGAAGATGCGCTCCGCAGCCGAGCCGATCTCAGCCGCCTGGGCGAGCATGCTCTCCATCTCAGCGGTGAGAACGTGCGAGCGCACACGGGTGATCTCATCGAGTTGGTGGCGATAGAGGGCCAGCCCTGGCTCGCTCTGCAAGAAGCTATCGAGACGCTCCTGCGGAATCGCCAGAATCTCTGGCGTGAAGAACGCGGTCGTGGCGCTGAACTCGGTGGCGAGTGTCGAGATTCGGTCTGAGAGCGCCTGGTAGAAACTGTTGGCGCTGTCTTCATTCTGGCGCATGTGCGCGTAGACAAAGAGCTTGCTGAGCGCTTCGCTCGCGCGGTCGCGTGTGGACAGCGCGTCGAGCAGATCCTGCGCCGAGGCGCCGAGGCGGCCCGCGAAGGCGGCGATGCCTGGCAGCAGCCCCGAGACGCGCTTGAATTCTGCTTCCCACAGTTCATCGGTGGAATAGATGGCGCTCAGGTTCCACGTCATCTCGGTCGGTATCTCTGAACGTTTGGGCAGCCCCTGTGTGGTCGTCATAGAAGCTCCTGTCTGGTGTACCATATACAAGCGATGTGGCGTTCGCCGCAGGGCGCTGGCGCCGGATGCAGTGTATAACACGAAGCCGGGCGCCGTCTGGACTATTGGCGAGCGACGGTTGGCGCCGCTCAGGAGAGCGACGAGAAGAAGGTGATTGTGTCGGCTCCCAGTGAATCGCAACGGGCTGCGCTGGCTGCGGCTCCGCTCCCACGCGCGTTCTATGACCGCCCGACGCTGGTGGTGGCGCGCGATCTGCTCGGCAAGCTGCTGCTGCGGCGCACATCTGAGGGCGTGGCGGGCGGCGTGATTGTCGAGACGGAGGCGTATGTCGCCGCCATAGACCCTGCCGCGCACGGCTTTCGCGGCCAGACGCCGCGCAACCGCTCGATGTTCGGCGGGCCAGGCGTGGCCTATGTCTATCGCTCGTACGGCATTCACTTTTGCCTGAATGCGGTAACGGAAGGTGAGGGCGCGGCTGCTGCCGTGTTGATTCGCGCGATTCGCCCGCTGGTTGGCGTCGAGTTGATGCGGGCGCGACGTGGCGCGCGTATCACCGACCGCGATCTGGCGCGCGGGCCGGGGCGACTCTGCCAGGCGCTCGCGCTGACAGCCGCCGATGATGGCGCTGACCTGCTCGGCACGGCGCTGTGGATCGCCGAGGCGCCGGAGAGCATCCCAGCGCCGCGCAGCGCGACGACACCGCGCATCGGCATCAGCCAGGCGGCGGATTGGCCGTGGCGCTTCGTCGTGATAGGCGATCCGTATGTCTCGGCGCGTGGCGTGCGCACGACCGCCACCAGCAAGTAACATCAGCGCATCGTCCTCGTCTCCATCGGGAGCGGGGCCAGGGATGAGGTCACAGCAGCTATGCCTATCCAGCAGTTGCCACCAGAGCTTGCCGCGAAGATTGCCGCTGGCGAAGTGGTGGAGCGCCCAGCGTCGGTGGTGAAGGAGCTCGTGGAAAACGCGCTCGACGCCGACGCTACCAGTGTGCGGGTGGAGCTAGAAGGCGGCGGACTCGACCTCATTCGCGTCGTGGATGACGGGCGTGGTATTCCTGCCGATGAGCTGGGGCTGGCCTTCGTGCGCCACGCCACCAGCAAAATTGCCACCCTCGACGACCTGGAGCGCATCCGCACGCTGGGCTTCCGGGGCGAGGCGTTGGCTAGCGTCAGCGCGGTGGCGCGGGTCACGCTGGCCAGCAAGGCGCGCGGCGTGGAGGTTGGCGCCCAGCTCACCGTGGAGGAGGGCCGCTCCGGACAGGTACTCCCGGCGGGCGCGCCACAGGGAACCAGCGTCACGGTGCGAGGTCTCTTCAGTTCGCTGCCCGCGCGCCTCAAGTTCCTCAAGACACGCGCGACCGAGACGGGGCACTGTCTGCGCTTGCTGGAGCAGTACGCGATGGCCTATCCCGGCGTGCGCTTCACGGCGGTGAGCGAGGGACGCGAGGTCTTCCATACCAGCGGCGATGGCAAGCTGTTGAATGTGCTGGTGGCGGTCTACGGGCTGAGCGTGGCCGAGCAGATGGTTCCCATCGGTGAGACGGCGCTGCCAGAGGATGAGCGTGGCGATGCGCTGGAGCCAGACCCGGAGCGCCCGCGCGTCGGTGGCTACGTCAGCAAGCCCACCTGCTATAAGTCGTCGCGCCAATATCTCTCGTTCTTCGTCAATGGTCGCTGGGTGCAGAGCCGCACGCTGGGCTATGCCGTCGAGGACGCCTACCATTCGCTGCTGCTGACGGGGCGGCATCCCATCGCGGTTGTCTCTCTGACGATTGACCCCTGGCTGCTGGATGTAAATGTCCATCCAGCGAAGACAGAGATCAGATTCCTGCGCGAGCGGCTGGTCTGGGCGACGGTGCAGCGGGCGACACGGGCGGCGCTGATCGAGACGGCGGCCACGCCGGAAGTCTCGCCACGGGTCTTCGCGGCGCCTGCGTGGGAGCCAGTCGGCGTTCCGCAGAGCGCGTTCCGGCCAGCCCCCAGCGTGGCGCCCGCGCCAGCGACGACAGAGGCTACCGCAGACGAAACGCCTGCGACGTCAGGTGGCGTGGCCCCAGTGGATGCGTCTGCGACGCCGCAAGACGGGGCAGCGAGCGCCGTGCCATTGCCAGAGCAGAGCGGCGGCGGCGTCCCTCTGGGCTGGTCAGGGCGCCATGCCGACGGGCGAGCGCATGAGCGGCTTCTCGGCGCCAGGCGCGCCAGCGGCGGATGCGCCAGTCGGTGGTTCGCGGATGCCGGCGTTGCGCGTTCTGGGCCAGGTCTCGCAGTCTTACATCATCGCCGAGGGGCCAGATGGCGTGTACATGGTTGATCAGCATGCCGCGCACGAGCGCATTCTGCTGGAGAAGATGATCGCGGAGTGGCGCTCACAAGCGGTCGCGGCGCAATTGCTGCTGGAGCCAACGGCGCTGGAGTTGACGCCAACCGAGCGCGAGCATGTGGAGGAGCATCTGGAGGTATTGCGCCGCATTGGCTTTGCGATCGAGCCGTTTGGCGATGAGGCGATGCTGGCGCGGGCCGTTCCAGCGACACTGGCGGGCAAGCTGCGCGGGCAATCATTGCGTGATCTGGTCGTGGCGCTGGCTGGGGCCGACGCCGACGCCGCGAGTCACGGCGAGACGTGGGAGGAGCACGCGCTGGCGAATGTCGCCTGCAAAGCGGCCATCAAGGCGGGACAGTCGCTGACTCCCGACGAGCAACGCGAGATGATTCGCCAACTGGAGAGTGCGAGCGCCTACCAGAGTTGCTGCCACGGTCGTCCTACGCTCGTGAAGATGAGCCTCTCCGCCCTGGAGCGTGAGTTCGACCGACGCTGAGAAGCCAGACAAGGACGCGTCTACCGCTCGTATTTCACGGTTGCGCGTGGGCCGCTATTTTGGTATACTAGTCGGGTATCTTGCCGGAAACATGCCCACGGCAGAGCGCGCCGTACCGAGCGCCATGTTACCTGACGTCTGAGCCAGCGCCTGGCGCCCCCACAGGAGGAATCTGTCACGTATGCCGAATATCAAGTCGGCCAAGAAGCGCATGCGCATCGAAGAGAAGCGCCGCCTTCGCAACAACACGATCAAGTCAACCGTCCGCACCTATGTCACGAAGGCGCGTGGCGCCATCACCGCCGCGCCTGCGGCTGAGACGACTGAAGAGGCTATCCGCGAGGCCATCAGGAATCTCGACAAGGCCGTGACAAAGGGCGTGATTCACCGGAATAATGCCGCCCGCCGCAAGTCGCGCCTGATGGCGCGCCTGCACACATCCCAGCAGCAGGCTGCGAAGTAGCCCCACCACTGCTCAAGCAGGGGGCGCCGCGCGCTCGGCGACAGAGTCCGCACAGCATTGTGCGGACTCTTCTTTGTGTCTCTCAGCGAAAATACGTCTCCCTGAACGGTACGCCGCTTGCGTGTTGAGACTTGTTGAGGCGGTCGTGCGCTCTATACTATCAGGGAGCGCTGCGCCAGTGAGAAGAATGACGGAGCGCGGCGGCGGACAAAGGAGCGGGGGCATATGCCAGAGAGCAGGCGTAATCTCATCATCGCGATTGGGGTGGTGACAGCGCTCATCATCATCGCATTTGTGGTGGTCGCCACCATCTTTGGCTGGTGGCCTGTCGTGGTGGACATCACGCTGGTGGTGGCCGCCACCGCCAGCCTCTTCCTGCTCGGCGCGCTGATCTACGCGGTACTCTCGCTTACGCGCACAGTGCTGCGCATTCGCGATGAGCTGATGCCGACGCTGGAATCGCTGAAGTCGACCAGCGCCACGGTGCGGGAGACCGCGCGCGCCGCCAGTTCCTTCGGCGTGCAGCCCGCTGTGCGCACAGCCAGCGCGGTGCTGGGCGCCGGAGAAATCGCCAGCGTCATCCTGGGGCGCGGGCAGGCGCGCACTCGCTCGGAGAAGCGCCAGCGCCGCCGCCAGGAGCTAGAGCGCGAGATGGCGCGCGAGGAGCAGGAGCAAGCCACGATGACGCTGGAGGCGCAGAATGGCCGCCATTAGCGCATTCGCCGCCGAGCCAGGATGGCTGCATACGCTGGGGCAGATCGCAGGCACGATGCTCCTCATCGAGCTGCTCGTCGCGCTGGCGATTGTCTGCGCGCTGATGGGTGGGCTGGCCTACGCCGCGTGGTGGGTTCATCGCAACGTGTTGCCCGTCGTGAACGCCTATGGCTTGAAAGCGCAAGATGTTCTGCGTCGGACTGAGCAGAGCGGCGAGCGTATCGTCGGGCAGGTGGCCACGTTCCACGGGGCGCAGGTGGGGCTTTTCACGGGACTGCGTGTCTTATTTTTCGGGCGGCCCACCACATCTGAACCCACAGCCTCGCGCCAGCCTGAGGCGGCGACGACCAGTGAACATGCCTGACGATCCAGACACGCATCACCAGCCAAGCGCACAAGCAGCCTGGGAGCGTCTTCGCGCCGCATTCGCGAATTTTGGCCAGCTACGCCGAAACGCGCGCCTCTACCTGATCTCCAATACCCTCCAGTCCTTTACCGCCGGCGTGATCGGTGTGCTGTATACCCTGTTTCTCAACGGCCTCGGCTATGGCTCTGGATTCATCGGCGCGACGATCTTTCTGGGCGCGGCAGGTGGCGCGCTGGGCATTTTCCCCGCCAGCGTGCTAATTCGTCGGCTGGGCTGGCGCGCGATGTTGCTCTGGTCGTACCTCGTCGGTGGTGTAGCCATCTTCCTGCAGCTCATCGCGCCGACCCCCGCCGTGACACTCATCACGACGTTGGGCGTAG
Source organism: uncultured Chloroflexia bacterium (assembly GCA_963840335.1). Taxonomy (GTDB): domain Bacteria; phylum Chloroflexota; class Ktedonobacteria; order Ktedonobacterales; family JADMIN01; genus JAKAIY01. Next base: position 7,540 of record CAWIYP010000020.1, read on the forward strand.
GCGCGTCCGTCGCGGTGCTGCTCGTGCTGAACGCCCCATTTCTCGCCGCGCACAGCGACCCGAAGCGGCGTAACGCAATCTTCGGCCTCAACAACGCGCTAGGTTTTCTGGCAGGCGTGACGGGGACGCTGGCTGGCGGACTCCTGCCCATCTGGATCAAAGCGACGTTTGCCGCAGAGCCGTCCTGGCTGCTGGCGCTGCGCCCGCTCCTGTTGGCTGATCCGCAGGCGCGCGTCTATCAGGTCGCCATGCTGGTCTCGGGCATCGTCGCCATCCCATCCTGCATCCCCATCTTCATGATGCGAGAGGATGAGGCGGAGATGCAGACCGCGCGGGCATCATCGGATGCGCCAGCAGAGCAGATTTCCCTCGACGAGCGAATCACCCGCTGGAAGCGTCTCGCGCGCGAAGTCGCTACGGGCGCGATTGGGCGGCTCACGCTCAGCCAGTCGCTTGTGGGACTCGGCGCAGGCTTCTTTTTCCCCTATCTGAATATCTACTTTGTGACGCGACTCGGCGCTTCGACTGCCCTCTTCGGCGCGCTGAGCGCAGCGGTGACGGCCTCGCTGGCGCTCGTCTCGCTGCTCTCGGCGCCGCTGGCTGACCGCTTCGGGCGGGCGCGTGTGGTGTTGGTGGGGCAGGTGGCCTCGTTGCCGTTTCTCTTTCTGATGGGCGCGGCGCCTGTGTTGATGGTCGTCTCGATCTGCTATGTGGCGCGCGCGGCGGTGATGAACATTGGGGCGGCGCCCCTCCAGGCGCTGCTGATGGATAGCGTCCCAGAGGAGCGGCGCGTCCTCGCCAGCAACACCTACAATGTCGCCTGGCAAGGGATGTGGGCTGTGGGCGCGGCGCTAGGCGGCGTCCTGATCGGGGTAGGTGGCCCCAGTGCGCCCTTCTTCGTCGCGACGGCGCTCTATGGACTGAGCGCTATCCTCTTTGCCCGCTGGTTTTTCCTGCGCGCCTCCTCCAGCGCGAGCGCGGACGCCGCCCCACCAGAGCCGCAGGTAGCCGATAGCAGTCCGCGATGACGGCTCATCCCTTGCGCAACCTCTGGCGATGTCGGATGCTACAGAGAGAGCGAGGCAACCGCGCGCAGGCGGTGTCAAGAGGAAAGAGCAGATGGAACGACAGAACGGCAGGCGTAGGGCTACACGCCAATTGCACCTGGCCCTCGCGCAGATTGATGTGACGGTCGGTGATCTTTCTGGCAATGTCGCCCGCATCCTCGCGGTGGCGCGCACGGCACGCGCGGAAGGCGCGACGGTGGTCTGTGCGCCGGAGCTTGCGATACCCGGCTATCCTCCAGAAGATTTGCTGCTCAAGCCCTCGTTTATCTCAGATAATCTGCGTGCGCTGGATGACCTCCGCAAGGCTACCGCTGAGCTAAGCGGCGTGACGCTCATCACTGGCTTTGTAGACCGCGCCGAGGACCTCTACAACGCTGCGGCGGTGCTGCGTGAGGGCGCCCTGCTAGGTGTGTATCACAAGCATTATTTGCCGAACTATGGCGTCTTCGATGAAGATCGCTATTTCAGCCCGGGGCGTGAGATTCCGATCTTCATCATTGATGGAGTGCGCGTGGGCATCAGCATCTGCGAAGACATCTGGTATCCGAACGGGTCACCAACGCTGGAGGCGTCAGCCGGGGCCGAGGCACTGCTCAATATCAGCGCGTCACCCTACCACGCGGGCAAGCAGGCGGGCCGTGAGCGCATGCTCGCCACGCGCGCTGCGGATTCCGGCTGCGTCGTCGCCTACCTGAACATGGTTGGCGGCCAGGATGAGCTGATCTTCGATGGCGCCAGCACGGTCTTCAATGGGCGCGGTGAGCTTGTCGCCCGCGCAAAGTCGTTCGCGGAGGATCTGCTGGTCGTTGATCTCGATATTGAGGAGGCGTTTCGCACGCGCCTGCACGATCCGCGCCGCCGCAAAGAGCGTGAGTCGCCGACCGAGACGCTCTCTGCGCCTATCGTTGTGTCGCTGGCGCCTGCTCCTATCCGCCGCACGCCAGATGTTTCCGTGCGCGAGGCGGAGACGCCAGCGCTGGGGACATCTGGGCGCATCGAGCCGCTGCCCGACCATATCGAAGAGGTCTATCGCGCGCTGACACTCGGCGTAGGCGATTACGTGCGTAAAGGTGGCTTTACCGAAACGCTAGTGGCGCTCTCAGGCGGCATTGATTCGGCGCTGACGGCGGTGATCGCGGTGGATGCGTTGGGGCCAGACAAGGTCATCGGTGTCTCGCTGCCATCGCGCTACTCTTCGCAGGGCAGCAGGGACGACGCGCACGCGCTCGCGGAGCATCTGGGCATCCGCTTCCTGACGATTCCCATCGAGACGATGTTTGAGGCCGGAATAGAGACGCTGGCGGAGCCGCTTGCGACGTTCGGCCCGACGACCTCGACGGTGACCGAGGAAAATCTCCAGGCGCGCATCCGTGGCATGCTGATGATGGCGCTCTCGAACCGCTCTGGCGCACTGCTGCTGACGACGGGCAACAAGTCGGAGATGGCGGTTGGCTACGCGACACTCTACGGTGATATGGCAGGCGGTTTTGCCGTACTGAAAGATGTATTCAAGACGCTGGTCTATGATCTGTCGCGCTGGCGGAACCAGCAGGCGGGGCGCGACCTGATTCCGGAGGCGACCATCGAGAAGCCGCCCTCGGCTGAGTTGCGCCCCGATCAGATGGATACCGACTCGTTGCCGCCATATGCGACGCTGGATCCGATTCTGCGCGCCTATGTCGAGGAAGACCGCTCGTTCGATGCGCTCGTCCAGTTGGGATTCGATCCAGTCATCACGCGGCGGGTGATGGCGCTGGTAGATCGTAGCGAGTACAAGCGGCGTCAAGCGCCGCCAGGAGTCAAGATCACCCAGCGCGCGTTTGGCCGCGATCGGCGCCTGCCCATCACCAATGCGTATCGTGATGAGCCGGAGGCGCCAACCAGCGAGCGACCAGCGCAACGTGGGAAGACGAGCGGCGCCGCGCGCTGAGTTTCGGCGAGGCGCTGCGGGTTGCGCGGGAAGTGTGAGCGTGGCAGAAGAGGAGACGCGCGCGATGAAGGGCGACCAGAAGCGCGGGACCGAGGGAATCGTCAATACCGCGAAACCCTGCGTGATCGCGGGTAGCGCATCGCACAGGTTGGCGCATGACATCGCGGCGTTGCGCGATTTCACCGAGATCGGTGTCGAGTTGACGCGCTTCCCGGATACCGAGATTCATGTGCGGCTGCGTGAGAGCGTGCGCGGACACGACGCTTACATCATCCAATCTACCAGCGCGCCTGTGAATGACCATATTTCCGAGTTGCTCATTCTCATCGACACGCTGCGGCGCGCCTCCGCTGGGCGCATTACCGCGATCCTGCCATACTACGGGTATGCCCGGCAAGATCGCAAGTCAACGGGACGAGAGCCAATCACCGCGAAGCTGATCGCCAACTTGATCGACGCCGCCGGAGCGGATCGCGTGCTGGCTATAGACCTGCATAGCCCCGCAATCCAGGGTTTCTTCGACATCGGCATGGATCACCTCACGGCGATTCCGCTCCTGGCTAATGCGGTGCGAGGGACGATTTCTGAGAATAGCGTGATCGTCTCGCCTGACACGGGAGGCGTGAAGCGCGCTGACATCTTCGCCAGTCTGCTGCATCTGCCCATTGCGATTTTACACAAGCGGCGTTCAGATAGTGATAATGTCGAGATTGCGGCGGTGATTGGCGATGTCCGCGATCGCACGCCGATCATCGTAGATGACATCATCGCGACCGGTGGCACGTTGCGGGAGGCGGTCGAGACGCTGCTGCGCGCGGGGGCGCGGCCCGACGTGCGGGTCGTCGCGACGCACGGTGTCTTCGCGGGCGCGGCGGCGCAGCGGCTGGCGCATCCAGCGATCACGCAAATCATCGTGACCGACTCAATCGCGACGCCAGAGAACATCCGTCAGGCGCTACCCACGCTCGAAGTAGTTAGCATCGCGCAGTTGCTAGGCGATGCGATTCACCGCTTACACAGTGGGCTCTCGCTCAGCGCGCTCTTTACCGCGAGCAATATGCCGCCAATCTAGCGCGCAGCGTGACGCGCACGGGCAGCCGCCTTGGGAGGTGTGAAGATATGGTGACGCATGAGCCGCTTACACTGCGCGAGTTGCGGCGTGCGGATGTGGCGCAAGCGCGGCGCATTCTCGAAACATCCAACTACGTTCACTATCGTTTCTCACCTGAAGATCTGGGACGCCTCGTGGAGACGTATCCTGGCATAGGAGCGTTCAGCGGCGCGCCTGGCTCGCTGGGGCGCGTGCTGGGCGGCTCGCTCCAGGCCTTCGCACAGGTGAACGAGATGGCGCCGCCGTGCGCGTGGATTGGCGGATTTGGCGTCACCTGGAGCCAGGGTGAACGCTATCGCGATTATCTCGCGCTACTCGTTCCGCCGCTCAGACAGGCGCTGCTCGCTCGTGCGACGACCAACCTGTATTACTCTGGCGCCGATTACGAGAACGACTGGCTGCGTGAGCCACTGGAGGAGTTGGGATTTTCGCTCGTCAGCATGCTGCGCTCCTACGATAAGACCGATTACAACATTCCCTCTCAGGGCAATACGCGCATCAGAGTTCGCCCATTCCAGCCCAGCGACGCCGAGCCATTGGCCGAGATGGAGAAGCTCTGCTTCGATGACCTCTGGCGTCACGATGCGCGGGCCTTCGTCGAAGCGTCGCGCATCTACCCTTACTTCGTCGTGGCGGAAGATGATGAGGGCATTGTCGGTTACCAGTTCAACGTCGTGGATATGAAGATCGGCTACCTCGTGCGCATCGCCACGCATCCGCGCGCATGGGGGATGGGCGTCGGCGCGCGGCTGATGGCCGAGGCGGTACGCTACTTCCAGCGCGAGAACGCCTGGAAGATCGTGCTGAACACCGAAGAGAAGAACACACGCGCGCATCGGCTCTACGAGTGGTTCGGCTTCTATCTCACGCGCCCACGTGGCTTCGCGTTGGGGATGTCGCTCACGTAGCCGAGGGACAGGCGTGCCGAAAGACGACAAAGGGGGGACTATGCGTTATCTTGCGGTGGCGCTGCTTCCACGCGAAACGCCAGATTTCCAGATGGCGATTGGGAGGCTGATGGAGCCGTATGATCTCAATACCCCCGCTCCGCCCTACAAGAAATATCTGAGTGAACAGGCGCTCAAAGGTCATGCGGCGCGTTTGGGCGTGTCCGTGCGCGACCTGCAAGTGATAGTCGCAGACATCAACGAGCGGTATGCGTATAAGACGGGTTCCAGCATGCGCCCGCTGCACTTGCAGGCCGATATGTTCGGCATCTATGCCCTTGTGGATACGAATCCCAACGGAAAGTACAAGCGGTGGTCACTCAACAGTCTGGCGGATGATGTCTGGCCAGTCTGGTCAATGCCGCGCGATTTGACGCCTCACGCGATCATCACGCCAGATGGGCAATGGCACGAGTTGTTCCCCAATATCTGGGGGCGAGTGCCGTTGGAGTATGAAAGGCAGCGTATCGCACAAGAGGCATATGCGCTCATTGACCAATACCTCGACCATTTCGCGGCGCAGCTGGAGTGTCATTTCTAGTTCACATTCCCACGCCCAGGATTGTCCATGACGATGAGAAGTTCGCGGAAGCCTTGGCCAGTTACGTCAACGCTCGTTTTGCCTGCCACATACTGCAGCGCTACACCCGTTTGTCTTTGCATCCTTAGCAAGTTCTGGCGTCTAGCGCAGGCCTTCGAGCTGGAAGACGGGCATCGGCGCCGAGCGTCCTTTGAGCATGAGCGGCTCAAGCGCGCGCACCTGGATGGCTGATTCAGCGACGGCGGCGATGTCCGCGCTCAGGAGGACGTGGTTCGCGGTGGCGCTCGCTTGCAAGCGCTGCGCGATATTTACGGTGTCGCCAATTGCGGTGTAATTCTGGAGCCGATCCGAGGCGCCGATGTTGCCCACCAGCGCCAGCCCGGTATGCACGCCGATGCCATATTGCGCGGGCGCTTCGCCGACCTTCGTCTGCTCGTTGGCGCGCTCCAGCGCCTGGCGCATGGCCCATGCGGCGCGGACGGCGCGCAGGGTGTGGTCGGCCTGGCTGAGCGGCGCGTTGAAGATGGCCATGAGCGCGTCGCCAATGAACATCGTGAGCGTGCCCTCTTGCTCCCAGATGGCGGCGGTGAGGATGTCGAGGTAGTGGTTGAGGGTGCGCACCACGGCGTCTGGCGAGAGTTGCGCCGCCAGGGTGGTGAAGTTGCGGATGTCGGCGAAGATGACACTGATCTGGCGTGTCTCGCCGCCCAGACGGACGGCGGTCGGGTCGGCAAGGAGCTGGCGCACGACCGCTGGATGTACGTAGCGCCCGAAGAGTTGCTCGATCTCGCGCGTCTGGCGCTGGCTGCGGCGTAACTCGGTGAGGTCTTCCAGTGTGAGCGCCACGCCAAGCGGCTCATCCGCGCCGTGTGTCTCGCGGAGGGGCGAGACGTTCATGCGCAGCGCGACATCGCCACGGTCGGGGAGTTCACGCACCAGTTCGTAGCCGAGCGTCTCAGCGCGCTCCGTCACGGCTCGGCGCATGGCAGCGCGCAGCGGCTCATCCGCGACATCGGCCAGCGCCGCTTCCACTGGGCGATTGAGCGCCTCTTCGCTTGTGCGGTTGAGGATACGCCCCGCCGCCTGGTTCATCGTTGTGACATGGCCAGTGGTGTCGGCAGTGACGACTCCGCTGGCAATGGAGGCGAAGACGTTGTCCATGTAGGATTTCATGGCGTTTAACTCGCGGAGGTGGCGGCGCAGGTCGGCGACGAGGCGCGCATTCTCGATGGCGATGGCGGCTTGATTGCAGAACGCGGCCAGCAGTTCCAGGCTGCTCTGGTCGAAGAGGCGCGTATCACGACGGCTATCCACATAGACTACGCCGACGCGCTGCTCGCGGACATGGAGCGGCGCGCACATGACCGAGCGGATGCCATAGCTCACGACGCTCTGGTTGAGGCGGAGGCGCTCATCGGCCTGGGCATCGATGGTGACGAGTGGCTGCTGCGATGACCACACCTGCTCGACCACGCTGTGGCTGAGGTTCATCTCCTGCTCGTTGAGCGGGGAGCCTGCGCTGTCGCGCGCGGCGGCATAGCTCAGCGCGCTCTGGGCGTCGTCCCAGAGGAGAATGACGCCCCGCTCGGCATGTACGACATCGATCAGCAGCGCCAGCACGCGCCCCAGCAGTTCTTCGAGGTCTGAGGTGGTGTTGAGCTGCTGGGCGATGGTGTAGAGCGTGACGAGGCGGCTCCGCTCTGCGCTGATGGCCTGGAGGTCGTTGGCGACGATGTCGGCGCGCTCGTTGAGCTGGCGTATGAGCTGGTCGAGGCGACCGAGACGCTGGTCAGCCGAGCGCGCTATCGCCAGCGCGTCCGACAGCATGCGCGTGCGTGGATCACCCATGTCGTTGGCGAAGGCGCCCTCGACGAATGGCTCCAGCGCGCGGGCATGGCGGTGCATCGCGCTCGCCAGCTCCTTCAACTCGCGCTCGACAGTTGCGAGATCAGCGTGTGTCTGCGCGCTCGTCGTGCGCGCATGGGTCGCGATGGCGCCAGTGGGAAGGATGCCAGCGCTGGCAAGCAGGACGGTACGTTCTTCACTGATGTCGGACTGAGCGGGCGCAGCCTGGGAGGAGTCGCTGTGCGTTGACGTGGCCTTAGGGTCACCAGCTACCATCGCGCTATCACCTTTTTCGTGAGGAGAGCACGCTGCGCCAGTCTGAGTCGCTGGCTTTCCAAGCGTTCATCGTCGTAAGTACCGCCGCCTCAGCGCCAGTATACCACTCACGCAATGGATGAAAAGGCGCTCACGCTACACCGCGCGATTGTACCAGTCTGCGGTGTGACCGTTGACCGCAACCGAACAGACGCATACACTATCCAGGTATGCCTCACGCGGAAGCGTCTGCGCCGATGGCTGAGCGCCGTTTTGGGGAGGGATAGATCGTGATGGACGTGACGAAGAAGAAACGGCTCCCGGAAGCAAACGAAAAGACATCCGCCGCGTCTACCTCCACCGGGCACGAGACTGGCCGAGGGCGGCGCGGAGGCATGCGGAGCCGAGGACGCGAGAGCGCGGTGATAGGGCTGGTGGAGCGCGCCCGACTGACGCCGACTCTGCTCGGTATGGGCGTGCTGATTGACCCCCTGATGAGCGCGATGCCGGTCATGCGCGGCGCCGTGCTCAACCGCTCGCTGGATGACGCGCTGCGTATCGCGGGCGGACATCTCGCCGCGAGCCTGGCGCCGTGCGAGCTGCACGTCTGGATCGCTGAGCCTGCCGTCTGGAGCGGCCCCAATGAGCATATTGGCGGCCTCGAACTCTTCCCCACCCTGCGATTGCGAGCGCGCCTGACCGCTGTGCCCATGGATGGCGCGCAGGCGAACGGGCAGGGCGCCCCAGTGGAACTGGACGCGCTGCCTGCTGGCGTCACCCTCTCACGTGAGCCAGCGGCGACCGACCCGCTAATCGAGGAAGTGGCTGCGACACGCCACTACATCGTGGCCTTTGATGAAACCGAGCGTCCTGTGGCCCGCGAGTGGTTTGCGCGGTTGCCGGAAGCCATGGCGGGCGATGATCTGGCGCATGGGCCGGGAACGTTGGTGGCGCTGCCATTGCGGGCGCGTGGACAGTTCCTCGGTGTGGTGGCGCTGGTGACACGGCTGCGGCTGGCGCATCGGCAGTTGACCGCGCTCGAGGAGTTTTCCGATCTACTCGCGCTGGCGGCTGATCGTGACCGCCTGCTGAGCTATTCGCGCACACAGGAGGCGCTGGCCCAAACGGTCGTGCGGCATGCGCCCATCGCGCTGGCGCTGCTAACAGGGAGCGAGCATATCGTTGCGCTGGCGAATCCCGCGTTCTTCGATCTGCTCAGCGTGGAGGACAGCGCCGACGCGCTAGGCTTTCCGCTGCGCAAAGTCATCGCCGACCGCGCGGAGCGGTTCTCCTCGATGCTGCGCCTCGATGCGGTCTTCCACGGCTCCGAGCCACAGGCGATGATCGAACTGCCCATCCATCTGGGCCGTGGCATCACCTACTGGAATGTGACGACTTCACCTGTCGTGGGGGAAGGTGGAGTCATCGGTGGGGTACTGGTTGCGGCGGTGGATGTCACACGGCAGGTGACGACACGGCGCCGCGCGCAAGAAGCGGCGGATGTCGCTCAGGAGCGCATCGGCCAGATGCTCACGCTCCACGCGACGACGCTGGCCAACTCCAGCCAGGTAGGGGCTGACCCTAGCGAATTGTTGGCGAACATTCTGCGCCGCTCGATCAATCTGCTGAATGCGCAGGCAGGCGTCATCTACTCGCGCGTGCGGCGTGGCGATGAGCTGGAGGTCGTCGTCTCGGCGGGGCTGCGGCGCGACTATACCGGTAGCGTGATCCACCTTGGTGAGGGGCTGGCTGGCGCTGTGGCCAAGTCAGGGCAAGGGCGCGTCATAGACGACTACCGCGCCTATCCGGCGCACAGCGGGATGTATGATGGCGAGGCGGTCTCGGCGATTATCTCCGTGCCACTGGCGCATCACGGGCAGGTGGTGGGTGTGCTCGACGTGCTGGATGATGCCGAACGCCGCGTCTTCACCGATGATGATCTCTGGCTGCTGGAGCTTTTCGCGGCGCAGGCGGCGCAGGCGATGGAAAACGCGCGCATGTACGTGGAGCTGGACAGCGCCTATCGCAAGCAGCGTGAGCTTGACCGCATGAAGGATGATTTTATCGCGACCGCCTCCCATGAGCTGCGCACCCCGCTGACAGGAGTGCAGGGCTACCTCGAATTGCTACGCGATCTGCCAACTGTGCTGGGTGACGCAACGGTCGCCGAGTTTGTGGCAAACGCGGCAGAGTCCGCCGAGGATCTGAGGAATATCGCTGATCGGCTGCTCCAGACCTCACACCTCGATACTGGACGGCTGGAGCTGCACGCGACACCTGTGCGCCTGGCGCCCGTGATCGGGCAGTCGGTGCGCGCATTCAAGACGCTGCAAAAGGCTCAGGGAGGCGCGCACGAGCTGTATGTGGAGGCGCCAGATGATGTCTATGTTCTCGCTGACCTTGGTCGGCTGAAAGATACGTTGGATAATCTCATCAGTAATGCGATCAAGTATAGTCCAGCCGGTGGGCGGGTGCGCGTGTCCTGGGCCCCCGCGAACTTCGCGGGCGTAAGTGCGGCTGGGTCGATGGGGATCGGGGATGTGCGGCCTATGCTCCAGGCGACCTCGCAATCGCCAGACGATGCGTCCGACGCGCTGGATGACGCCTGCGCGCCGATGCCCGCTGTGGTGGAGGCGGCGCGCACACAGCCATACCATGTGATCTATGTCGCCGACGAAGGAATCGGCATTCCGGAGGCGGAACGCCCCAATCTGTTCGGGCGCTTCTCACGTCTCGACTCTGCCCACGCCAACCAGATTCGCGGCGTGGGGCTGGGCCTCTACATCTGTCGTCAGACCCTCCGCGCGATGGACGGCGACATCTGGCTGCATGAGAGCGCGCCAGGCAAGGGTAGTGTCTTTGCCTTCGCGCTGCCAGGTGTAGCGGCGGGCGCCGAGACTGTAGCAGACCACTAATGGCGCGAGACGCAGGGGTTCATGCTGCGTGGCTGCGTCTCCGGCTGGAGCGGCGCTTCACCTTGCGCGATCTGACGATACCGCTGGCGGGCATGGCGCATCCGCTGACTGTGACACTGCCCGCTGATCCAGACGAGCCGCTCGAAAAGATGGCGGCGCATCAGGCTGCACTGGCGTCAGAAGCGTCACCACCAGAGCTATCGCAGGATGCGGAACCAGACGCGGCGGAGGTCGCCCGCGCCACGGTCGCCTCAGGCGCGCACCTGCCCTATTGGGCGCTGCTCTGGCCGAGCGGTCTGGCGCTGGCCGAGGCGCTGCTCGCCGAACCAGCGTCTTTGCGGGGCGCGCGGGCGTTGGAGCTTGGCTGCGGATTGGGGGTGACAGCCGCCGTGGCGCTCACCCTGGGCGTGGAGTTGACCGTCTGTGACCTCTTCGACGATGCGCTGCTCTTCACCGAATATAACACCCTGCGGTGCGCCCATCGCTCTCCCGAGAGCCTGCTGCTGAACTGGCGTACCAGCGCCGGACGCGCCAGCCTGCTCGCTGCTGCCCCCTATGATACGCTGCTGGCGGCGGACGTGCTCTACGAGGGCGAGGATGTGGCGCCCCTGCTGGAGCTTACGCCCGCGCTGTTGCGGTCGGGCGCGTCGTTCTGGCTGGCCGAACCGGGACGCAAGGCCTCGCGCGCGTTTGTCGCGGAGGCGCTAGCGCGCGGCTGGCATGACGCGCCCAGCGAGATCGAGCGCGCCTGGCCCCCAGACGGTGATATGAAGCGCATCGTCATTCACCATCTGACTTTGCCATCATGAGGCGCCGAGCGATGAGACGTTTTCCTGCGCATACAGTATCGCGTGTACTATACTGATGTTTGGCGTGGATGGCGCAGAGCAACCGCCGTAGGGATGTCGCTGATGGCATTCTGGGCGGACAGGTAGACATGTAGGGGAAGACGCAGATGCCATTGTACGAGTATTATTGTGCTGATTGCCGTGGAAAATTCGAGATGTTTACCTCGTATGAGGCCTCTGCGGGTGATATTGTCTGCACGAAATGCCACGGTGGGCGCGTGCGCAAGATGTTCTCTGTTTTCGCCGCGCCGCATGGTGGTGGCGCCTTCGACTCGGACAGCTTCGACGATGGCGATACGGGCGGTTGCGCTTGTGGTGGCGCGTGTTCGTGCGGCGGCCACTAGCGCAAGGAGCGACAATTCCGTGAGCGATCTGCGAGGCGACCGCCCAGTGTATGTGACCGGTATTGGTCGCGTCAAGCTGTGCAAGCGCTGCGGCCAGCCCGAGGGGCAGTGCCGCTGCCAGCGCGAGCGCGCCGCCGAGGTGCGCCCTGGCGTCCCGCGCGATGGCGTCGTCCGGGTGATGCTCGACCGCAAGGGGCGCGGTGGCAAGGCGGTTACGCTGGTCATGGGCGTGCCAGGAGAGCCAGAGGAGACGCAGGCGCTGGGCCAGAGCCTCAAGAAGCTCTGTGGCGCTGGTGGCGCCGTCAAGGACGATATTATCGAGGTGCAGGGCGATCATCGCGACCGCATCATCGCGCGGCTGACCGAGCTTGGCTATAAGGTCAAGCGCGTGGGCGGCTGATCGTCGCGCAACCAGATGCCCCGCCAGCGGATAGTTCCGACGGCGGGGCATCTGAGCTTGAGTTACTCGAAGTCGTAGTCGAGCGTCACCGCGCCCTCGTTGCCTTGCCAGATGAGCGTGCCAGCCCCGCGTATCCCGTATAGGTCGCCCGTCCCGGAGCCAGGCTCAATCGAGAGGCTGGCGTCCACTTTGCCTTCCTGATGCGTTCCGCGCACCTGCACGACGAAAGAGCCTGCGCGCCCGTCGAGCTTCCCAACCACGCGCTCATACCCAACATAGGTCGTCACGCCGTCTTCGCGATAGAACATCAGGTACTCGAAAGTCGCCTCGCCTTCGATCGCGCCGTGGTATAGATCGCTGCCGAAGGCGCGCGAGAGCTTTGGCGTTCCCTCCTGCTCGGCGAATAGCTTCCTCCGTCCAGGTGTTCATCTCGATGGCGCCGCTTGCGATAGTAGACATTCCCATTCCTTTCTATTGAAACACGCTACAGAGGCAAGTATAACTACTATACCTGTCAGAATATGTCAGTTTTTTTAGAGGATGAAAAACCGATGCGCGCGAGTCGCTTGCTCTCCATCCTGCTGCTGCTCCAGGCGCGCGGGCGCATGACCGCCACCGAGCTTGCGCGGGAGCTGGAGGTTTCGGTGCGAACGATCTACCGCGATGTCGAATCACTGGGCATGGCGGGTATCCCCATCTACGCAGATCACGGGCCGACGGGCGGCTATCAGCTCATCGGCGGCTATCGCATGCAGCTTACCGGGCTGAGCGGCGACGAGGCGGAGGCGCTCTTCCTCGCGGGCATGCCCTCCGCCGCGGCGGAGTTGGGCCTGGGCGCGACACTCGCCTCCGCGCAACTCAAGCTCCTCGCTGCGTTGCCACCCGCGATCCGCGCCAGCGCAGAGCGCATGCGTGAACGATTGTATCTGGATGCGCCCGCATGGTTCCAGGCTATTGACGAGACGCCATACCTCGCGGCGGTCGCTGAGGCGCTGTGGCGCCAGGCCTTGCTGCGGGTGCGCTATCAGCGCGCCGGACGCGCTGGCGAGCGGCTGCGTACCCTTGCGCCACTGGGGCTGACGCTTAAGTCGGGTGTCTGGTATCTCGTTGCCCAGGCGATGGATACGGACTCGCCATCAGACGGGGCGTCAGAGCAGGATGGCCCGCGTGTCTATCGGGTCTCGCGCATTCTCGAATTGACGACGCTGCCGAACCACTTCGAGCGGCCAGCGGATTTTGACCTCGCCGTATACTGGCAAGACTGGTCGGCGGATTTCGAGCGGCGACTCTATCGTGGTGAGGCGGTCGTGCGCCTCTCGCCGCGCATTTTCGCTGCCCTGGGAACATATTTCAACGCGGTCATGGCGCACGCCGCTAGCGAGAGCGCCGGGCCTCCCAACGCGGAGGGCTGGCGCGAGGTGACGATCCCGATTGAATCGCACGCATATACCGTTAGCGATCTGCTGCGGCTGGGGAGCGAGGTGGAGGTGATGGCGCCGCCGGAGTTGCGCGCACGCTTCGAGGAGATTGTCGCTGCGCTAGCCGCCCGCTACTTGACTGGTGACTTGCCTGTCGTTATGCGCAGCAGCGATCCGGGAACGCACGCCCTGCGCGAAGAGGGCGAGCAGCGGCGCGATAACAAAATAGTTGGGCAGTGAGCGCCACGCGAAGTAGAGCGGAATGAGTGCGAGGAGCGGAACAGCGTCGCCCAGCCACGCGCGCCAGCGCCATTGCGCCCAGAGGCCGCCCAGCAGCGCCGCAGCCTCTAGGCTGGTGAAGAGCGCGGCGGGTAGCCAGGGCGCCACATGTCCCGTCAGCAGCGCCACCAGCCCGACGCCGAGCGGGAAGAGGGGCGCGGTGAGGGGCAGCCAGAGACTCGCCCACCAGGCGCCAGGGCTGGCGATGAGAAACGGCAGATTCGGCGCCAGGAAGGCCATCAGGGCGATTGCGCCTCGCTTCAGCGCCTCACGCCAGCCGTGGCGATAGAGCGCGTCGAGCAGGAAGAAGGGCGCGAAGAACCAACAGTACTGCCGGAAGGCGCAGCCCAGCCCCAGCGCAAGGGCGCTGACCCAGCGGCGCTCACGGTAGCGCCAGGCGATCAGAATGAACGCCAGCGAGACGACCTCGGTATCGGCGAGGAGCGAGATGACGAGCAGGGGTAGCGCCGCGCTGAGCGTGAGCGCCGTCCACCAACGCTCGCGGCCCTGCGCCCGCCAGACGAGCCAGGTGGCCAGCGCGACGAAGAGCAGCAGGTCGAGGAGCAGGATGCTGGGTGCGCCGAGCCAGACGAGCGGCAGGTAGAGCAGGAACGAGAGCGCGGGATAGCTCGTCAGCGTGCGCGGGTCGAAGGCGTCCGCGGCCGTCGCGGGGCGCGCGAGGTAGCGCTGCTCGACCATCGCCACCAGGCTGCGCGCGGGAAGGGCGTCGCCCAGGCCGAAGATCGTCGCCTCGCAGTGGCGTAGGGGTGACGTGTGGGAAGCGCCGCAGCGCCTCAGTGAAGCCGGTCGCGCTGGTGTAGGGATTCTTGCCCGCCAGAGTCAGTCGGGCGCACTCATCGGTGAAGGCGATGACATCCGTGACGTAGTAGCGTGGTGGCGCGCTAAAGAGGATGAGGCTTGCGGAATTGATGAGGGCGAACGCGGTGGCGAGGAGCGTCACTGCCGCCAGCGCCAGCGCCAATGGGCGCAGCCGCGCGAAGAGCCGCCGGATGGCGGGGGGCGCCGGGATGCGCGCCGCCGCGAGGATGGCCAGTCCCAGCGCGATGGCGACATCCAGCGCCATGCGGACGGCTCCCAGTCCGGTGGTGGGCAGCGCCAGGCCGAGGCTGCTGATCCCTTCGATGGTGAGCAGCCCTGCGCTAATCGTGATGGCGCAGTGGCGCAAGGAGTAGGCTTGCCCGCTGCGACCGATTGCGCCGCTCCACACGTCGCATCACTCCTCGCCAGGCGCCTCAGCGGGAATAGCGCGCGCTGAGATGTGGCTGATGTCGTGGTCTGGTCGCCCTGGATGTGGCTCTTTTGCCCGCTGCGATGACTCGCACGCCCAGTTGTGCGCGATAGGCCATGTTCGCGGCGTAGAGCGCTATCCACGGCGCGATGCCAAAGTAGTTGGGCAGCGAGCGGAACGCGAAGAGCAGCGGCACGAGCGCGAGCAGCAGGACGCCATCACCCAGCCACGAGCGCCAGCGCGCGGCGACGATCAGCGCGCCAACCATCGCGATCAACTCCATCAGCGAGAAGACGCGCGGCGTGATATAGGGCAGGAGGTGTCCAGTAAAGAGCGCGATGACGCCCATGCCCATCGGGAAGAGGGGCGCGGACTGTGGCAGCCAGAGACTCGCCCACCAGGCGCCGGGGCTGGCGATGAGAAACGGCAGGTTCGGGGCCAGAAAGGCCGCGAGCGCGATCAGGCCACGACGTAGCGTGTCGCTCCAGTTCAAGCCCGCGAGGTGGTTCCAGAGGCGCAGCGCGTAGAGGCGCATACCAGTGATCGCTGGCTGAGCCGCGATGTCACTAGGCGCCACTCCTTCCAGGAGCGCATCCAGCAGGAAAAAGGGCGCAAAGAACCAGCAATACTGCTTGAAGGCGCAGGCTAGCCCCAGTAAGATCGCGCTCGCCCAGCGCCGCCGCCGAAAATGCCAGGCGAGCAGGAGAAAGGCGAGGCAGACCACTTCGTTATCGAGAAAGAGCGAGAAGAGCGCCAATCCACCGACCGATGCGGCGGCCAGCGCTCCCCAGTGACGCTCACCCTCTGGCGCGATCCACACCTGCCAGGCGAAGAGGCCCGCAAAGGTCGCAACGTTGAGGGCAAGGATATTATCTACGCCAGTCCAGATCAACGGGACGTAGAGCAGAAACGAGAGCGCCGGGTAGCTATGCAGCGTCGCGGGATCGAACTCGCCATGACGGTTATTCGCGGAGGCGAGGAAGCTGTGTTCGACAGCGGTTAACTCACTCATCGAGGGGTAATCGAACCCTTGCCCGAAGGTTCCCTGGCGCAGCGGCGTCTCGATGGCGTATGGGAAGCGCTGGAGCGCCGGAAAGAACGCCGGATCGCTAAGATAGGGATTCTGTCCATGCAGGACAAGTCGCGCATTCACATAGGAGAACGAGATGACATCGCTCCAGTAGGATTTTGCCAGAGATTTGCCGAAGGTGAGGCGTCCACCACCCGCCACGACCAGCAGCGTGAAGATCGCCATGACGATGCCCAGGCCAAGAAAGGTATTCTTGCGGCGAGAGGCCCGTCGTTTCCAGATGCGCGGGATCTGAGCGCGAAGCCCCGCGACCGCCAGAACGGCGAATCCCGCGAAGGAGCAAAGCGCTGTGAGGATGGCGCGTAAGGGTGTGCTAGCTCCGAAAGCGAGTGGCAGGCTCAGCAAGCCCGCCGCCAGGAGCAGCGCGCTGCCGACGACGACCGGGCGCGTAGCGGAGTGGATAGCGTGGGCGCTGAGAGCGGCGCGAGCGCGGGCGAGACGACGGGTGATGTGAGAGGACTTGACGGCGCAGGAGCCGCGTACTCTGGCTGGAGCGCAGGTGTGACGGATGCCGTTCGCGTTCCAACGTACCAGAGATCGTGTCAGGTGGTCGCATGGTTCCTCTTATTTTCAACGTGGAAAAGGGCCGAGCCAGGAGAGCGCTGCGCGTCTCGCGCCTGTGGCGCTGACGAGCGTAGCATTGGCGGCATGCTTACGCTGAAGCATGAGCATCACGTAGAGGGCCAGCCAGGGCATGATCGCGAAGTAATTGGCGGGCGACCGAAACGCAAAGATCAATGGCGTGAGCGCGAGCAACAGGATAGACTCGCTCACTTCCTTCCGATAGCGGATGGAGAGCCAGAGAGCGCCAGCAAATGCGATGAGTTCCGCAACAGCATAGAACAGGTGTGGCCACCCTGGCAAGAATCGGCCCAGAGAGAGCGCCACTAGTCCCATTCCCTGCGGAAAGAGGGCGCCACTCAGCGGCAAAAAGACACTCGCGAGCCACGCCCTCGGACTCTGCGCGATGAACGGCAGGTTCGGCGCCAGGAAGGCCGCGGCGGTGATCAATCCTCGCTTGAGCGCCTCGCGCCAGCCGTGGCGATAGAGCGTGTCGAGCAGGAAGAACGGCGCAAAGAGCCAGCAATACTGCTTGAAGGCGCAGCCCAGCCCCAGCGCGATGGCGCTGACCCAGCGGCGTTCGCGGTAATGCCAGGCCACCAGCAGAAATACCAGACAGATGATCTCCGTGTCGAGCATCAGCGTCCGCAGGGGAATAGTCACTGCGGACGCCGCAGCCAGCGCGACCCAGCCGCGCTGACCCTTGGGAGCCAGCGCCACCAGCCAGGCGAAGAGGCCCGCATAGGCGAGCAGGTGCCACCAGAGGATGTTCTGCCCCAGCGCCACCAGTGGCAGGTAGAGCAGGAACGAGAGCGCGGGATAGCTGTGCAGCGTCGCGGGGTCGAACGCGCCGGGATACGCGGCGGGGTCGCGCAAATACGCCTTGTCGATGGCGAAGACATGCGGCTGGAGCGGATAGTTGTAGCCGTAGCCAAAGACGGCGCCTTGCAGCGGGGTTGGCGGCGCCAGGGGATAGCGCAGCAGGGTGGGGATAAAGTTGGCGTCATCGGTGTAGGGGTTGCGCCCATTCAGAACCGCCTGTGCGTTCGCGGCGCTGAAGGAGATGACGTCATTCCAGTAGGATCGCGCCGGAGGGCTGAAGAGTACGGAACTCAGGAAGCCGATGAGGAGCAGCGTGGTCAGCGCCGCGAGCAGCAGCATGGTGATGGTGGCGGCCACCTGCGCGGCTGGCAGCCAGCGCGCGCCTGCCCAGCGCCGCCACGGGGCGCGACCCGGCGCGAGGTCGAGCGCCAGCGCCAGCAGCAGCGCGACTGCGCCGAGGAAGCACGCGAATACCACTATCGCCAGGGGGTTGAAGCCGCGTGAGAAGGCATTAAAATCCGATAGCTCGGAGGCGAGCGCCAGCAGCAGCGAGGCAAGGCCCAGCGCGGCGAAGCGTGGCGGCGCGCCGGGGATGCGCAGACGAGAGATGCTCACGACGCGATTCCTCCTTGCGGTGGCTCAGTCAGTCGAGGAGCCGTCCAGGCGCGCTCCAGCGTCGCGACTGCCAGCGTCAGCATCAGCAGATTGCGGATACCCGCTGTTACCGGAACCATGACCTCAGGCGGCTGGTTGACCACGGCCTCGGTCGCGCCAGCATACGAGAGCGGGAAGCAGAGTGTCGTGATGAGGCAGATTGCCCCCCAGCCCAGGACAGCCGCGCCATCCAGACCATATTCCAGAGCGACGAGTGGACTGAGCCAGAGCAGGTATTGCGGGCTAAAGACCTTGCTGCCGAGGATCAGCGCCGCCACGATTAGCAGTGACGCCGCCCCCAGCGATAGCCGCCGCGCCCAGTAGAGCGCCAGCGTCGCGGCGATGCCACTCATCCCCAGAATGAGGGCGACCGTCTGCGCGCCCGCGATGCCGGAGGTCTGTTCGCAGGTGGAGTTGAAGGCGTAGGGGAAAGTGACTGCGGCGCCCGAAAGACGCGCCCAGATGAAGCCCAGCGTGGCGGGCAGTGACTCGACCTGGACACAGCGGGCGCTCATGAAGGTGAAGGGCGCCATGACGTCACCGCGTGCGATCAACGCCGCCAGTCCCTCGCCCAGGCCCACGAGCGCCGCGTAGAGCGCTGGCCCGCGCCAGAACGGCTCGCGGTCACGCGCGCGCCACGAGGCGATCAGGAAGAGCGGAATGAGCGCGACGGGATAGAGCTTGAGCAGCGTTCCAGCCGCCAGCGCGACGTAGGCCCAGGTTAGCTTGCCACGCTGCGCGACGATCAGCGCGACAACCACACAGGCGGCGGGCAGCGTGTCGAAGCGCCCAACGGCGGGAACGAGGTCACCGAGCATAACATAGATCAGCCAGAGATACCCAGCCCACGGCGGCCCATAGCGCCCCAGCAACAGCGCCAGCGCGCCCACCGCCAGCGCCATCTCGATGAAAAAGCCGGTATCGTACCATCCCAGCGGCAGCGCCAGCGGAGGCAGAAAGGCCAGCAGCGCCAATGGCCCATATTCCACCGGCAGGGTGTGGAACGGCTCAGCCGCCAACGCGGCTGACGGAACCAGGCAGGAGTCAGGTGGTAGCGCCGCTGTGGCGTGCGCGCCGCTCCAGAATGCCAGCGCGTAGCAGTGATAGCTCTGGACATCAAGTGTATTGCTGCCAGCCGAGAGGACGAGGAGGACGCCAGTGAGCGCCGCGAAGAGCCAGAGCGGGGGGACGAGACGGCGCCATCCGCTAGCCCAGGCTTTCGCAAGCGCTCCCGCCGTCTCGACTCGCATGCGTCCACGCTCCTGCTGTATTTATCCTCACACGGCGATTCGCGCCGCTCCCGCTATTGTAGAACGGCTGAGATCGGTAAAGTGGGCGCCTTGACCTTGCCAGACCATGCCTCCCATAATTTTATCTGGCGTGGTAGCTTGCGCGTGGCTGCCGACCAATCCACTGTACGCGCGTGGTGTGGGGCCAGCGCCCCGTCAAAGCTGGATGGCGACGAATGGCGTTTCAAGACCTGCGAGAGTTCATCGCGTTTCTCGAACAGCATGGGCAACTTCAGCGGATTACCGCGCCTGTCTCCGCGGAGCTGGAGATCACCGAGATCACCGATCGCGTGAGCAAAGCGGGTGGCCCAGCGCTGCTCTTCGAGAACGTGCGTGGCTACGATATGCCCGTGCTTATCAATACCTTTGGCAGCGAGGAGCGCATGTCCTGGGCGCTCGGTGTGAAAGGGCTGGATGAGCTGGGCGACCGCATCAAGCGCTGGCTCGATCTCGTGCAGAACCGACCGCCGGAAGGGCTGCTGGAGAAGGCCAAACTCGCCCCCGAATTGCTGGAGCTAACGCGCATCGGCCCCCATACGGTGACACACGCGCCCTGTCAGGAAGTCGTCATCACGGAGAATCCCTCGCTGGACAAGATTCCTGTCCTGAAGTGCTGGCCGCTGGATGGCGGGCGCTTCCTGACGCTCACGATGGTGCATTCCAAGGATCCAGAGACAGGCAAGCGCAACATCGGCATGTACCGCGTGCAGGTCTACGATGAGCGCACGGTGGGCATGCACTGGCAGATTCACAAGGGCGGCGCGGCGCACTTCCGCGACGCCGAGGCGCGCAAGAGCAAGCGGATGGAGGTCGCCGTGGTCATCGGCGCCGACCCCGCGAGCATGTATTCCGCCAGCGCGCCGCTGCCGCCCGGTGTGGATGAGTTGCTCTTCGCGGGCTTCCTGCGCCATCGGGGCGTTGATGTCGTGCAGTGCAAGACGGTGGATGTGAAAGTGCCAGCGCAGGCCGAGATCGTGCTGGAAGGCTATGTAGATACCGACGAACTACGACCTGAGGGGCCGTTTGGCGATCACACTGGCCACTATACGCCGGTCGAGCCGTACCCGGTGATGCACATCACCGCGATCACCCATCGGCGCAACCCGATCTACGCCACCACCATCGTCGGCAAGCCGCCGATGGAGGACGCCTACCTTGGCAAGGCGACAGAGCGCTTCTTCCTGCACCTCCTGCGTGTCGTCATGCCTGAGGTAGTGGACATGAACATGCCCATCGAAGGCGGCTTTCACAACGTCGTGATTGTCTCGATTCGCAAGCGCTATCCTGGCCATGCGAAGAAGGTGATGGCGGGCATCTGGGGTATGATGCTGATGATGCTCTCGAAGTTCATCATCGTCGTAGATAGCGATGTGAATGTGCAGAATCTGCGCGAGGTGCTGTTTCGCGTGGGGAACAATGTCGATCCCAAGCGCGACACACTACTGGTGGATGGGCCGCTCGACGCGCTCGACCACTCCTCGCCTTTCGAGAAGTATGGCTGGAAGATGGGCCTGGACGCCACGCGCAAGCTCCCCGAAGAAGGACATCCGCGCGCCTGGCCGCCCGACATTGAAATGAGCGATGAGATCAAGGCGCAGGTGACGCGGCGATGGGCAGAATTCGGCATCAATCTGTGAGTGAGACGCAGCGGGGCGCGCGGCAGCCCGCATGGCTGGGTGGACGCCGGGGCGACGCCTGGTTCATGCTGGGCGTGCTGTTCATTGGCGTGCTCTCGGTGACAGGCTTGCAGGGCATCGCGCAGCGCATGTCGGCGCCTACGGTGTCGGTGGCCGCGCACGCCACAGCGCAGCCCACCAAGGCCACGCTGCCGCAGGGGGCAGTCGCCGCGCACGAGACGGTGTATCACCTGCCACAGGCGAATCCAGGTCTGATGACGCCTGCTGTGGATAAGCAGGGGCGTATCTGGTTCGGCGAGATGGCTGAAAACAAGTTGGCCATGCTCGATCCACGCACGGGTGAGGTGCGAGCCTGGACGCCGCCAGATGGTCGCTACAACATCATGGAAGTGGTCGCGGATGCCCATGGGAATATCTGGTTCACTGAGGAAGCGGCAAACTACATCGGGCGCTTTGATCCAGCGACAGAGACCTTCCGCACGTATCCGCTCGCCAAGATCAATGGGCAGAGCGTCGGCCCGGAGGCTATTGCCCTCGACGCGCGCGGGAACATTTGGTTCACCGAGGTGACGGGTGGCGCGCTGGGACGACTCGATCCCGCGACCGGGCAGATCTTGACGTATTCGTTGCCCAGCGCTCCCGGCGGCGGGGCGGCGTTCCCCTATGCGCTCACAATCGCTCGGGATGGCGCGGTGTGGTACGGCGACCTGAGCGGCGGCGGGGTCGGCAAGGTGGACCCGACGACAGGCCAGGTCACCGCGTATACCGTTGGCGACGCGAAGGCGCAAATCTATGCGATGGCGGTAGGGCCTGATGGCGCTGTCTGGTTCACGGAGCTGCTCACCAACAAGATTGGGCGCATTGATCCCGCGACTGGGCAGACGCGGATGGTCACAATTCCCGCGACGCTGGGAAATCCCGCGACGCTCTACGATGTCGTGCGACGCGGGAATGCGCTGTGGTTCACGAGCACAGGCGCGAACGCGCTGGTACGCTACGTGCCCACAACCCAGCAATTCACCTTCTACCAGCTCGCGACACCGGGAAGTGTTCCCTTCGGGCTGGCGCTGGGCGCCGATGGCGCGCTCTGGTTCACAGCGGATGGCTCACCCAACTATGTTGGGGTCGTACGCCCTTAGCATGATGCGGCGCAGGGCAAACCACGTATAGTGGTTTGCCCTGCGCGACACGCTAGCGTTAGCGTGAGCGGTATGGGTCGAGCGGGCCGCTGGTCGGCAAATTCGCGTCATCGCCATAATTGTCGAAGCGACGGCGTGGCGTGTACCGCGCGGGTGAACTGTAGCCACCAGGGCCAGGATTTGGGCCTGAAGGCGGCCCGGATGGGCGCGCGGGTGGCTCAGGCTCGCGATATGGCCGTTCTGGCGCATGCGGTGGATACGGCGGGTGTGGTGGGCGCCCGAAGTCTGGCCCATCCATCGGACCAGCGCTGGGGCCACGCCCTTGCTGCCCGCCTGCGGGGCCACCAGGGCCACCCATACCACCAGCGGGGCCGCCCATACCACCACTCGGCGGATCGAGTAGCTCCGAGCGTACGATCACCACTTCAGGTGGCGCGCTGATGCCCAGCTTGACGCGCTCACCTTCAACGGCGAGCACGTAGATGGTGATAACACCATTAAGGACGATTGCCTCGCCCGCTTTTCGACGAAGTACTAGCATGTATACCTATCCCCTCTTCCTCACAGGCCCCTACGGCTCAGGCCGTGTGCCTGGACGGCAATCCCTGCGGAACTCTCCTCCCTCGTCCTCCGTGAGAGTTCCGCGCCGCGCTGCACCGATACTTGACCCGCGCGCCCTCTGAGCAATAGAGGGTCTGGTACTTCGCCTGGCAAAGACGAAGCCTTGGCGCTTTGTCATTCGAGTTCGCAGTCGGACTGGCTGTGTCCAAAAAGTCAATAACGCTGTCTGCCCCTGAGCGTGCTGGCATAAGCGCTAGCACATGCTCCGGCGTCAGACATTCGGTTCACATAGAGGCGTCTACGCGCATCAGGACAGATGCTTGCGGGCGCGACCACCAAAACGACAAGCGATGCTTCGCAGGTTTCGCATCGAATGCGCATCGGTGTTCTCGCGTCATGCTTCGTACACGCGCTCTCACGCTTGCGTCGCAGTGTTCGCCCTCCTCTTGCCTCACCCCTTTGTGGGACAACTGGTATGCGATACAGAACGTCAGCTCAGAAGGCCAGAAGCGCAGATCAGCCTGCTGAACTGGACGGCGACTGCCCAGCAATGGGCTACTTGGGACAGGGGCTGATATACATGCTACGTGAAAGGCGCATGGATCGCAGCTTCCTGCTGGCGTCGTTCGCTTGCCTGGCTTCGCATGCCACGCAGGACGAATTGCCTTTGTGTATGTGGATACGTAGCTCTGGCATAGAGAGTAACGATCCGATGGGTTTCTTGTCAACACGAACGCTCAAAGCTGATTCACGATCACCCGAATGGGCTATACGCTCCGCATATCAGCGTGGCGACTCGATTGCCCGCCAGACGCTCTCAGAGCGCGCGCTCAGGAGTGTGGGCGCGCCCATTCGAGCGTTCTGGCGCTTGCGGCTCGCGCTGTCGCCGCCCCTCACGATCTTCGCTTGCGGCGCTGGCTTGCGCCACTTCGTTCGCGGCCTCCGCCGAGGTCTTGCGCACGATCTTAACCTTCGTGACACGCCGTCCTTTGGCGCCCAGCACTGTGATGGTGAGGTCGTTATAGGTCACGATGTCACCTACAGCGGGAATCTTGTCGAGCTGGGTGTAGACGAAACCGCCGAGCGTGTCGTAATCCTCTGACGGCAGGTCGGCGTCGATTTCCTCGTTAAGCTCCTCAACATTGATCTTCGCATCCACAAGGAACTCATGCGCGCTGAGCCGCTCGAAGATGGGCTCCTCAATGTCATACTCGTCTTTGATGTCGCCGATGATCTCCTCGACCAGATCCTCGATGGTGACCAGGCCCACTACCGCGCCATATTCGTCCACGACTATCGCGATATGCACGCGCTCGCGTCGCATTTCATGGAGGAGGTCATCGAGGCGCTTGGATTCAGGCACGAAGAACGGTGTGCGCAGCGGGAGCTGGCGAATTTTCTCGGGCGCTTCACCCGTCGCGAGCACTTTCAGCAGGTCTTTCGCATAGAGCACGCCGATGATGTCATTGATGCGGTCGTCGTAGACGGGAATGCGCGAGTAGCCGCCTTTGACGATGGTTTGGGTGGCGTCTTCAATTGAGTCGTCGGCTTCGACCGTCACCATGTCAATACGCGGCGCCATCACCTCGCGGGCGACAGTATCGCCAAGGTCAAAGACATTGTGGATCATCGCGCGCTCTTCTTCTTCGAGCACACCTTCCTCCTCGCCGACTTCGACCATCAGACGCAGCTCTTCCGCCGTCATGAATGGCCCACGTCTGTGCGTGTCCACGCCGATCGCGCGCAGCATGCCGCGCACCAGCCCGGTAAGCGTGATGACGAGGTATTTGAGCGCGGCGGAGATGATCTCGACTGGCCGCAGCAGGAAGCGTGCGACGCGCTCAGGATTCTGCACTGCCGCAGTCTTCGGAGCGATCTCGCAGAAGATCAGCACGAAGAGTGAGAGCAGAACTGTGGCGATGATCTCTGAGTAGCTGAAGTCAATGTCAATCGCGATGAGCGTTGTCAGTGTCGAGGCGCTGATGACCGCGACATTGCTCGCGATGAGGATAGTCGAGAGAAAGGTGTCAGGCTGACGCAGAATGCGGAGAATGCGTTGCGCTTTGAGGTCGCCCTCTTCAGCGAGATTGCGTATGCGGATGTGGTTGATGGAGGTCAGCGAGGTTTCAGCCGCAGCGGCTCCTGCCGCGACGATCAGCGACACGATCAACCCAATGACGAGCGCCCAGTCATAGCCGGTGAATTGGTGCGGTGTGGCCATCCAGAGACTGAGCGCGCCTATACTACCACTACCGCCGCTACTACTACCACTCTCCACGTTCGTCTTTACTCCTTGATACCGCCAGGTTCTGGCGGCGCCGCGCTGGCCTCGTGGGCATGCGCTTGAGATTCATCTGGTTGTGGCGATACATGCGGTGATGCCGCATCCGAGGCGCCAGAAATGGGTATGTCGTTCGGGGCTGTCGGCTCTGGCGCCTGCCCCTGCGAGAGCACACGGCGGGCGACGCGCGCGGGCGCCCCCACGACGAGCGCGCCGGCGGGCACATCGCGGGTGACGACGGCGCCACCGCCGGTGGTCGCGTTGTCGCCGATGGTCAATGGCGCTCGCAGCAACGAGTCGCAGCCCAGGAAGACATGCTCGCCGATGGTCGTACGGTGCTTGGCGCGGCCATCCCAGTTCATCGTGATGGTTCCCGCGCCGACATTGGTATCGGCTCCGACCGTCGCGTCCCCCATGTAGCTGAAGTGGTGCATCTGCACGCGCTCACCGATGACGCTGTTCTTGACCTCCGCGAAGTTGCCGAGGTTGGCGCCGGGCATCAGGCGGGCGCCGGGGCGCAGGTGGCTCATCGGGCCGATGCGCGAGCCTGGCTCCATTCTCGCCTCCTCGACCCATGACGCCTGCGCCTGGCAGCCGTCGCCGATCTGGCTGTCGCGAATGACGCTGGCGGGGCCAATCTCGCAGCCCTCGCCAATGGTCGTAACGCCGAGGAGATGGCAGCCGGGATGGATGACGGTATCCTGCCCGATGCGCACATCCGCCTGGATATAGGTTGTCGCGGGGTCTTCGATGGTGACTCCGCTGAGCATCAGATCGCGCAAGATACGCGCCCGCAGGATGCGCTCAGCCTCGGCCAGCGCCACGCGGTCGTTGACGCCCATCGTCTCATCCAGCGCGACGGTGTGCGTCGCGACGGGGCGGCCTTCGCGGACGGCGATTTCGATCAGGTCGGTCAGATAGTACTCGCCGTTCGGATGAGGCTGGAGCAGATCGAGGCGCGACCAGAGCCAGTCAGCGTCGAAGGCGTAGATGCCGGAGTTGACCTCACGCAGCGCCAGCTCATCATGCGTGGCGTGCTTGACCTCGACGATGCCGCGCACACGTCCTGCGGCGTCGCGCAGCACGCGCCCATAGTCGTTCGACTCGTCGGTCTCGCCTGTCAGGAAGGTGACAGTGGCGTGGGCACGCGTGTGCTCGGCCAGCAGGTGGCGTAGTGTCTCGCCGCGCACGAGCGGTGTATCGCCATACGTGACCAGGATCGTGCTGGGGGCGTCGGTTCCATCGCCCATGATGGCCTCGCGGGCGACCCGCACGGCGTTACCGGTGCCAAGCTGTTGCGGCTGGATGACGTAATCGAGGCGGGTGTGTGGCGGGCTCCAGGTGACGGCGGAGCGCACGGCTTCAGCCTCATGGCCGACGACGACGACGAGCCTGCGAAGGTCGTCGCTCCCATCATCGCGGGCGCCGTCTGTGGCGGCTGGCGCGGCTGGGTCAGGCGTGACCGCAGCGGCGGCGCGGATGGCGTGCTCTAGCATGGCGCGGCCAGCGACGGGATGCGCCACCTTCGGCAGGCGTGACCGCATCCGTGTGCCCTTACCCGCCGCGAGGATGATGACCCCAACAGGTCTCATGGGTGGTGGATAGCTCCTCGTTACCCGCGCTCTCGTGCGCGTTCTCGTCCCCCGATGGTTGGTGTGGGCCGTTGCCGGCCACCCTGCGCTACGGTGGGACTGGCTCGGGCGCCAGGATTCGAACCTGGGATGGCGGATCCAAAGTCCGCTGCCTTACCGCTTGGCCACGCCCGAATGTGTGTGTCGCTCGTATGGCGCCCATCCAAAAGTGACGCCACGACAGCTTGTACTATACCGTATGGCGCTGTCCATCGCAAGGCAATCCAGATAGGGCGGGCAAGTGGCCAGGGGGAGGAGATCGGCGACGTGAAGTGAATTGCCCCACAGCTTGAGCGTATACGGTGCGCTTCCTTGTGGCGAGTCTGCGCCACCTAATACGGCGTGATGCGTGGCTGTGAATGCGACTATTGTCCCTCGCTTGACTATCTGCTATAGTCGTGGCGCACTTCGGTCCGTAGCTTATGCGCCGTGGACTGGCTTCTAGTGCCGTAACGTCTCTGAGGGGAGATAAACATGAACGACAACGACGCATCGGCGTCTTCTAGCGGGGGCGCTTCACAACCAGATACGGGGAGTGGTGGACAGTCGGGGTGGCCCGGCGGCGACGCCAACGGCGGCTCCGGCATGGCAGATACGTCTAGCGGCGCATCTGTCGACTCAGGGCTACAGCAAACCCCTGCGGGATCGAGTCTCGACACGCCCACGGTTGATGGCGCATCTGGTGACATCGGCGGGACGAGCGACGGGACAGGCGGCGCGCCAGAGGGCGTGTTTAGCGGAATCGAAGGGAACACTGTTACCCCAGTTGATAAAGTAGGCGAGTTCGACGGCCCCTCGGAGCTTGTCGACACAGGCGCGGGCGGTGATGCAAGTAGCCCAGGAGGCGCGCTCGATGGCGTGTTTAGGGCGACGTCCGACTCAGCCGGAGATAAAGCGGGCGAGTTCGACGGTCCAGCGACGCTCATTGATATTGGCGCGAGCGGCGATTCAGGCGATGGTCCGGGCGGGGCGCCAGCGGGCGTCTTCAGCGGGATCGAAGGAAACACCGCCACACCAGCGGATAAAGTGGGTGAGTTTGATGGCCCCTCGGAACTCGTTGATGTGGGCGCGGGTGGCGACGCAAGCGGTTCTGGCGGCGCGCTCGATGGCGTGTTCAGGGTAACGTCGGATACATCGGCTGATGCTGATAAAGCGGGCGAGTTCGACGGTCCAGCGACGCTCATTGATATTGGCGCGAGCGGCGATTCAGGCGATGGTCCGGGCGGGGCGCCAGCGGGCGTCTTCAGCGGGATCGAAGGAAACACCGCCACACCAGCGGATAAAGTGGGTGAGTTTGATGGCCCCTCGGAACTCGTTGATGTAGGCGCAGGTGGCGACGCAAGCGGTTCTGGCGGCGCGCTCGATGGCGTGTTCAGGGTGTCTTCCGCCACTCCAGATGACAAGGCAGGCGAATTCGACGGCCCATCAGTGATCGTCGACGTGGGCGCTGGTGGCGACAACGGTGGAACTGGCAGTACAGGCGATAACGTCGATACAGGCTCCAGCGGCGGCACGGGCGACACGGGCGCTTCCGGCCAGAACGGCGGCGACGGGATTCCTGGGGATGGTGGCACGTCGGGTTCTGGCGACAGTGGATCTGGTGGCCAGAATCAGGGCAGCGGGACCGATAGTGGCTCAGGCGGTCAGTCATCAGGTAGCAGCGACGGAAGCGACGGAAGCGACGGAAGCGACGGAAGCGACGGAAGCGACGGAAGCGACGGGAACGGCAACGACCAGGGTAATGATCCGCCGCCAACCAATGAAGGCGCCATGCCCACCGATGATGGAGGCGATGGCGGCAATGAAGGGGTACCGCTGTTCGTTGGCACAGGCGATGGTGGTGGGCCTTCAGGTGATGTCGAGGGAGGCAGCGGCGCGCCACAGAAGACAGGTGGCGGTTCATCGGGTAACGATGGTGGCGATTTCGACCCTTCACATGGCATACGAATCAATGGTGGATCGGGAGGGTTAGACCCCGAAGACCCTGATTCCCGTGACCCCCGCTCGCGATTCGCCTGGATCGGCCTCGCCATTGGCATTGTCGCGCTGCTGGCTGTGGGCCTCGGCGTCGCGTTTACTTCCGGCGCTTTCGCTGCCTGCCATAGCGCCAGTGTGAGTCCCTACACCGCCAACGTGATGGCCATCGCCAAGACCTGCGGAGCAACGAGCAATTCAGGTGGTTCAGAGACAGGCGCAATCCCCACGGCGACGCTTGCCTTGACAGCGCAACCCGTGTCTCCGACTGCTACAGCCTCGCAAGCCACTGCTGCGGTGGCTACAAAACCCACAGCCACAACGGCCCTGAAACCCACAGCGACAACCGTCCCGGTGGTGAAGTTCTTTGTCACCCCAACGAAATTGACATGGAGCTGCAAGCCGCCTTCATTTCAGATCACCCTGGACAACACGGGAAGTAACGTTCCGGTGGGATGGGCGGCGACCAATTTTAACTTAACGCCCTATTCCAAAACAGAACCGTGGGCCAGCGCATACCCAGCGAAGGGAACGGTACCTGCCGGAAAGAAGATCACCATCACCATCACCCCAGCAACGGACCTATGCTCGCAATTGTCAACCAACAAGGCATTTCCCTTCACGGGGGACTTTAACCTCACATCCAGTGGGACGAAGACCTTCACCATAGCTGTCACCGTTACTCCCTAGTAGCACCAGTCGCGAATGCGGTATTCGCCTCGATTTTCCGGACTTAGCGGCAAGCAGTAGGCGTGATTGTTGAAAGACTGTTTGCCGCGGGTGTTCTGGCGCGTATGCCTGCTACACATGGGATACTCCTACTACCTTACGCACCTTGCTGCCGCTGAAGCTTGGCGCTATCCTGGCACGCCA
The DNA here is from genome assembly GCA_963840335.1 of uncultured Chloroflexia bacterium. Taxonomy (GTDB): domain Bacteria; phylum Chloroflexota; class Ktedonobacteria; order Ktedonobacterales; family JADMIN01; genus JAKAIY01. Next base: position 37,201 of record CAWIYP010000020.1, read on the forward strand.
TCTGCGCGATGTTGCGAGGGGAGAAGGCGCGCAGATGGCATGGATGCGACGCCGAGCGGAGAGGAGCCTGGCGATGATGATATTCCGTGATAGGCGTGACGCTGGCCAGCGACTGGCCGCGAAGCTCGGCGCCTACGCGCATCGGCCCGATACGCTGGTGCTGGGGTTGCCGCGCGGTGGTGTGCCAGTCGCGTATGAAGTCGCGGTGGCGCTCGATGCGCCGCTAGATATTATGATCGTGCGCAAGCTCGGCGTCCCCTACGAGCGGGAGCTGGCGATGGGCGCCATCGCCTCAGGCGGGGTGCGCGTGTTGAATAACGATGTCATCGCGGAACTGCATATTTCCTCTGATGTCGTGGAGGCCATCACCGGCGAGGAGCGGCGCGAACTGGAGCGGCGTGAGCGCGCATACCGGGGGGAGCGTCCGGAGCCGGTGATCCAGGGGCGCACGGTGATTCTGGTGGATGATGGCATCGCGACGGGCGCGACGATACGCGCCGCCGTGACCGCGCTACGCCAGCAGCAGCCTGCGCGCATCATCATCGCCGCGCCAGTCGCCGCCGCCGTGACCTGCGCCGAGCTGCGCCCACTGGTTGACGAGCTTGTATGCCTCGTAACACCAGTTGAACTGTATGGGATTGGCTATTGGTACGATCACTTCGCGCAGCTCAGCGATGACGAAATGCGCGCTTACCTCACCAGCGCCTGGCAGGCGGACAGCGCGCCAGACGTATCGCCAGATGCGCGGGCTGGGCCAACTCCTCCTGAATAGGGGAGCGCCAGCCACGCGCTGTAGGGCAGGCGGCTGGCGTTTCAGGCTGCGCGGCATCCCCTCCACTGGCAGACAAGCCGCCGCCTCAGGTCGTGCGGTTACGCCTCGTGCGCGTGGATGTGCGCTTCCTTGTCGTGGTGCAGGTTTTCGTCATCCTGGTTATAGTCGTGGCTATGGGTCAAGTCGTTGTGCATGTGGTCGTGGGTGTGCCAGAAGGTGCGATGCTCCCAGCTTCCCTCGCCTTGCCCACTCTTGTGGTGGTGGGTCACATGATAGTGGTCATGGGCGTGGCTTTTCGTGCCGTGCGTATGGACGGGCTGTTTTCCTTCGCCCTCAACCTTTTGCTTGGCCATCGGTTGTGCTCCTTTTATGATCGTTCGGTGTTCGTGACTTCGGGTTGACGCCTCCTTTCTCTCCTGCGCGCAAGTGACCGCGAAGAGTTGATTTGCCTCCACGAAGCGCGCAATTTCCGCGCCGCACTGGGAGCGCATGACTCCTCTCGTGTTACTCGATGATGGTGGGTATCACGCGCATATCACAATCTTCGCGTTACGCCTTTAGAGCCATTGACGCGGGGGAAATCGCAAAGTATAGTTTGTCTATCGAGAACGATCCGGCGCGGGCAGCGCCGCTCATGCAAATGGGCCCTCTTCATCCGAATATCGTTCTTCGGAAATAGAGGTCATGAGTAGCTCCTCGACGTGCACATGCCAAGAGGAACATGCCAAGTCCAATGATGGAAGAGCATCCGGAAATACTCTCCCATTACGGCAATATCACCCATCGACGCAATGCGCCGATGGGTGATATTTTTGCGCGTTATAAGCGCTATTTGGCGGGATGGCTCTGTCATTTTGGCCAGCGCTTTGCGGCATCTCAGGGCAAGGAGGTGTAGCGTATGGACATCCGTGACGATCGTTCCGCACAAGCTAGCCAGAGCCAAGATGTGCTGGTTGCGACTGATTCGGTCATTCTCGAAGGGCTGCTCGACATTCCCCCCGGCGCCGAGGGCATCGTGCTTTTTGCGCACGGCAGCGGGAGCAGCCGCCACAGCCCACGCAATCGCTACGTCGCGCAGGCGCTCAGGCAGGGAGGAGTCGCGACACTGCTGCTCGACCTGCTAACGGAGGAGGAAGAGGAGATTGATGAAGTAACGGCGGAGTTGCGCTTCGATATTCCACTGCTCGCACGCCGTCTGGTTGGCGCGACTGACTGGCTGCTCAAGAATCCTCAGACGCGCGGCTTGCGCATCGGCTTATTTGGCGCCAGCACGGGAGCAGGAGCCGCGCTGGTAGCGGCGGCGGCGCGACCCGACGCCATCGCCGCGATTGTCTCGCGAGGCGGGCGGCCTGATCTCGCTGGTAACGCGCTCGCCCAGGTACGCGCGCCCTCGCTGTTGATCGTCGGGGGGTTCGATGAGCAAGTGATCGCGCTGAACGAGGATGCGCTGCGACAGCTCACGGCGGTGAAGCGGCTAACGATTGTTCCAGGGGCCACGCATCTTTTCGAGGAGTCAGGCGCGCTGGAGCGGGTCGCTCGCCTGGCGCGTGACTGGTTCGTACGCTTCCTCACATCGCCAGGGATGGCGCAGCCCCACCTGCGCGGCGAGGTTGACTTGCCCAGCGCTCAGGCATAGCGCGGCGACTGGTTCGCGGGGAATGAGCCGCTTCGGACAATACGCGCAGCGTCCGAAGCGGCTGGTTGTGATTGCTCTGTCAGGGACGCCACGCGGCTGTTGGATGGGTGTGTACTGTTACCCGCGAGTGAAGCGATGCCTTCACGCCACCTGCTTCACTGGGCGAATGAGTGTATGCTAGTTGTGTGAGATTCGCAGGGCGGCCAAAGCAATCCAACGGGAGATCCCATGGCGGAACTGATGCCTCTACGTGAAGCGGTTAGCGCGTTCATTCACGATGGCGATACGGTGGCGATGGAAGGGTTTACTCACCTGATTCCATTCGCCGCTGGCCACGAAGTGATACGGCAGCGGCGACGGGAGCTCACGCTCATTCGCATGACGCCAGATGTCATCTATGACCAGCTCATCGGCGCGGGCTGCGCGCGGCGGCTGATCTTCTCGTGGGGCGGGAACCCCGGCGTCGGCTCTTTGCACCGCCTGCGCGACGCGGTCGAGCGGGGCTGGCCGCATCCGCTGGAGATTCTGGAGCATAGCCACGCGGGACTGGCCTGCGCCTATGTCGCTGGCGCCTCGAATCTGCCCTTTGGTATCCTGCGCGGGTACGCTGGGTCTGATCTGCCCAAATACAATGACGAGATTCGCTTCATCCGCAGCCCATTTGGCGATGAGGAGGTCGCGGCAGTGAAGGCTGTGCGCCCTGATGTCACCGTGATCCACGCACAGAAGGCTGACCGCAAAGGGAACGTGCTGCTCTGGGGTATCCTGGGGGTGCAGAAAGAAGCGGCGCTCGCTGCCCAGCGTTGCATCGTGACCGTTGAGGAGATTGTGGAGAGTCTCGGCGCCGGGCCAAATGCGGCGATTCTGCCATCCTGGGCGCTTACCGCAGTGTGCGAGTCGCCAGGTGGCGCGCATCCCTCCTATGCGATGGGCTATTACGAGCGCGACAATGCTTTCTACCAGGCCTGGGATGCGATCTCGCGCTCCCGTGAGGCGTTCGAGGCGTGGATACAGCGCTATGTGCTCGATACCACCGACTTCGCGGAGTTTTCTCGCCTCCTGCGCGAGGACGCTGGGGAGGACGCCAAATGACGACACCAGCGCACTACACCGCCTCGGAGATGATGACTGTCACGGCGTCGCGCATGCTGACGAATGGCTTGTCGTGCTTCGTCGGCATCGGTCTGCCATCGCTCGCCGCCAACCTGGCGCGCCAGACACACGCCCCTGACCTCACCCTCATCTACGAGTCTGGGCCGATTGGCGCCAAGCCTGACGTGCCGCCGCTCTCTATCGGTGACGGAGCGCTTGCGGAGACAGCCGATACCGTGGTCTCGACGCCAGAAATCTTCACCTACTGGCTCCAGGGTGGGCGCATAGATGTCGGCTTCCTGGGAGCGGCGCAGATTGATCGCTTCGGCAATATCAACACGACCGTCATCGGTGACTATCGCAACCCCAAGGTGCGCCTGCCTGGAGCGGCGGCGCGCCCGGAAATCGCAGGCTCAGCGCGGCGGGTGTTTCTGATGCTGCGGCAGTCGCCACGGTCGTTCGTCTCCAAGCTCGACTTCATCACGAGCGTGGGCTATCTCGATGGCGGCGACGCGCGGGAGCGGCTGGGGCTGCCAGGCCAGGGGCCAGTCGCGGTGATCACTGATCTTTGCATCCTGGAGCCAGAGGCTTCGACGCATGAGCTAATCGTCACCCATCTGCATCCCGGCGTCACGCGCGACGCGGTGGTGGCGGCGACGGGCTGGCCGATCCGCTTCGGTGAAGATGTCCGTGAGACTGAGTCCCCGACAAATGACGAGCTAATGGCCTTGCGCGACTTGCAGCGGCGAACACGCGCCGCGCATGGGGATGTGACGACGAGTGAGTGAGAGCAGCGTGCGTTGTCTGGCGTGTTGAGCGAGAGGAGGTCTGCGACTATGGCCGATGTTCCAGGTGTGCGGCGACCAGCGGATGGCACTCAGCCTAAGTACCTCCATCCAGCGTACCGCTCGTCAATCAAGCGGGCGCCCACACGTCCGCTGATTCTGGCGCCGCACACGATGTCGGAAGTGACGGGGCCGATCTTTGGCTACGACAAGATCAAGTCCGGCGACAATGACCTGACCAGCCACCATGCGGGCGAGCCACTGGGGGAGCGCATCTTCGTCAGCGGGCATGTCCTCGATGAGAACAGCCGACCCGTGCGTAACGCGCTCATCGAAATCTGGCAGGCGAACGCGGCTGGGCGCTACCTCCACAAGAATGACACGCACAACGCGCCGCTCGACCCGAACTTCACGGGCTATGGGCGGGTGATGACGGACGACCTGGGCCACTACAGCTTCACCACGATCAAGCCCGGCGCGTATCCCTGGATGAATCACTACAACGCCTGGCGTCCACGGCACATCCACTTCTCACTCTTTGGCGCGGGCATCCTCACGCGGCTGGTCACACAGATGTATTTTCCGGGCGATCCGCTGCTGGATGAGGACCCAATCTACAATAGCATCCCTGATGAGAAGGCGCGGCGGCGTCTCATCTCGCAGTTCGACTGGGAGACGACTGTGCCGATGTTCGGGCTGGGCTACCACTTCGATATCGTCTTGCGCGGGCGCGAGTCTACGCCGATGGAGCGATAAGATGAGTCTACATACTACTGGCTCGCAGACGGTCGGCCCGTACTATCGCATCGGGATGGAGCCGGGCTTCATGACCACTGTCGCCAGCCCAGAGACGCCCGGCGAGCATGTGACGATTCGCGGGCGCATCCTCGATGGCGACGGCAAACCTGTGCCCGATGCGGTGATCGAAACGTGGCAGGCGGACGCGGAGGGACATTACGCGCATCCAGAGGATGGGCAGCCGACGGTGTCGGCGACTGGCTTCGTTGGCTTTGGGCGCGCAGGCACAGACGACGATGGGGTGTTCAGCCTCGCGACGATCAAGCCTGGGCGGGTCGCTGGGCCGGGCGATTCGCTCCAGGCGCCACATCTGCTCGTGCTGGTCTTCATGCGTGGCCTGCTCCGACATCTGGTGACGCGCATGTACTTCCCTGGCGAGCCAAGCAACGCCGAAGACCTCATTCTCTCGCTGGCGCCATCGGAGCGGCGTGGCACACTGATCGCTCGCCCCGCACGCGCGGAGGAAAACCTCCCGACGAATGCGCTGGTGTGGGACATCCATTTGCAAGGCGATGAGGAGACGGTCTTCTTCGACGTCTGATATGGTTGCTAAGCTCTGCTGTTTGCGTCTTGCGGGGCGTCGCCGGAGACTGGGCCGTCGCCGGTGGCGCTCTGGGTTGTGCGACATGCGGGGTATTCGCTTATTCGTTTTCCAGACTGCGCGAGGATTCTTAGCTCATGCCACACGTCAAGCTCCCTGCTGGTGAGTTCTACTACCGCTATGACGGCCCCGCAGATGCGCCGCTGCTCGTGTTGTCGAACTCGCTGGGTACCGACCACAGCATGTGGGATCCGCAAATGCCCGCATTCACGAAGTTCTTTGGCGTGTTGCACTATGATAGCCGTGGCCACGGCGCCAGCGCTGCGCCTCCAGGGCCATATACCATCGCCGACCTTGGCCAGGATGTGCTCGATCTCTATCGTGCGCTGGTTCACCGCACCGTTCCTCAGTCGCCCTTCGGCGGCGCTCGACCACATGCGGCAGGTGCTGAGCCATACTTCCGCGGAAGGCTACATCGCCTGCTGTGAGGCCATCCGTGATATGGATCTGCGCCTTATCCTGGGACGCATTCAGGCAAAGTCGCTGGTAATCGCGGGCGAGCTAGACGCCGCGTCGCCGCCCGCTGATGGCCGCTTCCTCTCATCGGAGATCGCCGGAGCGCGTTACATCGAGTTGGCCGCCGCCCATATGACGAATATCGAGGCGGCTGAGGTGTTTACCCAAGCTGTGATAGGCTTTCTCACAGACGAGGGGGGCGCGGCAGTATAGGGGCCGCATCCGCGCAGCCACGCGGCGTCCTCCAGAGCAAGCGGGAGGATGCTATGCAAGAGACACGCGCATGGCGTGTTGGCGCGGCGCGCGTAGTGGCGCTCAATGCGGGAGATTTGCGCTTTCATCTCGCGGAAGAGATGGCCGTGCCAGAAGATGTCTGGCGTCCACGCTATGCTGACCTCTTCGAGCCAGTAGGCGTCTGCCCCAGCCTGAGCGTGTATGTCGAGCTTGGGGAGATGCGGCTGCTGGTGGACGCGAATGACTATCGCGCGACTGTCACCCCTGGCTCCGAGTATGCGACTGGCCGATTACACACCCCCACCAGACATCCCCGCGCAACTTGCCGCGCTTGGCGTGCAACCCGACGCGATCACGCATGTCGTCATCACCCATGCCCACTGGGATCACTACGCGGGGATGACGACCCCGACCGCCGCTGGCGTGGCGCCAACTTTTCCACGGGCGCGCTACTACCTCGGTGGCGCTGACTGGCGCGATGGCGAGATGCGGACGGCGCTCAGCGACCCGACCTCGCTGGAGTCGCGTACCGTGGGCGCGCTGCATGCCCAGGGTGCGCTGCATCTGGTGGAGGGGCGCGAGACACTGGCCGATGGCATCGAGGTCTTGCCCGCGCCAGGGGAAACACCGGGGCATTTGATCGTGCGTGTCCAGTCGCAGGGTGAGACGCTCTATGTCATAGGTGATCTGCTCCATGCCAGCATCGAGGTCGAGCATCCTGACTGGATGGTGACCTGGGCTGATCCCGCGAGCATGATCGAGACGCGGCGCTGGTTCCTGCGTGATGCTCTGGCAGAGCGTGCGCTGGTCATTGCCGCGCATTTCGCCGCGCCCGGTCGCATCGAGCGCGCGGGCGATGGGATGCGCTGGGCCGACGAGGCGTAGCGCGTTCAGTCCAGGACGATCACATCAGCGTCGGGCTGCTCCTGATACAGACGCTCGACAAGATCAGCGCGGTTGCGCAGAACGGCTCCCTGGTTGATGTAGCCCTTGTCGGTCGTTTCGTTGCGGTCGAGCTGGGGCGGGTTCGTGAGCAGCAGGCAGCGGCGGAAGCGTTCGCTGCTGCCTGTGTGCTCCTGGTTGTGCCGCGCGAAAATGTCAGCGAAGCAGGCCCGCACCTCCTCACTGCGCAGGAACGCGGCATCGTCGGGAGTCGCCGCGCTGGCCTCGGCGAAGCGGGCGCGCAGTACCGGCAGGTTCGGGAAGACGAGCGCGGCCAGGTAGTCGCGATTCGGCGCCGCGACGACAACCTCCAGCAGGTTGGGCTGGCCAATGGCGTTGACGCTGCCACGCAGGCGCGCATTGTGGACCCATGTGCCGCTGGTGAGCTTGAAATCCTCACCGAGGCGGCCATCGAAGACGAGACCAGCGGCGGGATTCGTCGCGTCGAGGAATGTGGCGGCGTCGGCGGTGCGCAGGAAGCCCTCCGCATCGAACGCTTTGGCGGTCGCCTCAGGGTTGCGGTAGTAGCCGCGAGTAACACATGCGCCGCGCACTCGCAGCTCGCGCTTGCCCGATGCGTCGCTCGCCAGCTTGATCGTGACGCCAGGAATCGGCAGCCCGATGACGCGCGCATCACTGGTAGGCCAGTAGACGAGCGTCGCGTCAGGCGAGGTCTCTGTCATGCCCCAGGCCGAGAAGAACGGTATCGGCGTTCCGCGCATCTCGGCGCTCATCGCCTGCAAGCCATCGAACGTCTGCTGATCGAGCGCGGCGGCGGCGGTGAACATGAATTTCAGGCGGCTGAAGAACGCCTCACGCAGTCGCTCATCGGTTTTCATGCGAGCATAGAGCATGGTATAGCTGCGGGGTACGCCGAAGTAGATGGTTGGACGTACCTCGGTGATGTTGCGAACCATCGTCTCGAATCCAGCGGGAGCGGGGCTGCCACGGTCGATATAGAATGTGCCGCCGTGCATCAGGGTCATATTGGCGATGAAGTTGCCGCCGAACGTGTGGCTCCAGGGGAGGAAGTCGATGAACACCTCGTCAGGGCCAACAAAGGGCCACATCTGCGCGATGCCCACTTGATTCGATAGCTGCATGCCGTGCGTCACCTCGACGCCTTTGGGCAGGTTGGTCGAGCCGGAGGTGAACTGAATCTTTGCCAGGGTCTCCTGCGTCACGGCGGCGAAGCGTCGCTCCCCGAGGAGCGAGAGGGTGTCTCTGCCCATTTCCAGTGCAGACAGCGGACGCACACCGGGATGCCGCTCGCTGTTGCTGGTGGCATAGAGCGCTGCGCCAGGAAGCTCCCACTGACGCAGTTTGGTCATGTGGATGTCCGCATCAGACATGACGATCATCGGCGCGGCGGTGACATCGAGGATATGCTTGATATACTCGCCGGTCGCGGAGAGGGTGGAGTAGGCGAAACTGATCGGCGCGACCGGGATACCGACCTGCATCGCCGCGAGCTGAACCAGCGCCATCTCGACGCTGTTCTCCGACATGATCGCGAGCGGGCGCGCACTGTCGAGGCCATGAGCCAGCATGCCATTAGTGAGGCGGTTCACCCGCGCGAGCGCCTCGGCCCAGGTGGGGCCATTCCAGTCGCCGTGGGCGTCGCGTTGCGCCATGAAGAGCTTGTTCGGGAAGCGCGCGGCGTTCTGACGCAGCCATACGCCGAGGTTGTTCGGACAGGCGCCGAGAGGAGTAGGGTTCTCGATGATCAGGCTAGCGCCTTGTTCAGTCATACGCGCCTGGGGTTCGAGCCATGCTAGCGGATCGCGTTGAACCATCTCACCACCTCGTTGTGTGACCCGTTTTCATCTAACGTCTTGCGATCTGGCCTGGTCGCGCATCGGCTGCGGGTTGTTTGCCACAGCGGCTGAGCCAGCGAGCGTTTGTCGCATCATACACTGTCTTTGGCGCATGTCATAGAGCGCTGCGCTCGCGCTCGGCGCGCCAACCGACAGCACGCCGAGATTTCTTGGACATGCTGTCGAATGCGACAACGGGCGCAGAGCGGTAGACTGCCAGGCAGAGCCGCGCTTCCCCAGGGAGGCGCCAGGCGCTGGCGCAGCAGGGGAGTGATGGGATGTCAAACATGCGATCGGATGTGGATGGCGCCGCCTTTGTGGGCAGGGTCGCGCTGGTAACGGGGTGTGGCAGTCGCGGGGGCATCGGCTACGCTTGCGCGCGGGAACTGGCGAAGCGCGGTGCGCGAGTCGCCATCACCGCGACCACGGAGCGCATCCACGAGCGCGCCGCCGAGTTGACGTCGGAGGGTTTCGATGTGCTGGCGTGGGTGGCTGATCTCACGGTGAAGTCGCAGGTGACCGCGCTGGTCGAGGCGGTCGTGGGCCACTTCGGCCACATTGATGCGCTCGTCAACAATGCTGGAATGCTTCAGTATGGCGGCGCGCCAACGACACGACCCTTCCTGGAGATGGAGGATGAGGACTGGCAGCGTGCGCTTGCGCTAAATCTCACGTCCGCTTATCTCGTCACCCGCGAAGTCGCCCCGCTCATGGCCGCGCGTGGGTATGGGCGCATCGTCCAGATGTCATCGGTGACCGGCCCTGTGGTAACCATCTATGGCGAGAGCGGATACGCGGCGGCCAAAGCGGGCATGCTGGGGCTGACGCGCACGCTGGCGCTGGAGCTGGGCGGTCTGGGCATAACGGCCAACGCCGTCGCGCCGGGATGGATTCAGACCGAGTCATCGTCGGACGCCGAACTACTCGCGGGAAACAATACGCCCATCGGACGCGCTGGACGGCCCGAGGAGGTCGCGGCGCTGGTCGCCTTCCTTGCGTCTGAGGGGGCGAGCTACATCACCGGGCAATTGATCGTGGTAGACGGTGGCAACACCATCCAGGAGTATAAGTCTGGAGGCGAGTCATGAGCGACGGCGTGGCTGATCGCTCCGAAGCGGCGCCGCGCGTGGCGCTGGTCACAGGCGCGGCTGGCGGCATCGGGCGCGCGACCGCTGAACGCCTGCTGCGCGCTGGCTGGATGATTGGCCTCTGCGATGTGGACGCCACGCGTCTCGCCGAAACCCGCGCCGCGCTCGACCCGAATGGCGCTGGCAGGCTGCTGGAGATTGCCGCCGACCTGCGCGCGCCGTCCGCGTGTGAGCGCGCTGTCGCTGCTGTCACGGAGTGGGCGGGACGGCTCGATTGTGTGGTGAATGCGGCAGGTGTCTGGACGGAAGGCCCCTCGGACGCGGTGACAGAAGACGAGTGGGATCGCGTTATAGACATCAACCTGAAGGCGACGTTTTTCATGTGCCGCTATGCGATTCCCGCGCTCGAACGCACTGGCGGCTGCATTGTGAACCTCAGCTCCGACGCGGGACTCTTTGGCAACAAGGGCGCCGCCGTGTATAGCGCCTCCAAGGGGGGAGTGACGCTGCTGACGCGGGCGCTGGCGGTGGAGCTGGCCGAGCGTGGCGTGCGGGTGAATGCGCTCTGCCCCGGTGATGTGGACACGCCCATGATCCACTACCAGGCGAACACCTTTGGCGGCGACGATCCCGCTGGCTACCTGCGTGGCTTGCTGGCGCACTATCCGCAAGGCTCGCGTGCGCGGTTCATTCGGCCTGATGAGATTGCCGCCCTGATCGCCTACCTCGTCAGTCCCGAGGCCGCGCCTGTGACGGGCGCCTGTATCTCGATTGACTTTGGTCTTACGGCTGGATATTGAGTATGCGCCGCCGAGCGTGCAGGCGCGGAAGGGGAGCCAACCATGAAGGCACTGGATCGCGAGCGTCTGGCTGCGCTGATGGATCGTGAGCGCGAGGCGTTCATCCGCGAGCATCCCCGTTCGCAGGCGCTGCACGAGCAGGCGGGTAGCTCGTTGCTCTCTGGTGTGCCGATGAACTGGATGACACGCTGGCCGGGAGCATTCCCAATCGTCGCGGCGGAGGCTGTGGGCGCGCGGCTGGTGGATGTGGATGGCCGCGAGTATGTGGACTTCTGCCTTGGCGATACCGGGGCGATGGCTGGGCATGCGCCCGCGCCGACGGTGGCTGCTATCGAACGACAGGCGCGGCGTGGGCTGACAACCATGCTGCCCAGCGAAGATGCTGTGTGGGTCGGCGATGAGCTGCGGCGGCGCTTCGGCCTGCGCTACTGGCAATTCACGCTCTCGGCCACCGACGCCAACCGCTTTGCCATCCGCCTCTGTCGCCAGATCACCGGGCGGGCGAAGATTCTGGTCTTCGATCACTGCTATCATGGCAGCGTAGATGAGACCTTCGCGACACTCGATGACGCGGGTAACGTCGTCGCGAGCTACGGGAATATCGGGCCGGGCGCTGATGTCGCGCTCACCACGCGGGTCATCCAGTGGAACGATGTGGACGCGCTGGAGCGGGAACTGGCGTATGGTGATGTCGCGTGCGTCCTGGCGGAGCCAGCGATGACGAACGTTGGGATCGTCCTGCCAGATGATGGCTATCATGCCGTGCTGCGCGAGGCGACACGGCGACACGGCGCGCTGCTCATCATTGACGAGACGCATACGCTCTGCGCTGGCCCTGGCGGCTATACCCGCGCGTATGGTCTGGAGCCAGACCTGCTCACGATTGGCAAGGCTATCGGCGGTGGTGTTCCCTGCGGCGCGTATGGGATGTCGGAAGCGGTCGCTGAGCGCGTATTGGCCCATACACTCTGGGATGTCGCGGACGTTGGCGGCATTGGCGGCACGCTTGCGGCGAATCCGCTTTCCGCCGCCGCGATGCGCGCGACGCTCGGCGAAGTGCTGACGGATGCGGCATTCGCGCGGATGGTGGCGCTGGCTGAACGCTTCGAGGCTGGTGTCTCTGAGATTATCGCGCGTGAGGACTTGCCCTGGCATGTCGTCCGCATTGGCGCGCGTCTCGAATACCTCTTCGTCCGTGAGCGCCCGCGGAATGGCGCTGACGGCGAGTACGGCGATGGATCACGACCTTGACGCCTGGACGCACCTCTACATGCTCAATCGTGGCATCCTGATGACACCGTTCCATATGATGGCGTTGATGTCGCCAGCGACCACTGAGGCCGACGTTGACCAGCACACTGCGCTCTTCGGCGAGGCGGTCTCGGAGCTATTCGGATAGCCTGCGCGGAGTCAGCGAGAGAGGTCGTGGCTCACCGTAGCGCGCCTTCCGCATGCAACTCCTCGGTGAGCTCATTGAGCGCGCGCTCGAAGCGCTCGACAAGCTCATCGACCTGTGCGGGAGTGATGATGAGTGGCGGTGTGATCATTGACCACTCGCCGTACTTGCCGCCGCTCTGCCGCCGCGCGTAGAGGATGAGGCCATGCCGCAGCCCAACGACGCGCAGGCGGTCGGTGATGTAGATCTCGGCGGGGAATGTGCGTTTGGTTTCCTTGTCCGCAACCAGTTCGACCGCGCAGAGCATCCCACGTCCACGGATATCACCCACAATGGGTGACCGCTCCTTGATCTCTTCGAGGCGCGCTTTGAGGTAGGCGCCTGTACGCTCGGCGTTCCCGATCAGGTCGCGTTCGATGGTCTCGTCAAGGACGGCGATGCCTCCGGCGCAGGCGATAGGATTCGCGCTGTAGGTGTGCGAGTAGTTGAAGCCAGCGCTATCAGCCAGGGCATCCACCATCTTCGCGGGCGCGAGAAGCGCTCCGAGCGGCGTGTAGCCAGCTCCCAGGCCCTTTGCCAGCGTGACGAGATCGGGCCGCGCATCAGCCCAGTAGTGCGCCGCGAGGAATCTGCCTGAGCGTACGGCGGTGATCACCTCATCGAAGATGAGATAGACGCCATACTGATCGCAGATGCGCCTGATCTCACGATAGTAGGCTGGCGGCGGTGTGATCGCCCCAGTCGCGACGCCACCAAGCGGCTCCATGATGAAAGCGAGAACGCGTTGCGGGCCAAGCTGCAGGATCGCCGCTTCGAGCGCGCGTGTCGTCGCCATTGCCGCATCTTCGGCGGTCTGTCCAGGCGCCAGGCGATAGCTGAGGGGAGCGGGAATCTTCGTCGAGAATTGCACCATCGGCGCATAGAGAGCTTCGAGGTCCTCGTTTCCAGTCATCGCGATCGTGCCCAGCGTACTACCATGATAGGAGGGCAGCAGCGAGATGATGTGAGTTTTCTCGGTCTGGCCGTTGGCGTAGGCGTACTGGCGCAGAAACTTGAGCGCCATGTCGTTAGCTTCCGAGCCGCCCGAGACGAAGAAGCAGCGCTCAAAGCCAGGTCCAGCCAGCGTGGAGACCTTGCGCGACAACTCGATGTTGGGTCGGTGGCGCGCATAGCGCACATAGGTGAAGGTCAGTTGTTTGGCCTGCTGCGCCATCGCGTCGGCCACGCGCTCATTGCCCTGGCCGAGATTGCTCACCATCACTCCGGCGATGGCGTCGATATAGCGGACGCCGCTCTCGTCCCATAGGTAGATGCCCTCACCCCGCACAATCGTCGGGAAGTGGGTCGCGTACTTGCGCATGTAGAAGATGTCTTGTGGGCCGCCAGATGGTGGCCGCTGGAGCAGCCCGGTCGTGGGGTCGTTGGCGATTACGGGGTCATCGTGGCTATTCATCGTAGCGCGGCTTTCTTTGCGGAGTGTGGGCGAAGCGCTGTCCGGCGGTCAACACCTGACAATATCCACATGTGTGGCCTATTTTACCATGTCTGATCAATCAATCTGGCGCTGATTACTGGGCTAGTCGCTTTCGCCTCGTACCGCCTCGCTTCATCCTCGCTCCAACCTCGTTTGCGTCGCTCGCCTGGATGGTTTGGCGCGATGTGAGTCCGGGGTCATTCTAGCCGTAAGATATGCGGAACCTGTGCGGAACGGTGGAGGCTGCGGCGTAGATGCGCCACTATCAGAGGAAGGAGCGCAATTTGACGCTATGGTGTGAGCAGGCCCGGCGGCAGGCGGCGCGCGGCCTCCTCGGCTCCGTCGAGCATGCCGCCCTCGGCGAGCACATCGCGGAAGAGCGCGGCGGAGTCCGCTTTGACCTCATCACTCAGATCGTCGCGGTAGCAGACCTCATCCACGCTTACGGTCACATCCTGGATGATCCGCTCATAGCGGTAGTAGGTGAGCGCGCCCCAGTCAATCTCTACCGCGCCGTAGCCACGAAAGAATGGGGCGGGGCCAGACACCTGGGACGCGCGTATGTCGCCGACGAAGATGAAGTCGCGCTCCCTGGGAGCGAGCATGACGTCATCCCAGTCAATGATATGCACGCCGCCATCTGGGCTGCGGAGGATGTTGGATGGGTGCAGGTCAGCATGGCAGATGACGTAAGGCAGGTCTCTGCCGCTGGAGTATCGGCGCTAGCAGCTCCATGCGCGTGAGGGCGGTGTGGATGACTGACTGGCGCTCCAGCCAGGTGATACGTAGCGCGCGCTCGGCTGGGCTGATCGCGCTGGACGCCAGCGCAAGGCGCTCCTCGAACCTGTGAATCGCGTCGGCGTACGCTGTCGGATCAAAGGTTTCCTTGCGAAGTGACGCGAAACCGTGCGGCGGCAGGCTGATGTCGTGGATGCGCCTGAAAACGCCGCCCGTCGTTTCCCAATGCGCGGCAGTGATGCTCCCCCAGCCAGTATCCCCCTCGATGAACGGGTAGACGAGCACCGTCCACTCCGCGACTGTGGCCCAGAGCGCGTGGCTGGTGGTGGACAGCGGCGCGACAACCTCCGTGATTCCTTGCTCATGGAGATAGGCGGGGACATGGCAGCCAGGCCCGTTGAGTGGGCCGGACTTGACCTTGACGAGCCAGGATGGCCCGCCTTCAGGCGTGACGCGGTAGACACCCGCGCGCGAATCCAGCCCCACGGGCAGAAACTCGATAGTGGCGGCGCCGAGGCCATATTCGTCGCGCAGGCAGCCCCGCAGGCTATCTTCTGAAATCGGGGGTGGCTCACGCATTGTGGAGCGTCCATCCTGTCATCTCGCACAGCAATTGCGCATGCGCCGCGCTCTGCTGCGCCGCGCTCCTCAACGTGACGAATTATATATGTGTTTACTGGCGGATGAAAAGTACACAGCGGATGGTGGCAAGGAATTAGCAGCAGACTGGTCATTGACTTGCGATGAGTTGCGCTAAGCGCAAAGTGAGTTTGTGCGCGGGGCAGTCCAGCGTCAACCACAGTGTTTCGCGCCAACCGCCAGTGGCGTTGTGTGGCGCCTTTGCCAGCCATCGGAAGGTATTGGGGAGAGGATCAACCAAGATGTCCAGAGACATCATTCGACAGGTGACAAACGTCGTCGCTTATATACTGACGCTGATCGTCAACTACCTGGCGGTCTCGTTGCCGCTTGGAGGGCAGACCACCGCAGAGATTGCGAATCGCTACCCGATCTACTTCCTGCCCGCCAATTTTACGTTTGGGATCTGGGGCGTGATCTATCTGGCCCTGGGCATTTACATCGTTGACCAGGCGCGGCCCTCACAGCGGGAAAATCCTCGCCATCGTCGTATCGGGTATCTGTTTGCGGTCAGTTGTGTCGCGAACGTCTCCTGGCTCCTGCTATTTCAGAATCTCCAGTTCGGAGCCAGCATGATTGCCATGATCGTTCTGTTGGCCGCGCTGATTGCCATCTACCTGCGGCTGGGGATAGGGATCTCGCCGACGTCTATCAGTGAGCGTGTGCGCATCACACTGCCATTCAGCCTCTATCTGGGATGGATCAGTGTGGCGACCATCGCCAACGCCTCCTATGTGCTCTATGATCTGGGCTGGGATGGCTTTGGCATTAGCGGCGCCGTGTGGGCGACGATCATGCTGGTCGTCGCGGCGGGGCTTACGGCCGCGATCATCGCGCGAAGTCGTGACATTGTTTATACCCTCGTCATCTGCTGGGCATTCGCGGGAATCGCCATCAAGCAGAGTGAGACGCAACTGGTCGAGACGAGCGCGATTGTGTTGACCATCCTTCTGCTGGTCATCCTGGCGAGCGCCCTGCTCGTCAGTGGGCGGGAAACGCGCAAGACGCCGCCGCTCGGAGCCGCAACGGCCTAGTCTGAATGACTACTGAATGGCGTGGGAACGTGTCATGGACACGGCGAGGCGGGAATGGGGATTCGGGCCCCATTCCCGCCTCACCAAATATATCAACGCGAAGGCGCGTTGGCGTCGAGCGGCGGCGCGCACACTCTACGCCTGCTGCAATACCTCCGCGATAGTCACCATGCGGCCCTCGTGGGCGCTGCGTAGCGCAGCGATGACGACGGCCAGGTTGCGCACGGCGAAGTCAGCGTCAATCTCCACCGGCTCACCTGTGCGGACAGCGTTCGCGAAGTCATCGATCTCGTCGCGCAAATGATCGGTCGCCGCGAACGTGACAAGGCCCTTCTCCAGCACGCGGTCGTCGGGGTCATCGCCAAAGCTGGCGAATTGCGTCCGCAGCAACTGCGAGTGTTCATCGGTGGTGTTCGAGTTGCTCCACCAACTGAAGTCCAGGTCATAGAACAGGTTGCTCTTGGTGCCATAGACATTCAGCATGAAGTGACCAGGGCAAGCCCAGTTGGTTCCCAGGTAGGCCATTCGTCCGTTCTCGAACTCCATCACGGTTTGCAGCACCGTCTCGTTGGGGACTTTCGTGTACATCGGCTTGCCGAAGCAGAAGACCTGCTTGACTGGCCCCAGCAGATACTGCAAGTTGTCGATCTGGTGGACGCCAAGCTGGGTGAGCGGGCCGCCGGGGGCTTTGCTGGGGTCGCCGCGCCAGTCGGTGGCTTTCAACTCCAGGCCGCGCTCGTTGGCGAAAGTCGCCTCGATCATCGAGACATCGCCAATCTCGCCCGTCTCGATGAAGTTCTTGATCGTGCGCAGGCCGCCAAGGCGACGCGCGCTGTGGCCGCAGAGGAAGACGACCCCGGCGGCCTCGGTGGCGCGCTTGATGCGCAGCCCGTCGCCCAGGTCAATCGCGATGGGTTTCTCGACGTAGACGTGCTTGCCAGCGGCGGCGGCCTGCTCGATGACATCGGCGTGCTGGTCGTTGGGGACGGTGACAATGACCCCTTCGATGTCGTCGCGCTTGAGCAACGCCTCCAGGCTCTCGTCCTGTCCACACCCATACCGCGCGCTGAAAGCGTCACGCTTGGCGGGGTTCCGGCTGAAGCAGGATACTAGCTTGACCTTATCGCTCCTGGTGTAGGCGTCCGCAAGGACATTCGCCCAGCGGCCCAGGCCGACTGCCGCTACTCGCACTGGCTCCATGATGTTGCTCTCTTTCTCCCGCCGCGCGGGCGCCCGCCTGCCAGGACGCCGTCTGGTCAGGTCAACTCGACGATATAGAGATTGCCCGTCCGTCTATCGGTCAGGTAGATCAGCCCCTTCGCGTCTACAAAGAGGTCATTGATGGCCGTGTAGCCCTCCCCTGTTGGGTCGGGGACGAAATGGGCCTTCTCAGTGGGCTTCGCGGGATCGCTGATGTCGTAGACCCGCAACCCCGCGCCGAAATAGGTGGAGAAGATCAGCCGATCACTCTGGAAGGAGCCGGGCCGATTCTCGTGCAGATTGTGCGGGCCAAAGCGCACGCCCGCGCGACCATAGTCGCCCTCAGGGACGGGGCAGGTCGCCAGCAGCCGAGGCGCGGCGACATCTTGAATATCGAAGATGCGGATCAGCTTGCACGTCTCCTCGCCCGCGACATCGCCCGCCTCATCGGTAACGACCATCAGGTTGCGCGAAAGCAGTGGCAGCGCGGTGTGCGTGTGGCCGCCACCCTGCTCCGCCCAGCCGCTGACGGCGCCGATCTGGCGCGGCTGGCGTGGGTCTGATACGTCCGCGATGATGACGCCGTAGTCCCACCAGCCCATGTAGGCGATATTGTCCGCGACGATGGGATGATGCAGGCCATAGTTCATGCCCGCAGGCTCGGCCAGCTCCGCGCGCCAGTGGCAGACCTCTGCGGGGGTGGTCAGGTCGTCCAGGTCAATGATGGTGAAAATGCGGCGCGTATAGCCCTCAGGAATGACCGAAGCATAGGCGTAG
The DNA here is from genome assembly GCA_963840335.1 of uncultured Chloroflexia bacterium. Taxonomy (GTDB): domain Bacteria; phylum Chloroflexota; class Ktedonobacteria; order Ktedonobacterales; family JADMIN01; genus JAKAIY01. The sequence continues at coordinate 55,480 of CAWIYP010000020.1, forward strand.
CGCCCGCCCGCGTACCACATGCGGTGGATGCCCTTGCCGCCGGTCGCGAGCTGGCCAATGCGTGTGGGGCGCCCGGGCTTCGAGATATCCCAGACACCCAGGCCCGCGAAGGCCGCGTCGCCCTGGCGCGCCTCATAGTTGACGAGCAGACAGTCGCCGCTCACTTGCGTCTTGGGAGAGAAGGCGCCGGGATAGCCTCCGAGGTAGCCCGCGCGACGAGGGTTTTTGGGGTCGCGCACATCCACGATCTGTGTGCCGCCGCCACGGGCAAGCTCACCGATGTACAGATAGCCGTCAGCTTCCATGATCTGCATCGTCCCAGCGCCGATCCCTGGGAGGAAAGCGACCAGCCGTGTATTGCCTAGCTCCGCCATGCTACCTCCTTCAGGCGCGGTCTTCACCTGGCCCCCTCTGTTCCTCGGAGGGCAGAGGCCGCGAGGTAAGCGGGCTGGTGATGTCCGACAATAACAAACATTCAGATCAGGAATGGACTCACAGCACGCGATTGTTTGGTGGCTGCCCCTCGCTTAGCACGCGGGCGACGTTCGCCCAGGCGGCCTCGTAGAGCCGTACCGCCGCCTGCCGTGTAACCCCCCCGATATGCGGAGTGAGCAGGACGCGGTCAGAGAGCGTCGCGCGCTGGAGCAGCAGCGGGTCGTCGGCGGGCAGCGGCTCGCGGGTAAAGACATCCAGCGCGCAGCCAGCGATGCGCCCGCTCTCGACGAATCGCAGCAGCGCCGTCTCATCCACCACGCCGCCGCGCGACGCCTGCACGACAATCGCGTCACGCTTGAGCCGCGCCAGCTCCGCCTCGCCAATCATCCCGACGGTTGCGGGCAGGAGTGGCACATGCACGGTGATGACGTCCGAAGCATCGAGCAGGTCGGTCAGTGTGGCCGCGACCATGCCAGCGGCGCTCGCGGCGTCGGGGTCGAGCGGCTTGGGGTCGTAGTACAGTACGCGGGCATCGAAGGCGCGGAACGCCTTGCCAACGGTCAGGCCGATGTGGCCCAGGCCAACGACGCCGATGGTGAGGTCGGTGAAGCCGCGTGCGCGTTCCGCCGCCAGCTCTACGCGCGCCTGGTCGAACTGGCCGCCCCACATGAGCTGGTCGCCCAGCTTGAAGCGACGCAGCAGCATCCCAGCGGCGATCACTACGTATTCGGCGACATCTTTCGCATTGACGCCGGGCACGTTCGCCACCGGGCAGCCAAGCTCGCGCACGATGGATTCCGCGATGCGATCCCACCCGGCGCCCGTGTACTGGATGAGCTGGAGGCCGCGCGCATTGCGGAATAGCTCCGCGGGCAGGTGTGGCCCCGCCGAGGGCAGCACCACTGCGCGAGCGCCACCCAGTAGGTCTGGTACGTCGGCATCCGTTGGCTTGCGAAAGGCGATGTCCCATGCGGATGGTATCGAAGCGCCAACGCGGGTAAAGTCTTCCGCTGGCCTCAAACAGACAATATCGGCCACTGCCGCATCTCCCTGATAGATTCCGAAGCCGGATTAGGCCGGCTCCTGGGTATGCCGTCCGATCTCAGCCTCTGGGAAGAAGCAGAGCAGGCGCAGCGTCTCCTGGCCAGTGTTGCGTGTCATGTGCGGCTCATCGGCGGGTACGTAGATCACCTGCCCAGCCGCGACGGGAGTCTGGCTGTCGCGTCCCTCGACGGAGCCGACGCCAGCGAGTACCCAGATGACCTCTTCACGGTCGGGATGTTTGTGCTTCGTGCGGGTCTGGCCTGGCGTCCCCTCTGGCGGGATTTCGACATAGCGCATCGTGACGGCGGCGCTACCCGTCCGGCTGGAGACAATGTCCCATGAGCGTCGTCCGGGGAGGGTCAGTTCGGCCCAGTCAGATTGGGAATAGACGCTAACCATGAGTCGCCGTCCCTTTGTCCGCTCCGCTTTCACTCGCAGCGGGCGGCGCATTGATGCGCGCCAGCTCAGCGAACATTGTCGAGACGCGCGCCGCGATGGCTTCAGCCACGGTCGCCAGGAATGCGCCCGCCTGCTCGACAGTGGCGCCGCGTGGGTCGCCATACCAGCCTGTAGGCGCGATGGTGCGGATGTCGCGCAGCACTGGCTGATAGGCGCGGGTTCGGCGCAGGTCGTCAACCCGCGCCCCCTGAATGCGATCTGATGAGTTCTCGACACGTTCGAGGTGAACGAGGTCAGGATGCGCCCCAAGCACCGCGAGCGCTTCGATCTGACCGCCGTGCGTGAGGCCGCCATACTGCGCGCCAAACAGTTCTTCGGCGACATAGCAAGCCTGCACGACGACGACGGAGCAGCCATGCTGCCGATGAAGAGTCTCGGCGGCGAGCGCGATCGATGGTATGTTGCCCTCATGCCAGTTGATCAGCGCGACATTACGCGCGCCGTGCATCGCCGCCGAGCCAACGACCTCGACCAGCAAGCGCTGGAAGAGGTCAGCCGATACACTCAAGGTGCCAGCGTAGGGCATGTGCATGGGTGTGACGCCGATGGGAGAAAAGGGAAGAACGAGTCCATCGAGCCGTTCAGCGACCGCTTCAGCAATGACCTGGCTGGCGTAAAAGTCTGTGCCCGTTGGGAGATGGGGGCCGTGCTGCTCGACGCTGCCGAGCGGGACCAGCACCAGTGGATTGCGCTCTAGCGCGGCCTTGATTTCCGGTTGCGAAAGCTCGATGAATCGCGTGGTGGCCATGCGCTATCGCTCCATATTCCAACGGGACAGGCGATGATTGTTTCGTAGTGTCGCGAATCGAAAGCCGCATGGGCGTGACCCAAGGCGAGGATACACGCCCATGCGGGTGATGAGCGAACTACGCGCTTACTTCTGGCCGAGCTGCGCCACGACCGCGTCAGCATAGCTGCTGTCTACGATCTGTGAGTAGGACGGCTGGTTCGGGATCTCCTTGAGCTGGTAGAGCTGCTGGGTGGTGTAGTCCACCTGTGTCTGATCCAGACCCTGGTTGTTCGGCCAGATCTGGCCCTTCACCATGAAGTCTACCGCGAAGGCGACAGCGCCCTCGTCTTCACCGGTAGCCTGGACGCCGATCTTGATCAGCGCGTCGCGGTTGGCCGGGTCATTCATCCAGCGGTCAGCCTTGATCATGGCGGTGAGGAAGCGCTTGACGACATCTGGATTCGCCTTGGCGTAGGAATCCAGCGTCGTGACGCCGCCATACCACCAGTTGGGGTAGGACTCGTACTCATTGTTCAGGATATGCGTGCCTGGAACTTTGTTCGTGACAACATAGGCGTCGTCAGCGTGGAACACAGCGGCGTAGATTTGGCCACTCGCAAGCGCGGGCACGAAAGCGGAGCGCGTCATGTTAACCGGCTTGACCTTGCTGACATCTACACCAGCAGGCGCGAGGCAGGCATTGAGCAGCGTGTAGGAGAAGCCGCCTGTGCCTGTGCTGCCAACCGTCTTGCCGATCAGGTCAGATGTCTGGTGGATGCTTGGCGCCGCGATGCAGACCGTGTCGAGTTTGGTGCCATAGCTCCAGATGGCGTGGATCGGCGAGCCAGCGGAAGCCGATTCGATGGCATCCGTCGCTGAGCTGAAGCCGAAGTTAATGGCACCCGATGTCGTGCCAAGTTCGGTCTCCAGGCCATTCGGCATGCCCAGGAACTTCACATTGAGGTGTTCCTGCCCGAAGAAGCCCTCTTGCTCGGCGACATATGGCGCCAGGAAGACAACCTTCGGCGGGGAAAGCGCGAGGCCGATAGTGATGTAATCGGCGCCCCCTGTTGTGGCGGCGGGGCCACAGGCTGCCAGCGTCATAGCGGCGAGGCTCGCCGCGAGACCTGAGGCGATCAAGCGCCTCATGCCAACCCTAGTCAACATAGACCAACGTCTCCTTTGCCGCGAAGATAGCGCGACGGTAAATCAGCCCCGTCGCATGGGCTGGCTAGGCCTCTGAGAACCAGGGCGCCAGACGCTTCTGGAGGACAGAGACCAAAAACCGGAAGCTGACTCCGAGCACCATGATGACGAGAATAGTCGCCAAAGTGGGAGCCGTATGGTAAGCGTTCGCCTGAGTCTCGAGTACGGCGCCTATTCCAGAGAGCGCGGTGAAAATCTCGGAAATGAACATTCCGACCAATCCCATCGCGACCGCCTGGGTCAACCCAGTCATAATGAATGGCACCACCGCGGGCAGGACGATATGCTGCCACATCTGGAGCTGAGATGCGCCAAATACGCGCCCGACATCGAGCAGGCTACGATCTACGTGGGTGACGCCGTTGTAGACCGTAACCACCACAGGGAAGAACACGAAGAGCACAATTAGGATGAGTTGGGCTTTCAGCTCGAATCCGAACCATAGCGTGATAAGAGGGACGAGGGCGACCATTGGCGTCGCGTAGAGCGCATAGATGTACATCCCTATCGCAGCCTCGGCTTTCTTGGACCAGCCGATGAGCAATCCGGCAGTAATGCCTAACGCTGCGCCAATCACCATACCCATGAGGAAGGTTTCGATACTGTAGATGACCGCTTCGCCGAAGTTCTGGTTAACGAAGAGGTCGATCCCGGCTTGTATTACCGTTGTAAACGGCGAGAAGACGATAGCGAGTGAATGGTAGCCGTAGATCTGCCACGCTGTCAGCACTATGAGGAGCGAGACGATGCGAATTGCCCAGAGAGCCACCAGGTTTCGGCGCGTTTGTTTACGGCGGCGCTCCTGGACGCCCTTTGCGATCTCATCTATCCGCCCAGCGAGCGGTGATTGGGTAGTCTCCACCATATGAGCGACTCTTTCATTAACAATGCGCGCCAGCATTCGCGGGATACGCGCTCAACGTCACTTCAGAGCGGCGCTGGTCAGCATGGACCAGATCGAATCACGAAGCGGCGCGTATGATGGATGCCGCCGGACAGAAGAAACTGTTCTGGGGCGTTCGATATCCACCTCGATCGTGTTGACGACTCGCCCCGGGCGCTGGCCCATGACGATGATGCGATCCGCCAGGGTAATCGCTTCGTCAATGCTGTGCGTGATGAAGACGACGGTCTGCCTGACTTCGCTCCAGATGCGCAGCAACTCTTCTTGCAGCATCTCGCGGACTTGCGCGTCTACAGAGGCGAACGGCTCGTCCATCAGCATGACTTCCGGCTGGGCGGCCAGCGCCCGCGCAAGGCCGACACGCTGGCGCATGCCACCGGAGAGTTGCTTGGGATACTTCGCCTCAGAGCCAGCCAACCCGACGAGCTGGATGGCTTTCTTGATGCGCTCGTCCGCCTCCTGTTTCGGTGTGTGGCGGAGAGTGAGCGGGAAAGCCACGTTGCTTTGGACGGTCTTCCAGGGGAGCAGGCCAAAGTCCTGGAACACCATCGAGATTTTGCTGGGCTGCGGTGATGTGACCGGCGCGCCATCAAGGGTGATCGTGCCGTAGTCAGGAGTGATCAGGCCATCCATCATCCGCAGCAGCGTAGTTTTGCCGCAGCCACTAGGTCCGACGATACAGAGAAACTCGCCGGAACGGACATCCAGATTCACATCTTGCAAGATCGTGGATGTCCCGAACCACTTGCAGACGTTCTGGCATTGAAGCGTGATGGAATCAGCCATTGATTGCGCCTCATCTGACCGTGGGACGCTTTTGGGGTGTGGCAATGGGCGACATCCCAAAAGCGCAGGGTGTGAAAGCTACGGAATATGTGTTAGGAGGTCGTACCAGTTGATGGCAAGGACTTTACCAGCGTGAAAATGGTTTGTCAAGCCCCCTGTGTACGCGATTTGGACGACTGAGCGATTCTCGAACGAGGAATTTCTGGCCGCTTGAGCGCATGCTGACCAGTAATCCACCGGGAAGCTTCGGACGAAAAGCTGTTAGTTACTGTGTGTCATTTGCGTGGAGCCAGGGGCGAGAACTACTGTGCAGGTCTGCTCTAGCCGGCATCGCGTCGAGTGACGCATCCACAGGTGTACTCCTAACTACGCGACATTACACGCGCTTCTCACACTACATCAATATCTGTCCCACTGGGTGAAATCGAGCATTGGAGCCGCAGGTGGCGCCAAGGGGCGCTATTCGGGGCGGCGTGTTTGTCTTGACAATCGCGCGAGCGTTCTGTTACGCTTGCCGTACTTCAAAGTGGTAGTACCTCCCACCTGTTATGCAAGAAGTAAACTTGCATAGTATAGCCTTTGACGGAGACGGGTGGATGCCTGGGTCGAGATGCGAGCCGCGCTATGACCCGCTCGCGTTGCGGCGCCATGCTGGCGAACAGGAGAAATGAACGATGGGGCAGACTTTGGAAGCGGTAGACACGCGCACGCAGGCGCCACCCACCGCCCCTGCGTTTCTCGCGCACAATGAGGGCGATATGGTCGCGGTTGCGGTTCAGGATGTGTCGCCCGGCATGCGCACGGTGGTCTTCATAGATAGCGATCGCGAGGTGCGGATCGAAGTGACGGAAGAAATTCCCCTCGGTCACAAGGTCGCGCTCTTGGATCTCGCTGAAGGCATTGAAATCATTGAGTATGGTTTTCGGGTGGCGCTCACACGGCAGCCGATCAAAGCAGGCCAACTGGTTCATGTACACAATGTGAGGAGCGCCCGATGGCAGAACAGCATCTAACCGGGTATCGCCGGGCCGATGGTCGTGTGGGTGTGCGCAACCACGTGGTCATTCTCCCGGTGGACGACCTCTCGAATGCGGTCTGCGAGCATATTGCCGCTACGATTCCTGGAACCATGGCGCTGCCTCACGCCTACGGGCGCTTGCAGTATGGCGATGATCTCGACCTGACGTTCCGCACGCTGATCGGCACGGGCTCCAATCCGAACGTCGCGGCGGTCATCGTCGTGGGTATCGAGCCGAATTGGACGAATCTGGTGGTCGAAGGTATCGCCAAGACCGGCAAACCTGTACAGGGTTTCTCCATCGAGCGCAATGGCGATCTTCAGGTGCTGGCCGCCGCCTCACGCATCGCCCAGCAGTTCATGCAGCAGGCGAGTGAGCTGCGTCGCGAGCCAATCTTACGCGACGAGCTGACCATCAGCATCAAGTGCGGCGAGTCGGATACGACGACTGGCCTGGGCTCCTGCCCCACCGTCTCGCAGGCGGTGGATCGCCATGTGGGGGCGGGGGGCACGGTGCTGTTCGGCGAGACGTCAGAGCTGACCGGCGGCGAGAGCATCATCGCTGGCCGCTGCGCGACGGACGAAGTGCGCGCGCGCTTCCAGTCGATGTTCGATGGCTACCTCGCGGAGATTGAGTCAAGCAATGCGAACCTGCTCGGTTCCCAGCCCACGCAGGGCAACATCCGCGGCGGTCTAAGCACCATCGAGGAGAAGGCACTGGGCAACATCGCCAAGACGGGCACTGTTCCTGTGGTTGATGCGTTGGAGCCCGCGGTGACGCCGACCCAGCGCGGCCTGAACTTCATGGATTCTTCTTCAGCGGCGGCGGAGTTTATCACGTTGATGGGCGCCGCAGGCTCCGTGATTCACCTGTTCCCCACGGGCCAGGGCAATATCATCGGGAATCCGATCGTTCCGGTGATCAAGATCACTGCGAACCCGTTGACGGCGCGCACGATGACCGAACATGTGGATCTCGACGTATCGGGGCTACTCTGGCGGGAGTATGGGCTCAGCGAGGCGGGTGACCAGTTGATGGCGCTCATTGATCGCGTCGCCAATGGGCGCCTGACCTGTGCGGAGGCGCTTGGCCACCGCGAGTTTGTCTTTACCAAGCTCTATCGCAGCGCGTAAGCGCGGCTAGCATGCGTGGCGGTGGAAAGTGAGCGGCAGGGAACAGCAAGAGAGCGTTTACGTATTCTTGCTGTTCCCTATCGCTTGCTTTTCACTGGTTGTGTAGCGTAGTACTGAGTTGCTCTAGCGATGTATGTTCTTGCGAGGTTCGTTGTGCGAGTTGTCCGTGTACAGGGTGTCACTTTCGGTTGAGCGCGAGCGCAGGAGGCGCATGAGTCCGTTTGCGGACAGGTCTGGCGGCGGCTACCCGAATCACCGATGAAGGAGTGGATGGTTCGCCACGCGCCAGAGAATAGGAATGAACATATGAGGCAAAAGGCGCCATCAGACGGCAGAAGCCAAAGCGATGATGACGGTGCGCTTCCTGACAGCGCGCTTTCCATGGATGGGCATCTTCAAGCGCGGAGCGATGCTGCGCCAACGCTCGCGTTTCAGCCACTCAATACCTCGAAGCGCAGTCTCGATAAGCGAATCGTCGCCTATATTCAGCGCATGATCGAGATGGGCGAGCTGCGCTCAGGCGACCGTCTTCCCGCTGAACGCGAGCTGGCGACGCAACTGGGCGTCAGTCGTACGGTGTTGCGTGAGGCGTTGCATACGCTCGCGGCGTATGGTCTGGTGGACTTGCAGCATGGGCGCGGTGTGTTCGTCGCGGCAGGCAGCGCGCAGGCGGCCACGCAACGTCTCACGCTCGCGATGATCTCAGAAGAAACGACGCCCTGGCTGCACGACCTCTTCGAGATTCGGCGCACGCTGGAAGGCGCGGCGGCGGAATGGGCCGCTGAGCGCGCGACGCCAGAACAAATCGAGGAGTTGCGCGCGAACCTCTCTGAGGGCCTGGCGATCTATCGCTCTCAGCAAGTGGACGCGGCGGCGGCACGCGCGTTGGATGCGCGGTTTCACGCGGCGCTCGCGGCGGCCACGAACAATCGCGTGCTGATGTCGCTAATGGCGGCGCTCGTGGATGAGCTGGCGATTGCGCGGGAACGCAGCCTGGCGATTCCTGGTCGCGCGATGCGCTCAGTTCACCAGCATGAATCTATCGTCATGGCAATCGAGGAGCGCGACGGCGCTGCTGCGCGACGGGCCATGCTCGAACACCTCAACGATGTCGAGCAATCCATCCTGGACGGAGAGCCAGAGATCGCGCGGAGCGACGACAATCGCTAACCTGCGAGGGCGCATTCTCTCGCCCATTGCGGGCCTCCGAGGCGGGTCAGCGGTCGCGGTCTCCACGAAAAGTCGCTCATAGCCAGCTTGCGCCGCCGCCGTTCTCCCAGAGTCGGAGCATGCCTTCGACCCACATGCGCCCCGCGCTCGCGTAGCTCCGTGTCTTCCAGCGCCTCCAGCAAGCGTCCTACAGCGAGCGTCCTCCAGGTGCAGCCCTGGCGCAAGCAGCGCGCGACAATTAGGTAGACAGTCGGCTCTGATCTGCGCCTTTTCCCGCACATTGGCCGTCCCCTGAACTCAGGCTGCCGCATAGCGCTTTGGCCACTTCAGCGGATGAGGGTATGTCCTGGTCGCGTATGCTCTACTCAACGGGGATGTGACATATCTCGCAGCGCGGACGGATGCGCCAGGACTAGAATGAGAAATGAAAGGAGTGTCATCATGAGTGAGCGCATCATTTTGGGGATTTATCATGGGAACGGTCGGGTAGCGGTCAACGGGCGGCCCGTGACCGATGAATTTGAGATGGCGAGCGCGCTCTACACGCTATTGCGGGAAGCAAGCGAGAATGGCGAGCTTGCGGAAGGCGGGCTACAGGGCGCCAGCGTTGGCGAGCCACAACTGTCGCAGGGCATGAATTTCCAAAGCGAGAACCTGCCTGTCATGATTGGCGGGCGGCGCTTCCGCATCACTGTGAAGAGTGAGCGAGGATAGCGCGTCTCCCGCAGGGAGGCGCCACGCTTGCCCTGTAGCGGAGCGGCAGGCTCGCGATTCGCGCCGCCCGCCAATGCCTCGGTGGAAAAAATCGTGTATGCTTTGTCAGAGAGGTGTTACCCTTTCGTCCACCCTGTGCGCATGGTCATGGTTCGCGTGGCCACGCCCTGGCGCAGGTCACTCCTGATCGTGTGAGTAAGCGTATGCCTCTGTAGTCAGGAAGGTTTTCGTCATGCCATCCAGGTCGAAGGCCGCGACGCAGGCTATGTCTGCCCGTAACGAATCGCATCCGCACAGCGCTCCCGCCAAGGTCTATCGCACACCGCTGCGCATCATGGCCGCTGTCCCGATGCCTGGGCTGGAGCCTGAGGATATCATCGTGGAGGTGGGGCCAGCGGCGCAACTGATTGTGCGTGGACAGCGGCGTGGGGAACTGAAGGGCCTCAAGGTCGAGCTGCTCAATGAATGGGGTGTAGGCGACTACTACCGGAAAGTCTCGCTTCCCGCGCCAGTCAATGGCGCGCTTGCCAATGTCACCTACGGGAATGGCGTCCTTGTTGTGGCGTTACCCATCGCGGCGCGCACAAAGTCCGCCAGAATCACCCTTGCCGCTAAGTCGCCGACACACGGACTGCGCGCGGGGCATATGGGCAAGCCTATTCGCCCCTATGTACGCGGCAACTAACTCCCGTGCGGATGGACGCGCGACTGGAGCATAGAGCGCTGTCGCAAGCGCCACTGGCAAGCGCGGCGGTGATGTGGCGCCGCTGCAACGTGTCCGCTCGGCGCGGCGATGCCTGCACCATGGAGAGCCGATAGGTTCACATCAAGCGCGGCGCTGATTCTGTCCAGTATTCAGGCGCGCCCCAGAAGCGCGGCGTGGCAGCGGGACACGACTGGGCAGAGGCGTATGGGAGTCGAACCCACCCACGACCGCTCTAGCGACCGCGCGACCGTTTTGAAGACGGTGAGGCCCACCGGGACCCGTACACCTCCGTGACGCGCTTGCTGGGCGCGTACAGATACTGTGTCACTCCAGCGCTGTCCGCGTCAATCGCGTTGTCCGCTTCCTCTCGCCGCTCGCGTGGTACAATTCGCGCATTGTGGCCCATGATTTCCTGATTGTTGAGGAGGAAGACGCCCGACTATGGACGAGCGAGAAGAGCGGCTGGCGAAGGCTGAGGCCCTGCGCGCCGCTGGCATCGATCCGTATCCGGCCCGTTCGGCGCGCGACCACACCGCCGCCGAAGCGCTGGAGCAGTACGACACGCTGACTGACACGAGCATCACACTGGCTGGCCGACTGGTTCTCTTGCGCGAAATGGGGAAAGCTACCTTTGCGCATATCGAGGACGGCTCTGGACGCATCCAGCTCTACTTCAAGCGTGATGATCTCGGCGTTGAGGAGTACAAACGGATCAAACTGCTCGACCTGGGCGACTTCATCGAAGCGACGGGCAAACTCTTCACCACGCGCACAGGCGAGAAGACGCTGCATGTCGCGAGCTTCACGATGCTCGCCAAGGCTCTGCGCCCGCTGCCCGCCAAGGGCGCTGGTGGCGATCTGAAACTCTTCGACCCGGAGACACGGCATCGTAAGCGCTATCTCGACCTCATCGCGAACCGCGATGAGCGCCTGCCCATCTACCTCATCCGGTCGAAAACGCTGACGGCGATGCGTGAATTCCTGATCGGGCGCGGCTTTCTGGAGGTCGAGACGCCAGTGCTGCAGCCGCTCTATGGTGGCGCCACGGCGCGTCCGTTCGTGACGCACCATAACACGCTCGATCGCGACCTCTACCTGCGCATTGCGCCTGAGCTGTACCTGAAGCGGCTGATTGTTGGCGGAATCGAGCGCGTCTTCGAGATTGCGCGCAACTTCCGCAATGAGGGCGTGGATCACAGCCATAATCCAGAGTTCACGATGATGGAGTGCTACCAGGCATACGCTGACTTCGAGGACATCATGCGCCTCGTCGAGGAGATGTACGCCTATATCGCGCAGCAGGCGACTGGCTCGACCGTGCTCACCTATCAGGGGCGGCAGATTGATCTGGCGCCGCCGTGGGGACGGCTCACGTTGCGTGAGGCCATCGCGCAGCATACGGGCATCGACTATGAGGAGTATCCCGACCGTGAATCGCTAGTGGCGGCGATGGTGGCGCACGGCTACAAGCCCGATCCCCGCCTCGCGCGTGGCCGCCTGATTGACGACCTGAAGGATAGCATCATCAAGGGGCCAGAGTCGAAGATTGCCGGGCCAGTCTTCCTCTACGACTATCCGCGCGACCTCTCGCCACTGGCGAAAGCCAAGCCGGGCGTGGATGATGTCGCCGAGCGATTCCAGGCGTACGCTGCCGGGCTGGAGTTGGGCAATGCCTTCAGCGAGTTGAACGATCCCGTAGATCAGCGCGCACGCTTCGAGGATCAGGCCCGCCAGCGCGCCCAGGGCGATGATGAGGCTCAGCGCCTCGATGAAGACTACATCGAAGCGCTGGAGGTTGGCATGCCGCCGACAGGTGGCTTTGGCGGCGGGATAGATCGCCTCGTAATGTTGCTCGCCGATCAGGATAATATTCGTGAGGTGATTCTTTTCCCGACGATGCGCGAGCAACGCGACAACTAGCTGGCGCCAGGAGCGTGGGCAAGCGGACGTCGCTTTTTCTACGCTCCTGGGCTATCGTTTGTTCATGCCCAATTGCGCAAGTGAAAAAGCAGGCGATGAGAAATGTGAAAAGCGCACAATTCGCCACTTTGCTTGACGTATTGGCTTGACATGAATGGTACTCTTGTCTATACTCATTCAAGACGCCGACAGGCAGACCACGCGATTTTCCCAGGCCCCAAGCGGCTTTACGCAATGGGATCTGGGGGTGCGTTTCCCCTTGCGTTCATGTGTGGCCGTGAGCCTGTGTAATGAGCGCCTGTTCCAAAGAGATCGAAAGAGCGGGGCCGTGGCTGCCTGACGCGCAGCATTGCGGGTAAAGAGGTGTGGCCTGCGATCTGACCCCTAAGGTAGCGGAGGTTCAATAGCATGGATTTGAGCGTCGAAGGAAAGTCGGAGCGGATTCCGCCGGGTTCACATATTCTCCAACTCTACAATAAAGTCGGAGAGATTACCGGCGTGACAGCGAAACTGTTGGAGTCCGGGCTTACCATGCAGGAGAAGTGCCTGTTCGCTGGCTCTGAAGCCTCTGTACAGGAATTGACCGACATGCTGCGGAAAGCGGGTATAGATCTCGCGGCAATGATCCAATCGGGACAGATGGTCTTCATCTCTGACCGGGACGCGCTGCTCGTTGGTAAGCGTTTCGATCCGTACCACTTACTCTCGACGCATCAGACCTTTATCGCGCAGGCCCTTCGCGAAGGTTGGAAGGCTGTTCGTATCTCGATGGATATGACCTGGCTGACTGGCGAGATCGCCTCAGCAGAACAGATTCTCAAGTATGAAGCCGCATCCGACGCCGTCTTTACGTTCCAGAACGCCCCCATCATCGCGCTGATGCACTACGACTATTCCAAGCTCCCCGGATTGCTCGTAGTTGAACTGCTCAAGCTCCATCCCATCGCTGTGGTTGGCAAGTTCATCAAGCGCAACCCGTACTACTTGAACTCAGAGCAGTATCTCCTCAAGATTCTGCGTGTGAATCGCGACAAAAGTCGGGCCGCTCCCTCACTCTTGACCGACAACCCATTCGACCGCTTTGAACGCGCGCGTTGATGCGCGTCTGACTGCAGCATGGATATCGCCTGCGCATCGCCGCATATGTCTTTCGAGTCTGTTTGCGCTGGTCGCGCCACTCGCGCGCGATGCGCCTGACTGGACATATGCGGCGTTCGTTTGAGGTTTGAGGCGATATGAGCGCAGCGGCAGCCAAATTGTATCGGTGATGAGAAACATGGCAAAGAAACTAGTGACCCACGCCTTTTCCGCTGGAGGAGTCGTCTTCCGTGTCGGCGCTCTGGACGCCGCTACCGTGATTGGCCCTGACGCCTCGCCAGCGATCGAGGTCATGCTCGTGGGCCGTGTGCGGGAAAACATCTGGACGCTGCCGAAAGGGACACCCGCGCACAACGAGACGCGCGAGGAGACAGCGCTCCGTGAAGTGCGCGAAGAGACGGGCCTGGAGACGCGCATCGTTGGCGAGGTAGGCGCCATCGAGTATAGCTTCACACGACGCGGAGTGCGCTTCGTCAAGGAAGTCTTTCACTATTTGATGGTCGCGACGGGCGGTTCAGTAGACCTGCATGACCATGAGTACGACGAGGCTCGGTGGTATCCGCTCGCAGGCGCCATGCGGGTGATGACGTATAGCAACGAGATTGAAACCGTTCGGCGCGCGGAAGGATTGATCGCGCGCTACCTCGATCAGAGCGCCTGATGCGACCATCCAACTGAGTCTTTGGCGCGCATATGTGTCTGGCGCGCTTGACATGGGCGCCGCCGCGTGCTTTCATGCTGGCGCAAAACTGTCGAAAAGATAGTATACTGTGCGATGATTGCGCGCGACGGCGCAGGTTCAGTTCAGTGTTCTCACTGCGCGCCCCGATTTTCTGGGCGCCGCTGCCAGAGATACAGCACTGTGAACCGCCGAGCGACGCCTGAGGATGCGTGCGACAGCGGAGCTGCTTCTTTGCGGCAGGTGGGGTCTTGTCATGGCGATACGGCGAATATTAATCGTTGATAATCCAAACGAACGGCGCATTTTGCGCGCGAAAGCCAAACGCATCTCGCGCTTCGACGCCTCTCTGGAGCGTCTCATCAACGATATGTGGGAGACAATGCGCGATGCGCCCGGCGTTGGGCTAGCCGCGCCACAGGTCGGTGAGTCGATTCGGGTATTGGTGGCGGAGTACGAGGAGAACGCGGTGACGCTCGTCAATCCGGAGATCATCAAGCGCTCCGAGGACGAGGAGTTGGGGACCGAGGGGTGCCTTAGCATTCCCGGCTATGTGGGCGATGATGTCGCCCGCGCGTCCGCGATCACGGTGAAGGCGCGCGACGCCAAGGGCAAAGAGATTCGCGTGAAGGCGGACGGGTGGTTCGCGCGTGTCCTGCAGCATGAGATAGACCATCTCGATGGCGTGCTCTTCACCGACCGCATACCAGCGGCGAAGGTGCGCGTCGTGACTGAGGATGATGTGGACGCGCCAGGAGCCTGACGCGGCGGGAGACGAGCAATGAGTGTCGCGAAGGGCAAGTACCATATCTGGACCGTGGGCTGCCAGATGAACCAGGCCGACTCGCAGCGGGTGGCGAGCATTCTCGATAGCCTCGGCTGGGAGTCGGCGTCGTCGATGGACGCCGCGAATCTGGTCGTGCTCAACACCTGTAGCGTGCGTGAGCAGCCAGAGAAGCGCGCCCACGGCCAGCTCTCGCTGCTGCGCCATGCCAAGCGCAACCGCGAGGATCTGCTCGTCGCGATGATGGGCTGCATGATCGGCAATCAGCGCACAATTGACGATTTGAAGCAGCGCTATCCTGTGGTGGATCTCTTCTTCAAGGTCGAGAGCGCCGACATTCTCCCCCGCTTCCTGGAAGAGCGCTGGACGCCTATCGCGGGCGAGGGGTGCATTGATTTCGCTGATCTCGGCGCCCCGCGCACCATTGGCGCCTCCGAGGCGCTGCCTGTGCTGCCGATGCCCACACTCAATGCGCCGATGCAGATCATGC
This sequence comes from uncultured Chloroflexia bacterium, assembly GCA_963840335.1. Taxonomy (GTDB): domain Bacteria; phylum Chloroflexota; class Ktedonobacteria; order Ktedonobacterales; family JADMIN01; genus JAKAIY01. Next base: position 70,757 of record CAWIYP010000020.1, read on the forward strand.
CGCGCCCGGCGGCGCGCGACCTGCACTATCCCGGCGCGGCGGAAAACCTCGCGCAGACACGCGGCTCGACCGCATGGCTACCAGTCGTGCTGGGCTGCAACAAGGTCTGTTCCTATTGCATCGTGCCATCGCGACGCGGCGTTGAGCGCAGCCGTCCGATCGATGAATTGCTCACCGAGGCGCGCGAGCTGACAGCGCAAGGCGCCCGTGAGCTGACACTCCTCGGCCAGACTGTTGAAGCGTATGGCCTCGATCTTCCCGAACAGCATGCCGACCTGGGCGATCTGATGGCGCAACTCAGCGAAATCGCTGGGCTTGAGCGCATCCGTTTCATGACGTCGTATCCGCGACATATGACCGACAAGATCATTCGACAGATGGCCGCGCTACCGAAGGTCTGCGAGCACGTTAACATTCCCGTGCAGCATGGCGACGACGAGGTGCTCCGACGCATGCGCCGAGGCTACACGATTGGCGAGTATCGGGCGTTGATCGAGCGGTTACGCGCCTGGTGGCCCAGAGTCACGCTCTCGACTGACGTAATCGTTGGCTTCTGCGGCGAGACCGAAGACGAGTTCCAGCATCTGCTTGATCTGCTCGAAGAAATTCGCTTCGATGTGGTGCATGTCGCGGCCTATTCGCCCCGGCCTGGCACGCTCTCCTACAAGTGGGAAGACGATGTGCCGCTGGCGGTGAAGAAGGCGCGGCTGCACGCCGTCGAGGAGGTTCAGGAGCGCATCTCGCGTGAGATCAACGCGACCTACCTCGGTCGTGTCGAAGAGGTGCTGGTCGAGAGTCGGCAAGTAGGCAATGGGCAGCAGCAGTGGCGCGGGCGTAATCGCGCGAACAAGCTGGTTTTCTTTCCCGCGACCCGGCCCGATACGACCACGCAAGCCGCCGCCGATGCGTCAGTGGCGACACTCACGCCGACCGATGTGCGCCCTGGTACACTGGCGCGCGTCCGCATCGAGCGCACTTCGGCATGGTCATTGCAAGGTACACTCACGCTGGAGTAGTATACGGCTCTGGCATAACAAGCATAGCGGTGGGGTGATGCGTATTGCCCCACGATCAGGAGGATAGAGCAGGAATGTCCCAGGCTACCTATCAGCCAGATGAGCGGGCGCGTGTTCAGCGCCAGCTCACGGAACAGGCCATCGCACTCGCGCTGGAGAGCAAGTGGGATGAGGCCGTCGCGGTCAATCGCCAGCTCCAGAGCATGTTTCCCCGCGACCTGAGCACGCTGAATCGACTCGGCAAGGCGCTCAGTGAGCTGGGGCAGTACGACGACGCGCGGCAAGCCTATAACGAAGCGCTGGAACTTGATCCGGCGAACAACATCGCACGCAAGAACCTCGACCGGCTAGCCTCATTGGGCGATGGCGCTTCTGTGCGTCGCGCCTCACATGAGCGGATGGATCCCCGGCTCTTCATCGAAGAGACGGGCAAGACTGGCTTTACGGAGCTAGTAGATCTGGCCGAAAAGGCGATACTGGTACGTCTGACCGCTGGCGATCAGGTATATTTTGAGCGCGACGGGAATGTCCTCTGGGTACTGAACGGCGACCATGTACGTATCGGACGCATCGAGCCGCGTCTGGCCTCGCGCCTGATCAAGTTCATGGAAGGCGGCAATCAGTACGCTGCGGGCATCACAGAGCTACGCAGCCACGGCATTCGTATTATCATTCGGGAGACATTCCAGCATCCGAGTCAGTTTGGCAAGGTGAGCTTCCCTGCGCATGGCGGTGGTGAAACGATCCGCGCCTACACCAAGGAAAGCCTCGTCCGGCACAACGACGAGGAAGATGAATACAACGAAGACGGCGAATACGTGGAAGATACGGACGACGACGAGATGGACGACCTGCACGAGACTGACCTCGAAGAGTCCGATCTCTCCGAGCCAGAAGAGTAGTTCGCGTATCGCGCGTTGTTCGTCCTTTGAGCGTTCTCACGAGAGGAAGATGATACTTTGAACAAGACAAAGCGTGTTGCGTGGCATAAGCATCTCAAATCCATTAAGCGGCGTAAAGAAAAGGCTCGCGTCGCTAAGGGCGCCACGACGCCACAGCGGCCCGCAGCCAAGCGCTAGCGCAGCCAGCGGTTTCGCTGGCAATGACCTTCTCGCTGGGCGCGAGTTTGCTTGCGAGCGCCAGCGCCGCAGCGGAGGTCGCTCAAGCCGACAGGTGTCCAGCGGGCTTTCTCTGGCAACGAGCGCATTGTCGCGCCACTCACGCGCCTCCACAGGCGACGAGGGGTGGCGCGCCCTTATTGTGGCGCAAACCGCCAGAAAACGGAGGCACGGCGCGTGGACGCGACAGAGGCGGGAGGCGTAGCGACTGTGAGCGGGCCAGTGACCGTGCGCGAGGCGTTGACGCATCTCGTCAAGTGGGGAGCGCAGATTGTCGCGGGTGAAAGTGGCTTGAACCGCAGTGTCAGATGGGCCAGTGTCATGCGTGCGCAACTCCCTGCCTTCCAGGATTTGCGGCGTGGTGAGCTTGCTGTCCTCTCGCTGGCGACGGTGCAGGCGCTCCAGGATCGCGGCGCCCCCATCTCGTTGCTCACGGTGCTCGATCAACTCAATGAATTAGGCGCGGCTGGGGCGATTGTGGCGGGCTTGACCCCTGCCAGCGCTTTGCCACGTCCTCTGTCCACCCTGGCGCGCGAGGCGCGGGCGCGCGCCGACAGCATGGGCCTGCCGTTGATCGCATTGCCACAGCAGGCGCCGCTCGTTGATGTGCGCGCCGCCATCATTGCGCTGACCGCCGAACGGCGTGAGGGCGCCGTCTCGCCACTGGAGCCAGTGGATGCTTATGCGGCGCAGATGCGCGCCAGTCTGCGCAGCGAGGCGCTGGAGGCGCTGCTCGCTGGGGCCTATGTCGGCGAGGCGCAGATGCGAATGCGCGCCAGCCACCTGGGATATGATCTCAACCAGCCGCATGTCGTACTCTGGGTGCAGACACAGAGCGTCGCGCCACGTCATCTACAGCGCGATGGCATGCACGATCTGACGCGCCGTCAGGAACTGGCTGAGGCGCTCGAGGTAACGTTTGGCGCCTGGACACAGGTACGCGAGCCAGATCAGGTCATCGCCCTCTTGCCGCTCGGCGCTGACCGTGGCTTGAACGACCTGGCAGACCGCGTGTTGACGCTCATGCACCAGACATTGGGCAAGGACGACGAGCGGCGCACGCCAGGGTGGTCGGCAGGGTTGGGCGAGCCAGCTTCCGCGCCCGCGCAGGTGCATCGTTCCGCGCAAGAAGCGCACGATGCGGCGCAGTTGGGCGCGATTGTGCTGGGCGTGCGTTATATCGCGCGACCGTCTGACCTGGGTGTCTATCGCCTGTTGCTCGCGTTGCGTGAGCATGGCGAGCTGGAGCCATTCACCAAACGCACGCTGGAGCCGTTGATGCGCGATCAGCGCAATGGCGACACGCTGGTCGAGACCCTGGAAGCCTTTTTTGCCTGCAATGGCAACAGCACCAAGGCGGCGGAGAAGCTGCACCTGCACCGCAATTCACTGCTCTATCGGCTCAATCAGGCCAAGGAGTTGCTTGGCCAGGACCTCGATGATCCAGAAATACGACTCGCGCTCCAACTGGCGATCAAGGGTCGCCGTGTGTTGCGCCTGAAAGAGGAGCGCCCCTCATATGAAGGGTAAGCCACCCACCAGGACGTCGCTTACGCGGGGAGAGCGGCGCGCCTACTCCTCCGCGTTCGATTGGCCCACTCCGCCGACGGGCTATCCGCTGACGCTCTCGCACATTCAACTGCGCCCGCTCAAGGCGCAGTGGGAGGCGGCGCATGGGGAGCCGCTAGCGGCGACCACTTCGCCTGATCTGGGGCTATCGGCGGTTGCCGTGACACTGAGCGTCGCGGGCATCGCGTATCCCAATGGCGAGCGGGTGACATGGGAAGTTGCGCAGCGTATCATCGCAACGCCGAATCAGTGCTTTACGTTCATTGATGAGACAGCGCAGGCCATCGCGCGCTTCTCGGAGACGACGGGCATGCTGCGCTCGCTCATGCCGACGGCGGGGGCGCCGACGATGCTTGTCTCTGGCTTTTCGATGCATCGCATCAAGGGGACAGAGCCGTGGTCCGATACCCAGGCGAAAGCGCAGGCCATCGCGCCGATTACCGGGCGCACGCTCGATACGACGACGGGCCTGGGATATACCGCTATTCTCGCGGCGCGCTCGGCGAGTGAGGTCGTCACGATCGAGCTTGATCCAGTCGGTCTGGAGATTGCGCGCCAGAATCCGTGGTCGCATGAACTGTTCGACCGCCCCAACATCCAGCGCATCATTGGTGACGCCTTCGAGGTGGTTCCGACGCTGGGTGAGGCGACATTCGACCGCGTCATCCATGATCCACCCTACATGACACTGGCGGGGGAGCTGTATTCCGAGGAAATGTATCGGCGCCTCTATCGTGTCTTGCGCAAGGGAGGGCGGTTGTTCCACTATATCGGCGACCCACAGAGCGCATCGGGCGCACGGACGACCGCTGGCGTCATCCGCCGTCTGGAAGCGGCAGGATTTTCCCGCATTACCCGGCGGGCTGAGGCGTTTGGCGTCGTCGCGTTGCGCTGAGGCGCGGGCGACCCCCGCGGATGGCGTATGATGCGCCATGCGACCAACGAACGGCGCTATGGTTGGAAAGCGAGGAGAGCGGATGCCAACTGAACCTGTCACGAAGGTGGAAGTCGCCAGCTTGATGGCGAAGGTCTATGCGATTGTGCGCGCGTGTCCAACTGGGCGTGTCACCACCTACGGCGCGATTGGCGCGGCGCTGGGCTATACGCGAGGCGCGCGTATGATTGGCTGGATCATGAATGAGACGCCGAAAGGGTTGGAGACGCCAGCACAGCGCGTGGTCAGCGCGAAGGGCCTCCTGACAGGAAGCTGGGCCTTTGGTCAGCGCGGTCGCATGCGCCAGTTGCTCGAAGCGGAGGGTGTCAGCTTCGACGAAGAGGGCACCGTCGTCATGAAACGTCATCTCTGGGATCCCCGCACAGAACTTTCGCCCACGGAACTCGCTGGCATCGTAGCTGCGGCCTCCCCGGATGGAATCATCGTTAGCGATACCCTGATGCGCCTGCTCCTCGATGATCCCGCTTCGCCGTTTCGTATTACCCGCGATCCCCAGCCGTAGCAGGTGAGTGTCCAGCGTCGGCGCTTTGCCAGACCAGAGTGCGCGATCGCATGCTGTACATGGGGGATGCCCCTATCCTGGCGTCTGTATCGCTCCATTATGATGAGGAGATATCACCCAGTTCCATCACAATTTCTGCCGCACAGACAAAATGTGTTACGCCGACATGAGCTATCGCAGTAGGATGAATATGTGGAGTTGGCGGCTCTCCAATGGGTTCGCGTAAGCCGTTGTGGGGAATGCGTGACGTACCACTATGGATGACGATGGCGCATGGGCGCATGGCTCAGTGGGGAGTAGCGACGACGATGGCGGAGACAGTGAAACAGCCTGGCGCGTTAGCGGAGTCAACCAGCCTGCGCGGATTGAGCGCGGCTGAGGCTGCCGAGCGTCTTCAGGCGGAGGGGTACAACGAACTGACGCCGCCGGAGCGGCATCGTCTGCTGCGCATCATCCTTGAGGTGTTCAAGGAGCCGATGCTCTTGCTGCTCGTCGGCGCTGGTGTGATCTATCTGTTCCTGGGCGAGACACGCGAGGCGATCATTTTGCTCGTCTCGATCTTCGTCATTATCACCATCACTGTTGTCCAGGAACAGCGTACTGAGCGTGCGGTCGAGGCGCTGCGCGATCTCTCTAGCCCACGCGCGCTCGTCATCCGCGATGGCCAGGAGACGCGCATCGCTGGGCGCGATGTGGTGCGCGGCGATCTGCTCGTGCTCCTCGAAGGTGATCGTATCGCCGCTGACGCGGTGGTATTGGAATCTACCAACCTCTCTGCTGATGAGTCGCTGCTCACGGGTGAATCTGTGCCGGTGCGCAAGCTGGCGTGGTCGGGCGCGCCTGCGGAAGCGGAGCCACAGGCTGTCATGGCGCCGGGGGGAGACGATCAGCCGTTCGTCTATGCCAGCGCCTTGGCCGTGCAAGGGCGGGGGATCGCCCGCGTGCTGGCGACAGGAGGCAAGACACGGGTAGGCGCTATTGGTAGTGCCCTGGGCGCACAGGAAACGCAGCGCACTAGATTGCAAAGCGAAATCACCCGGCTGGTGCGGATTCTTGCTTTGGGAGCGCTCAGCGTTTGCGCAGTGATCGTCCTGGTCTTTGGCCTCGCTCGCGGACACTGGCTCGATGGCATTCTCGCAGGGTTGACGCTGGGGATGGGACTCATTCCTGAAGAGTTTCCGGTGGTGTTGACGGTGTTCCTCGCGCTTGGCGCCCGGCGTATTGCGCAGCGGCAGGTGCTCACCCGGCGCATGCCAGCGATCGAGGCGCTGGGGGCCGCAACGGTGCTGTGCGTGGATAAGACAGGCACGCTTACGCTGAACCAGATGCAAGTCGCCGCGCTCCGTATGGATGGCGATAACTGGCAGCGTGGCGATGTGAAGAAAGCCTCCGCCCAAAAGCCATCTAGCCAGGGGGAGGCTGTGGTGCGCTGGGCGGCGCTCGCAAGCCAGGAGCAGCCCTTCGATCCGATGGAGCGGGCGATTCAATCGCTAGCGACGGAGTGGCGTCTGCCCCTGGCGGATGGGCTGGCGTTGATGCGCGAGTATCCCCTCTCACCGGAACTGTTGATGATGACGCGGGTCTGGCGTGTGCGCGAGAGCGATGTCTATGAGGTGGCGGCGAAAGGCGCGCCTGAGGTTGTCGCGCGCGTATGTGGTCTGAATAGCGAGCAGCAGGCCCATATCGCGGATGAGATCGAGGTGATGGCCGCTCAGGGCTTGCGGGTGCTGGGCGTGGCGCATGCCCAGTGGCTCCTGCCAGAGCTACCCGCGAGTCAGCGCGAGTTCGCCTTCGAGTGGGTTGGATTGATTGGACTCGCTGATCCTGTTCGGCCAACTGTGCCAGACGCTATTGCCGAGTGCGCGCAAGCGGGCGTGCGCGTCAAGATGATGACGGGCGACTATCCTGTCACGGCGCAGTCCATCGCGCGGGCTATTGGGCTGGAGCCTGCCGACCGCTACATCACCGGGCCAGAGTTGGATGGCATGAGCGACGCTGACCTGGCAGAGGCGATGAAGACGACGGCCATCTTCGCGCGCGTCGTTCCTGAGCAGAAGCTGCGCCTGGTGAAGGCGCTGAAGGCCGACGGCGAAGTGGTGGCGATGACGGGCGACGGGGTAAACGACGCGCCTGCGCTCAAGGCGGCGGATATCGGCGTCGCGATGGGCGGGCGTGGCTCCGATGTCGCGCGAGAGGCGGCGGCGCTCGTTGTGGTGGACGACGATTTCGCCTCCATCGTGCAGGCGATTCGCTCGGGTCGGCGCATCTTTGACAATTTGCGTAAAGCGATGGCCTATCTGATCGCCGTCCACGTCCCCATTGCCGGGCTGGCGCTGATACCCGTGCTGCTTGGATCGCCGTTGATTTTGTGGCCAGTGCATGTGGTGTTTCTGGAATTCGTGATCGATCCAGCGTCGTCGATCGTCTTCGAAGCCGAGCCAGAGGAAGATGATGTCATGCGCCGTCCGCCACGAAATCCTAGCGAGCGGATTTTTAATCGCCGCACAGTCGCGTTCTCTGGCTTACAGGGATTGAGCAGTCTGCTTATTGTGGTCGCGGTGTACGTTGGTTCGTTACAAGCTGGCCTTTCCTATGGCCAAACGCGAGCGTTAGCATTTGCGACGCTCGTGCTGGTCAATCTAGGACTGATCCTCTCCAACCGATCCTATTCGCGTTCGATCTTCAAATCACTCTCGATTCACAATCCTTCGCTCTGGTGGATATTAGGTGGGGCGTTCGCGGCGCTTGCGCTGGTCATCTATATTCCGTGGCTACAGTCGGTCTTCAAGTTTGACGCGCTTTCGTGGATACAGATCCTGATCCTGTTGGGCGTGGGTATTTTCGCGGTTGGGTGGTTTGAGGCGCTGGAACGCATCATCCTCTGGGTAGATGCGCTCCGCAAACGCCAGCGAGAGGCGGTAGGCGCTCGCGTCTGAGGCGACTGGACACCTGCGAGCTATGCTCCACCAGAAGGTGTATCGAGTCGTGCGCCATTGGTAGCGGCCACATCGGCGAGGAAGCGCCCGCTGTCCTTGATGTGCCGCTCTTGGGTGGCGAAATCAGTGTAGACGACGCCAAAGCGCGGCTCGTAGCCGCGCGCCCACTCGAAGTTGTCCATGAACGTCCAGACGAAGAAACCTTCGACGGGGACGCCGCCAGCGATGGCCTCGCGGGTCGCATCGAAGTGGAGTTGAAGGTAGCGAGTGCGGTCGGGGTCGTGGACAGAGCCATCGGGCAAGAGGGTATCAGGATAGGCCGCGCCGTTCTCAGTGATGAAGATGCGACCAGGCTTGTAGGCTTGGTGGATGCGCAGCAGTTGGTCGCGCAAGCCCTGGGGGTAGACCTCCCATCCCATGACGGTGAGGCGCCCGCCTGGCGTGACGACCTCTGGTAGCGGGCTGTCGCCTCGTCCAGCGCGGACAATCGTGCGGGTGTAATAGTTGAGGCCGAGAAAGTCGGTTGGCGTCGCGATCGTCGCCATGTCGCCCTCGCGGATGGTGTCATCAGGCGCGCCGAGCATGCGCAGGATGGTGATGACCTCCTCAGGGTAGCGCTGGTGGTAGAGACCTTCGAGATAGATGTCTTGCCAGACACCTTCGAACAGACGCATCGCCATCACATCGTCTTCGCGGTCTGAGGCTGGCTCGAAGGCGCTGACATTCAGCGTCATGCCCACCTCGATCGGGCGCGGCGCCGCCGCGCGAATCGCCTGCGTGGCCATCCCATGCGAGAGCATCAGGTGGTGGGTGACAGGCAGGATGAGGGCAGGGTTGGTGACGCCAGGGGCATGCTCGCCTGTGACATAGCCCAGTGTGGTTGTGACACCCGGCTCGTTGTGGGTGACCCAGTAGCGCACGCGATCGCCCAGGCGGCGCGCCACCACACCCGCATAGTCCGCGAATGCTTTGGCGGTGTCGCGGTTTGTCCAGCCACCTTTGTCCTGGAGCGCCTGGGGCAGATCCCAGTGGTAGAGCGTGATGAATGGCTCGATGCCGCGCTCCAGCAGGCCATCCACCAGGCGCGCATAGAAATCCAGCCCCGGCTCATTGAAGCGGCCATAGCCATTGGGAAAGACGCGCGGCCACGAGATGGAGAAGCGATAGGCGTTGAGGTTGAGTTGTCGCATGAGGTTCAGGTCGGTTTCCCAGAGGCGGTAGTGGTCTGCCGCAACGTTCCCCGTCTCGATGCGCGCGATCTTCCCTGGGGTATGGGTGAAGCGATCCCAGACAGACTCGCCCTTGCCATCCGCGCGCGGCGCTCCTTCGATCTGGTAAGCCGCCGTCGCCGTGCCCCAGTAGAAGCCATCTGGGAAACCACTCGCCATCGTCGGACGTTGATCGCTCATGCTCCTGCTCCTCCTGCTCCCTCGCCCGCTTTCACCTGCGGAGACATATGCGGGCAGCCACTGTTGTTAGCGTATCACAGGCTGCCCACGCATTGCGGCCTCAGGCGCCCTCTTTGCCGCGCACCAGTGACGCCCCGACGCCGATGACCGCGACCGCAGCGCAGACCAGGAACGTCGCATGAAAGCTGCTGATGAACGTCGCACGGAGTGACTCGACGTAGAGTGGCGGGAAGGAGTGCGGGCCGTGGCTAGTGGCGATGGCGTCAAGCTGCGCGCCCGCGACGGCGCCTCCCAGACTGGTGAAGACGGCGCCTGCCAGCGCGACGCTGGTGCTCTGTCCGATGACGCGGCCAGTCGCCAGGAAGCCCGACGCGATGCCCTGCGCCTCTCTCGGCGCTGAACCCATCAGCGCGCTGTTATTTGGCGACTGAAAGAGCGCCTGACCTAAACCAGTGAGCGCGAGACGCCAGACAATATCGAAGGTGGAGCTATCCACCTGGAGCTGGCTGATGAAGACGAGGCCAACACAAGCGATGGCAAGCCCGGTCGCCGCCAGCCAGCGCGTTCCTATGCGGTCAGCGAGACGCCCGCTGAAGGGGGCGAAGATGGCGATGGTGAGCGGGAGCGGTGTGAGCAGCAAGCCTGACTTGATAAGCGAGAAATTGCGCAGTTGCTCCAGATAGAAGGGCATCATGAAGCTAACCGCGAAGAGCGCGAGGAAGCTCAGGATCAGGCTGAGATTGGCCGAGGCGAAGACGCGGTGGCGCAGCAGGCCAAGCGGCACAATGGGGCTACTGACAAATCGCTCCGCGATTACCAGCGTAATGAGCGCCACGATGCCGATGATGAGCGTCACGATGAGATGGAGCGATGTCCAGCCCCATTCTTGACCAAACGAAAGGCCAAGGGTGATGGCGGCCAACCCGATGGTCAACAGCAAAGCGCCCAAGGGGTCGAAGCGTCCCTCACTGCGACGCTGTGGCTCATGGAGCAGGCGCAGCGTCGCGATGAAGCCGATGATGCCCAGCGGCACATTGACGTAGAAGATCCAGCGCCAGTTCAGGTACTCGGTGATAAACCCGCCAATTGTTGGCCCAATACTGATGCCAAGCGCCACCACCAGCGCATTCATGCCAAGCACACGCCCGCGCTCGCTGACGGGAAACGCGGCCACCAGCATCGCGGCGCTGACCGCGAAGAGCAGCGAGCCGCCGATCGCCTGGAACGCACGCGCGCCGATGAGGAAGCCAAGCGTTGGGGCTGCGCCACTGAGCGCGGAGCCAAGCGTGAAGAGCGCCAGTCCCGTCGCCCAGATCACCTTGCGTCCAGTGATGTCGGCAAGTCGACCAACTGTCAGCAGCGTCGCGGCGATGACGATGAGGTAGACGATGACGACCCATTCGATAGCGCCACTTAGCGGTTGGCCAAAGTAGCTGGCGATACTTGGCAGGCTGATATTGACGATGGAAGCGTCGATCGTGGACATGAAAACGCCGATGGCGATGATGAGGAAGACGATCCACTTGTGTGTGGTGGGCGAGCGCTCGCCGGATGCGGCAAGCGGTGTGTTGGTTGGGCCAGGCGGCAGGGGACGACTCATGGATGATGGCTCCATCCCAAATTCGGGAGTGGTTGACGGTTTCGGATGGTACTCATTAGTGATAGGATAGCCTACGCCGCAATGCGCATGCTATACTTGCATCCCAGAAAGCGATCTGCGCGGCAAAACGCCTCACGCTTCAGTTCCAGCAGTCGCACGTTCCCTCAAAGCTGCCTTCCCCGTAGTCAGGGACATGCCATGCTGGGTCTTTGTATGAGTGTATCGTGCGCGATGCCGCTTGTTCCCCCCAAGCCTGGAGAGATATGAAGGAGGCGTAAGCGATGCCCAGCCGACGATATGAGCGTGACACATGGGAAGATCAGGCTGGCGACGCCGCCGACTACGGCGACTACGACCAATACGGCGCCGAGTACGCGGATGAAGGTGACTACGGCGCCTACACGGGCGAAGATGAGCGTGGCCTGATTTTGCAGACAGAGCAATCTTTGGTGGGTGTCTCCTCGACCGTCACCCATCATGGGGCGCCGCTCCTCTCCTATACCCACACGATGAACCGCTTCTATCAGAATCGCCGCCAGCGGCTGAGCCTGGGGCGCTACGCCTGCGAGGTCTGTGGCGAGCGCATTCGGCTCTGGGCCTGGGAGACGCCGAACGGCAACCGCACGCATGACGGCTGCTACGAGCGCCTCGCGTGGACGTGGACGAATCTCTACGCTCAGCAACAACAACTGGCATCCAGGGGGCAGTTCGAGTAGCCTGGGCGTGTCCGCCTGGCCATCCGCGCTGCCAGTATCTCTCGCACGCCCGCACGAGCGCCGCTAAAGGACGCTCACGCGGGCGTTGTTGCGCCTCATGCGCGCCCGATGTGTTTGCCAGCTATGCCGTTCACGCCTAGCGTGGTACAATAGCCTGGATTCCGCCCGCGCTGGCTGGTTCTTGACCGAGCCGACATGTTCAGACATTGCGAGGCCTTACGGCATGTTCAAAAAAGTACTCATCGCCAATCGTGGTGAGATTGCGTTACGCATCATTCGCGCCTGCCGCGAGTTGGGCGTCAAGACGGTTATCGTCTACTCGGACGCCGATCGCGACTCGTTGCCAGTGAAGATGGCGGATGAGCGCGTCTGCATTGGGCCTGGCCCCAGCAGCAAGAGCTATCTGCATATCCCCAACATCATCAGTGCGGCGATCCTGACTGGGTGCGAGGCTGTTCACCCAGGCTATGGCTTTCTCGCCGAAAATCCGAGCTTCGCCGAGATTTGCGCTGATGTTGGTCTGGTCTTCATTGGCCCGCCGCCTTCCGCAATGGTGCAGATGGGCGACAAGGTGCAAGCGCGTATCGCGATGGAGCGTGCGGGGCTGCCGATGCTGCCCGGCACCGATGTCCTGCGCACGCTGAACGAGGGCGAAGAGGCCGCGGAGCGTGTTGGCTTCCCGCTGATGCTGAAAGCGGCGGCGGGCGGTGGTGGTCGCGGTATCCGTCTCGTGCGCAAGGCGGAGGAGTTCGCTCACGTCTTCACGACCGCGCAGAGCGAGGTGCGCGAGGCGTTCCACGACGATGGCCTCTATGTCGAGAAGTATCTCGGGCGCGCGCGGCACGTCGAGGTGCAGGTCTTCTGCGATAACTACGGGAATGGCGTCTACCTCGGCGAGCGCAATTGCTCGACGCAGCGCCGCCACCAAAAGCTGGTCGAAGAGTCACCGAGTCCGCTGTTGCCAGATTCGTTGCGGCGTGAGATGGGTGAGCGCTCGATCACAGCGGCGCTGGCGATCGGCTATCGCGGCGCGGGTACGATGGAATATCTCGTGGATGAGCAGAACAACTTTTACTTCATGGAGATGAACACCCGTCTCCAGGTTGAGCATCCAGTAACAGAGTTGGTGACGGGCCTCGATCTCGTGCGCGAGCAATTGCGTGTGGCCGCTGGCGAGCCTCTGGACTTCAAGCAGGAAGACGTGCGCCTGACGGGACACGCCATCGAGTTCCGTATCACAGCGGAAGATCCTTCGTATGATTTCCGCCCACAGACAGGCGTCATCGAGGAGTATCTGCCGCCAAGCGGGCCAGGTGTGCGCGTTGACTCGCACCTGTATCGTGGCTATGAGGTGCCACCGCACTACGATTCGCTGCTCTCGAAGCTGATCGTCTGGGCGCCGACCCGCGAACAGGCTATCGCTCGTGGCAGGCGCGCCCTCCAGGAGTACGTTCTGGAAGGGCTGCCGACGACGATCCCATTCCACCTGCGCCTGCTCGACAACGAGACGTTCCAGGCTGGTGAGGTATACACAAATTACCTGACGGAACATGGCGAGGAATTCGCGCTGAATCGCTAGCGACCGCGTGATCTACGCGACGAGCAGAGACGAACTGAGGGGAGACTATGAGCAGCCGTGTCGTCGTTACAGGCATAGGGATGGTCTGCGCGGTCGGAAACGACACCGCGACGGTATGGCGCGCCCTGTGTGAGGGCCAATCGGGCGGCGTGACCGTGACTGAGTTCGATACGACGGCGTTCGCTACGAAATTCGCCGCGACGGTGAAAGATTTTGACGCCGCGAAGTATATGGATCGCAAGGAAGTACGGCGCAATGATCGCTTCGTCCACTTCGCGATGGCGGCGGCGCGTCAGGCGCTCGATGATTCTGAGTTCGCCATTACCGAGGAGAACGCGGAGGATGTCGGCGTCATCATCGGCTCTGGCGTTGGTGGCCTGAACACCTGCCACGATCAGTTCAAGGTACTCTTCGAGAAGGGGCCTGAGCGTGTCAGCCCGTTCTTCATCACGATGTTCATCACAGACATCGCGGCGGGCTTTGTCTCACTGAGTGTCGGCGCGCGTGGGCCAAACTTCGCGACGGTCTCCGCCTGCGCAACAGGCGCGAACGCCATCGGCGAGGCGGCGGAGATGATTCGCCGAGGCGATGCGGTGGCGATGCTGGCAGGTGGCGCTGAGGCGGGCATTACGCCGATGGGGCTGGCGTCATTCGGCAATATGCGGGCGCTCTCGCGGCGCAACGACGACCCCGCGCACGCCAGCCGCCCCTTCGACAAAGAGCGCGATGGCTTCGTGATGGGTGACGGCGCGGGTGTGCTGCTGCTGGAAGACGAAGAGCATGCTCGCAAGCGCGGCGCGCGCATCTATGCCGAGCTAGTGGGCTATGGCAGCACGGCGGACGCTTTCCACGTCACGGAGCCTGCCCCTGGCGGCGCTGGACTCGTTCGCGCGATTGGCCGTGCGCTGCGCCAGGCGGGCGCGAACCCCGAGGATGTGCAGTATATCAACGCGCATGGTACGGCGACCTATCTCAACGATCTCAACGAGACGCAGGCGATCAAGACCGTCTTTGGCGATCATGCGAAGGCGCTGGCGGTCAGCTCCACTAAGTCGATGATCGGGCATACGCTCGGCGCGGCTGGCGGCATCGAGGCGGGGGTTACGGCGCTGACGCTCTACAACAGCGTGATTACCCCGACAATCAATTACACGACACCAGACCCTGAACTTGACCTCGATGTGACGCCGAATGTGGCCCGTGAGGCGCGAGTTGAGCTGGCGATCTCGAACTCGATGGGTTTTGGCGGCCACAATGCGGTGCTGGCATTCCGACGATACAACGGCTAGCCGCGCTGCTATGCGCTGGGCAGCCATACTATAGAGGAGGCGCTGTACGGAACGGCATTTATTGGTGAGTAGGATCAAAGCCCTCGCGGAAGCGTTGGAGGGCAGTGATGTCAGTGAGCTTGATCTGACAGAGAATGGCCTGCGCATCTTGATCCGACGTCAGGCTGACGCGGTGATGATAACGGCTCCCGTGAGCGCCCAACGCGCTCGCGTGAACGGGGCCGCGCATAAGCGGATCTTGCCAAAGCGGACTGAAGCGGCCCCTGCTCCAGAGCCAGGCATCGCTATTGTTTCGCCGCTGACAGGCGTCTTCTACTCGTCGCCATCGCCTAGCTCGGCGTCGTTTATCGAAGTCGGGCAGCCAGTGCAGGCAGGGCAGGTCGTCTGTATCGTCGAAGCGATGAAGGTCTTCAACGAGATCAAATCTGAGATGAGTGGCACGGTCATCGCTTTTGTCGCGAAGAACGGCCAACTCGTGCAGAAAGGCGAGCCGCTGCTTCGTGTCCAGGTCTCCTAACATACTCACCAAACCCCGCCCATCTGAACCACTTCGCTCGCAGGCTGCGCTGCGCGCGTATCTGCCCGTCTGGTTGACCCAGCGCCGTGTCGCCTGGGGGCTGGTCGGGGCAATGGTGTTGACGTTCGCGATTATCGTGGGCTATCACGCGCTCCAGCGGCATTGGGCATATCAATCCGACGCATTCGACCTGGGCAATATGGATCAGGCGGTCTGGAACACGCTGCACGGCCATCCCTTCCGCTTCACCAATCGCGGCAACGATGACTTTGGGCTGCCCACGCGCCTCAGCATCCATGTCGAGCCGATCATATTTCTGCTCGCTCTCCTCTATCTCATCCATTCAGGCCCAGAGACGCTGCTCGTCACCCAGACACTCGCGGTGGCGCTGGGCGCTATCCCGCTCTTCGCGCTCAGTCTGCGCCGCATGCCACGGTTTCCATTCATCGGCGTCGGACTGGTGGTGGCGTATCTGCTCAGCCCTTTCACGATGGGACTGACGCTGTGGGACTTTCACCCGGTCTCATTGGCGGCCCCGCTGTTGCTGCTGACGGTGTGGGCGCTCGATGCGCGCCACTATCGGTGGTTCCTGGTCGCGGCGATCCTCGCCATAGCGACGAAGGAAGATGTGGGCCTGGCGGTGGCGGCCATCGCGCTCGTGCTGGCTGTCGTGCGCCCGGAGAAACGCCGCTTTGGCGCGCTCGTAGCCATCGGCTCGCTGATATGGGTGGCGATCTGCTTCAAGGTCATCCTGCCGCATTTCAATGTCGGTGTCGCTGGCGGCAACAATTACTGGTATCGCTATAGTTGGCTAGGAAACACACCGACCGAGGCGCTCGTGGCGGCGGTGACGAAGCCGTGGTTGGTGTTGAGCTTTGTGTTTAACCCGGCGCGGCTCGGCTATCTCGCGCTCGTCCTGCGTACTGGCGGCGCGCTGGGGTTGCTCGCGCCCGCGATGATGCTGGGCGCGCTGCCCGATCTGGCGGTTAATCTGCTCAGCACACATAGCGAGCAATATAGTGGCTTCTTCCAGTATAACGCGGTGATTCTGCCGTGTATGCTGGTCTCGGCGGTCTATGGCGCGGCGGCGCTCATGCGGGCGCGCGAGCGGTCGGAGCGCGACTCTGACACCACACGCCTCGCCACCACTCGTGACGCTGCCCGCACTGCGCTCCTCGCCGTGCGCACGGATGGCTGGCGCCAGACGCCTGTGAGTATCGAGCGACTCATCCAGCGCGTGCGCGCCTTCTGGTCGGCGTTGCTGGAGCGTATTCCTGTACCCGTCCTCTGGCTCCAGCCGCTCTTGCTCGCATGGCTTGTCGTCGCAAGCCTACTGAATCTGACATCAGTCTCGCGCATCCAGGCGTTCTGGGATACAGGCTCTCCGCCAACGCCACACGAGGCCATCCGCATCGCCCAGGTGAACCAGATGCTAGCGAAGATCCCCGCCACTGCATCGGTCTGCGCGACGGACACGATCGACCCACATCTCAGTGACCGCTATAATCTCTTCCTCGCGCCTGATCCACAGTGTTATCAGGCGCAGTATGTGGCGATGGATGTGCCTAACTCCGTCCCTGAGGTTCAGGCCGAGAACGCGAAGATGCTCGCTCAGATGCTCCACTCGAACCACTACACGCTCGTCGGCGATGCCGATAATGTCATCGTCCTGCATCGCATTGGCGCGCCGCTCCCTCCGCTGTCTTCGTGATGGAGCGTTCGCGTCGGCTCAGTCGTTGAGCCAGCGTGAACCACTGGAGCCACGGTCGCGGCCATTGGGCGGCAGATCAGGATTGCCACGCGGCGCCTGGGGTGGCGGATTCGACGCCTGGTTGCGGTCTATGGCATGATGGCGACCACTGGAGCCAGCCATTCCCATCTGCGAGCGCCCACTGCTGGCGTTGAGATTTTCCAGACGACGGCGGCGCGCTTCCTCGTCAGCGGTCAGGCGCGGCTCACTGGCAGTGTGGTGTGGGGCTGTGTAGCCACGCCACTGCGGGTCGGGCGCACTCGTCATCGGTGGTGCGCCAATATCGTGGTATTGCGCATCGAGAGCGGCGGTCTCATAAGGATCCTCTGGCGTCTGATTGCCGCTGGCGCTCTCGCTCGCGCGGGCTATTGGCTCCGCATCTGATGAATCGCTGATGGTCGCGCGTGTGTTTGCGATGGCCATGGCTGTCTGCGCCAGCGCATCGTCGAGGAGCGCATCCACTTCATCGGCGGTTTCCATGTCGGCGAAGAGCGCGTCTGTGGCGGTATCGAAGTCATTCAGATGTGAGCCAATACGCGCCGCGACGACAGCATTCTCGCGCGCAAGTCGCATCGCGGCAATGGGAGAGATGGGAGCGCCGGGCTGAGAGACGCCAGCCCAGACCTCGGAGGTGGTCTCCTGGAGCGCCACGCGATCGACCGCGAGCGCCGTGATGACCTGTCGCAGCCGCTGCTGCCGCGCCGCGAGCTGTCGGCTGATCCACTCACGCTGCGCGCTTTGCTCCGCGCATGCGGATTGCGCATCATCCAGCGCTTCGAGAGCCACCCGCACGCGCTCTGCCATCGCCGCTTCAGCCCGCGCCTCGGAGCGGCCCGTCAGCGCCAGCCCGATGGCTACCGTCAGCAGTGTCAGCAGGGCGCCCGCCATTGCCAGCACGACCGAATATTGCATCGGAACGAGCTGTAGGTCGCTGACCGGGTGCATCGTGAAGACCGCTCCGATGCACGTCCCCGCGCTATCGATGAGCGGAGCGCTGCTCGCGAGGTAGCTTGTTCCCGCCACCGTCAGTGAGCCAGTGGCCGCTGGGGTTGGCGCGCAGGCGTACGCCGCAAATGGGCCTGAGAGGTGTTCAGCTAGGCCACCTGGCGAGCCGCCCGCATGGGCAGCGGCAAGGCTCGATGCGATAACAACCAGGGCGCCTTGCTCACGCTGCGCGAAGAGGATGTCCTCGCCAAGCTGGCTGTGGAGCGTCTGCGCCAGAGCGGTATTGTTATTGAGCGCGAAGATGGTTGCCGGCAATGAGCTGGTAATTTGACCATTCGTTATGGTCATGGCGCCCATATCCGCTTGCAGGATGCCATGCGCCGCCTGTGCGGCTACGCTGACGTGCGCCTGAGCATCGCGCAGGGATTGCTGGCGTAGACCGACATAGCCCAGCGCGGTAAGCGCAATGGCACAAATGAGTGGCCCCATGATGAGGAGCGCAATCGGTCGTGAGCGGCGCCCAGAGCGTGGTGTGCGGGCGGCGCGACGGCGTTTGGCTGCGGGCATGCGGGTATCCTCCGACGGGTGGGTGGCAGGCGCGCTAGGCGCGGTAGCCGTCAACGCGGCGCGTCTCCATTGTAGTTTTGCGCGCCATGAAATACACAGGAATGTGGACCAATGGGGCGCCAGAATGTGCGCGACGCCAGGCAGGGGCTATGTGTAGCTGCGGGTGAGGAGTATAATCATAAAGAGCGCCTGCCCGATGCTGAGTGGCGCCTGGTCTCGATGATGAGGTATATGGGGAGAAGTCGCATAAATGCTGAAAGAGAGCATGCTCTATCTGGCGCGGCAAGAGAGTATCCGTCGGCTAGCGCAAGATCATCCCATTGCGCAGCGTGTCGCGCGGCGGTTCGTCGCGGGCGAGACGCTCGATCTCGCGATTGGGGTGACGAAGGAGTTGAATCATCGGCGCATTAGCGTCTCGCTCGATCATCTCGGAGAAAATACCTCTGATGTGCGTGAGGCGAGTGGCGCGGCGGATGACTATCTGGGCATCATTGCGCGGATTCAGCGCGAGGGCGTCGAAGCCAATATCTCGGTGAAGCTGACTGCCCTCGGCCTGGATATTGGCGAGGATGTCTGCCGCGAGAATCTGACGCGCGTCTTGCGTAGCGCGCAGGATGCCGGAGTCTTTGTGCGTGTTGATATGGAAGGCTCCGACTATACACAGCGCACTGTCGATTTGGTGAGCGAGTTCCACCAGACCTACTCGAATGTCGGCACGGTGCTGCAATCCGCCCTCTTTCGCACGGACGACGACGCAGAGCGACTGATTGGCGAGCGCGTTCGCTTGCGTCTGGTGAAGGGCGCCTATCTGGAGCCGCCGAACATAGCCTACGCGCACAAAGCGGATGTGGATAACGCCTATCTGCGGCTGTTGCGTCCGCTGCTGGAGCGGGGGGTCTATCCAGCGATCGCGACGCATGACGAGCGCATAATCAATGCGGCCATTCGCATCGCCCAGGAAAGCGATATTCCACGCGCGCGGTTCGAGTTCCAGATGCTCTATGGCATCCGCCGCGATCTCCAGGAACGGTTATCAGCGACTGGCTACAATGTGCGGGTCTACGTGCCCTATGGCTCGCAGTGGTATCCCTATCTGACGCGGCGTATGGCTGAGCGCCCAGCGAATCTGGTGTTCATTCTCAGCAATACGTTCCGTGGGTAGACTTCGGGAGGACTCACCGATGGCTGTTGCGCCGTGCGGCTGGTCCTGTGTTCTTGTCGGGGCGTTGTCGCATAGTATACCCTGAGTATACCGAATGCGTGTCTTTGCGTAGCGGTCAATGCTTCTTGCGGACGGGTAAGTGTGAGGGTCAACGCCCATGTCTTCAGGGTCTCAGTGGCCAACGCGCCCGATCGCCTCTGACGTGAGCGGGCCTCTGCGAGCGGTGGATGGTGGCGCGAGACAGGCGGCGACGCACGGCTACCCAGTATTGCCAGCGGTCGATTTGTCTTGTCAGGAAGCACTCGATGGCGCGCTGGAGCTTGTGCGCGCCGATGGTGGTGAGGTGGCGATCCTCGATGTCGAGGGCCATGTGATGATCACGCGCGCCCGCCGTAAGCGCCCACCACGCTTGCCCAGCTATGGCGCGCCCTCGCGTCCATCGCAGCCGATCAATGCGTCGGGCATGTATGGCGCGCCCTCGCGTCCATCGCAGCCGATCAATGCGTCGGGCGTTTATGATGTCTCGGAACCGCTCGATAGTCAGGTGACACAGTTGCTCCCTTCTGCGCAGATGGCCCGCACCTATGCGCCCGACCAGGGATTGATTGGCGATGTCTGGCAGCGGCGGGAATCACTCAATATCCGTCTCGATGAGCATTCCGCGGGGGCGGTAGCGACTATGCTCGTTGAGGATGATGCGCGTAAATCACCTGGCGGCGCCGATCTTTCGCCCAGAAGCGTTGAATCATCTGAATGGGCGCGGGCCAGTGATTGGTGTGATCCGCGTCTTCAACCGCGACCAACTCTGGTCGTATTCCGCGAACGATAAGCTGTTGCTGGAGCTGCATGCGGATCGCCTGGGTCGCACACTCGCGCTGCTCGACACCTCCGTCGTCAATGTGCGGCGGGGGGATCTGGTTGGCGCACTGCGTGAACTGGGCGGGGCTGGGCCGACGCTGGGTGAATTGCTGGCGCGCGCCGCTGAAATCTCATTGCGCCAGGTCAACGCCTACTCCTTCACCGCATATCGTTACCTGTCGGACTCAGACACCGTGGTGGTCGAGCATGCGACCCGGGCGGGCGCGGCTCCGCCACGCGAACGGATGGCAATTTCTGATCTGCCGCCGTGGCTCCAGCGCGCCGTTCGTGGCGAGTTCGTCGTCGAGCGGGCGCCGCAAGGTGGTGGTACCCCTCTCGCGCTGGTGAGCCTGGGCTGGAGCCCAGATGCGCCGATCCGCTCCGCGCTGGCGGCGCCGCTCAGCGTGAATAGCCATATGTTAGGTGTCATGGTGGTCACTTCGCCACAGATAGACGCATTCACGGAAGACGCTGCCATTCTCTTCGAGGCGGTGGCGCTGGCGACCGCGACATTCGCCGAGAATGCGCGGCTGGTGGAGAAGGCGCGCATTACGCTAGAGCAGGTCAACGAGCAGCGAAAACAGCTCTCGGCGCTCAATAACTCTGTTCGGACGCTGAACGCCTCTCTCAATCTCGATGCGACACTTCAGTCGCTGGCCGAGCAAGCCTCACTGATGACAACCGCGCAGGTGTGTTCCGTGTTCCTGCGTGAGGAAGGGTCTGCTGGATTGGTCTGCCGTGCGGTCTACTCCAAGGGAAATGAACCGCCGCCAGCGCTCCTCAACAGCGTTATTCCGCTGGATTGGCGTCGCATCGGTGACCGGCTGAAGGAAGAATCCGACATCAAAGAGGATGACCTTGTCGCTGACCCTGGAAAGTCGGACTCGACGATTGCGAAGCTAGCGCGTCTTGGCGCGAAGACCATCCATGTGACGCCGATTGTGCGGCAAGAAGCTGCCACAGAGCAGGAGCAGAACCTGGGCGCGCTGGTCATTTTTACCCCTGGGCATACTCTACGCCATGCGCCAGAGGAGATCAGCCTCCTGCAAGGGTTGGCGAGCCAAGCGGCCATCGCCATCAGCAACGCGCGGCTTTACAACATGCTGCAAGAGGCATACGCGCAGTTGCAAGAGCTTGACCGACTGAAGGATGACTTCATCCTGACTGTCTCGCACGAATTCCGAACGCCACTGACGGCTATTGAAGGCTACGTGACGCTCATTAACAAACATGGGCACAAGCTCGATCAGAGCAAGCTCCAGCAGTTCGCGACCGAGATTCACCAGGCGACGGTGCAGCTCGCCGGCATGATCAGCATGTTAGCGGACGCAAACCGTATGAGTACGCAGCCGCTGCGCATTACACCGCGCCCAGTCAACATGGCCGCGGTGGCAGCGGATGCCGTGGGTGTGCAGCCGCCCGACGCGAAGGAGCGCATCCAGGTGCGTGTGGCGAACGATGTGTGGGTTGGCGGTGACGAAGAGCGGTTGCCGCTTATCTTCACGAATCTCATCAGTAATGCCATTAAGTATGCTGGTCCAGGGAAGACATGCCGTGTTGTCGCGCGCATCGTGGCGCGGCAGGATCTCGTGGCTGCCGGGCGCAAGCTCCAGGCCAACGGAGACGACGGGCAGGAGTGGGCTGTGGTGACGGTCGAGGACGAAGGCCCCGGCATCTCAGTCGAAGATCAGGCGCGGCTCTTCCAGAAATTCGTGCGCCTCTCGCATTCGCTGGTGACGCCAGTCCGGGGGACAGGGTTGGGGCTGTGGATCTGTCGGCAGTATGTTGATGCGATGGGAGGCGACATCTGGGTGGATAGCAGACTTGGCCAAGGTTCGCGCTTTAGCTTCTGTCTGCCACGGGTCGCGGCGCCTGCGAGCTAGCGGCGTAGACTCTAGCTCTGCGTATACCAAACCGCTGAAAACAAGCGCGCATTGGCTATACAAGAAGGCCGAATCACAGTACAATAGAGAGCATGGAAGCCAGGCGGTATAGTGCGCCTGCGCACGGCAGGGGTTCCAACGGAGGGAAAACGATGGCCCAGCCTACTGTTCTCATCGTCGATGATGATCCGGCCATACGGAAGATGCTGGTTGAAGTGCTCGCGCTCGAAGGGTATCCGACGGAAACCGCTTCCAATGGGCAAGAGGCCCTCGATCTGCTCGCGAAGAGTGGACCGCGCATCATTCTGCTCGACTATTTCATGCCAGTCGTGGACGGTCGCGGTGTTGTCACCAATTTGGAGGCCGACCCGCAAGCGCGCACTCGGCACAAGATCATCCTCGTCTCCGCCTTTACACATCTCGAAATCGTGCGCGACCTCGAAGTGGATAGCACCTTGCCCAAGCCATTTACCGTCGTGCAATTGCTCAGCGTGCTGGAGCCTCTGGCGCAGTCCATCGCCTGAATCTGCTGGCTAGCGCAAACCTTCGCACGTATCCGCGCTACTCGCTTTGCGCAGGTAGCTTTGGGTCAGTGTCGGTCTGCGCGAGTTGGGGCTGTTTGGCGAGGGCTGGCGATTCAGCGGGTGATGCGGCGCCATCAGGTGTGAAGATACGCTGTGTGAGAGCGCGAGTGTAGGCGTTTCGCGCGCCAAGCGCTCCCGCTCCACCGCCCGCCGCAGCCAGCGCCACCCCCAGCGCCAGGCGCGAGAGGATGAACGATGGTACCGAGCTATCGAGGCCGAGGCCGCCGATACTGCGCCCCAGCGCGGCAATGTAGAGGGTAGTAAAGAACCAGTAGGCGATGAGGATCAGGCCACCCGCGAAGAGAGCGTCACGCCGTGGTCCTGGCGTGGTGAAGAGGGCCAGGATGGGCGAGGCGGAGATCGCAGGTGACGCTGTTGGTTCCACAGGCTCGAAACTCGACTGGATGCGGTAGCCAGCGAGGTAAGCCAACGTGATGGCGACTGCCAAGGCAATGAGCGCCAAGATTCCGCGAATGAAGATAGCCGTCGCGAGTTGTAGCGCATCGACGACATGCGATGGAATTGGCGCGACAAAGGCCCCTATGAGGAGCGCAGCCACACCCTCGACTACGGCGATGACCGACATCGTCAACGCCCAACGCCGACTCACTTCATGCATTATTCTTGATCCTCAGAGCGACACATACGAGGGGTGGAGTCGACTAGCCGTCGGCGTCGACAATCATTGGGTTGCGGATGATCGGGGCTTTACCAGTGCGTTGCGAGATGGACTGCGAGTTCATGCCACCCATGCGCTGCTGGGAGTCGGGCTGCGCGCCCCCCTCTAGCTCGACGAGGCTCTGGCGCAGGCTGTCAACATCGCGGAGGAAGCAGGCGACTGAGCTGGCGGCGGAACCCTTCGAGCGGGCGCTTTCGAAGCGGCGCGCCATTGTTTCGGCGGCGACTTGCGAGGCTTCGTTGGAACTGGCCCAGGCGTCGCGATAGATTTCATCCCAGCCGTTCCAGCGTCCGCGTAGCTGCTTCCACCCGAGCTGGCTATCGCTGACTGCGCGCCACTTCTCCTCGGTATAGGCCATCCAGTCGCCGATGAGCTTGTTATAGGTTGCCAGCAATGCCTGCAAGTCTTCGCTCTGCTGCGAGAGGCGCTCGCTAAACTGGCTGCCGCGACCGTATTGCCCGTAGCTGTCTTCATCCAGGTCAGGGTAGAGGCCACCTTCTGGACCGTTCTGGGGGTAGCCAGCGCCGAGGGCTGGGCCATTGAAGTAGCCAGCGCCCATGCCTGCCATGCCAAGCTGGCCTTCGTGGAGCATACCATCTTCTGTCGCGAACATATCGGGGCGCAGGCCGCCGATGATGATTTCCTCAGTGCCGAGCGCGTCAAGCAGCCGCCATGCGAGGCGAGGATTCCTGAAGACCCACCAGCCTTTGCGGGCAAGGTAGACAAACGAGAAGAAAAAGTTCACCAGCAGCCAGATCAGCGCTTTTACCGCGATCCAGTTGAGCAGGCCGAAGAGCAGCCATTGCCACCAAGTATTACTATTTCCCGCTTGTTCGATGACGGTCAGGATGATCGCTACGACCAGACTGGGATCACGTATTGGATTCAGAAGGCCAAGGATGCGCGAGGGCAGTCCCTTGTTTGTCGTGCGACCCGCCTTAGCCATTGGTTTCCCTCCGCTCCCGCGTGGAAATCGCATCCGAGCCACCACGGGCTGTTGAACGCTCTCGTCAGACGGCTTTGGGCAAGTGTCGCCGCTGACTTCGGACAGGCCCCTGCGATGTATGATCGGTCTGCGAGAGATTCTGGATAGACTGTTGCGATAGCGTCCCAGGCGACGATTGTAGCATGCCCCACTGCCCTACGCAACGCGGCCCCTACTGATGGCTCCAGCGGCATTGTCACATGCGCGCTTGGTAAAGCCTAGCCTGGCGCTCTCTGGCTGCCGCTTTGTTGGTTGGCGTCAGCCCGCGCAGGCTTGACATTAGCACATCGCTCTCCGCGTGTTAGGATAAAAGTACCGAGTATGCCCGCCTGCTCAAGACGCGATGGCGCGCCTGATCGGGTGATGTAGCGCAAAGGAGACGATGGTGGACCCAATCAATCTGTTCGAGTACGAGCCATTGGCGCGTGCGCGCATCGATCCGATCGCGTGGGATTACTATCAGAGTGGCGCGAATGATGAGGTGACATTGCGAGATAATCGCCTGGCATTCGAGCGCATCCGCCTGCGTCCGCGTGTGCTGGGCGGAGTAGACCAGGGCGATACGCGCGCGTCGGTGCTAGGTGAGCCGCTGCGCATGCCCATTCTCATCGCGCCGATGGCATATCAGAAGCTCTCGCATCCCGACGGCGAGGCCGCGATGGCCCGTGGCGCCGGGGCGGCTGGCTCGCTGATGTGTGTCAGCACGATGGCGAACACTTCTCTGGAAGATGTGGCCAAGGCGGCGACTGGCCCACTCTGGTTTCAGCTCTATGTCTATCGTGACCGCGGGGTGACGGAATCGCTGGTGCGGCGGGCTGAGAGAGCGGGCTATCGCGCGCTGGTCGTGACGGTTGATATGCCCAATGTTGGGCGACGCGAGGTGGATGTGCGCAACGGCTTCGGCCTGCCACCAAACGTGACGCTGGCCAATTTCGAGGGCGAGCGAGCGCAACAACTCGGCGAGCAGCCAGGGACGTCGTCGCTGGCGACGTACGCCGCCCACCAGCTCGATGGCAGCCTCACATGGGAGGCGATTGACTGGCTCGCTTCGATTACCTCCCTGCCTGTGCTGGTCAAAGGGATTCTGACAGGGGAAGATGCGGCGCTGGCGGTGGCGCATGGCGTTGCGGGCATCATCGTCTCGAATCATGGTGGGCGACAGCTCGATGGCGCGCTGGCCAGCGTTGACGCCCTGCCAGAGGTGGTGGCGACGGTTGCGGGGCGCTGTGAGGTCTTTATGGATGGCGGTGTGCGGCGTGGCACTGATGTGCTGAAGGCGCTAGCGCTGGGGGCGCGTGCGGTGCTGCTGGGGCGCCCTGCCCTCTGGGGGCTTGGCGCGGCTGGCGCGGGAGGCGTGGAGCGTGTGCTGACGCTGCTCTGCGAGGAGCTACAGCTCGCGATGGCGTTGGCTGGCCGTCCGACGTTGGCCAGCATTGATCGCGCGCTCGTCCAGCTACCCTGAAGGCGTATACCAGCATGGGAGGGCGTTAGAGCGCATTCTCAGTGTTGTCGTCGAAAAGGCCGGGAATCGGCTCGACGCGCATGACACCCGCTGCCATATCTACTTGCTTGATGAAGGCTTTCACAGCGGGCAGCATGCGTTCGGCCCCAGTCGTTTCATTGCGCACCACGTAAATGTCACTAGCGCCGGTGTTGAGGATGTCCGTGATGACGCCGAGGAATGTCCCGTTGCTATGCTCGACACGCATCCCCAGTACGTCATGCTGATAGAACTGGTCGGGCGCGAGTGGCGCGAGCGCGGAGGAAGGGATAGCGAGGGATTGGCCGCGTAGCCGTTCGGCGTCGTTCGCGGATTCAATGCCACTGAGCGCAATGACGTGCGAGCCAGGACGTAGCCGCGCCTTGGTGATCGTGTGCGGCTCGTGGTGATCGCCAAGGTAGAGGACGCCGCCGACCGCGAAACGCTCGGGGAAGTCGGAGAGTGGGCGAACTTTGATTTCGCCATGTATGCCGAAAACGCCGACGATTTCGCCGACGAGCGCCCACTCATTCGCGCTGGTGGGAGTGTCAGGCATCGGGTGTGCGTGGTCCTCGGTCATCGATTTCCAGGCCAACATGCTGCTTTCCGCTCAAGCTACCCGATGCGCGCATGAGCGAGCGGATCGCCTTGGCTACGCGCCCCTGCCGCCCGATGACCTTGCCCAGGTCGCCCTCGCTGACACGCAGCCCGATAACGGTCGCATAGCGATCGTTGCGAATTTCTCGCACGATGACCGCGTCTGGATCATCTACGAGATTGCGTGCGATGAACTCGACAAGACCACGCATTTTGCACTCCGCCTGTGTAGGCGCGACCACCCACAGGTGGCGCGGAGGACATGAGACGTGCGGCTGCCGCGCTACTTCGCGTCCGCCGCCTGTTCGGCGCGGGCAAGCACACCAGCGCGCTCCAACAGTGACCGCACGGAGTCGGTAGGCTGTGCGCCGACGCTCATCCAGTACTTCACGCGCTCGGCATCGACATTGATCGTCGATGGCTCAGTCAGTGGATTGTACCAGCCGATATTCTCGATGATGCGGCCATCGCGTGGCGAGGCGGCATCGGCCACGACGACGCGATAGCTTGGCGCG
Source organism: uncultured Chloroflexia bacterium (assembly GCA_963840335.1). GTDB lineage: Bacteria > Chloroflexota > Ktedonobacteria > Ktedonobacterales > JADMIN01 > JAKAIY01. The sequence continues at coordinate 97,968 of CAWIYP010000020.1, forward strand.
CCCTTCATGCCTACACGCATGAGGCGAATTTTAACCATATGTAACCTGTTCCTCCGCAAGCGGATACTGACGGTGAGTACGTTGCGCATGCGCCACATGGGACGTCCTGACAGGAGCGGACGCTGGGCAAGCTAAACTAGCATAGCATGACGTGAGCGCCGTTGTCAACGGCGCTGGAACGCTTTGGCTCTACCAAAAACCGGGGTCAGGAGGCGGGCAAGCTGGCGGCTGAAGCCGCGCCTGGAGGGCGTTCCGCCGCAAAGTCCGCCTTCGCGGACTCGAAACCGGACGGCGCAAGACGATCCGTCTGCTCCTGGACGCCAATGCGCGCCCAGACCCAGCCCGCGTCGGCGGGCTTCGCGGCCCGCAGGCCCTCCAGGCGCGAGTTCACTCGCCAGCTAGCTTTGGCTCTACCAAAAATCAGAGACCGTTCGATCCAGCTTCTCCGCATACTCCTGTCGCACAATAAGTTCTGGGCGCGCTAGATTTTTTCGAGGCGGGCGTAGGCCATGTCGAGGGTCTTGCGTCCCACTGTGTCGAAGAGCACTTCGACGTTGGTGGTGTCGCCTTGCGTGTTGACTTTCAGCACCAGACCGCGCCCGAAGAGGCGGTGCATCACCGCATCGCCTGGGGCGAGCGAGGTCGCGGGTGTGCGCTCGTTGGCGCTCGCGGGTTCCGTGACGCTTGGCGGCGGGCTGGCGGGTGTGGTGGAGCGCGGTGGCTGTGGTGTGGAGCTGGCTGGCGCGCCGAGCGGCCCCCACGCGCTCTTGCCTGGCGCGGTCGTCCGCCAGGGGGTGCTGGTCTGCGGACGCGGGCGTGTCTCGCCAGTCGCCGTCGAGACACCGCCGCGGGGGGCGCGCTCGTGTGTCACCTTGAGCAGGCCCGCGGGAATCTCTTCCAGGAAGCGCGACGCCTCCTGGAAGCTAGCGCCGCCGTAGAAGCTGCGGCGGTAGGCGCGCACGAGGTAGAGCTGGCGCATGGCGCGGGTAATGCCAACGTAGGCCAGACGTCGCTCTTCCTCCAGCTCTTTCTGGCTGTCGAGGGAGCGTGAGTGCGGCAAGATGCCCTCTTCCATGCCGACGAGAAAGACCACGGGGAACTCCAGGCCCTTTGCGGCGTGCAAGGTGATGAGGGTGACGGCGTCCTTATCGCGTTCCTGCTCCAGGCCGCCACTTTCGCCGGTCTGGGTCGTGTCGGCGCCGCCCACCAGCGCCACCTGCTCCAGGAAGAGCTGGAGCGCGGTAGTAGGGTCGATGAGCGCGAAGTCCTCAGCGACGCGGCGGAGTTCTAGCACGTTGCGCCAGCGCTCCTCGCCCTCCTCTGTGCCGTCACGCAGTTCGGCGGCGTACCCACTCTGCGCCAGCAGGAAGTCAATCAGGATGGGAAGCGGTTGCTCGGCGGCAAGCGTGCGCAGGTTGGCCATCAGCGCGGCGAAGCTGACCAGCGCGCGTTTGCCTGCCGTGGCCAGCGTGGGGTGTAGCTCGATGCGCTCCAGCGCCTCGAACGGTGGAATGCCCTCAGCTCGCGCCCAGTTCAGGAACTCAGAGAGCGTCTTCGGGCCGATCTTGCGGTTGGGGACGTTGATGATGCGCTCCAGCGCAACCTGATCGAGTGGGTTGTTGAGCAAGCGCAAATAGGCGAGCACGTCGCGAATTTCTTTACGGTCATAGAACTTGCGGCTGCCAACGACGACGTAGGGAACACCTGCCCGCATGAATTGCTCTTCCAGCGCGCGGGACTGGGCATTCGTGCGATACATCACCGCAGCATCGCGTAGCGCCGCCTGATCGCGCGAGGTGAGCCGCCGTATCTCGTGGACGACGTAGCTTGCCTCTTCCTCTTCGTTGTAGGCCTCGTGCAAGGTGATCTTTTCGCCGCCATCGCGTTCTGTCCAGAGCTTCTTGTCGGCGCGCGAGATGTTGTGGCGCACGACGCCATGCGCCGCGTCGAGGATGTTCTGGGTGGAGCGATAGTTCTGCTCCAGCAGCACGGTACGCGCGCCGGGGAAGTCGCGCTGGAAGTCACGCACGACCTCCGGGATGGCGTTCCGCCAGCCGTAGATGGAATTGTGGGTGACAATGCCATTGGCTATGAAGTTATGCGTTGATTCTATGTTGAGATCGTAGACCGACTCGTCTAGCGTGACATGCTCAACCTTGGTGACGAGATCATAGCTGCCCTGCGCATCGAACATAACCATGCCAGGGCGCACTGCCGCAGCCGGAGTAAACGGGAGCGAACTGGTCGTGCCTGGTATGGCATTCTTACCTAGGCGTGCTGTGAAGATCGTCTCAACTGCGATAACCTCACTAATACGAACGGCGGTTGCAAGCAAAGAAGCCATGCTGGAATACGATGTCTCAAAGCGCCAACTGTTGGAGCCAGCTCTTGCAGAACGAACGCTCAATCCAAGAGACTCTAGCGCCGTGCGAGCCTGTGTGTCGTTGCCCACAATCGAGATGCGGTGCATTGGTGTGTTCGCTCCAGAGTCGGCGCACAGGGTGATGATGAGATGATGTCGATTGGAGTTACGGGAGCGTGGTCGAAAGTGCGGATGTTCGAGGGTTAGCCCGACGTTCGCTAATAGTTGTAGTGCGCTCGCCTCAGTATCGAAGGCGGCAAACACTCGGCGGATGTAGCGTTCGTCATGCACGAGACCATTGATCGAGCCCCCCTTTCGGGGGGTAAATGGCAGCGTCGGAATTCCATGACGTAGCGAGAGAATGTACTCTACCGCGCGCGCGTCATTCTCACTTGCACGTGTCGAAAGTACCCAAAGAGCATCCGCATGCTCCTGACGAGCGCGCAACATAAAGCCTACGACGGGCTTCACCTGTCCATGTGTGTGAACTTGCGAGGTTCCCAACCTGAAGCCTATACCACGCTTATGCATGAGGTAGGTGAAGTAGAGCTGTGGCGTCATATCGAGACGATAGCCAGCGAAGTGGGTATGCTCTGGCGTACTGATGAGTGTGCGGCCTGAGCGCAGTGTGATCGCGATCCCGTCTGCGCGTTCGCGCTGCGCCTTCGAAAGCACACGCGCTGGCCTGAATGTTCCACTGCCATACGCTGACCATACCAGATCACCCGCTGTCACTTGCTCAATGGGGCGTTCGGATCCGTCAGCCATCAAGATTCGTGTTCCCGCGACTAGGCACTGATCATCGTCGCCCACTACACAGATATTGCGGTGGCTGGGGGTCTCTGGTGTGCCCAGCGCGAGCAAGCGCACCAGCTCGTACTGCGCCTTGTTGGTATCCTGGAACTCGTCCACATGGATGTAGCGGTAGCGGCGCTGGTAAGCTTTCAGCACATCGGGATTGCGGCGCCAGAGCTGGTACGTGAGCATGATGAGGTCATCGAAGTCCACGGCGTTGCGTTCGCGTAGTACCTGATCATAACGCTTGTAGACGCGGGCGGCGATTTCCTCGGTGTAGCGGTTGGCGTGTTCCTGGAACTGGAGCGGCCCCATCAGGTCGTTCTTCGCGTTCGAGATGATGCCGTGGATCATGCGCGGACTAAATTGCTTGGTGTCGAGGTTCATCTCGTCGAGAATCTGCTTGACGAGCTTCATCTGATCGTCGTCGTCGTAGATCGAGAAGTTGCGGTCGATACCGAGCGCGTCTCGCTGCGCTTCGCGCCGGAGAACTCGTGAGCAGATGGAGTGGAAGGTACCAACGACCAAATCACGCGCGCTGGGGCCGATAGACTCAGAGCCAGCGGGACTGGCCATCAGTTTGCTGAGCCGCTCCTGCATCTCTTTTGCGGCTTTGTTGGTGAAGGTCACGGCGAGGACGTTCCAGGGCAGCGCTTTCCCCTCACGCACGATGTAGGCGATGCGATGCGTGATGACGCGGGTTTTGCCGCTGCCTGGCCCCGCCAGCACCAGCAGTGGGCCGTCAGTGGTGGTCACGGCCAGACGCTGCGGCTCATTGAGACCGCGCAGCAGGTCATCGTCCTGCGCATCTATCGGTGACTGGTCATCCCGTGTGCTCATCGCGCTTCCTCATCTATTCGTGTCATCGCCTCCGCTCCATCGCCACGCGAAGGGGTATCGTATCAGCATTGTATCTCACGGCGCCGACCTCCAAGCGAGCGCCCGGTATAGGAGACGCGCCAGCACAGCGATTTCTGCGCTTGACCCTGAAACGTTAGCAGTGTATGAATCGTTTTTATCTTCGAGCGTGCGGCTATGATCTGTGGCGCTGGTAGTGATGAAAGGAGCGCGCAGCCCGATCACGAGCGAGATGTGGGGGCTGCGCAATGTAGAGCGTGAGTCAAATCATTATCCGCGAGGGTGACTCGTTCGATGTTGCCCTAAAGAAGTTTACGCGCCGTGTGCAGCAGGAAGGCCTGCTCTCCGAGGCGAAGCGCCGCCAGCACTACGAGCCGCCCAGCGTGAAGCGCAAGCGCAAAGCGGAAGCCCGCGCGCGTAAGGCGCGCAAGGCCCGGCTGAAGGCGGCGGCCAAGGGCTATTGAGCGCGTCAGATGCGGAAATCATGGACGTAGCCAACGAGTCGCGCGATCTGCTCTGGATCAGTGCTGGGCATGACGCCATGCCCCAGGTTGAAGATATGGCCGGGACGCCCGCCTGCCTGTCGTAAGATGATCTCTGCTTCGCGCTCCACCGTCTGCCATGTGGCTGTCAGCGCCACAGGGTCGAGATTCCCCTGAACGGCGACACGCTCAGGGCCGCCAAGTCGCGCCCACGCTTCATCGAGGTTGACGCGCCAGTCGAGGCCGATCACCTCGCCCCCAGCCTCCGCCATCATCTCCAGTAGTGTCGCCGTGCCCGTGCCGAAGTGGATGCGCGGGACTTCGGGCAGGCTGGAGGCGCGCAGAGCGTCGAAGAGGCGGCGCATGTGCGGTTGGACGTAGCGCGCATACTCACGCGGGCCGAGCGCGCCGATCCAGCTATCGAACACCTGAATCGCCTGCGCGCCAGCCGCGATTTGTCCGCGCGCAAAGCCGACCACGACGTCAGTAAGTCGCTTCATCAGGTCGTCCCAGAGGTCGGGCGTATCGAACATCATCTGCTTGGTGCGTACGAAGTCGCGCGAGGGCTTGCCCTCGATGAGATAGCCCGCGAGCGTGAACGGCGCGCCAACGAAGCCGATGAGCGCGGTATCGGTTGGCGCAAGCTCTTGCCGCAGGATGCCGAGCGTCTCGCGTACAGGGGCCATGTCACTGTCAGGGTCGAGCGGTCGCACGGTCGCGATATCCGCCTGAGTGCGCAGTGGGCGTGCGAGGGTTGGGCCTACGCCTTCCACCAGCGCGATGTCGAGGCCAATCGCGACAAGCGGCGCCATGATGTCGGAGAAAAGGATCGCGGCGTCCACGCCCAGGCGGCGCACTGGCTGGAGCGTCACCTCGGCGCACAGCTCCGGCGAATTGGCGACCTCAAAGAACGAGTGGCGCTTACGAATGGCGCGATACTCCGGCAAGGAGCGCCCTGCCTGGCGCATCAACCAGACGGGGGTGTGATCGACGGGCAGACGCAGGCAGGCGCGGAGAAATCGGTTGGTGGGCGTATTCACGTATGCTACTTTCGCTCTTGTTGTATGGCAGGCGACTCACTCAGGAACATGCGGTTCCTGGCGCGGTGGAGTTGCGCCATCCAGCGCCCACTCCACCGCGCGCGCTTCTTTGTATTATAGGCCAGCGAATGCGTGGAGTCGCCAACCAAAAAGAGAAGCCGCTGGCATAGAGCCAGCGGCTTCTCGTATCGCAACAGCGATTGCCTCTATTAGGCGCCAGCGGTTGTGAGCGTTCGCGAACTGGTGTCAGAAGGCAGTGTCGCTACAACCTCCGCAACCTCTTTACCGCGAATCAGTTCGTAGACTTCGAAGCCAAACGCCACCAGAACCGCCAGGCCAGCTATCGCCAGGCCAATGCCAGCGTAGAAGGCGATCTGCCCGATCACTGAGAATGTCCAGGCGGTATTGAGCATGGTGCGTAGCGTGTCACCCTTGAACATCGTGTCAGCGGTGGCCTGATACTTCGCCGCTGTCGCTGCATCAGGAGCAGTTCGCGCCTGAGCGCTCCAGTAAGAGTACGGATGCCCCTGGCCCATCTCCTTGAGGTGCAGGCCGATGTAATTCTCAGCATAAGCATGCGCCTGGTCACCATTGACAACCTGCTGGCCAGCGTACTGGCTGAGATTCGCGGGCAGACCCTGCGCCGCGGACTTCGGGAAGAAGATTTGCTGTGGCGCGAGCTGGTCGTGAATCTGTGTAGATGTGAAGTTGCTCGCGTAGAAGGCGGCGAATGATGCGCCAGCGAGCACGAGGATTGCGATAACCTGCAGAACGATGATCCGCCACCTGATTGCCTTGGTCATATGAAACTCTCCTTCGAGTGGGAGTGCTCGTTGATGGCGTTCTGGCGTGCTACAGTCGCCGCCTTGTTTCGCCATCCCTCATAACCGCTTTCGGTTACGTTCAGAGGATACCTTTCTGGCACTACAACCATCTCACAGCAGAGGCTCTGTACATCACGAGGCTGTCACATCATTTCCATGGGGAATTGGGGCGTGTCCAAGGAGGCATTCGAACGCGCGAAAGTGGGGCTGCGCGACACGCGCATAGAGCCGCATCAGGCAGAGGAGCGCGCTCAACAGAACCAGGCGTTGACGCCAGCGGTGAGGCCTAGTGGCGCACGCGCTTCGAGGCAAGCGGCGCTCTCAGGGAAGATTTTGTCGGGGTTGAAGAGCTCGTGTGGGTCGAAGGCGAGGCGCACCCGCGCCATCGCGGCGAGATCGCGCGCGCTATAGACGTAGGCCAGCGCTTCGCGCTTCTCCAGGCCGATGCCATGCTCGCCAGAGACCATGCCGCCGAGATCGACGCAGGCGCGCAGCAGGTCGTTGCCCGCCCGCATCACGCGCTCGATGTCGCCTGGCTTCGCGCGGTCGAACACCATGTTTGGGTGCAGATTGCCATCGCCCGCGTGGAAGACATTGGGGATCAGCAGGCCATACTCCTGGGCGATGCGTTCCACCTGCTCCATGATCTGTGGTAGGCGCGAGCGCGGTACGACGGCGTCTTGCAGGTAGAAGCTGGGGGTGATCTGGCCGAGCGCCGCCGCCGCGCCCTTGCGCCCAGCCCAGAGCGCCGCGCGTTCCGCCTCGTTGCGCGCCACGCGGGTCTCGCGCGCGCCAGTCGCGGCGCAGATCGCGGCGATACGCTGGCTTTGCGCCTCCACCACCTCACGCGGGCCATCAACCTCGATCAGCAGCACGCTTCCGGCGTCCTCTGGATACCCCGCGTGGAAGGCGCGCTCGACCGCCTGGCAGATGAGGCGATCCATCATCTCCAGCGCGCTGGGAACGATTCCCGCGCCGATGATGGCTGAAACGGTGTGCGAGGCGGTCGCGATGTCGGGGAATACGGCGAGCAGCGTGCGCACGCTCTCTGGCAGCGGAAGCAGGCGTGTGACGATTTGCGTGACGATGGCGAGTGTCCCCTCGGAGCCGATAACCGCGCCGAGCAGATCGAGGCCGCCGGGATTGAGCGCGCCATTCGCATCGCCTAGCCAGATCAGCGAACCGTCCGCCAAAGCCACCTGCGCAGCGAGGATGTGCGCCGCCGTCGCGCCCAGCGCCAGGCAGTGCGGGCCGCCCGCGTTCGTGGCGACATTGCCGCCAATGGTGGAGATGCGCTGGCTGGCGGGATCGGGCGCGTAGTAGAGGCCATAGGGCTTCGCGGCCTCTGAGAGCGCCAGATTGATGACCCCAGGCTCGACCACGGCGATGCGGTTTACCGCGTCAATCTTGCGGATGTGGTTGAGACGCGGCGTAGCAATGACCACCCCACCGCGAATGGGCGTGGCCCCGCCACAGAGGCCCGTGCCGGTTCCACGCGCAACGACGGGCACGCCAGCGGTGGTGGCCAGGCGCGCGGCAGTCGCCACCTGCTCCGGCGTTCGGGGGAGCGCCACGATGTCAGGCAGGCCTTCCAGAAAGCTCGCGTCGAAGCCATAGGCGAGCAGTTCCGCGCGCTCGTTCAGGACGCTATCCGCCCCGATTACCGCGCGCAACTGCTCAGCCAGGCGGTCGCGGACGGCGCTCGTGATGCGCTGTGGCTGGCGCGCCGATGTCGTCGCGGCCATTGAGGTTTGTCACTTTCTGGAGCGCTACGCTCACCCTGGGCGGTATGCGAAATGTTCTTGTTCAGCTAGACGTAGCATGTATCACATGGTACACTACGGACATCAATACGGACAATTCAGGCGCTCCCGTTACTCAACAGCGAGGAGGAAGCCGATGCGACAAACGTCAGTAGATCGTTCAGCGATAACGACGTCACGTGGGCACACCTGTGTGCCTGCGGAAAAATTGAGGCGCTAGAGACATATCCTGTCTCGGCGCCTTTTTTCGTTCTCAAGACGAGAAGGCCGCCCAGCTACGGCTGAGGCATGAAGGATGGATTCCCTTCGAGACGCTGTCCAGGAGTTTGCGCATACCAAAATGCGCGCCACCGTACAAGCAGTGTTATGTCAAGTTAAAATGTACGCACGAACTGCTCCAATGAGGGGGCGGGAGGGAAAGGTTAGAACGTTCGCGGCAACCGTGTTGACCGTCTGACGTGTCAGTAGGTCTTTAGCTGACGCATGTGGACGATCAATGATGATCACCTGTAGTTTTCGTGCGGCGCCTGCGCGGGGCGCTGTGAAGAAAGCGAGATGTGGCACATGTATTCCAGCATGATCGGCAAGATCGCCAAAGCCAAGCAGTATGCCCAGGAGCCAGACCGGATTCAGCTCAGCCAGTTCGAGGCGTCGTTCCGTGGTGAGAACGATACCCATACCATCAGCTTCCATGAGGGAGTCTGGAGTTGCGATTGCAACTTCTTCGCGGATCACGGGGCGTGCAGCCATACGCTTGCGGCAGAGCGCGTTTTTGGCGTCTCGATTCCCCATGACCATCGCCAGGGTGAGCCACTCGCCAGCGATATGCGCCCCTCAGTGTAGTCGGCCCGCGCTCCTAGGAGCGTGTGGCGCGGAACATAGATAATGACCGGAGCCAGATGGCTCCGGTCGCGTTTTGGGGGTTCGGGCGATAGAAAGCGCTCAGCGCCTGGATCTCAGTGTGGCAGTACGAATGTGAGCGCGATCAGTACGACAAACGCGGTGACGGCGAGGCCAACGACCAGCTTGAGGTCGCTCAGCACATATGCATAATTCTCCGCCGAGATGGCGCGGGCTGTGCGGGCGCGCTGCGTGGCGCGAACGCGGGCCAACTGCGCATTCTGCTCGCGGGCGGATGTGGTGGCGAATGGGCGCGCTGCGGCGGGCCTGGGGGATGCGGCGGGCCTGGGGGACGCGGCGGGTGTGGGGGACGCGGCGGGTGTGGGCGCGACAGCCTTTTCTGTCGTGGCGGTCTTGGTTGCGACAGCGGTCTTGCGTGGCGCAGGCTTGGGCTGGGGCTTGGGTTGAGGGAGGGGTTGCGGCTCGCTGGCTGCCACCGGCGCCGCCACGACGACATTCGCCGCGCTTGGGCCTGTCGCGCCGCCTGGCCTTACGAGAGTGGCAGTACTGTTGCGCTCAGGCGCCTGCTGCTTCTGCGCAGTGGGCTTTACGTGCGCTGTCGTCGGCTTGTGACGACTGGATGATGACTTCTTCGCCATGCTGCTCACTCCTGCTAGGATGATCTGGTGGCCCGATGCATGCGGCGCCGCGTATACTCTGAGCCAGTATAGCGCGCGCGCTGTCCGGGCGCAAGCGCGATGAGACGCGCGAACTCACACCATACTAACGCGCGAGGCGCCATTCAAGGCGCGCATATGACCAGAAGAAGGCGCCAGAGGGAAGGAATGGATGCGTATGGATCTGACACATTTTGACGAATCTGGGCGCGCCCATATGGTAGATATCGGCGAGAAGGCTGAGACGACACGCGAGGCCGTCGCCACTGGCCAGGTGCGGATGCGCGCGGAGACTCTGCGGCGTATCCGCGAGGGGACGCTCGCGAAGGGCGATGTGCTGGCGGTGGCGCAGGTGGCGGGTGTGATGGCCGCGAAACAGACCCCGCAGATCATCCCCATGTGCCATACAATCCTGCTCACCGGCGTCGATATCGCCTTCGAGTTGGCAGAGGCTGAAGACGAGGGACGAGTGGGTATCCAGGCGACCGTGCGGACTGTCGGGAAGACAGGCGCCGAGATGGAGGCGCTCACAGCGGTGAGCGCGACCGCCCTGACGATCTACGACATGTGCAAGGCGATTGATCGGGGGATGGTGATCGAGCAGGTGCGGCTGGAGCGCAAGAGCGGCGGCAAGAGCGGCGACTTCTCGCGAGAGCCTGGCGCGGGATAGCGCACGACGAGGACGGCGCAGGAGCGGTCGTCCTCGTCGCCTTTCCACAGACTATACGTGATGCTCGGAGGCATCGGCTTCCGCTCGTGTGTGGAATCTGGTTCCCGGCGCATGCTCTGGTGGCGCGTACACGGTGTAGAGTTGCAGTGGCTCCGCGCCTTTGTTGATGAAGTTGTGCCGTGTTCCGGAAGGAACAAAGCAGATGGTGTTGGCGGTAATTCGGTGGCGCTGCCCATCGAGAACGGCCTCACCCTCGCCACTGACAAAGACGAGTGTCTGGTCTACGTCGTTGTGCGTCTCTTCGCCAATCTCGCCACCAACGGGGATACTCATCAGCACGACCTGGCTATGCTGTCCGGTGATCACTTCACGGCGGAAATCGGTGTTCTTGCGGGCTTCCTCGTCAATCCGCGCAATATATGCCATGCTCTCAACTCCTTTGCTGTATCGCGTGGACACTCCAACTTCTGGCAATGACGCAGCAATGCGCGTGCCATCTGTCGCGCTCGAGTGTTGGGGTGGGGGTCTGAGGCGCGCGTAAGCCGAATTCTGTGCCCGGCGCGCCTTGCGACACGCCGAGCGGCAATCATCTCTCTAGGACGACGGTTACCCGCCGCCTCCAGCAGCCAACCCGGAGGGTGACGGGCGAGCCACCCGCGGGCCATCGGGCGAACCCGACGACCACTCCTCCTGTTCGGCCTTGCTCCAGATGGGGCTTGCCTCAGCCGACCAGTCACCTGACCGCTGGTGAGCTCTTACCTCACCATTTCGCCCTTACCGACGCGACGTTCGCACGCCGCGCAGGCGGTATGTTTCTGTGGCGCTATCCTTGGGGTCACCCCCACTGGCCGTTAACCAGCATCCCGCTCTGCGGAGTTCGGACTTTCCTCGCGCGCCGCCCCAATTGGGATAGCGCCCGCGATTGCCTGCGCGCCTCAGGCCCCCACGCCGCATGAAAGTATACCACTTTTCAGCGTTCCCTTGACACGCGGCCACATTACTCCGGAAGTATGCGTGGCGCAGCCGTTGTGTGAAGGTAAAGAGTCGCGAGAAAACAGCAGGAGCGTCACCACTTCTGGTGACGCTCCTGGAGCGGGAGACGGGATTCGAACCCGCGACCTTCTCCTTGGCAAGGAGATGCTCTACCCCTGAGCCACTCCCGCGTGACTCCATGCGATTGCTCACATTGGCTTTCGTATACTACCCCACCACCGCCGCGCCTGTCAAGCGTTTTCACGCTTGCTTGTGTCGAAAGCGCCGTGCGCTGCATGACGCGCGACATAACCGTACCCACGCCGACAATTCTCCCATCCTCTGGACATGCGCCGACCCGCGTTCTATACTTAGAACAAATGTTTCACGCTATTCGAGAGTGAGGCATCGTCACCGGGTTGCTGTCCAATGAGCGTTTGACCGGCGAACTGGCGTCATCCTCGACGCCAGAGAACGAGGAGCGAGTCACATGAGCTGGTTTACCCCTATCCTGCTGACCCATGACGAGCGTAGTGTCTCGGCTCAGCTTCGCACTGACACATATGCGATGACGAGCGCCTCAGCGGTCGTGGCGCCCTCTGGCGGGCTTGGCTCTGCGCGCGCGGGCAGCCAGTGGGCTTGGGTGGATGCGCCTGCGCGTCTAGCCGCGACGCCAGCGCCAGGCCAAAGCGCGTGATGCGGGCGAAGGCGCTTGCGTGCGTGCGCCTGTTGATGTGCTGCGACGCATGGCGGCGGCGGCTCAGGCGCAGGGGCGAAGTGAGAGCGATGTCTGGGTCGAGGCGGCGCGCGAGTGGCTGCGGCGGCGAGAGGTCGCGCCGACCCCGCCACCTCCCGCCGCGTCCGCGCCGAGCGTTGTCTCGCGGCGTGTCACCCGTATCTGGGACGACATCGACGCGCTATTGGTGGAGCTACGGGCGCCAGTAGCGACCCACGACCACGATGACGCCCCTGCCGCATGAGGCCCCAGCGCGGCGCTGTGAGAGACGCGAGCGGCGCTTCCCCATCGCACTAACAGGGGGAGAAGCGCCGCTCGTCCGTGTCTGCTCGTATGCGAGGGGTTATTCGCTGAAGCCAAGCGCGCTGGCTTCGAGTGGGCCATACGCCATGAGCGTCTGGTTGGCGGTGACGGGGAAACGGTCGAGCGCACGGCGCACATCGGCGAGTGTTACCGCTTCGATGAGGTTCATCTCATCCTGGATGCTGCGTACTTTGCCTTTGGCGACCCAGGTAAACGCGAGATTCTGCATCCGGCTAAATGCCGAGTCGCCATCGAGTACTGTCCGACTGATGAGCTTGTCCTTGGCGCGGCGCAGTTCCTCTTCTTGTACGCCATCCTCTTGCAAGCCCTTCAGCTCGGCCTGCGCCAGCTCAAGCACGGCGGCCGCATGGTCGGGTGTGGTGCTGAGGAGCGTCAGCAGCATACCGGTATTGTCGAGCGACGAAAGCGAGGCGGAGGCAGACTCGGCGAGCCCCTTCTGGTAGATGTTCCAGTAGAGACGCGAGCCAGCGCCATCGCCCAGAATCATCGCGGCGACCTCCGCCGCATAGAGATCGTCGTCCTGTTCACTAATGGACGGGCTGCCGAGGAGGATCAACTGCTGCTTGAGCTGCGGCTTGACGACGACGTTGTGGCGTGGAGCGTCGGGCGCGTAAGTTGGCGCAGCGCGGCCAGCTTCACCAGCGCTCCAGCCACCGCACGCTTTCTCCACGAGTTCCACCACCGCATTCCACTCGAAATTGCCCGCGATGGCGAAGATAAGGTTGTTCGCTCCATAGCGGCGCGCGTGGTAGTCGCGCATCTGCTCCACGCTCATCTCACGGATGCTGTCCTTTGTGCCCAGGACATCATGGCCGAGCGGCGTATTGGCGAAGAAGGTCTGCATCAGTCGGCGATAGGCCTGACCCGTCGGCACATCCTCCGCGCGCGCGATTTCCTCCAGAATGACGTTGCGTTCCAGGCTGAAGTCGTCGGCGTCCAGGCGTGGGCGCATCATGTCGCTGAGCAGATCTACCGCGTTGGGCAAGTACTCATGCAGGATGCGGGCATAGTAGAGGGTCTGCTCCAGCGAGGTGAAGGCATTGAACTCGGCGCCCATCAAGTTGAAGTCGAGGGTGATCTTTTCTGTATTGCGCCGCGCCGTCCCTTTGAATACCATGTGTTCCAGGAAGTGCGAGACACCAAAGAGCGCGGCGTCAGGCTCATCGCGGGCGCCTGTGCGGGCATAGAAGCAGAGCGAGACCGATTCCAGATCGGGCATGCGCTGGCCTAGCAGCTGCAAGCCGTTGGGGAGCCGATGCATGTAAAACTCGTCCGCGCGGGCCGGAGATACCTGAGGAGCCGCCATAGCTGTTCACCTTTTCGCTGATGGGAGAGACGCGCATCTTCCGGGCGCATCACTGGGATGATAGCCCGCGCCGTTTCGGCGTGTCAACGCAAGCTGTGTCACGGTACAGCGCTTGCGTAGTAGAGTTTCACGAGAAAGGAGGGACCGACGATGAGCGCGCAACAGCCAACACAGCCAGCGCAATCCGCGCGGAGCAAAAAAGGTCTGCCAGGTTATCAGCAGTCGCCGGAACCACAGGCCGAGCCAGACGCCCTAACCCAGTTGTCCGCCGATGTCCTCGAAACGGTGACCCTGAGTCTCTTGGAGCTAAACTACGGCCCTGATGGCCTGACACGCGATCAGATTCGCAAATACTACCGCGATCTCCCGGAGGAGCTGTATCTGCGGCTCCCCGCCAGCCGTCGCTTTCACTCGGCGGAGGATACACTTCGCCAGGCAGGCTCTTCTGAAAGTCGCGCCGAGGGCGACTTCCTGGGCGCATGGCCCAACATTCCCGAAGCCGAGTCCGTGGCCGATGGTGGGCCGCCAGCATGGGGTGGCGATCCGCTGCTGACGCGGGACGCGGTGGAGGATGGCGGGAGTGGCGAGGATATGCGCGTCCTGACATCCGCCGAAGAGGACGCTGATTCGTGACGCGCGCGGCCCCCGACGCTGCGCCGAGATGGCGTGTGTCGGGGGCCGCTGTCGCTGGGGGAAGCTGGATGCCCTGGGCTATTCCCCTGGCGGCTCCAATTCGTCGGCTTTGCGCTGGGCGGCCGCAGCTTCGTCGTTGCGTCCGAGCGCACGCAAGGTGTTCGCCTTGCCTTCCCATGCCCAGGCGAAGTTCGGGTCGAGGGCGATGGCTTTGTCGTAGGCGACGAGCGCATCAGTTGGCCGATTCATCAGCGAGAGGGTGTTGGCGCGGAAGAGCCAGAGCAGCATGTTCTCTTCATCGAGGGCGATGGCTTTGTCAAAGGCCTCCAGCGACTCCTCGAAGCGTCCCATGCTGGTGAGCGTCGTGGCGCGTCCAGCCCAGGCGCGCGGGCTATCCGCCTCGGCTTTGGTCGCGCTATCGTAGGCGGCGAGGGCCTCTTCATAGCGTTCCATGCTGGCGAGCGCGTCACCACGTCCAGCATGCGCGTCGGCGAGTTGCGGGTCGAGTCTCAGCGCGCGCTCATAGGACTCCAGCGCGGCGAGCGGATCATCGAGGTCAGAGAGCGCATCGCCGTGGCTGATCCACACCTCGGCGTTTTCCGGGTCGAGGTCGATGGCGCGCTCGAATGCGGCGACGGCTTCCTCGCTGCGCTCCAGATCGGCCAGGGCATCACCCTTGCCCACCCATGCCTCGGCCTCGCTGGGATCGAGTGAGATGGAGCGCTCGTACGCCTGGAGCGCGGGCATCGTCTCACCCAGTTCGTAGAGTGCGATGCCCTTCAGCAGCCACGGGACACTCTGTGTGGGATCGAAGGCGATGGCCTTGTCGTAGGCGGCGAGGGCATCGGCGGAGCGGTCGAGCGCGACCAGGGCGTTGCCCTTGCCGATCCAGGCGTCGGCCACGCCTGTGTCGAGTGTCAGCGAGCGCTCGAAGGCAGCCAGTGACTCATCATAGCGCTCCAGGGAGAAGAGCGCATCGCCCTTCAGATACCAGGCTTCGGCGTGGTCGGGCTGCTGCGCGATGGCCTGCTCGTAGATCGCCAGGGCCTCGGCGTAGCGCTCCTCCTCGTCCAGGGCGTAGCCCTGTTCCAGCAGGCTTTCCATATCTGTGTCGCTCATAGTGGATTCCCTTTCAGCGCAACCGTGCGAGCGCTAGACGTCCGCGGCGCGTAACAGCGCGAAGCGGCCCGCGACGCCTGAAGCGCATAGCCAGGGCGCGGGCCGCCAACAAGTCCCACTCGCCGTACAACTGATTCGTCGAGTTGACGGGCTGGTGAGTCGTTCGCTTCTCTACTGATTCTTGAAGTAGTCGGCGTTGATCTTCGTGTACTGCTGCTCTTCGGCGGGAACCGCGCTTTCCTCGAAGATGGCGGTTACTGGGCAGGCTGGCTCGCAGGCGCCGCAGTCGATGCATTCTTCCGGGTTGATGTAGAGCTGCTGCTCGCCGTCATACCCTGGCTCACCCTCCGCTGGGTGGATGCAGTCCACCGGACACACATCAACGCAACTGCCATCTTTGACACCAATACAAGGACTCGTGATGACATAGGTCATGGGACACGGACTCCTTTGAAAAAGTTTGAAGTACCACACGCCGCAAGCGACGCGGCAGAGCGTCGAAACTGTGCGGGTGTCAGCCGTTTAGATCGGTTACGCGAGACGGGACGCTTCGTGTCAGCGACACGCAGACTATCCGCGACCCGCTTTAGCTTTGCTCATTATACAATTCTCTTAGGCCCTCCGTATACTGCCCACTTGCGATTCGCTGAGTGCCTGCCATCCGTAAGCGACGGGGTACTTCAGGGCGCCTCCCGCGAATGATTCGTGCGCTCCATGCGTATTATTTGATGCGGCTATTGTGTGGAAACGCTCTGGCAAGTTCGTAATCGCTGCGCGCTATAATTGTGCGGCGCTGGGAGGAACAGGCGCATGGGGGCCTTGCGTGGAAGGGAATCGCGACATTCCCGGTGGGTCTCGCTGGCCTTCACGGCATTGTGTGTTTCAGTGATTCTGACCGGGTGCGCACAATCGGCCACTTCGTCTTTGCCGCCAACTGGCGGGGCTGCATCGCTGGGCCTTGCGACGGTGGACGCTTCCCCGCCATTCGACCCCAGTGTTGGCGCTCCTCTGCCCAATAGCCGCATCATCGCGGTGTATGGCATCGTCGGCGGTGGGGAATTCAATGGCCCGGCATCGAACCTCGATATGCTGACAGCGTTCATGCCGCAGTTCCAGCAACTCGGGCAGCAATACGCCGCGCTCGACCCTTCGCACCCCGTGCAACTCGCGCTCGACCTGGTCGTGAACGTCATTCAACCATGCGCGCAGTTCGCCAAGTGGTGCGCTTCGGGAACGGATGACGCGACCTACCTGGCATACATCCAGTTTTGCAAGCAACACCACCTGCTGCTGTTCTTCGATCTCCAGCTTGGCGTTGAGCCAGTGGCGACGGCTGTGGTAGAGCAGTTGCAGCCCTACCTCCAGCAATACTCGTTTACTGAGCTAGCTCTCGATACCGAGTTCCACTTCCCGAATACGCCACAGGGGTATGCTGAGGCGGCTGGTTACCCATGTTGCCTGGGGTGGATGGACGCGACTGAGATCAACTGGGCGATCAACTACCTGGCGCAGACATCTCTGAAGTATCACCTGCCAAGCAAAGTGCTCGTCGTGCATCAGTGGGATCAATCGGTCATCCGCGGCAAGAGCGCAATCAAGCTCAACCCAAATGTCTCGGTGGTACTGCAATCGGATGGATGGGGCGGCGCTGGCAACAAGATCGGTGATTATCAGGTCTTTGTGCAGCAAAGCCTGATCGAATATGGTGGCTACAAATTGTTTTTCCCCTACCCAGGCGATACGCAGTTCGATTCGCCACTCCAGACTCCGCAACAGGTCATGCAGCTATTCCCGCAGCCGCTCTTTGTGTCGTACCAGTGAAAGCGAATGTTCGCGTGATGCGTTCCTCCCACGCCCGCGCTCCGCTGAGCCGCCCTCGTGTTGCGCCTGCGCTGATCGCCCTGCTTCTGCTTGGATGGCTCGCTGGCTGTAAGGTGGGCGCCCCCTCCACAGCGAGCAAGGCGCTCGCACTCGTGGCCATCTTCCCCGCGACCGGCGCGCAGAGTGGGATCGGCGTCTCGATGGCGCGAGCGGTTGACCTTGCGGTGAAGCAGAACGCCTCGCTGGGGAGCGGCTATACGCTGAGCGTGACTCACCTCGATGAGTCGGACGTCGCCCTGGGGACGAGCGTCTCACAGGCGGTGGGCGATGCGCAGGTGATGGGGGCCGTCGGGCCAGCGACCAGCCAGGGCGTGCTCGCGGCGCTACCGGCGCTGGCGCAGGCGGGGGTGGTGACGATCAGCCCGACAGCCATGCTCCCTGGTCTGACGCAGGCTAGCCAGGCCAGCGCGAATGGCGTCGTCTTCAGCCAGCTACATCCCAAGGGCAAACCACTCAACTTCTTCCGCATGACAGCGGATGACGGTGTCGCGGGCGCGGCGGCGGCTGATCTGGCGCTGGCCGCGACGAGCGCGCATGGCCTTGGCGCACAGTCTGTCTTCATCGTGACTGATGGCACGGCCTCAGGCAAGGCGCAGGCGGCAGCCTTCACACGCGAATTGAAGGCGGCGCATGGGACGCTGGCAGGCAGCGCCAGCTTCGCGCTAGGCGATGCGGTAGGTGTGCAGACGATTGTCTCGGCGATTGTGGACGCCTATCCCAGTTGCGTGTTTTTCGCGGGTGATGGGGCGGCGGCGGCCCAGCTACGCGGCGCGCTTACGCTGACCGGGGCGGGGGCGATGCCGTTGCTGCTGGCCAACTCAGCCGCTGGCGATTCCACCTGGGCCTCTGCCGTCGGCGGGCCACTGCTCGCGACGAACACTGTCGGGCTGCTGGCGGGTCAGGACTCTCTCGAAAATGCCTGGTGGCAAAACCTTCGTGGCGGCGTATCAGGCCGCGAACCCCAATACGCACGTGACGCCACAGAGCGCGCTGGCGTATGACGCCGCGATGGATGAGATCAGCGCGCTCAAAACGCTCATCGCGGCGGGCAAGACGCCGACACGCGCAGGTCTGCTGCAAGCCGTGGCCGCTGGCTCGTACACGGGGGTGACGGGGAAGATCGCGTTTGGCCCCACGGGCGACCCTGCTACGCCGCTGCTCTTCGCCGTCTATACGTGCGATGCGAAGGGTCACTGGTCGTATCAGGCGAGTGTGACGGGCAAGGCCGCTTTCGCCTGATTGCCTGCTCGCGCTACGTCTCGTCGGGCGTTTGCGTGGTGGATGACGCCTCGGCCTCGATTTCAGCCTCGATCTCGGCGAGCAGTTTCCGGTCAGACTTCGAGAAGTCAAGCGCGGCGAGGAGGTCGGGGCGGTGGGCGCGGGTGCGGCGCAGTGATTCCTTGCGCCGCCAGCGTGCGATGGCGGCATGGTTGCCACTGAGCAGGATTTCAGGCACACGCCAGCCGCGAAACTCTGGCGGCCGGGTGTAGTGAGGGTATTCCAGTAGCCCCGCCGTATGCGACTCCTCCTCGGTCGAGCCTGGCGCCAGCACGCCGGGTAGCAGTCGCGTCACGGCGTCCACGATGACCATCGCCGCCAGCTCTCCGCCTGTCAGCACGAAGTCGCCGAGCGAGATTTCGTCGGTGCAGAGATGCTCACGTACCCGCTCATCTATTCCCTCATAGTGGCCGCAGATCAGCGTGACACGCGGCTCCTGCGCTAGCTCGCGCGCGATGGCCTGGGTGAAGACACGGCCCTGCGGCGACATCAGGATGATGGGGCCGCGCTCGTAGACGCGCTCAACGGCGGTGAAGATGGGATCAGGCTTCATGACCATTCCCGCGCCACCACCATACGGATAATCGTCCACGACATGATGGCGGTCAGTCGTGACGTCGCGCGGATTCCAGGTGTTGATCTCCACCAGCCCACGCTCGCGCGCACGGGCGATGATGCTCTCGTCGAGCGGACTGCGCAGCATCTCTGGGAAAAGCGTGAAGATGTCGAATCGCATGCGGTATCCTCGTGTCTCGTTGCGGCTGGCCACGGGTGGCCTGAGAGGTAGCATACACTTTCGGGCATTCCGGTGCCACCAGCACGGTAATTCCAGACGATCGCTGCCTTCTGATCGCCTCTGGGCGGATATGGCGGCGCCCGCCGTTGGTGGCGTAAAATGACGCAGATGGGCAGTGTGTATGGTGTGCTGGAGTGCGAGGCGGCTGTCTCCCCAGAGCGACGCGAGGTGAAGCAGGGGCATGGCGATATTCAGGGCGACTGGCGCGGTGAATCAGCCGCAGCCGGGAGAGGCGCTGCGCCGCGCGCTGCGGCATGCGATTGCGCTGGCTGAGGCGGGCGCGGGCGTGCTAACTTTACGCGAGGACGGGGCCAGTGGCGCGCCTGGCTCACTCAGCGATGAGGGACGCCTGATCGCGTGGGGTGTCAACCTCGACGCCGCGCGCAACCTGGTGACGCAGCTCGCGCTCGATGCCGCGCCGGAGCCGCTGGATGGTCGCCCGCGTGTGATGACCTCACCAGACATCTGGGCAGGCGAGGTCGCGACACTGACGCTGGCTGATGCGGGCGGTGGTGTCGGCGAGGTCAGCTTCCTCGGCGCCACAGGATTTTCCGCGCGGCGCTCACTGCTCGACCCGGAGCGTCGCCGCGCGCTGCTGGGCATCCTTGTCGCCGCTGTGCGCAGTCATCAGCAGGCCATCCGCTTGCAGCAGGAGAACCGCCAACTCAACTCGATTCTCCACTTCAGCGGCGATGGCATCGTCACGGTGGACGAAGGTCTGCGCATTACCGGATTCAACCCCGCGATGGAGGCGATGACTTCCTGGCGGCAATATGAAGTGGTTGGTCGCTTCTACTATGAGGTCGTGCGTCTGCACACGCCCCAGGGCGATCCCATCGGTCTACATCACGACCCATTGGCGCAGGTCATCGCGACGGGCAAGCCGATTCTCGACCGTGAACTGCTGCTGCTCGCGCGCGATGGTCAGCGCGTCAACGTGACGGTGACGGCGACCGCCGCTGCCGCCACGTCGGGGCAGCAGGTGAGCGCGGTCATGAATGTGCGCGACATCACGCGAAGCCGCGAGACCGAGGAGATGCGCACGACCTTTATCTCCGTCACTTCACACGAGCTTCAGACGCCAATCGCGATCATCAAAGGCTACGCTTCGACGCTGGCCCGCGAGGACGCGCAGTGGGACGCCGCCGCCGCGCGCGAGCCGCTGCGCGCCATCGAGGAGGAGGCCGACCGCCTCAGCCACATGGTTGCGAACCTGCTCTATGCCTCACGCATACAAGCGGGAGGGCTGAAGATGGAGCGGCAAGAAATCGATCTGGCGGACCTTGCCCGCTCCGTCGCTCGTCGCATGATGGCGCGTAGCCCAGAGATTGACATCCGCGTGCGCATGCCCGCGGGTCTGCCGCTGGTGCTGGCTGACCGTGAGCGTGTCGAAGAGGTGCTGATGAACCTCCTGGACAACGCCCTCAAGTACTCGCCGCGTGGCGCGCGCATCCGTGTGCATGGGCAATCCACTGGCGAAGAGGTCATCATCAGCATCATCGACGCCGGGCAAGGGATCCCGCTGCGCGAGCAGGAGCGCATCTTCGAGCGGTTCCAGCGCGTGGACAACGCCGCCAGTCGCCGCACGCAAGGAGCGGGCCTGGGCCTGTATATCTGTCGCGCTATTGTCGAGGCGCATGGCGGGCGCATCTGGGTGAATAGCGAGCTGGGACGCGGCTCGACCTTCTCTTTCAGCCTGCCGCGTGGAGAGCCTGCCGCCGCCCCGCTCGTCATCTTTGGCGGTTCCAGCGACACGACGCAGCCGCTGGAACCGAGCGACTCCGATGAGTTGTTAGCCAGGAGAGATTGATGGAACAACCGCGAATAGATCCACGCAATCTGACGGTGCTGGTGGTGGACGATGAACCGCGTCTGGTTGATGTCGTGCGGCTGAACCTGGAGATGGAGGGCTACCGCGTCATCACTGCGTCGAATGGCTTCGAGGCGCTAGAGCGGCTAAAATCCGACCTCCCCGACCTCGTCGCGCTGGATGTGATGATGCCCGACATGGATGGCTTCGAGACACTGGCGCGCATCCGCGAAGTCTCCAGCGTCCCCGTGCTGATGCTCACCGTGCGCGCGGAGGAGAGCGACCGCATCCGTGGGCTGGAAATCGGCGCCGACGACTATATGACCAAACCCTACAGCCCGCGCGAATTGGTCACGCGCATCAAGGCGCTGCTGCGGCGCTCCTTTACGCCCTCTCCCGCGCGCAAGACCCGCATCGTGGTGGATGATGACCTGACCATTGACTTTGGGCGGCATGAAGTGCTGGTGCGTGGACGCAAGGTGACGCTGCGCCCGACCGAATACCGACTGCTCTACCATCTGGTGACCAATGCTGGCCGCCTCATGACGCATGAAACGCTGCTCTCGAAGGTCTGGGGGCCAGAATATCGCGACGAAGGGCACTATGTGCGCCTCTACATTACCTATCTGCGTCAGAAGCTGGAGCGTGATCCGGCGCATCCACGCTACATCCTGACGGAGCGCGGTGTAGGCTATCGTTTCCGCGAACTGGAGCCAGAGCGTGAACCAGAGCGTGAGCCAGAGCGTGAGCCAGAGGGCGCCGTCGAGGAAATGGACGAGCCTGATCCACCAGCTTCACCACGCGGGCGGCGCTGAGTGGTCGGCCTGGGCGGCGGCGTATGAGACGCTGGGCTGGCGAGCCATTGGCGCTGAATGACGCGACAGTAGCTGACCTGACGCGGCGCTTTACTGGCGTAGGCGTGGAGGCGCTTGCGCTGACTGGCTCATTTGCGCGCGGCGAGGCGACCCGCCACAGCGATATTGACCTGTTGCGCTTCGTCGCGGAGGCGCCGACGACTCCACGCGAGGCCTACCACCTCTGGCTATTGGGGGAGCATCTCGTGAGCGTTACGACGACGAGCATTGCGGCCAAGCGCGCGGAGATTACCCAGCCAGAGACACTGATCTTCGCGGTTCCCGGTCTGCGTCAGGCGCACAGCCTCACCGATGTGAGCGGGCGACTGGCGGCGCTGATCGCTGAGGCGCAGGCGTTCGCCTGGACGCAGGAGCTGCGACTGGCGGCAGGCGCGTTCGCCTCGGAGCAGCTCGCGGGCCTGGCGGAGGAGGCGCGCAAGCTGCTGGGCGCGCTGGAGCGGAAGAATACCTCGGCGATGCTCTATGCCACGCTGGGGCTGCAACTCGGGCTGACGCGCGCCGTCTTGGTGGCGCGTGGAGTGCTGCTCGAAACCGAAAACGAGTACTTCGATGCGGCGCTCGCGTGCGCTCCACCGCGCTGGCGACGGTTGCTGCGGGTTGTCGTTGGCTATGATCCGCCAGGTGACGGGCAGGCGCAGCCACGAGCGCGGGGCGAGGCCGCATTGTGGTTATATATGGAGACTGCACGACTGCTTGAGGATTCGCTGCTTGAGGATGACCGCGCAGTGGTGATGGCGACTGTTGCGCGCATTCACCGCACGCTCGCTGACGGGAGCCCCAGGCGCCAAAAGTAGTTCGACCGAACGAGTTCAACCAGCTAGCGTTAGACTTTCTAGCACAGATTTGGTAGAGAATGTGGCGTTAGTCATTGACGACAAGGTGTGGCGCTCGTTAGAGTGACGGCAACGATGAGCGTCTTACCGCCCATTCACGGGCTGTTCGCAGCGCGCTCCCCGGGCCATCGCTGGCTCGCCATGAGGAGCGCATCAGGAGGGGTACACCTATGGGCCTGCTCCGCAATCTCGCGCATGTGATCTTTGGCTTTTTGTTGCTGACTGCGCTGTGGGTGACAGCGCTGACCACCCTTTCAACCCAGTCATCCGCCACAGCGATCATCACGGATCTTGGTGTAGATGCGCTCAACCCGTGGCTGGTTTCCAAGGGATTTGGGGTAAGCTCGGCGAGTTATGCCAAGTTAGAGCAGACTGCCACCGCGAATCCTGGCAAGCCGCTTGCGTTGTCGTTCATTAAGCCAGAGATCTTGGGCAGCGAGATCAAAGGTCTTCCCTATGGCCAGGGAATGCATGTCATCTATGGTCATGTTGCGAGCGCCTACTATACTGGTGGCCCGAAGGCGGCGTTTGCTCTGCCAGCGTCTGTGGCGAGCGCACTGCAGACGTTCGCGCTCTTCCCGGAGCAATACAACTCGATTGTGAAGTCGGCTGGGCTACCGACATGGCTACAGCCATTCATGCTTTTCACCGGACTCTCGCCAGAGACTTTTACTTCCGTGGGACATGCGAGCATGGCGTCGCTGCTCCCGAAGTTCTGGTTCGCGGTGATCATCTTCGCGGGCGCGATCGTGCTCTTGAACCTGCTGACCAGGACCAATTTGGTGAAAAGCCTCGGTGTCGCCGCCTGGCATGGTTCATGGCCGACTCTGGCGGTCTTCGGCTTCCTCTGGCTGGTCAATAAGCTCTATCCGACGAATTTCCATGCGGTGGCGGCGGCCTTCGGTGTTGTGGCGGGCGCCTTCGTACCAATCTACGCGATTGCGGCTGCGGTTGGCGCGGCTTTGTTCCTGGTGGGCAAGTTTGGCGGTTCGGTGACACAGCTCTTCGGTGGCGGAGGCGGGAAGGCTGGAGAGAAAGCCCAACCTGTCATGGCCCCGACACGCGGCGGATACAACACGCGGGCAGATGATGCGCCGTCCTATACCCCTGGCGGTGGATACCAGCCGGGGCCGTCGTCCGCGCGGCAGCCTTGGGAGCAGGCCGCGCCGGGCTGGGGTGGTCAGCCTACGCGTGAGGCAAACCCTGGAACCTGGAATCAACCGCGCCCGTGGGATGAGCCAGACCCAGACTCGCGGGGCCAGGGGGCTAACTGGCGCGAATATCCGCCTGTCGGGCCAGATGATACGGCCTCGCCACGCAGACACTTTTAGCACACACATCACCGCGGGGAGCGATTGGCCTCATGGCCCGTCGCTCCTTCGCGAGTCGCCGCATGCGTTGAGGGGGCAGGATGCAACTATTTCCCGATATTCATCAGGTTGATGGCGTCGCATGCAATGTCTACATCATCGATGAGCCAGACGGGCTGACCATCATTGACGCAGGTATGCCCGGCGCGGTGAAGCGTATTCTGAATGCCATCACAGCCCTTGGGCGAGAGCCGCGCGAAGTGAAGCACATTCTCGTGACGCATCAGCATATCGATCATATCGGTGGACTGGCGGCGCTGGTGGAGGCGACGGGCGCCGAGACATGGGCGCATCCGACTGACACGCCGGCAATCGAGGGGCGAGCGCGACGCGAGGCTCCGCGCGGCCCACTGGGCCTCGTCTTTCGTACAGCGCTGTTTCCGCGCTTGCGCGCCGCAACGATAGCGCATGCCGCGGTCGATGGCGATGTGCTGCCAGTCTTGAGCGGTGAGGGTGGTCTCCAGGTTATCGAGACGCAGGGGCACACGATGGGCCACATCTCATTCTATCTTCCCGCGCGCAAGCTGCTCATCGCTGGCGATGCCGTGCGCGAGTCGGGTGGCCGCATGCTGCCGCCGCCTGCGATGGTCAGCTATGACATGCCGCTCGCGCTTCAGAGTGCGCGCAAGCTCGCGGGGATGTCGGTGGCAGCATGCCTGCCGGGCCACGGCGCGCCAGTAACGGCGGACGCCCAGGCGCGGTTCGCTATTCCTGGCATGGCGCCAAATGTGCGGGTGGGAAGCTGATCCTTACCCTGCGGCGCTTGACGCGCTCAGAGCCTGAACGCGATAATGCAGAATACCTGTGGTGTCAATGTAGACACATTTGAGCGCGCAGATGGCGCAAGCCGTCCGCGCGCTTGCTGTACTTCCGGAAT
Source organism: uncultured Chloroflexia bacterium (assembly GCA_963840335.1). Lineage (GTDB taxonomy): Bacteria > Chloroflexota > Ktedonobacteria > Ktedonobacterales > JADMIN01 > JAKAIY01. The sequence continues at coordinate 123,089 of CAWIYP010000020.1, forward strand.
CTCTTTGAACTATCCATTGGTTATGTTGAACATGCCATGCAGGCCGTATTTCGTTCAAGAGGGTGTGAGGTGGAGTTCTCGGGCAGCCAACGCCATATACTCGCGGGAGGGTCAACATGCGGGCGCCAGCGAGGAGTAAACAATCAGGCAGGAGGCCTGGACGTCGTGGAGGGGCTAACGTCTCGTTCATCGCTGAGATGATGCGATCTGATGATCCTGTGTCATTACGAAGGCTGCTGCTTCTGTGTGGGCAATACATGCCGCAGGATGACTTGCGGCTGATTTACCGCGCCTATGAGGTTGCGGCGCAAGCGCACCATGGTGTCTCGCGCCAGAGTGGCGAGGCTTACATCGAGCATCCTCTGGCTGTCGCGACGATTCTGGCTGAGATCGCGCTCGATGCGCAGGGTATCGCGGCGGCGCTGCTACATGATGTGGTAGAAGATACTTCGATTACCAGGGAGGACGTCGAGGAGCAGTTCGGCGCGCTCATCGCCAGTATTGTCGATGGTGTCACCAAGTTCAATGCGGTCGAGGCGTCTGATGCGACGCTGGGAACCGCGCCTCCAAGTGGGCTGCTGACGCTGATGGATGCGCAGGCGAAGCGTGAGCAGAAAGCGCGTGAGCAGGTCGAAACGGTGCGCAAGCTGTTCGGCGCCATGCTTGGGGATCCGCGTGTCGTGTTGCTGAAACTGGCCGATCGCCTGCACAATTTGCGTACCATGGAGGTCATGTCACCACACAAGCGGGAGATCAAAGCGCGCGAAACGCTCGACATCTATGCGCCACTTGCGGGACGGGTCGGTCTCTATCTTTTCAAGGTTGAACTCGAAGATTTTGCTTTCAAATATCTCTATCCTGAAGACTTTGCGCGCGTGACGCGGCGATTGCGTGAGGTGGAGGCAAGCCGTAGCGCGTGGGCGGAGGACATGTGCCAGCGTATTCAGTCGAAGCTGGAGAGTCTGGGAATCCATGCGGCGGTGAACTGGCGTATGAAACGTCCGTATAGCGCTTTCCTTGATTCCCAGCAAAGCCAGCTCGATATAGGCGCGCTCGATGATGTAATCGCTTTTCGTATTCTGGTCAATACTGTTGAAGAATGTTATCTGAGTCTCAATGCGGCCTATCAACTCTGGCGACATTACCATGACAGTTTCCGCGATTACATCGCAATGCCCAAAGTCAACGGCTATCAATCTCTGCACACGACAGTTTTTGGCACAGACGGCTATCTCGCGCAGCTCCACATTCGCACGCATCGCATGCATGTCGCTACACAGCATGGGGTGGCGACGCAGTGGCTGGAGGCAGCCTTCAGCCGGAAACCTGGCTCGGTCGATCCGACACAGTGGCTCAAGCGAACGGCGTCGTGGGTGGGTCGTATCGCCAATTGGCACAATGAGCTAGACCTGACCGCCTCGGAGTTTGTCGAGACGGTGCGCGGCGAGATGTTTGCCGATCAGGTATTTGTCTTCACGCCGAAAGGCGCGGTACGCGAGCTCCCTGCGGGCGCGACAGCCCTCGACCTCGCCTACCGTATCCACACGGGTCTCGGCGAAACCGCGACAGGCGCCTGGGTGCTGACGACGAATCGGGATGATGAGCTTGTGGGGATGAAAGTTCCGCTCTCGTATACCTTGCGGAACGGCGATGTCGTTCGCATCCTGCGAGATGCGGCAGGACACCCACGCCCGGAATGGCTGGAGATTGCCCGCACACGCTATGCGCAAGAGCGCATCAAGCGGACGTTGGGACGTTTGCGGCGTAGTGGTGAACTGCGAACCGATAGCGAGATGGAGGCGATTGAGGAACCAAGCGCGGAGTCGGAACCAGAGCGACCTGAGTTGCTGCGTCATCCATCGGGGCGTTTGGCGGATGTGCAGGTGGGTCGCTGTTGCTGCCCCATTCCAGGCGATGTGATTGTGGGGTTACCTGGGCGTGGGCGACTCGTCACCATTCATCGCGCCTGCTGCCGGACGCTGGCGGCGACGGTCGGGCGGCGGCGCGAGCTTGGCATGCCAAACGCCGAGGCGACGCCAGTGGGCTGGGCGCAATTACCGCAAACAGACTACGTTATGTGCCTCAATATCTATGGACAGGATCATCAGGGATTGATGCACCAGTTGTCCATCTCATTAGCGAACCTCGACGTCAGCATTTTGCGCAGCATGGCGGCAGCCAACCAGGATCGCGCCAAAGCGGCGATTGCGATGATGCTGCTGATTCCCGGAACGCGACGTGCGGACGAGGTAATGCGCAGGTTGGCGGCGGCGCCGGGGGTGACGGAAGTCGAGCGTGATCGGCGGCGAGGATGCGACGGAGGCACAGCATGACACAGGTAAGTGGGCGATCAGATCAACCGGCGGGAGCCGCGCCCACGACCCCTGACGGTGTGATCAGCGCGGCGGCGTTTGATCCGCGGGCGCGTGAGGCGTTTCTGGCTGCGGTCGCGGAATATCTGGAAACGGACGAAGCGCAGCACATCCGCGAGACGATAGCGCTTGCTGAGAGCGCCCTGCCGAGTGTGAGCGCCGAGGCGAGCAAGGCGACACGGCTGCGCCTGGCGGATGCGCTCGATGTAGCCGTGATTTTGGCGGAGAGCCTGCGAATCGATGTGGTGACATTGGCGGCAGTGCTGCTTGCGCCACTAGTGGATGCGAACACGCTCACTGCGCCCGAGGTGGCGCGGCGGCTGGGCAAAGGTCTGGGTGACCGCGTGGCCGGGGCCATCGGCGCGATTGGGCGCTTCGACGCGCTTCATCGCCCAGGCGCCACTTTGCGGCGACAGGCAGCGACGACGGCTGGGGAGGAAGAGCCTGCCGAGCGCCGCAAAGGCCGCGATCGGCGCCGCGCGCAAGACGAAGATGCGCTGCGAAAGATGTTCCTTGGCGTCGCGGAAGATCCTCGTGTCGTCGTGGTGAAGGTGGCTGATCATCTGCGCCTGATGCGCAAGGCCGCCGCCCAAGCCGAGCGGATACGCGAACGCCAGGATACGCGAAGCGAGAGCGCCGGAGAGGCTGCGTCTGGCGAGATGACGATGGAGGAGATTCGCCAACTCGCCGAGGAGACGCATGCGCTCTATGCTCCACTGGCTGCCCGACTGGGCATGGGGCGTGTTGATGCTGAGCTTGAAGACCTCGCCTTCGCCATTTTGCAACCAGACGACTATCGCTGGATGGTCGAGGCGGTAGCGGAGGAAACCAGTGGCCGACGCGACTACGTCGAGCGTGTTTGCCAGGTTCTGCGCGATGAGATGCGCACGATTGGCATTGATGCGGAAGTCTCAGGGCGCGTAAAGCACCTCTATAGCATCTACAAAAAGGTGGTGCGCTCAGGGAATCGCGACCTCTCCCAGCTCTACGACATTCTGGCGTTTCGCATCATTACGACGTCCGTTGCGGATTGCTACCTCGCTCTGGGGCATGTTCATGACCTCTGGCGTCCGGTAGATGGCCGCATCAAGGACTTCATCGCGAATCCCAAGGCGAACGGGTATCGATCGTTGCATACGACGGTCTTCTGCCTCGATGACCATCTTGCGGAGATACAGATACGCACGCGAGAGATGCACGAGACGGCGGAATTCGGTGTCGCGATGCACTGGTATTACAAAGACGTTGGCGATAGCGCGCGCGCCGACGCCCGCGCGTTGCAGCAATGGATGCAGCAAGTGATGGAGTGGCGCCAAGAGCTGAGGGACGCGACAAGGCCTGGCGCTGACTCCGAAATCGCCATCCCACAAATGGCCATCCAGGAGCAGATCTTCGTCTTTACACCGCGTGGTGATGTGCGCGAACTGCCCGCTGGCTCGACTCCGCTCGACTTCGCCTATCGGGTGCATACGGATCTGGGCAATCACGTCGCGGGGGTGCGAATCACGCAAAACAGCGAGTCGGGCCGCCCGGTGAAAAAGCTCGTCCCGTTGGACTATGAGCTGAAGAACGGCGACATTGTTGAATTGATGAAGCGCAACGACGCACACCCCACACGCGACTGGCTGCGCATCGTGCGAACGAAGCTCGCCCGCACGCGCATTTTGCACTATCTCAAGACCCACGAGCGCGACATTGACATTCAGGTGGGGCGCGAACGCCTCGACCGCGACCTGCGTGCGGCTGGTGTGCGCAAGGGGTTCGATGAATTGACCGAAGATGACCTGAAGTGGATCGTCGAAGAGCTCAAGGTGAGCGATGTCGAAATCCTACTAGCGATGGTTGGGGCTGACAAGCTGCGTTCTGTCGTCGTCGTGAACAAAGTGCGCGAACGGCTCAAGATAGCGGCTCCAGTTGAGCCTGAGCCAGAAACACCCACACTTGCGCCACCACGCGAGCTACAGGTGGATATCAGTGTCGAGGGCATGGCGGGCATCCTGACGCAAATAGCGAATTGCTGCCATCCGCTGCCAGGCGATGCGCTGCGCGGCTATATCTCGCGTGGGCGTGGCGTCGTCATTCACCGCGAGGATTGCCCTAACCTGCGGCGTTTGCTGGAGAAGGAGCCGGAGCGTGGCATCGCGGTTTCGTGGCCGAAGCTCGATGGCAATCAGGCGTTTCGCGCGCCGATCGTGGTGGAGGGTGGCGACCGGATGGGCCTCGTGCGGGATGTGACCGGCGTGATTACAGAGCATCGCCTGAACATGGTCAAGGTGGACGTCAGTACGAATCAGCGGACGCGCAAGGCGACCATCACCGCTGTGCTGGAGATCATGCGACCAGAGCAGTTAGAAGCAGTGCTGAAGGACATTCGAGCGATTGACGGAGTGCTTTCAGCAGGGCGCAAGGCCCCCGCTGGATCGCGCGATGTGAACGTACAGCCGTAGTAGGGGCTGAGTATGTTCTAGCGTCCGGCTGGCGCCCAGCGTGGCCGTTCCTTCTCGCGCGCTTCTTCTAGCAGGCGTGTGAAGCTCTCCCAGCGAGATGGCGCGATGCGCCCCTCCGCCAGCGCCGCTCGCAGTGCGCAGCCTTCCGCGTCCTCGGCGTGGTCGCAGTCCTCGTAGTCGCAATCGTCCGCGATCGGGCGAAGTTCCACGAAGCACTGGGGGAGTGTGTCGGCTGGAGCATTCCATAGCGCCAGTTCGCGGATGCCCGCGCTATCCGCAAGCCAGCCGCCATCTGGGAGTGGCAGCAGGCGCGCCCCAGTGGTCGTGTGGCGCCCTTTGCCCGTCGCCGCGCTAATCTCGCCTATGCGCTGATTCGCGCCTGGCAAGATGACATTCATCAGCGACGATTTCCCCACACCGGACGGGCCAGTAAGCAGCGATGTGCGCCCAGCCAGCCATTCTTTCAACGCCGCGATGCCGTGGCCGCTCGTGACGCTTGTCCGTTCGACGGGATAGCCCAGCCCGGCATAAAGGGCCATCGCCTCCTCGATCTCCGGAGAAGGCCCAAGATCAATCTTGTTAAAGAGGATCAGCGGCGGGATTTCGGCTCCCTCGCAGAGCGCGAGGTAACGATCGAGCAGCCCCAGGCGCGGCTCTGGCTCGCGGACTGAGAAGACCAGGATGGCCAGATCAACATTGGCCATCATCACATGCTCTGTTTCCATCTCGGAGCGGGCGCGGCTGAGGACATTTCGGCGTGGCGCGATGTCTTCGATGACGCCGCGATCAGCGCTGAGCGGCGTGATGGTCACGCGGTCGCCGATAGCGATGCTGGTTGGGCGTTCGCGGAGGGGCGTCGGCGCGTCGGCCGATGGGCGCGTACCAGATGGCTGGCGACTGGCAGACGCGCTGGTTCCACGCTGGACGCGCGCATGCGCCGCGGGAGCGGGCCGTGGTCGGCGCAGACGTCCGCGTGCGACACAGAGATAGGTCGTTCCATCAACGAAAGACTTCGAAGGCGTCCGGGGCGAGCGCGACGACCAATCCCTCTACGGTGGCGGGGCGGGCAGGCGACTGGCTCATATCCTGGCCTGTCGTCTGCGTGAGGGCGTGTGGGGAATCGGTCGTTTCTTGCATCGGCTCTCCTGTCGGTATTGGATGGACTCCATCTCATACCGCAGCGTATCCCGTGGACAGGGGCCTCGTCAAGCGCGACGCCCCTGTGCGCTGTGATATTGTTGCTGGGCTGGGCGTATGGCATCATGAGGAGCGGTTACAGAGTGAGCGCGAGAGAGGATGGTGCGGGGCTGAATACAACTCAGGCGCAGCCAATCGCGGCGATAGACGCTGGCAGCAACACGATACATCTGGTGGTTGCGAGTCCTGATACTGGGCAAACGCGACTGCGTCCCCTGTTCGATACCGCGGATATGGTCAGGCTCGGCGCGGATGTCACGGAGATTGGCGCTATCGGGCCGGAACGCGCCCAGCGCGCCATTGCGGCCATCCGCAAGCAACTAGACCTCGCGCACAGCCACGGAGCGACCGTGACACTCGCCATTGCGACGGAAGGAGTGAGACGCGCCGCCAATGCACACGCTTTTCTGGATCGTGTACATGCCGAGACAGGTCTGCGGTTCGCGCTGATTTCGGGTGAGCAGGAGGCGTCGCTCGCCTACTGGGGGACGACGAGTGAATCGCCAGAGGTGGTGGGCCAGCGCGGCGTGATTGATCTGGGCGGAGGCAGTCTGGAGCTTGTCGTTGGCCAGCGTGACACGGTGGCGTGGCGCGCCTCGCTGCCGCTGGGGGCGGGCGCTGTGCGGGCGCGATTGCTGCCCAGCGACCCGCCAACCTTTCGCGAGGTGATTGGCGCATACGATGCGTTACGCGCGGAGTTGAATGCGCTCACTATGCCACTGCCTGTCGTAGATGTCACCGTCTCTGGCGGGACAGCGACAGCCCTGGCGACGGTCGCTGGTCGCGCCTTCCACAAGCACGCCGAACGCCGCGCCACTGTGACCACTGAAAAAGGTCTGGGAGCCAGCGGACAGCGGCGCGCGCTCACCATTGCCACGCTCGATGCGCTCATCCGCGTGCTGATCCGGTACGACGCGGAGGAGTTGACGCGGCGCTATCGGCTCAAGCCTGGGCGGGCGCCGCTCCTCATCGCGGGGGCGCTGACGTTGCTCGCGGGTATAGAGCGGTTCGGCGTGGAGCAGTTGTGGGTATCGCATCGCGGCATTCGCGAAGGCGCGCTCGTGGCGTGGCGCCGTGTCGGCGAAGACTGGCTCGATGCGGCGCTTGAAGGCTCGTTGGAACGCACCCCGCGCAAGTAGCGTAGAGCGGCAACCGGGGAATCCAGCTACATCCGAGACGGGAGGTCGCATGGGCGTCTGGAATGGGTGGTCGTCGCAATCTCGGGAGGGCGCGAACGATGTCACGAGGCGACTCGCGCTGGTCACGTTGCTGCTGGCGCTGCTCGCTCAGACGGCCTGCGCATTTATTAGTGTGACGTCACCGGTTCGGCCAACAGCGACCAGCGATCCGTGCGGTGGGCTAGCTTCCGGAGTGAGCGTTCTGGCCGAGCGCGCCACAGGCGTAGCGGTGAGCGCGCCACTCACCTACGGCGTGAACCTCTCGATGTATGATACGCAGGATACCGTCGTCAACGACACGAACGTGCAGGCCATTCTCCGCAACGAGGGTGTGCCGATCATACGCATGCCCTTCCGCTCTACACTGAGCGACGAGTATGAGCTACAGGGGATGCGCGCTATCCGCGCGATGAACGCCTTGCCGCTGCTCATTTTGCATGGCCCCACAGATCCGCATATGCTGGCCGATGACTTTCACTTGCTCACATTGGCAATTAGCGTCTTTCATCAAGACACCGTCTACGTTGAGTTTAGCAATGAGCCAGAACTGGCGGGTATCAGCGCCAAAGCGTATGCCGCTGCGTGGAATAGCGTCATTCCGTGTCTGAAGCACATCGCCCCCACCTACAAGTTCGTCGGCCCCGCGAATGCCTTTTACAATCCTGACTATGTTGCGACCTTCGACCGATTGGCCTCGCCGCGTCCGGATTTCAATAGCTGGCATGAGTATGCCTGCGCCAACTCTGACAGTGATAGCGCATGCCTGAGCTATGTGGGCCGCTGGACAGAGCATCTCACTGGCATGAATCACGCGGTCAAAGCGGCGGTTGGTAAGCAAATCCCCATCATGATCACCGAATGGAATCTCGATGATCGGCCTGATCCGCGCTATCAGCAATCCACCTTCATTCAGCAGTGGACAACGGAGGCGCTTGCCACGCTCGCGGCGAATCGCGCGAACGGTCTTTTTGCCGCGATGCAGTATTGCGTGACCAATAACCCCAATTTCAGTCTCATCACCTCATCAGGCTCCTATACGCCCGCTGGACAGGCCTTCTTCACCTCACTCCAGCAGACGCGAGCCTCAGCGACCTAGCAGCGCAAAGCCAGAAATATTGCGCCTTTATGCGTACTGACGCGGCGTCCGTGATATGCAAGATACCCTTGGTATCGCGCTGAGATACCGTTTATTGAGGTAGCCACCCACTGGGCGCCTCATAGTTAGGACAGCAGTCTCGACCAAGGAAAGTGGAAGTGGGACAGCGGTCAGCGTCGCCCGCGCTCACTACCTCACGTCGGACGTCTCCCTCCTGCTCGCGATTGGTGAGTTTAGGAGCGATGGGCGTCACGTTCGAGGTGGATGTGCCTTATGTCAGATGTGCTCATGCGGGTTGAAGGGGCGGATGCCGCTGACCTGACGAGCGATCGACTTCACCATACACAACATTCTATCCGGGACCGTAGAGCGTATCCACCCATCGCGAGTGGAGCCGCGCTCCATCGCGCGCCCGTGACCGTGAAACTGTCCAGCGCCTCCGCGGGGCAGGATGTCTGGCACGCTGGCTCGGGCGCGGCCTCCTGGGACGCTGGCCGTACGCAGGTGATCGCGGCTCTCACGTCGCGTTGGCGTGCGCTGCGTCAGAGAGTGGATGCGCTCGCATATCGCTTGCTGACTCCCAGCCATGTCAATCTCTTCATCGCGGCGGCGCTCGTGGTGATTGCCGCAATCACTCTTCCGGGCATGTGGCTGCTCGTTGGGTCGCTGGCCGTTGGCCTGTGCGTCTTCGCGATCAGCCCAGCGACTTCGCGCCCGCTCATGACGATGCTGCTCTGCGCGACTGTTGGGGTGACGAGTGTTGACTATCTGACGTGGCGAGTCGAGGTGAGCAACTGGGCAGGATGGTGGATCGCCGTTCCACTGCTGCTGGCTGAAGTCTTCGGCGCGTTGCATGCGCTTGGCTTGCAATATACACTCTGGCCACGCCCTGAGCCGACCCTCAGCAAGGAAAAAAACTTCGCGCGGATGCCCATCTTTATCTTCATCCCGACAGTGGATGAGGGCGCTGAGATCCTTCGGCCAACGCTGCGCGCGGCGAAGGCTGCCTGTCAGCGGTATACGCGGGCGTATCCTGGGGCGCGGACGCAGATTGTCGTCTGCAATGACGGGCTCGTCGCGAAGAAACCCAATTGGCGACAGACCGAGGCGCTGGCGCGGCAGATGCGCGTTACCTGCTGCACCCGCACTGAAGGCGGTGGCGCGAAGGCTGGCAATATCGAGTATGCGCGCAAGGAAGTCGGGGCTACGGGTGACGCCCTGATTGTCATCTTCGACGCGGATCAGGAGGCTCAACCTGATTTCCTGCTCAAGGCGGTTCCACCATTCGCTGATCCAACACTGGCATGGGTGCAGACGGGCCAGTATTACCGCAACCTTCGGCATCCCGTCGCGGCATGGGCAAATGACCAGCAGGCGCTGTTCTATCGCATCCTCTGCCCTGGCAAGGCGACGCAGAACGCGGCGTTCATCTGTGGCACGAATGTGGTGTTGCGAGCCGCCGCGCTCGATGAGATCGGCGGATTGCCACAGGATTCCGTGACCGAGGACTTCGCCGCCTCCATTCAGCTACACGGTCGCTGGCGCAGCATCTTCCTGACGGATGAGTTGGCGTATGGCCTCGGCCCGATGGATCTGCCAGCGTATCTCAAGCAGCAACGCCGCTGGGCGATTGGCACACTCGGCGTGATGCGGGCGCACTGGCGCGATATTGTGTTGCCCTGGGTGGGCAAGCTCACGCTGCCACAGCGGCTGCAGTACGCGCTGGCCTGCACGCATTACCTCTGCGGCGTGCGCGACTTCATCTACATCATGGCGCCGCTCGCGTTTCTCGTCTCTGGTGTGCCTGCCGTTCGTGGCGCGACGCTGGGCCTCTTTATGTGGCACTTCCTGCCCTACTGGGTGGCCTCGCAGGTGGCGTTCTGGTATGCCTGCCGTGGGCAGACGGGACTGCGTGGCATCATCATTGGCTTCGGCAGTTTCCCCGCGCTGATGATGAGCCTCGTGATTGTGCTGCTGGGCCGCAAGAGTGGCTTCATGGTCACCTCGAAGCGGCGTGATGGTACCCGTTCATGGCGCGAAATCCTGCCCTATGTGGGTCTTCTACTCCTCTGTCTCGCTGGACTGGTGTTCGGGTTTGAGAGTACCGGGAAGCGCCACGACGCTGTCATCATCAGCATGCTCTGGATTGGCTATTCCGCGGCGTTGTTGGGCGGCTTCCTCTGGTTGGCTGTGCGTGACTTGCGCTACCGCGAGGCTCCGCTGGTGGGACATCTACGGGGGATTGATGGAGGATTATTTGGTGATCGCGTGGTAGCGTGGATCAAAACCCAGGCGCAGCAAAGTTTTGCGCCTCGGCTGGGATACTCGCTGCTGAGCATCGGATTGCTGGTTGGTGGCGTCGCGCTGACGGTGCGCGAAATGCCCAAGCCGCAAGTGGCCGCGTTTATGCCAACGACACAAGGGCAGATGTACCGCTCTCTCGGTCTCTCGTTGCGTACGGAGACATTGACCTCTGAACCAGCGAATATGAACAGCCAGCTCTGTGAGCCGTTCACGATTATCGGGCGAACGCAGGATATTCAGGACAACTTCGCGGTCGGGTGGGCAAACCAGCTTGCGAGCGCACACGCGACCCCGTGGATTCTGCTGGAATTTGGGCAGAAGGGGCCAGATGGCAAGCCACCGTTGGATGCGAGTCTGCTCTCTATCGCTAATGGAGGGCAAGACGCCAATATTCGCCGTTGGGCTGACGAGATCCGCACATATGGCAAACCAGTGTATCTGACTATTCTGCTCCACGACGACAAAGACTGGGCGGTTTCATCCGCCGTGGCCAATGGCGGCATCCCGCAGGATTCGGCGCGGGCATGGCTCCATACGCAGGCGATCTTCCAGGAGGAAGGCGCGAGGAATGTCGCATGGGTCTGGGCGCCTGCTGATCCCGCGCACGACCAGGCCTATGCGCCGCCAGAGAAGAGCATCACTCTCGTCTTGCAGAGCTTCCTGCGCTACCCAAACACACCCTGGCCAAATGTCGCTGAGGTGTTGCGTGAGGATGAAGTGCGGCATCCCGGGAAGCCGCTCTTTGTCGAGGTGAGCGCCGTCGGATCGCCAGCGGAAAAATCCGCCTGGCTGAAATCGGTTATGTCGACCGTGGCCAATGACCACAATGTCTACGCCCTGCTCTACCACGAAGGCTCACCAGACCTGAACGCGACCGCCTTTGATAATTCGCAGTGGTCGCTGGAGTCGGATCCACTCTCGTTAGCGAGTGTCAAAGCCTGGCGATCCTTGACTCAGACAACTATGGCCGCCTGCTGAGTGTGTTCGCGTATGGCGCTCGCGGCTGTCCAACTGAAGGAGACGAGCCAATGCTCAGGAGCATGGTCGGTGAAAATGTCATCGAAGAGGCAGAGGCTGATTCCCTGCAGCAGTTCATCGCGCGGGCGTTGGCGTGGCGCATGCTGCCGCTGGCGATCATCCTGGCGCTCCAGGCCTCCGTCGCGCTGATTACGCTCAATAATTCGGCGTTTCAGGATGAAGCGCTCTATATCTATGCCGGAAGACAGTTGCTCGATCAATATCTTGGTGGCCCACAGGTTGTGGATCCATTCGCGACCTATATGTCAGGGCATCCCGATGTCTATCCGCTGCTGGCTGGCTCGCTCGATGCGATTGGCGGCCTGGTGCTGGCGCGCCTGTTCAGCCTTGTGGTGATGCTGACGGCGACGGCATGCGTGTACTGGATTACTCAGCGTGTCTTCTCGCGACAGGCGGCGATTCTGGGGACGGCGCTTTTCGCGATGCAAGGGCCTGTGTTGTTCCTCTCGCGTCTGGCCACCTATGACGCCATGTGTCTTGGGCTGCTCGCGGTTTGCGTCGTGCTGGCGTTCAAAGTGAGCAGTGCGCGTTTCCCGTGGATCATACTCGCTATTGGCCCGCTGATGACGCTGGCCTTCTTCACGAAGTACGCCTTCCTGCTCTGGGCGCCCTCGATCCTTGCCGTGATCGCGCTCGAATCATGGCGTCTGCGGGGGATATGGTCAGCAGTGATGCGGGTGTTCCTGTCGCTCGTCACCATTGCGGGATCTGGTGCGCTGGCGTATCGCATCCTCGGCCCCAGCTTCCTGCACGCGCTCATGGCCTCTACGCTTCAGCGGCAGACGACTGGTACGCAACTGACGGCGTCGCGGCCAGATTTGCTGTGGCTGGTCGTCTCCAATGTGGGCATCGGTCTTGGCATTGCCCTGGTGGGGCTTGCGCTGGCTCCGCGCGGACAACGGTTGCTGTGCTGGCTCTTCTTTGGGACGAGCCTACTGGCGCCCGCATATCATATCTACCATGCCGAACCAGTCTCGCTTATCAAGCATCTCGCGTATGGGATGGTCTTCGCGGCCCCGCTGGCGGGCATGGCGCTCCAGCGCATGATCGAGTGGCAGGCGCAGCAAGCGCGGCAGCGCCAACACGCGAACCAGCTCTCGCTGTATAACGTGGCGATTCTGCCGATCTTTCTGATCGTGTTTACGCTGGGACAGCGCCAGGCGGTGACGCAATTCACGCAATGGGCGAACAGCGCGCAGATGATCGCTACAATGCGCTCATTGGTGCGGCCCGCGAGCGGACATTACCTGGCGGAGGATATGGAAGTTACACGCTACTATCTGCAAGATGTCACGGAAGACTGGCAGTGGACTGGACCCTTCTGGTTCCAGTATACCGACAAGCAAGGCCAGACCCTCTACGACATCGCCGCGTATGAGCAAGCCATCCGCGAGGGATATTTCGATGCGGTCGAGTTGAGCTTCGGTGTCAGTTCGACGCTCGATTATCAATTGCGCACCGAACTCAATGCCAGTCCGAATTATCAGCTCGTTGGCCACATCTTCTATACGAACGATTATGGCGCAGGGTACTACGATGTGTGGCGCTTACTCCCACCGACCCCAGCGGCGTCCACATGAAATGGACGCCGCTGAGCGACGCGGGGCTTAATAGAGGATGATGGGCGTGCCGAGATCCACCCAGTCGTAGACTTCGCCCATCTGGTTGAGCGGGAAGTTGACGCAGCCATGTGAGCCGCCATTAAAGGCCGCTGGATCCCAGTGGGGCAGGTTGGTGTAGGGGCCGAACTCCGCGCGCCACCAGGCGTCATGCAGGAAGTAGCCGTAGAGCGCGTATTCGATGGCATAGTTGATCGGCGTCGGCGCGTACCACAGCGGCGAACCGGGCGGGTCGGGTGAGATGAAGGTCGTGTGGCGAAGCTTTTGCATCGCATAGTTCAGGCCAGGCACGGACGGGGTGTCGGGGCTGCCCGTCGTGACATATGACCAGAACACCATCTTGCCATTCTGGTAGAAGCGCGCTGTCTGTTCTCGCAGAGAAACCACTACCACTTTGCCACGCATCAGCGCGAATGTCTTGAGCAGGGTCAGATCGGTCGCGTGAGGTTGATTGTGTGGGGTCTTGTCTTTCAGGTTGTCGAGCATCGCGCGCAGGTTCGTGTCGAGCGTGAAGGCGTCGTAGTAAGCCTGCTGGAAGGCGTCCGCTGTTTTGGCCACAGCGATCGCTCGGCTCACATCCCCCGCCGACTGATACGGATTAGCGTACTCGTAGGCATCAGAATACGATTGCCCATTCGCTGGATCAACTTGGCTATAGTGGCTGTTGACGAAGCTGATGTCGCGCTGCAGCGCATGCAGTTGCTGGAGCGCTAGCCCGCGCATCAGGGGGAGTGTCATCAGGGTGGTCTGCTGGTTGATGCTCTGTGAGAGCGTCAGGTAGTCGCCAAGCGATTTCGCGGCTTTGAGTTGACGCTGATCGGCGTCGTGCATGCGCTGGAAGGTCGCCGTCGGCTCACCATACGACTTGAGCAGGTTGATACTCGCCTGAAAGCCATCCAGCAGTGTCGAGCCGATGTAGGGCAAGGCTTCGGTCTGGTCGGCCTCGATCTGCGTGATCTGACCGTCAATCACCTCCACCAGCGTCGCATAGCGGGCCGCTGAGGAGGCGTTGGTGAAGGCGGCGATGTCCTGCTGATACAGGTTTTGCGCGAGTACTGAATTGTAGCCCGCAGCGCTCACCGCGCGAATGACCTTATCGAATTGCTGCAGCTTGGCGTAAGCTGGACCCATCGAGTTGAGCGCCTCGGTCTGCTGGCGGATGAAGGTATCGAGCCGGGCGTAGTCGCCAGGTTTCTGCGCAGAACCAAGGTCAGCGATTGATTGCTGGAGCCGCGCCTCGTAGATTTCCGCCTGCGAGAAGCCCTGGCTGCGGCGTGTCGTCAGCGCCTCGGAGAAGGCTTTGAGGTCGTTGGTCGCCTGCGATTTGAGCGTCTCACCCGCTGTTTGCTCGACACCGACGAGCTGCGTATAGAGCAGGTCATAGTTTGCTGCGGCGTCCGCATAGCTGTAGTTCCATCCGCCCTCACCAGAGGAAATCTTCTGCTCTTGCGTGTTGATGGGCTGGAGCATTGAGTTAGGAAGGCCGAGGTCAGTATGGGCGTGGGCCAGCTCGCGGTCGAGCTTGGCTTTGTTCTGAGCGGCATGGGACTGATCCGCGCTGGAGCCGCAACCTGCCAGGAGGCTGGTTACAATCGCCGTTCCCAGCAGCGTCGTCAGCAGCGCCCGCGCTGACCATGAGCCGCCGCGCTGGGCAGCCTGTGGCGGCGTCGTTGGCCCTTGCTTTTCGCTCGTCACCATCCTACCTCCTGCGAACGACCAGCCGCCCACTTCTCGCATCTCTCACGGGCGCGTGTACACGGACGCGCCCAGTGGAGGGCCGCGCCTGATTATTCTTACGGGCGCTGGGGTTGCGGAGTAACTGAATAGGCTCCCTGTCTGAGGTGGTATGCGGATTTTTACGCAAGCGCGAGAGACGCTAGAAGCCGAAGGGTGAACCGCCGCCGAAACCGCCCTTACCACGCATCCCTTTGCGGCCGGGGCCTTTCTGCGCGCCCATCATCTGCTTCATCAGCTTCTGCGACTGCTTGAAGGAATTGAGGAGTTGGTTGATGTCCTGCACCGTCATGCCAGAGCCTTTGGCGATGCGCTTCTTCCGGCTGGCGTTGAGGATGTCGGGGTCGTGGCGCTCTTCCATCGTCATCGAGAGGATGATCGCCTCGGTGTGCTTCATCTGGTCGCCTTCGAGGGCCGCTTTTACCTGGGGATCTTTCAGCGCCTTGCCCATGCCAGGGATCATCTCCAGCAGTTGCGTCAGCGGCCCCATATTCTTCACCTGGCGCATCTGATTGAGAAAGTCATCGAGGTCAAATGTGGCGGTGGCCATCTTTTTCTGGAGCTTGACAGCTTCTTTCTCGTCAATCTGTTCGCGCGCCTTCTCGATCAGGGAGAGTACGTCGCCCATGCCGAGGATGCGGGTCGCCAGGCGGTCAGGGTAGAATGGCTCCAGCGCGTCGGTCTTCTCGCCTGTGCCCATGAACTTGATCGGCACACCAGTGACTTCATGCACAGAAAGGGCCGCGCCGCCACGCGCGTCGCCATCCATCTTCGTGAGGATGAGTCCAGTCAGGCCGACGGTTTTGTTGAATTCATCGGCGACACGCACGGCGTCCTGGCCAGTCATCGCGTCAACGACCAGCAGCGACTCGTTGGGGTTCACGCGCTCGCGAATGGTCGCGACCTCGCGCATCAGGTCTTCGTCGATGTGCAGGCGGCCAGCGGTGTCGATGATGAGCAGGGTGATGGCTTGCTCGCGCGCCCACTTCAGCGAGCGCTGGGCGATATCAACTGGCTTCGCGCCCGCTGGCTCAGAGTAGACGGGAATGTCGAGCTGGCGGCCAAGCTGCTTGAGCTGTTCGACAGCGGCGGGGCGCTGCATATCGGCGGCGACCATGCCGGGCTTCTGACCGTTCTTGCGGAAGAATTGGGCGAGCTTGGCGGTGTGGGTCGTCTTGCCAGAGCCTTGCAGGCCGACCATCATGATGACGGTTGGAGGTGAGCCAGCGAACGTGATCTGCGTAGACTGAGCGCCTTCGCCGCCACCGAGCATCTTGACCAGTTCATCATAGACGATGCTGATAACTTGCTGGGCAGGCGAAAGACTTCCCAGCACTTCAGCGCCGACAGCGCGTTCCTGTACTTTGGCGACAAATTGCTTCACCAGCTTGAAGTTGACGTCGGCCTCTAGCAGCGCCTGACGCACTTCGCGCATGGCTTCAGTGACGTCTTGCTCCGTGATCTTGCCTTTGCCGCGCAGGCGGTCAAAGACGCCTTCGAGACGCTGTGAGAGACTTTCAAACATAGCTATTACGCCTCCTGGGCGCGGAGAAGGTCACATTATCGCGCAGCGAACAGGCGCCAAGCCTGGTATCTTCTGAATGGTTCCGTGGTCGATGGGCCAAACGTCCGGGCCTAGTATACCATGCGGCGCCGTCCGCTTCGTGCACGGATGGCGCTAGCTGTCGAGGCGTGACGCGACGGCGACCCAGACGCGCTCGGCAAGCTCGCCCATGCTGGCGGTGGCGTCGAGTGTCACCCAACGGTGCGGATCCTCGGCGGCCAGCGCCAGATACCCAGCGCGAACACGCTCGCGGAAGTCGCGCTGCTCCAGGTCGAGGCGATTGATCTCGTCGCCTTCCTCATGTCCAGCGTGCTTGCGGCGCTGCCCCTCTTCAACGGAGAGGTCGAAGAGCAGTGTGAGGTCGGGGGTGAGGCCGCCAGTGGCCATTTCGGTTAGCGTGCGGAGCGCGGCGAGGTCGTAGCCGCGCCCGTAGCCCTGGTAGGCGAGTGTCGCGTCGGCGTAGCGGTCGCAGACGACGATGGCGCCCGCCCGCAGCCATTCGCGGATGCGGCTGACATGCTGGGCGCGATCGGCGGAGAGAATCAGCGCCTCGGTCAGGGGCAGCATCGGCTCGACTGGGTCATTGGCGGAGGTTAGCCCGACATGCGCCAGCGCCGCTTGCGACGCCTCAGGGTGCAGCAACACCGCCCGCAAGACGCCGCCAAGCGGGGAGCCACCTGGCTCGCGGGTCTGGTGGACGGTTTGGCCCGCGGCGAGCAGGCGCTCGACAAGTAGCCGCGCCTGAGTGGTCTTGCCGGAACCGTCAGGCCCCTCCATCGTGATGAAGAATCCAGACATAGCGCATCACACCTTGTTGTTGGCGACGCGCGTCCCTTCGGAGCCGTCGGGGAGCGTGACGATCTCGATGTCACCAAAGAGTACAGGCGCTTCCTCACGCATCAGCCGCCCCAGCTTCACCGCGAAGCGGCGAATCTCTGGCTCGGCGCCCTCACCACCGCGCAGGGTGATGATCCAGCGGAGGGCGCGGGCGTTGGCGGAGAACATCAGCTTCGTCTCAGTGGCGTTTGGCAGGACACTGCGGGCAGCTTCGCGCGCCATCTTCATGCGCGCGGTGCGTCCCAGGTCGGGATGTTCCGCCTGCACTTTCGCCGCCAGCTTTTCGACCAGCGCCTTGTAGGATTCGTGCGCGTTCTCGATGGCCGCTAGCCAGGTCGCGTGCAGGTCGGGGTCGCCAGCGATGATGCCCGGCTCGACAAAGTCGGCGGTAGACTCATCCACGTAGCGCTGCGAGAGCTGGGAGATGCCCGTGCCAGCGCGGTGTCGCACCAGCTCATGCGTGAAGCTGCGCGAGACGCCCGTGATGACGAGGTCCCACACCGCATGCTCCAGCACAGAGCCATGCCCCTGGCCGATCAGGTTGCCGATGTAGGATTCGTTGGTCTTGCGGTACTGTTTGGAACCGAAGGCCATGTAGCAGATCCTGCCCGACAACTCAACGATCAGTTCGGAGCCGCGCTCAGAGTCGGTGATCCATTCGGTATCGTGGTCGGCGAGGAAGCGGCTCACGGCCTCTTGATCGATGCTTTGTCGTCCAACGATGTAGATCTCTGGCTCGGTGATGATGCGCATGCGCTCGCGTCTCCCTTCCCGCTGGTCGCCACGCTAGCGAACAGGCGCATCTATCGTACCATCAGGGCCGACCGCTGCGCCACAGGTGGAACGGGATTCATATTGAGGGGGAGCGCGGGAATAGCGCGCGGCAGCCGACGTGTCCTGTTATCGGCTACCACGCATGGAAGGTGGTGAGCTAGTGGTCGGCGTCCTCGTCGGAGGTATCCGATCGTGGGCCTTCATCGATCACGTCTACGCCATGTGTCTCAACTTCGCGACTATGGTCAATGACAGTGCGACCGTGGGTTTCGACCTCCGAGTCAGCTTCATCTTCGAGGACATCCGTACCCTGTGTTGCGCCCTCTCGCGAGGTGTCGCGCACATCGCGCCCCTGGGTCACCGCCTCATCAGAGCCACTGGCCGATTGACTGGGATGGCTGGGATTCGCGGTTGTTTCTTCATCGTAGTTTGCGTCATTGCGCATGAAATACCATGCCTTTCCCGCTCGACACGCATGGGCGTCAAGCGATTGGGCGACGCGGCTCCAGCGCTTTGGCAGCGTATGCCGCCCCTGTGGTCACGTCGTATAGGTATAGTATATCATAATGCGATATAACAAGCAGGGCGTGTGAGGGTGAGAGCGTCCTGGCGCTACCGCTCTGGCGCCGAGTCCAGCGCTCCCAGTGCGCCCAGCGCGAGCGCCGACGCCACGATAGCCGCTGTCTCCGCGCGGAGGATACGCGGGCCAAGGGTTACGGGAAGTGCGCCCGCAGCCTGGGCCGCGTGTACCTCAGCGGCGGAGAAGCCGCCCTCTGGCCCAATGAAGAGCCAGACTTCGGTCGCGCGGGGCGTCGCTGCGAGTGCGGATATGAGGGGAGCGGCGGCTGCCTCTTCCCAGGGAATCAGCTTGATGGCGTTGGAAGGCGCGGCGGCGAGCGCATCGGCGAGCGTGCGCGGCGCGGCGAGGTCTGGCTGCCAGGCACCACCACTCTGCTCCAGCGCCTCGGCAATGATGCGCTCGTAGCGGCGGCGTTTCGCTGGGCTAAGCTCCTCAGCCGCCGCCACCGCCCGCTCTGTCAGTAGCGGCTGGAACGACGCAACGCCAAGCTCAGTTCCTTTTTGCAGCGCAAACTCGAATCGCGTAGCCTTGAGCAGTCCCAGGCACAGGGTCAGCCGGACACGTAGCGGTGGCGGCCCAGCCTCGCGCGGGCCAATGCGCACGACGACCTCCCGACGCGAAATCTGAGTCAGCTCTGCGGCGTAGACTCCGCCTGTCCCATCGAGGAGCTGTAGTGATTCACCGACGCGCAGACGCAGGACATCGCGCGCCTGGTGGGCAATGTCATCTGGCAGCGTAATTTCGGCGCCTGGAACGAGCGCATCACTGCTGAGGAGAAAACGACCTGCGGGCATATCTTCACTCCGTCTGGGGGCGCAAGCCAGCCCGCGCCGCGCTGAGCCGTCGTCAGTCTACATCGCCAGTCGCCGCCCTTGCCAGTCGAGCAAGGGATTGTCGCGGGGCCACGGCATGTCATACCCTGCGAGCGATGGATGGCGCGGCTATGGAGCCGTAGTTAGGCGCAAGGCGCGCAGAAGATGGAGGTGCAGGCGCGATGGCGGAGACATTTCAGGCGCTCGTGCTCGATGAGCATGACGGCCAGGTGACATCCACGATCAAGACGCTGGAGCGCTCGGCGCTGCCAGAGGGCGATGTATTGGTGCGTGTCGCGTATTCAGGGCTGAACTACAAAGATGGCCTGGCGCTGGCGGGCATGAATAAAGTGGTGCGCTTCTATCCGATGATTCCTGGGATCGACTTCTCCGGAACGGTCGAGGAGTCAGACTCGCCACAGTTTCGCCCCGGAGACCGTGTCGCGCTGACTGGATGGGGTGTTGGCGAGCGGCACTGGGGCGGCTACGGGCAGTATGCGCGCGTCAAGAGCGAATGGCTGGTTCCGCTGCCAGAGAGCATTGATCCGCAAGAGGCGATGGCTATCGGCACCGCGGGCGTCACGGCGATGCTCGCGATTGTCGCCCTGGAGGAGCATGGCATGCGGCCAGAGGGCCACGAGGTGGTCGTCACAGGCGCGTCGGGCGGTGTCGGCAGCATGGCGGTGGCCCTGCTGGCGAACCTCGGCTATCGCGTCGTCGCGGAGACGGGCAAGCCTGACATGGCGGACTACCTCAAGCTGATCGGCGCGCATGAGGTGATTGACCGCGAAGCGCTGGCTCCGTCTGGCGGCCCGTTCGGCTCAGCGCGCTGGGGTGGCGCTGTTGATACTGTTGGCGGCGCCATGCTCGCAGGGGTGCTGCGGACGCTGGCGTATGGCGCGAGCGTGGCGGCGTGTGGCAATGCGGGCGGGTTTGAGCTGAACACGACCGTTCTGCCATTCATCTTGCGCGGGAATAATGTGTTGGGCATAGATTCGCTGCCCGTGCCGCAGGCGCGACGCATCGAGATCTGGAATCGTCTCGCGCGTGACCTGCCCAGGAGCGTGCTCCAGCGCACCATGCGTGTCGTTCCGCTGGCTGAGACGCCCATGCTGGCGGTGGAGATTCTCGCAGGCCGCACGCATGGGCATATCGTGGTGGACGTGAACGCCTGACCTTGGCGCGTTGCGGGTCATGCCTCGGCGCGGCGCCCGATCAGCGTGACCCAGTCGTTCTCCACGATCTCGCGAATATCGGTCAGTCCGGCGGCGATCAGCGGGGCGACTGCTTCATCCCTGCGCTCCTCGATGATGCCGCTCGCGATGAGCAGGCCGCCGGGGCGAACCGCGCGCACCAGCGCCGGGGCAAGCTGCGCGATGACCCGCGCGATGATATTTGCCAGCACCAGGTCGAAGGTTCCGATCTCCGCGCCCAGGAACGCGACTCCTGGCGGCAGTGGAAGGTATGGCTCGCCGTCCGCGCCTTCCAGCGTTGCGAGACGTGCATCCACGCGGTCAGCTAGCCCGTTGATGCGCGCGTTCTCGATGGTTGCTTCGACGGCGACACCGCTCACGTCAAGGGCCAGCGCATCGGTAGCGCCTAGCTTGAGCGCCGCCAGCGTCAGGATACCTGAGCCACAGCCGACATCCAGCACATGGTCGCCAGCATGGGTGGCCTCCTCGATCAGGCGCACGCAGTTGCGTGTGGTGGGATGTAACCCCGTGCCAAACGCCATACCCGGATCCAGCTCGATCACCAGCTCTTCTTCCGCTGGAGTGTACTCACGCCAGGAGGGACGTATGACGACGCGCTCACCCAGGCGCAGCGGATGGTAGAAGTCTTTCCAGGCGTTCGCCCAATCTTCCTCAGCCACCCGCTTCGACCGCACCTCGCTGATGGAGCCGGGAGCGATCTGTCGCAGGTGTGACATGCCCTCCTCGATCCGGTTGCGCGTCTCCTCCGCGTCGGCGTCGTCTGGAATCCACACGCGGCAGGTGACTGGCGCTCCTGGGATCGGTGTGTGCGCTTGCCCGTCGTCGTGCAGGTCGTATGGTTCCTCGATTGCGACACCGCCCTGGGTATAGCGGCTGATGACTTCAGTGATGGATTCAATCGTTTCGGGGTCGGCGCTCACACTTAACTCAAGCCAGTATGCGGGCATCGTTCACTCCCTGGGTATGGGGTCATGTCAGGGAAGTGTCGGCTCCCCTCGTTCGTCTCACGGCGACAGCGCCGCCATAGTTTCGCCCATCTGAGGCGTTCGCGTCAATTTCGTCTCCATGCGCGACGACTTTTGACGCGCTCGCCCGCTGCGCCGTATTGTGCAAGGTGGGCGATTGTGGAGAGCTGCGGCCGGAACACGCGCCGGCGACTAAAGGGGCAGAGACATGGTGCAGGATGGAGTACGCGATGAGGCGCTGGCGCGACTGCGCATGGGCCAGGATGCGTTGGCGCAGGGGCGCGTTGTGCCAGCGACACAGGCGCTCACAGACGCTGAGGCGCGCTTCCTTGAGTTAGGAGACACCGAGCGCGCGGGTCTCGCGCGCATGTCCCTCGCGGAGGCGCTACGCCAGTCAGGCAAGCTCGATCAAGCCGTACGGAGCTATGAGCGCGCGATCGCGTCCTTCAAAGAGGCCGACGCGACTGCGCGCGAGGCGAGCGCGACTCTGGCGTTGGGGCATGTCGAGCGGCAGCGGGGGCGCATTGACGCTGCCTGGCAGCAGTACTATCTCGCGCTGCGCCTCTTCGAGAAGACGCAAGATGCGCGTGGCCAGGCGAACGCTTCACTCGCGCTGGGGCATATCGAGCGGCAGCGGGGACGCCACGACCGCGCAGCGGGCTATTACGAAGCGGCGCGCAAGCACTCCATCGCTGCCTATGACACGACCGCTGAGGCGGACGCTGCGCGCGGCCACGGCGAGATGCTGGCCGCGCGTGCGGAGTATGTGGCGGCTGAAGAGGCGCTACAGCAGGCGCTAGCGCTCTACCAGCGCGGACGCGACCGTTTCGGGGAGATAGATACGCTCAACAGTCTGGGGCGGCTGGAGGTAGATCGATCGGCGGTGGAGCGCGCAGCGGCCAGCTTCGCGCAGGCGATGGAGCTGGCTGGGCCAGTCGAGTATGCGCTCGGCGAGGCGGATGCGGCGCTAGGACTGGCTGAGGTCGCACTCTCAACAGGGCGACTCGATCAGGCGCTCGCGAACGCGATGAAAGGCGGCGCGACCTACAATGACGCCGGAAGCGCTCTAGGGTCGGCTGAGGTCAATCGCATTCTTGGCAAGGTCAACCTGCGTCGCGGCGAACTCCTCCAGGCGATAGCCTCATTCGAGCGAGCGATGCGCTCCTTCCGCACATTACATGCGCAGGTTCCGTACACCCGCGCGATGCTGGGCGCGGCGGAGTCGCATCGCCGGCGAGGCGCTCCGGTCAAGGCGGAGGATCTTTTCACCGAGGGGCAGGCGCTGGCGCTGGAGGTTACGCAGCCAGGGCTGGAGGGGCATGCTACGCTTGGACTGGCGCGCATCGCCCGCGCGCGAGGACACGCCGAGCAGGCGTTGACCTGGCTACGGCTGACGGAAGAGCGATTCTCCAGTCAGGGCGCGCTGGCACAGGTGGCGCACGTCACCATCGAGCATGCGCGGCTTGCGTTGATGGCAGGACGCCTCGACGAGGCGAATCGCCTTGTGGGGGAGGCGCTACGGCAGGCGCAGGAAGCGAATGCGGCCAGGGGAGCGCGTGGGCCAGTGGCGCTGGCAAATGCCGTGTGGGGCACCGTCGCGCTGGTGTATGGTCGTCTCGATCAGGCGCGCGCGCATGCCCATGAGGCCCGAGCGCTTGCTGAACAGGAAGCCGACGATCTGGCGCTGGTCGAGGCGGCGTTGCTGGTGGCCGAGGTTGAACTCTTGGCGGATAACCTGCAAGCGGCGGTGCATGCGTTCAACCAGGCGCAGGCGCTGTCTCAGGCGCGCGAGGCGACCGTCGCGGATGCCCTGACCAGCGTCGGGCTGGGGCGCATCCTCCTGCGGCGGGAGCTTTGGGAAGAGGCTGCGGTCGCCTTTCAGGAGGCAGCCCCGCGTCTGCGAGCGGCGGAAGACGCCTCGGCGCAAGCGCTGGCGGCGCTCGGTCTTGGCGAGGCGCGGAGCCACCTGGCGGATATGCCAGGAGCGCGCGCCGCCTTTGAGGAAGCGGCCACCCTCGCGCGCCGCAGCAAGAATCCGCTGATGGAGGCTGAGGCGCTGGGTAGTCTGGCGCGCGTCACACTGGCTGAAGGTGATGCGGCGGGCGCGGTAGCGGAGTATCGCCAGGCGCTCGCGCTCATCGCACACGTCGGTGAGTCCATCGCGGATATGGGGGATCGCGCGGTGTACTTCGATGGCTATGCCGCACTCTATGCCGAGTCCATCAATGCTGGGGCCAGAGCGGCCGATGATGCGGGCGCTCTGGCGGATGCGGCGGCCTTCGCTGGGTTGGGGACACGCGCAGGACGGTCGCTGGCGGCGCAGCGGCTCCGCGAGTACGCTCAGGCGATCCCCACCGCTGGACGGGACATGAGCGCCGAGGAACAAAAGGTGGCACAGCGCCTCAGCGCGCTCCTCGATTCCGCCCGCAAGACACTTTCGCGCTAACTCGCTTTCGCGCCAGGGGTTTTCGCTGGTCGCACCCGTGGCGTTGGGGTCGCGGATGCGCTCGATGTGGTAGCGGCGCGGGGTGCGCGCCTTTGGGCGCTGGAATTCTGTGTGGCGGGCGCTTTGCGTGGGCGTTCGCCTGGCGCGATGCCAATGAGGAAGTAGTTGGGGCGCAGCGTAGGGTTTGGCAGAATGCGCAAGCCTGATGGCAGGCTGGGGGGCGGTGTTGCGCTGGCTTTCGCGGGCGTGCGCCTGTGCGCCTCTTTCGCCGCTATGCGCGCCAACTCCGCTGTGACAGCCTCCGCTTGTGCGGGATGCGCCTCGCAAATAGTCGGACGCCAGCCAGTGCGTTCGCTGTAGCGTGTGATGGCGTCAGCGATTTTTGCGATGATTGGACGGCGCGCATCGTCGTCGAACCAGAGTAAACCTTCAGCAATCATGGTGGTGATCCTGTGAATGTGGGTGGAGGATTTTGGTGTTGTTTGTCAAACAAATGTTCTAATTGAGAGTGTAGCGAGCGGAAGCGTCGAGGTCAAGTCGTTACGCCAATCGCTGCGCTATTCAGGGGAAAAGCCTGGAGCCTCGCGATAACGCAAGGCTCCAGAGGAAATGTTGAGCAGAGACGGAGGGTCAGTGGCCCTTCCCACCCCCGCCGCCGCCGCCGCCGGGTGGCCCACCACCCCCGCCCGTTCCGCCGCCGCCACCGCCACCGGTTCCAGGCGTGCTCGATGCGCTTGGCGCTGGCGCTGAGCAGAAGTTCCATGGATTGTTTGGGTCGTTCGTGTAGCACGGCGTGAACTTCGTGCCCGTGCTGCCGATGTTGTTGGGCGGGAGCGGGCCAGTCATGAACCAGTCCGTCGACGTGATGCCGTTCGATGTCCACTTCGCGCGCTGCAAGCCAGATGGCACAGGGAAGTCACGCTTGGAAAGATGGTTGCGTTGCTCGGCGTAGAGCATAGCGCGGTTCCAGGTCGGCGCCGCGCCCGTGATGCCGTCGATGCGGTTCATCGGGCTGTGGTTGTTATTGCCTGCCCAGACCGCCATCGTGTAATCCATCGTGTAGCCAACAGTCCAGTCGTCCGTGAAGTCCTGGGCGGTGCCAGTCTTGACGGCTGCTGGCCACGCATTGGGACTCTTCCCGCCGTGGCGTTCGATGTACCGGCATTCTTTCGTCCCAATCGGCCCCTGGATAGAGGAGGTGATATAGCCGGGCATATCGGGGCTAGTGAGCGGATCGAGATAGAGCGGCGAGCAGAGGCCGAACTCGGTGCGGGCGCCGTTGTCTTCGAGGACGCTGGTCACCATGTAGGCCGCCTGGGGCGTCAACACCTGCACTGGGAGTGGCTGCTGGTAGGTGAAGAGTGTGTTGCCCAGACTGTCGCTGATGCGATCAATCGCATGGAGCGGGATGAACTGACCGTAGTTCGCCAGCACCGTATACATCTGCGCCATATCATAGGGTGTCACGTCGAGCGTGCCGAGCACCGATGAGAGGCCCCAGGCGCCGAGGTAATCGCGCAGACCCATGCGTGTCGCATTGCGTTTCACGTCGGTGATGCCCGCGTATTGCATGACCTTCACAGCGGGGATGTTCAGCGAGTTCTGCAGGGCGTCGCGCAGCGTGATCTCACCTTCATAGGTCGGGTGGTTGATGTAGAAGTCTAGCGGCTTCCAGGGTTTGTTCGCGCCCGCGTCCCAGAAGACCGTCGGCTCGTCGGCGATGGTCATCGCGGGGAACCAGCCCTTCTGGAACGCGGTCGCGTAGACGATGGGCTTGAAGGATGAGCCTGCGCTGCGTTGACCTTGCGTCACAACGTTGAACTGCCCATTGATCTTCGAACTGAAGTAGTCCACGCTCCCCAGCATCACCTTGATCGCGCCAGTACTCTGCTGCGCCATGATGCCAGCGGTATTGGTGACGTTGTCCTGGCTGATGAGATGATGCCCCACAAAGTCGTCGTGGTCATTGCCGAAAAGGTGCTTCTTCATCGCCGCCTGCGTGTGATTCTGCAGGTCGAGATCGAGCGTGGTGTAGACGTTCAGGCCACTACGGGAGAGGGAGACCTGTCCCGCGATCACCATATACTTAAGCTGCTGGAGCACGAAGTCAACGAATGCGGGGGCCAGATTTTTGGCGCCATAGTGGAAATTCTTGAAGAAGCCAGGTTTCGCGGCTTCTTTGTATGCGGCGTTGGCCTGCGCCTGGGTAATGTACCCATACTTCACCATGCTGTCCAGGACCGCCTTCTGGCGCTCTTGAGAAGTCTTGAAGTGGCCGATAGGCTCGTTGGTATTCGGATTCTGCGGAATGCCCGCGAGTATTGAGGCCTGGGCGAGGTCGAGTTGCTGCGCAGCGGTCACGCCAGTGCGCGGGTTATCCTGGTAGCCGAAGTAGATCTGTGCGGCGGAGTCAATGCCGTACGCTTCGTGCCCGTAGTCAATCGAGTTCATATACATTTGCAGGATCTGCTGCTTTGTATACATCCCCGTTTCGGTCATGCCAACAGCCAGGATCGCCTCTTGCAGTTTGCGGGTGTAGGTCTCGTGCGAGCCAAGGATGTTCAGCTTGAGAAGCTGCTGTGTGATAGTACTGCCGCCCTGCGAGATGCTGCCGCTGGAGAAATTCGCTTGCGCGGCGCGCACGATGGAGGTGGCGTCGATCCCTGGATTTGTCCAGAAGGTGTGATCTTCGATCGCGACCGTTGCGTTGACGGCGTTGATGGGCATCTTCGCGAGCGAGATGCTGTGCTGGGCGCCGAAGTTGTCGCGCTGGTAGAGCAAGATGCCTGTGCTATCATAAATGCGCAGGCTATCGCGACTGCTGACTGTGCGACTGAGTGACGCGATGGCTACCTGTTCGGTCGAGTAATAGGCGGCTGCGGCGCTCACGGTGGAAGCCATCGCGCCTATCGTCAGGACGAGCAGGACGATCACTGTGGCCCATGTCGCTCGTGTATATGTCGCGACACGCGCATTGGCGCGCGCGCGGGCGTTGCGTCGCAGATAGAGCGTATAGCGCAGGCGTCGGCGTGTGGTGCGTGAGCGCGCCGCCAGCATGTCAGACGAGGGCAAGCTGCTCTTGGGTGGGATATAAGGTGAATAGTAGGGTTTGGCGGGCGGGATGACTTCATCGGCGCTGGCTGAGCCTGCCGCCCTATCCGCGGGAATCTCGACTGCGGCGGAAACTGTCGGCGCTTCGTCAAAGAATGTCTCCTCAGCGGCGACAACCTCCGTGGGAACAACGACAGTCTCCTCCAGAGCAGGCGCTTCCTCGGCGGCGACGGGCGGTTCCTCCGCGGCGGGTGACACGTCCTCAGCCGCGATGAATGATTCCTCGGCGGCGGGCGCTTCTTCAGTCGCGAGGCTAGGCTCTACGTCAGGGGCCATCGCTTCGAGCGCAGGAGCGTCCTCGGCAGCGCCGAGAGGCCCCTCGGCGGCGAGGTCAGTCTTCTCGGCGAGCGGCGTATCCTCAGTGGCGGCAGGAGTCTCTTCGGAGGCGACGAGTGGTTCCTCAGGAGTAGTCGGCTCCTCTGCGGGCGTCGCGAACGCTGATGTGGCTTCGGCTGCGGGCGCCTCTGCTGGGGCGAACGGCTCCTCGGTAGGCGGCTCCTCAGCGGCGGCGGCGGGTTCGGATGAGTCGTCAGTTGAGGTTATATCGTCGACATCATCCGCGGGTGGGGGCATATCGTCAGTGGTGGATGCGACGGTGGACGCAGCGTCGGCTGGCGCAGCGTCAGGCGCAGGAACCCCGGTGGGTGTCTGCTCCTCCTTGCTCGCGGCCTCTTCGGGTTGGTCAGAGGGGGCGGGCACTTGCTCCAGTCCCGCATCTTCCTGGCCGTTGACATCAGCCGCATCGTTTGGCATATTTTGTGGCGTTGGCGAGGTTCCTGACGTATCCAACGACGATCCTCCATGATGACGTGCGACGCTTGGTGCGCGGCGACGTCGGCCTGCGGCCTTTGCTTGACAGCCCGGCGTTTGACTGGATAGACTGCGCTCATATGCGCTCTATTTCAGGCGTCATGGGCGCCATGCGCGCCATGCGATCGTTCCCTCTGCGGGCGTTCATCCGGTACAACGGCTGAGCGGCGCGAGAAGTCGCGGCGCTACCCAGACGGTAGCTTAGTAGCCGCTGAGCCTCTGGAATCGACGCGGCAGGCCGACGTTGCGCGTACGGATGCGCTATTACTCTGGCGCGGCCCGCGCTTCTTCCACCCTTTTCAGGAGCAAGAAACTACATGTCGCAGCGTTCCGATTCCACCCCGCCGCTCGGTGCGAGCGAGACTCATCGTACCACGACGAGCGGCGCTCGTACACGATTCGCGCCCAGCCCGACTGGTTTTCAGCACATCGGTGGCTACCGTACCGCCCTGTTTAGCTGGCTGCTCGCACGCCATATGGGTGGTCAGTTCATCCTACGCATAGAAGATACCGATATTGCGCGCACCGTGCCAGGTGCGGTCGATGCGGTGATCGAGGGCTTCAAGTGGCTGGGATTGGAGATCGATGAGGGGCCAGAGGTCGGCGGGCCATATGGCCCCTATTTCCAGACGCAGCGCCGCGATTTGTACCTGGAATACGCCAATCAGTTGATCGATAGCGGCGCCGCCTACCGCTGCTTCTGCACGCCTGAGCGATTGCAGCGTGTGCGTGAGGAGCAGCGCGCTCGTAACGAGCCGCCACGCTACGACCGACACTGTCGGCGTCTCTCCAGGGAAGCTATCGCCGAGCGCCTGGAGCAGGGGCTGAGTTACACGGTGCGGCTGGCTTCGCCTACCAGCGGCAAGACCGCCGTGAAAGACGTCCTGCGTGACAGCGACATCGTGTTCGATAACGCGAGCCTGGATGATCCGGTGTTGCTGAAGTCCAATGGCTACCCAACGTACCATCTGGCGCACATCGTCGACGACCACCTGATGCGGATAACGCATGTGCTGCGCGCGGAGGAGTGGATTCCCAGCGCGCCGTTGCATGTCATTATCTATCAGGCGTTGGGCTGGGAGGCGCCGATCTTCGCGCATGTGCCCGATGTGCTAGCCCCGCAGGGTGGCAAGAAGTTGAGCAAGCGGTTTGGCGCGATCCCGCTGCTGGAGTATCGCGAGCGTGGCTATTTGCCCGAGGCCATTGTCAACTACATGGCGTTGCTGGGATGGTCATACGACGATAAGGAAAATGTGCTCTCCCGAGAGCAGTTGATCGAGGCGTTCGACCTCGACCGCGTAGGTGTGGCGCCTGCCCGGTATGATGAGGAGCGCCTGCTCTGGTTCAACGGCTACTACATTCGCCATCTCTCACCAGAAGTCTTGACCGAGCACGCGCTGCCTTTCATGGAGCGCGCGGAGGCGCTGGGCGGCCTGCCTGATAGCGTGGCGCGTCCGCTGGATCGCGCGTATACGACGCGGGTGCTGCTGCTGGAGCAGGAGCGCATGAAAACGCTGGCCGAGGCGCCAGCGATGACCACGTTCTTTTTCACCGATGCGCTCGCGTATGAGCCGCAGGCGCTGATCGCGAAGAACATGGTCGCCGAGAGCGCGCTAAACGGTCTGCGGCGCGCACGCGCCATCCTTGCCGAGTTCACCGACTGGGAAGCGTCGGAGATGGAGGCGCGGCTGCGTGAGTTGGTGACGGAGCTGGGGCTGAAGCCCGTGCAGCTCTTTACCAGCATGCGTGTCGCTGTGACTGGCCGCACCGTCTCACCGCCACTCTTCGAGACAATGGAGGTTCTGGGGCGCGAGATTACGATGCGCCGAATCGACCAGGCGATTGCGGCATTAGCTGCTCACGCGGGATAACCCGTTCGATTTAGCATTGTCCGACGCCGCCCCAGAGGAAGACCTGTGGGCGGCGTCGGGCTATATCCCGCGTATGTTGCGGCGCCACTTCTGAGCGGCTAGAATGAAGCTGCGGCATCTGGCGCCACGATGGCGGATGTCGGGGCAACGGCGCATGGCGTGGGCAACATACGTATCTGGTTCGGGAGGTTGCGTTGAGGGTTCTGGTTGCTGGGGGAGCAGGCTTTATTGGCTCTCATCTCTGTGCGCGTCTGCTACGTGAAGAGCATACAGTGATCTGTGTGGATAATCTCCTGACAGGCGCGGAGAGGAACATCGTAGAGCTTCTGGCGAATGAGCGCTTCAGCTTTGTTCGCCATGACATCACCGAGCCGTTTGACATCGAAGCCGATGCGATCTTTCAACTGGCCAGCCCCGCCAGTCCGGTCGGGTATTGGACGTATCCATTCGAGACGATTCGCGTCAACACCATTGGTACGACAAACCTGCTCGACATCGCACGCAGACATGGCGCGCTCCTGCTGAACGCCTCTACCTCTGAGGCCTACGGCGACCCGCTGGAGCATCCCCAGAGCGAGACGTACTTTGGGAATGTGAATCCTGTCGGCACGCGGGCGTGCTATGACGAGAGTAAGCGCCTGGGCGAAACCATCACGATGGAATATGTGCGGCGGATGGGGGTGGATGCGCGCATTGTACGCATCTTCAATACCTATGGGCCTAATAGTCAGCTCGACGATGGCCGCATGATTCCTAACTTCATCACCCAGGCGTTGCGTCACGAGCCAGTGACCATTCACGGGACAGGCGCCCAGACGCGCAGCATTTGCTATGTCAATGATCTGGTAGATGGCCTGATGCGTGCGCTCTTCACATCGAACACCAGTGGGCAGATCTACAATCTGGGCAATCCGGAAGAGCAGCCGATTCTCGAATGGGCGAACCTCATCATCCGACTCTGTGATTCTCCTTCTCCGCTGGTCTTCGAGCCTAAGCGTGAAGATGACCCCGAGCGCCGCCAGCCCAATATCGCGAAGGCGCGCGCGCACCTTGGCTGGGAGCCACGCATTGCGCCTGAGGAGGGCCTGCGCCGAACAATCGCCTGGTTTCGCGAGGAGATAGCGCGGGGTAGCGCATCGGCGCCCGCCCGCGCGGGCTGACCTGTGCACGGTGATGGCGCAGACCATGCCGAGCGACGCGCCAGGGACTTACCGAGCATATCCTCATCTGGTCTTGTGCTATGCTGCTCTGGGTATGGCGCTTGCCACGCCGCATGATGACGGAGCGGAAACACTTTTATGCGCGTCGCGATCAATGCGCTCTCACTGCAGCAGCCTACGACGAGCGGGGGACGCTACCTGACTAATCTGCTTGCCGCGCTTGGGCGTGTGGATGGGTTCAACGAGTATTTCGTGCAAAGCTACAAGCCGCTGAAGACGCGGCCTGATACACCCTCTAGCTTTGTCTGGCAGGATGACGCGGCCATCGGCGGGCCAGCGCGTGGCGAGGCGCTGGAGCGTGTCATGTGGGAGCAGATCGGTTTTCCCGCGGCAGCCAGAGAGGCGCGCGCCGACATTGTGCATACGCCATACTTTGCCCCGATCTTCCGCCAGAATGGTATCCCTCAGATCGTGACGATTCGCGATGTCATCGCACTGGCCAAGTCGGAGTATCGCGGCAAAACCAGTAACGCGCTCTATATGCAGATGCTTGCCCATGCGGCGCGCCAGGCAGAGGGCATCGTCACCGTCTCTGAGTGGTCGAAGCGCGACATCATCGAGCACCTGCGCATACCACCGGAGCGCATCAGGGTCGTGCGCGAGGCGCCCGCGCCACATTTTCGGCGGGAGACGAATCCTGAGCGCCTGCGAGCGGTGCGCGCGAAATACCGTCTGAACGAGCGTTTTGTCCTGAACGTCGGCGGGATGGACGTTCGGCGGAATATCGAGCGGCTGGTAGGCGCGTTTGCGGCGGTCTACTATGAGCTGGGTGAGCCTGAGCTTCAGCTTTTTATCGCGGGCGACAACGCGCTTCTCGGCTCCAGCCCGGCCTATCCGGACTGGCGGCCACTCACTGCGGCGTTTGGGATCGAGCGGCAGGTGCTCTCGGCGCAGGTGGACGAACAGGATTTGGCTGCGCTCTATAGCGCGGCGTCATGCTTCGCCTTCACCTCACATTACGAGGGCTTCGGTTTGACACCATTGGAGGCGATGGCATGTGGGGCGCCCGTCGTTTGCTCGAATGCGACATCGCTACCGGAAGTTGTCGGGTCGGCGGGCATCCTCGTCAACCCGAACGTGACGGATGAGATTGCCGCAGCGATTCACCGCACGCTGGCCGCGCCTGAGCTGAGCAACGATTTGCGGGCGCGCGGTCTGGCGCAGAGCAAGCAGTTCACCTGGGATAAAGCGGCGGCGGCGACGAGCGCGTACTACGAGGATGTCGCTGGCGTGAGCCAGGAATAGCTGGTGGCATGCTTTCAAGGAGTTCCGCGTGAGTCATTCGCTTGTCTCGCTGGCCGCTGAGGATGCGGTTGATCTGCACCTCCATACGCGCTACAGCGACGGGAAGTGGCTGCCGCGCGACCTCTTCGCGGCGCTGGCGCAGGGCGGGCTGCGGCTGGTGAGCGTAGTTGACCACGATCAGCTTGCGCATCTGCCAGAGGTGATGACGCTCGGCGCCGCATCTGGCATCGCCGTCATCGCGGGGACAGAGGTGACGGCAGAGTGGCGCGGCCTCCCCGCCCACATGCTTTGTTATGCGCCGCTGGCCACAGGCTTTGTTGGCGATGCGCTTGCCAGGCTGATGGCGGAGACGGATGCGCGGATGCGCGCGAACACACGCCAGGTCTACGACACATTCACAGTGCGCGGCTACAGCTTTCCTCGGCAGGCGGCGACGCTCGCCGACCTGGGTGGGGAGCCGATCCGCGCGCTGGACGTGGCAGCGCTGTTGCTGGCGCATGGCTACGCGGAGAGTCCTGGCGATGCGCTGCGGATGGTCACGGAGGCGGGCTATCGGCAGGCGCGGGCGCCGATGGGCGACGCGGTGGCGGCGGCCCATGCGGGCGGCGCGCTCTGCCTGATCGCGCATCCAGGGCGGGGCGAGGGCGAGATACACCACTATGCGCCCGAGGAGATCGAGGCGCTCCTGGATGATGGGATTCCGCTGGATGGCGTCGAAGTGTACTATCCCTCCCACACACCTGCGCAGGTGGCTGCGTATGCGGCGATGGCGCGGCGGCGCGGCCTGCTGGTGAGCGCAGGCTCCGACTCGCACGGGCCACACCAGCGCATGCCAGTCGCGTATCCCGCTGGACTGATCGCGCCAGCTACTGGAGCGATTGGGGGTCGCGGTTCGCTGAGCCAAGGTCGCGCCTGTCGTATCGCGCCACATAACGCAGGAGCCGCCACATCCCTCAACCGAGGGATGTGGCGGCTCCTGTCGCAGCGTGCGGGACTATTCGTACCGCAGCACTTCGAGCGGGCGCACGCGGGCGGCGCTGTAGGCGACGAGGGCCGCCACCAGCATGCAGACGAACGTCGTGGCCGCGACGATGCCAATCGAAAGCTCAGGGCCGACGCCGAGGTTGAGCTTGAAGATATTGACATCGAGGATGTAGTTGGCCAGCGTGACGATCAGCATCGCCACGAGCGAGCCTGCGAAGCCGATCAGCCCGTTCTCCACCAGCACACCGCTCAGGACGTTGCCACTGGTGTAGCCGACCGACTTCAGGATGCCGATTTCGCGCCGTCGTTCGAGCATCGCCAACCCCACCGCGTTCGCGATGATGATGACGCCCGCGACCATCGCCAGCGACGCGATGGCCGTCAGCAGGATGATCAGGTTGTTCAGCAGGGCGTTGATGGCGATCACCAGGTCAACCACGCTGAACGTCTGCACGGCGGGGACTTTGTCCTTGACGTCACCCAGCACCTGGTCAGACTTCAGTGGGTCGATCTGCATCTCGTAGACGTAGAACTCAGTCCCCTGAGCCAGTTTATCCACCACTGAGGCGTCGGCGAGGACAGGCGCGAACGTGCTCAGGCTACCAGTGTAGAAGCCCACGACATTGAGCGTCACCGTCACAGGCTGCCCTGCCGCGCCGGGCGTACCGTCGCGCCGGGCGTTCCGGTCGCGCCGGGCGTACCAGTACCTGTTCCGGCTCCTGGCCCGGCGAGTGTGCTGGCCAGCACAATCTGGTCGCCCACTTTCAGATTGAGCGGCGCCAGACGCGGCGGCTTCGGGCATGATGATGTTGTAGGTGTTCGCGTCGGCCTTGCTGAGCAGCCGCCCAGCGTTCGAGACAATGCCACCGCTTGCGATGGTGGCCTCTGGCAATGCGCCGTTTGTCAGATCATACCCCTGAACGCGGGAGAACATAGCCTGTGCGCCTCTTTGGCCAAGGTTGCTCGTGGAGGGACGGTTTGGCGCATTTTTCACCACTTCCGCGAAAGGTACTCCATTGATCGTGACAGGAACGGATTGCGTGAAGGTCGTGACGAGTGGCTTGCCTTGAATGTTCTTTTCATTCACAAGCTGCGTGTCAACGGCTGCTTTGTCTTTGACGCCAGCGATGATGAAGGAGTTGTACTTGCTCTGCGTCGAGAAGACAGCGTTGATCTCGTACTTGATGTTCTGACCGAGGGCCAGGATCAGGCCGATGCCGAAAACGCCGACGAAGAGCGCTACCATCGTCGTGACGCTGCGCGTACTCTCGCGTCCCAGGTTGCGCATGGCCATGCGCGTGTTCGCTTTGCCTGTGCGTGGCAGGAACGGCAAGATGCTCATCAGCACAGCCAGCGCCAGCACGAGCGCGCCGAACGCGGGCGCCTTGATGACAAGGAAGACGCCGAGGGCGAGCGCATACAAGTGAGATCAGCGCATACCACCATGTCTCATGCTCAGGGGCGGGGAACTTGCTGATGATGAGCACGATCAGGAAGAAGATGCCCGCCAGAATTGCCAGCAAGATCCCTGTCCCGATGATTGCGCCCAACGCGACCACAAGGCTGCCCAGGATCACGTAGGAAAGTACGAAGAACAGCACTGCTAGCAGCGTCAGCAGGCCAATTCTCAGCAGGATGCCAACGCCTTCCAACCCTTCACTGACGCCACGGATGACGGCGAGCGGGCGAATCTGCGCCGCTTGCACGATGGGCATCAAGCCGAAGATCAGCGCGGTGGCCACGCCGATGATGACGCCGGAGGCGATGATGCCGGGGTCGAGCACCTGCGGCAGATCAATGAAGAAGCGCTGCGTCACGAGCTGATTGACTAGCATCGAGACGCCTACGCCAGCGGCTGAGCCAACCACGCCGCCGACAAAGCCGAGCAGCCCAGCCTCCAGGCCGAAGAGCGCATAGAGGTCACCACGCTGGTAGCCAGCCGTCTTCAGCACAGCGATCTCGATCTGGCGGCGCCGCAACAAGACTTGCATCGTGTTGACGATGCCTACACCGCCGATCAGCAGCGAGAGCAGACCGACGACCTGCAGGAAGTAGCGGATATTCTGGACGTTACTCTGGTTCTGCTGGAGGGCGTCTTTGGTCGTTGTTACCTGGGCTCCTGTACCGGACGCCTGCAACTGCTGGGAGATGGCCTTCTTCGCCTTCTCCGCGTTGGCGTCTGTGTGTCCTGGCACGTTGGCATACACAGCGCCATAGCTGACGGGCAGGCCAGACGAGCTTGTGACGCTGGCGTAGCCGTCGAGGGAGATGAGCGCCTGCGGTCGCTGGAAAAAGCCAGCGCTCGCAACGATACCCGCCACAGTTCCGTTGAATGCGCGGCCATCATCCGAAGTGATGTTCACAGAATCGCCGATCGAGACACCGAGCGTTGTCGCCAGGTTCTTCGAGAGGACGATGTTCATGCCAGTGAGAGTGGATTGGAGTGTTGCGCCGCTTGGGTTAAGAAACGTTGGTGTGCCCGCTAGCGGGAACTTTGTGGGGTCAACCCCGCGCAGTTCGAACTCCGTCTGATGCCCCTTCTGGTCGAGGGCTTGAGCGCGATGAGCCGAGACAGCGGTATAGGTGGTAATGACTCCATCTGTTTGTAGTTGGTCGAGGAAGGATATCTGGTCAGCGCGCAGGTCCACGAGCGGGGATGTGATTGAGATGTCGCCGCCATTACTGTCACGAATATTCCCTGTCAGCCCCTGGTTGACGGATTCGCCGACAAGTTGGAGCGAAACAATCGCCATGACGCCGACCGCGACGCAGAAGATCGCGAGGAGCGTGCGCTGGCCGCCGCGCGCCAGTGAGCGCGTCGCATACGACCAGTAGAGTCCGAGTCTCATGCTATCTCCCTTGCGCGCTTAAGCGGACGCGATGAGGCCATCCACGATGCGGATGGTGCGATCCGCCGCGGCGGCGACGTTGGGGTCGTGCGTCGCGATGATGAAGGTTTTGCCCGTGCGATCTCGCAGGTCGCGGATCATCGCGAGCACGTTCTCGCTGTTTTTCTGGTCGAGGTTGCCCGTCGGCTCGTCCATGATGACGATGGCGGGGTTGGTAGCCAGCGCACGGGCCACGGCGACACGCTGCTGCTCGCCGCCGGAGAGCTGATTCGGGCGGTTGCGCAGGCGGTGACCCAGGCCAACCAGCTCCAGAATCTCCTTGGCGCGGTCAGCGGGACGGCCGGGGTGCTTGCCGACGTAGAGCGGCGCTTCGACATTTTCCTGTGCGGTCAATGTCGGGATGAGGTTGAAGGCCTGATAGACCATGCCGATCTTCGCGTTGCGCACCTTCGCTAGCTGGCTCTCGCTCATCTTCGTGATGTCGATGCCATCGATCAGCACTCTGCCGCTCGTCGGATTATCCAGCCCGGCGATGATGCCCAGCAAGGTTGATTTGCCGGAGCCAGATGGACCCATGACGGCGACGAATTCACCGTGATTGATGCGCAGGCTAATCCCATTGAGGATATCAATACGTTGCCGATCGAGCGGCAGGGATTTGCGGATGTCGATAGCTTCGAGCGCGGCGGTGGCCGTCGCAGTGGCGTTCGGTTGCGCCGTGCTTTCAGTTGCGTCCACGAGATGAGAGCCTTTCTTCAGATGACCGCATAGAGGTTCGGAGCGCGCCATCAGTGCGTGTACTGCTGCGTTGAGCGCTGGGCGTTACGGAGGGTGTACGGCTATCGTGGGCCTTGGTTGCACTCCAGGCGCCTACATCAGCGTGCGTCCAGCGGTATGCGTGTCTCCACTCATCGGCTATCATAGACGCGGAAGGGGACATCATGCCACTATTCTAGCAGAGGATGACGTTCTACGCGCTCGGCGCTCGTGGCTGGTGTGCGCGTGTCGTCGCAGGAGGTATGCATGTCGCCGCACACGGCAGACCCACGGGATGAGCAGGATCCTTATGCGCGGATCGCGGAGTGGTATGACCTGGAACACGACAGCTTCGCCGATGACATCGAGCTGTATCTGGAGTTGGCGGGCGGCGAGACGCAGCGGTTGACGATCCTCGAAGTTGGCTCCGGCACGGGGCGGCTGGTGGCGGCGCTGGCGGGGGCAGGCTACGTGATCACAGGTATCGAGCCATCGGCGGCGATGCGTGAACGGTGTGCTGGACGCGTGGCGACGTTGCCAGAGCGGGTGGCCCGGCGTGTGCGCGTGGTGGAGGGGACGGCGACCGCGCTGCGCCTGGCCGCAAGCGAGCGCTTCGATGTGGCGCTCCTGGGGCTGGGAACGTTCGGGCACCTGACAACGGCGGACGAGCGCGCGGCGGCGTTGCGGGCAATTCATGCGCATCTCAAGGATGATGGGCGGCTCATTGTAGATGTTGATCTGGCGGGGCCACGCCGTCTGCTAGAGACGGCTGGGCAGGTCTGGTGGCAGGGGGCCTGGCAAGCGCGCGACAGTGTGACGCTTGTAGAACATAGCGTTGTCGGCGCGGTGGGGGCTGAGCCGGGTATCGTCGAAGTGACGCATTTCTATGACACGCACGAGCAGGGAGGGCCAGTGCGGCGGACACTCACGCGCACACCCCTCGCGCTGCTCTCGCGCGGCGAGGTGGCGCTGGCTGTGCGGCAGGAGGGGTTTCGCATCGAGGCGCTCTATGGTGGCTATGATATGGCTCCAGCGGACGACGCTTCCAGTCGGGTGATCGTCGTAGCGCGGCGAGCCGTTTAGCGTGAAGTTGCGTTTAGGTTCGGCGGCACAAGCGGCAACTCGATGGTGAAGGTCGTCCCCTGACCGCTGGCTGGCTCCAGTGTGAGGTGACCACCTTGCGCGGTAATGCAGGCGTGCGCGACCGCTAGCCCCAACCCCAGTCCCAGCCCGACGCCTGCGTTGTTCTGGCGGCGCCCGCCTGACCAGAGCGGCGCGAAGATGCGTTCCGCGAGGGCAGGATCGACGCCTGCTCCCTGATCCTGGATGCGGATCACCGCCCAGTCGCCCTGTTTGTTCGCGCTGACATGCACAGGGGAATTGGCGGGTGAGAAGCGCAGGGCATTCTCGATGATCGCCGCCAATGCGCGCCTGGTCAGCGGCTCGTCGCACCAGATGGTCGCGAACTTCCTGGAGAGGTGTTTTTCGATCACCCTTGCGGGCTGCGATTGTTCCGGCGTCTGGGCCTGAGCGAATGATTCACGCAGTAACGTAGTGAGCAGTGTCTGTTCCGGCTGAATGTCCAGTTCACCTTCGGCGGCATAGGTCAAGAGGCCGATATCTTCGACCAGCCGTAGTAGTTGCGTCGCTGAAGCACTGGCCTGTTCGATGTATTCACGCTGTTCGTCGTTGACGGGGAAATCTATCGTGGTAGAGCGCAAGCTGGCGAGCGTACCTGAGAGGTTGTGAGCGAGTCCGTTCAGCGCATGCGACACCAGCCACGAAAACGCGATGCGAACTTCGTCGTCGTGGTTGGTGTCATCGATGGACGTAGCATCGCGCATGACGTCTCCAGTTCAGTGGCGAGGATTTCTCCGCATCCCACTAGCGGGGTGAATGTTTCAAATTGTAGTAATAGCCACCTGACACTGTGATAATGAGTTCAGGAAGTGACGGATCAAGCTCTACCTTCTTGCGCAAGCGGCTGATGGTGACATCTCGACGAGGCTGGAATCGTCAGCATCTCTTCCACAGGTCGTGCAGCAGTTGCTCTTTGGAGACATACGCCCCATTTGCCGCTACCAGCGCTTGCAGCAACTCCGATAACCGCGGCGTGAGTTTCACCTTGCGGTTGGGGGGAATCGTGACCGTGCGCGCGCTTGGCCCGAAAATCGGGCGCAAATCATTCGCTGCGCGCGCAGATGGATCTGCGTGCAGGCGCCGTCGATTACGCAGCAGGGAATCGACCAATTCGCACAATAAATCGGGATTGAATGGCTTGGTGAGATACTGTTCACCCAGGCGCAGGCCACGAATTCTGTTATTCATCGAATCCAGGGTGGAAACGAACATTAATTGGGCGTCACACTCAGCTTTCCTGAGCATTTTTGCCAGTTCCAGTCCGTTTATTTCCGGCATCAGGATGTCGATGAGTATGATCTCTGGCGACCAGTCAAGGGCGATTTTGACCGCATCTTTGGGGAGCGCCGTATCGCGAACGATATGACCACCAGTATTCTTTAGAGCATCTATACATTTGCGGCGGTCCTCGTCATTGTCGTCAACGACAAGGATGCGTCCGGGTTCGATTCGCTCATAGGGTAGCGGTTCGTCAAGGTTTGGATTCAGGCTATGGTCATTTTGCATGCGGATATCCCTTGGTGATAGCGCCGTTCTGTACAAGTCGCATGGCACAGGCGCGCACCCCGCCATTCGCACTATACGCGCCATGTCAAATACTGCGGGGGGATGGCGTATTGACGCGCGCGACACAGGTATTACCCCGCGCGAGAGGTCGTGGCCTCGCTGCGATCCGCCGCTTCCGTAGGCGAGAAGGATTGCCGCTGGGGTAGATGCTCCTCCAGATAGCGATTTGCCTGATGGTATGCGAGGTCAACCCACTTGGCGGTGTGATCGAAGTCGAGCGTGGTCTCATCCATCGTGGCGGCGGGGCGCAACACATGCAGTTCGATCCCCGGCGGGATGCGTTGTATGGCTTGCTCGAGTTGATAGCGTCCCATCATCGCCAGCGTGCGCTCCATGATGACCGCGAGCGCATGGGCGTTGGGCTGGCGACCATTGCGCGAGGTGCGATCCAGCAGCGTACGCAGTTGCGTTTCGAGTTCGGTGGTGACGTCGTAACCTGCGTCGAGTACGAAGATGCGCCGGGCGCCAAGCTGAATGGCGGTGTCAATGCTTGCGCTTTCGAGCGCGCCGCCATCCACGAGGATTTCTCCAGCGATGCTGACTGGCGGGAAAATGCCAGGGATAGCCGCTGAAGCGAGCAGCGCCAGCTCGATAGGCCCGCGACCAAAGATGGTCAGCCCACCTGTCGAGAGATTCGCGGCGATTGCGCGGAAGGGAATCGCCATTTCCTCAAAGCGAATGCCCGCCAGGTGATCGCTGAAGACCTGTCGCAGACCTGAGTCACTATAGAGGGATGGATAGCCCTGCGTGACACGGCGGATGGCGGTCACGAACAATGCTCCTGTATAGGCAGGGACGGCGGTGGGGAGATGCGGCTCCCAGCCGAGCAACACTCGGCTGGTGCTGAGGTTACTCCAGACTTTCGCCAGCGCCTCGACGCCTTCCAGGGTCGGTGTGCGGGCAAGCACGGCACCATTCCAGGAGCCGATGGAGGTGCCAACAATTACGTCTGGCGTAATGCCATGCTCCATCAGCGCGCGCGCGCCGCCAACCTGGAGCGCGCCACGAGCGCCGCCGCTGGAAAAGACGAAGGCGGTGTAGTCGCGCCATCGTGGCTTGCGCTGTGGGCGCGTGGAGGATGGCGCGGTGGTTGTCATCATGACGTCAAGAGTGTGTGAGGCTTCCGGTTCCATCAAAGCTACCCTCCCATCGCGGGTTAGCGTTTTTTGCCCTCGCCTGCGCCTGGAGGTGGTGGCGCAGGCGTATGAGTCCTATTGATTAGTACGTATTGTAGCGCGTTTGGTTGCCAGTCGCCTCATTTCAGCCGTATCTCTGGGCCAGGACGCATAGGAAGAAAACGTCGAGTCGCCACTGAAAGAATCGCAAGACAGGCGCCAGAGGAAGCATGGTTGGCCAGGTAATTAGAGGGAGATGCCGCCGTCTACGACGAGCGTCTGTCCGGTAATGTAGCTCGATGCGGGGGAGCTGAGAAAGATGAACGTTCCGCATAACTCATCCAGTTCGCCGAGTCGTCCCAGGGCGGTGCGTTCCTCGAAGCGCTCACGGTAGGTGTTGATGCTGGCGGAGGTCATGCGCGTAGGGAACCAGCCAGGAGCAATCGCGTTGACATTGACGCCGCGCCGCCCCCACTCCATCGCCAGGGTGCGCGTGAACGCGATGACACCCGCTTTGCTGGTGTTGTAGGCGATGGTCTTGACGCCCTGATGGTCGCCGGCGACCAATCCCGCGACGGATGCGACATTGATGATGCGCCCAGAGCCGCGTTCCAGCATGTGGTGCCCGACCGCCTGCGACATCAGGAACATGCCGTCGAGATTGACCTGGATGACCTGGCGCCAGCGCTCGAAAGGCATCTCCTCGGTGGCCTGCCCCCACGTCTGGCCCGCGTTGTTGATGAGGATGTCTACGGCGCCAAAGGTCGCTAGCGCCGTGTCGAGAGTGCGAGCGATGTCGTCTGGCTGGGTCACATCAGCGACGATCTGCTCGCAGGTGATGCCCTTGCCACGCAGCTCTTCGGCGGCGCTGGCGAGATACTCTGCCCGCCGACCAGTGATGACGATCCTGGCCCCTGCGCTCCCCAGCGCTTCGGCGGCGGTCTTGCCGATGCCGCGCCCGCCTCCGGTGATGAGCGCGACCTTGCCGGTGAGGTCGAAGAGGTTTTGCGCTTGCATGGGAACGGCCCTCCTGCCTTGTCGCGATGGTCTGGAGCGCGCCGAAACGCCATCAGCGCCGCTCGCTCAGATCAATCGTATCCTATGGTTCGCTGTGGCGCAGTGTCAAACAAGACCCATTCGTATAGTGTCCCAAACGCCGTCCCCTCGCTCGCTTGACGGAGACTTGGCGTGAGGGGTATACTCCGCAAGGTACGTGTGGTTGGCGCATTCAAGCCGTATGGCGAGACGCTTCATTGCGCGTAGCCCAGTTCGGCGGCGTGGCCAAGTGGCAAGGCAAGGGTCTGCAAAACCCTGATCACCGGTTCGAATCCGGTCGCCGCCTCCAATTTGATCATATCAAAAAGAATCCCGCCCTTTTTGCAAAGGACGGGATTCTCAAACCCGCGAGCAAACACGCAGCAGGCAGGATGCAATGCCAACTCGCAGAGTCTCAGAGAGAACAGAAAGACGCCGCGTTGCTCACTACCATTCCCATTCAGCCCATATCCACCTGTGAGCAACAAGACGACGCCTGACTGTTCGGGTCACGAACCGTATACACCATTCACCATCACGTAAACCCCAAACCACTGCGCTGCTAGTGACTTCGCATAGCCCCCTGAGGAAAATAAGGAGCATGCGTCGGCGAAGAGTCGCTCATTATCACCATCTTCCTCAGTATCCTTTGAGCGCCATTAGATGTCTATGTGTAACTCACATAACTACCTACGTAAATGGGTGATCGCCTCAGCTTTTAGATTGTGTAGCATGTGCTAGAATATCTCGCGGATGCTATCGCAGTTCGAATACTCGTACAAAAAGTTCAGGCTATGGCTTCCATGTCATACTCGCAATTTGGCGATCTGCTCCGCGCCTATAGGGTGAAGGCTGGGCTGACTCAAGAAGAGTTGGCGGAGTTATCTGGGCTGACTCAAGAAGAGTTGGCGGAGTTATCTGAGCTGAGCGTACGAGGAATAAGTGACCTCGAACGGGGCAAAAATAAGTCACCCTGGCGAAAGACTGTGCTGGCGCTCGCCGACGCGCTTAGACTCTCTCCGACACAACGCGAGTAGCTTGCTTGCGGCGAAACAGCGCATTACACCACTCGCGAAACGAACACCCAAGGAAGCGGTAAGTTCACGTCCCTCCCGACCACGGACGCTGGCGCTCATCGGCAGAGAGCGGGAGCGCGAACAGGTTGATCGGTTACTCTCGCACGATGGTCTACCGATGCTGCTGTTCTGTGGGGAGCCTGGCATAGGAAAGTCACGCCTTTTGCAGGAGGTGGACGACTGCGCGGAACGCAATTAGGCTGGACCGTTTTGCGTGGGGGCAGTCAACAAGCGGAAGGCCAACATCCCTATGCTCCTCTGATCCAGGCATTAGAAAGCTCTTTTGCCGATCAGACGCTCGACCAACGCCGCCAATCGCTGAAGGACTGCGAATGGATGGCGCGGCTCCTGCCTGAATTGATGGGTGTCGTCGATGCGTCAGCGTTTACCTGGCAGCTCTCTCCCGAACAGGAGCGCCATCTCATCTTCAACGCTGTGGCGCGTTACCTCGCGCGTCTGGCTGATTCTGGAGGGGCGCTGCTGGTACTTGACGACCTGCAGTGGGGGGCGCCGGACAGCCTAAATCTCCTCTTGACGCTTATTCGCTCCGCCGCAGCCCCTGAGCGCCCCGTTCAGCTACGTGTGGTCGCCGCTGCCCGTGATACGCGGTTAGATGTCCATCATCCGTTCTCACAATTCGTCACGAACCTCGCGCGCGACGGATTAGTAGCGCGCACGCATCTTGGATCATTGAAGATGGAGCATGCCAGCAAGCTGTTACACGCAGCCCTGGCAGATGTCCACGACATTTCGTACGCAGAGCGTGAAGTAGCTATACGGCTTGCGCTAGCGCGCGCAGGTGGTGTGCCGTTTTTTCTCATGAGTTTTGCTCGCGCGCTGAGCGATCGACATGGAGATACTAACCAGATACTCGCGGGTACGGGTATCCCCTGGGATGCCACTGAGATGATTCAGCAGCGAGTCAATGAGTTGCCGCAGGCCTCAAAAGACT
This sequence comes from uncultured Chloroflexia bacterium, assembly GCA_963840335.1. Classification (GTDB taxonomy): domain Bacteria; phylum Chloroflexota; class Ktedonobacteria; order Ktedonobacterales; family JADMIN01; genus JAKAIY01. The sequence goes on from CAWIYP010000020.1 coordinate 166,996, forward strand.
TGCTCGCACTTGCTGCCGTGCATGGGCGTGAAACCCCACTGACCGTACTCGCGAGCGCATGCGACCTCACTGAAAAGCAGTTCATCGAAGCCCTTGAAACTATATGTGCGTCCCGCTTACTTACTGAAACGAGCGGTGGCGCCTGTGAATTTGCGCATGACCTCATTCGTGAGGCCATTCTGGCCGATCTGAGCGACGTGCGCGCGAAGATGTTGCATCGGCGAGTGGCTGAGGCGCTGGAAGCGGATCCACAGCGCGCGCAATCAGAACCGCTCGCCTTTCATTATGGGCGCAGCGCTGAGGTAGAGCGATCCCTCATGTATCTTCGAGCAGGCTGGAGATCAGGCCTGCGCGCTGCGAGCGCATGCAGCCGCTGAAGGATGCTATCGTGATGCGCTGGCGCGGCTCGCGGAGCACAACGCGAATAATGCGCGTGGACGTGTGCTGGAAAAGCTGGGCAATCTACTGATGACATGTGGACGGTATGCGGATGCGATAGGGGCGTTCGAAGAGGCGGAATCTTGTTTCAGCAAGGTGGGCGACCGAGACGGCGCGGGACGAGCGATTGCGCAGGTTGGCTGGGCGCATGTACGTGGCGGAACTGGCGACCAGGGTCTGGCGCGTGTGGAACCGCTGCTTGCGCCTGAGGCGCTGAAAGACTACAGGCCATCAACCCAGGTGGCGTTGTGGTGCGCGTACTCTGTGTTGCTCTTTGGTCAGAACTGCTATCTGGAACAATTCGCCAGCGCGCGGCGCGCGGCTATGCTCGCGCGCGAGGCCAACGACATAGCCGCGCTGGCGCAGAGCTTGCGTCTGGAAGGTCTTGCGCTGGTGCAGCTTGGACGAATTGACGAAGCGCTGCCCATTTTACAGGAAACCATTCGCACTGCTGAGATTGTAGGCGATCTGGATAGTTACTCCGCTGCGCTCAACGATACCGCCGCTGTGTATCGCGCTCGTGGCGAACTTACATCAAGCTGGCGTCATAGCGCACGTGCGGTCGAGGTCGCTGAATACTTGGGTGATCCGACGGCAGTGGCCTTCTTTATGTCGAGCCACGGCGACAATGCGTTCTTGCTGGGCGATTGGGGCGTTGCGCGCCATAGCTTAGAGCGTTCCGTCGCAATCGTGCGTGACATGGAATCATCGTGGGTGGCCGCCTATCCACTCATTTCCCTGGGCGTGCTACATCTGGCCGAGGGACAGGATGAAGCGGCCCTTAGAATGCTAGACGAGGCGGTGGCGCTCGCCACACGCAGCCACGACCTACAGGCGCTGCGTATCGCGCACGCCGCGCTCGCAGAGCGAGAGTTGCTTTGCGGGGCGCCGGCTGACGCCTTGAAGCGAGTTCAGCCACTACTCGACCCCACCACAGCGGATGAGAAGGATTCCATCGCGCTATTACCTTTTGTGAGTTGGGCGGAACTTGAATTGGGCGTCCTCACCAACGCCAATGCGATGCTCAACCGGTGTCTACGGCAAGCAAGAGCGACAGGCAATCGACTGGTGATCGTAGACGCATTGATCGCACAAGCGCGTCTGCGCATCCGTCAGGCGGAATGGATGGACGCACGAGAATCACTAGACGATGCCCTTGCTATCTCAAAAAATATGGCGTACCCCTATGCGGATATAAAGGCAAGGTACGTCTATGGCAACCTCTACGCCGCCCGCCATCTGCCAGTTCAGGCGCGTGAACAGTACGAGCAGGCGCTGAAACTCTGCCGTCGTCTAGGCGAGCGGCTCTACCGTCAACGGATCGAGCAAGCGCTCGGCAGGTTACGCACCTCCTGAGCGTCTGCTGCGCCACGCTGGCGGCATGTGTGATACGCTGGAGTGGCGGCCTCGCCTGTCGGCACGCGCGAGTAGCCTGCCGGGCGCTTCGTGGGAGACAAAGCCTTGACCATCGTTACTTCTTCTGTTCGGGCGTCGAGCATGTCCACCCGTCGCGGCCACCGCTCGTTAGCCATCGCCGTTAGTGTGGCCGATGTGCGGCGGGAGCCTGGTGCCGCCGCAGAGCTGGTGACGCAGGCGCTGATCGGCGCGCAGGCCATTCCACTGGAAGAGGCTCCTGGTGGCTGGACGCGGATTCGCCTGGTGGACTACACGGGCTGGACGCGGACAGAATCGCTCGCTGCTCCGGCTCGCTCGACCGCGCGAATGGCTGTCGTCACCGCGACCCAGGCGCCGCTTTACGCCACAGCTCGTGGCATGGCGATAGTAGGGGAAGTCTTCGCCACGAGCGTGCTGCCCATCACCAGCGCTGGCCAGCGAGCGACATCGGGGCGGGTGCGGGTGGCGCTGCCCGGCAAGCGCGTGGCGTGGATCGAGGCGGATTCGGTAGACGAGCGACCCAGCGATGAGCCATTCCCGCTGCGGGGCGCGGAGTCTGCGGTGGCGCTTGCGCGGCGTCTGCTCGGCACGCCCTACCTCTGGGGTGGCATCACGGCGAAAGGTGTGGATTGCAGCGGACTGGCGCAGCTTGCCTGCCGCGAAGGCGGGGATATTATCCCGCGCGACGCCGACCAGCAATATGCGGCAATGACCTACGTTGTCGAACGGGCGGATGTCCAGTTCGGCGATTTGGTCTTTTTCGCGAGTGGTGGCGCGATCACGCATGTGGGCATCGCGCTGGCTAACATGACACTGCTGCATGCCAGTGGGTCAGGCGAAAGCGTTATCATCACCTCGCTCGATCCCGCCGAGGGGGGCTATAGCGCGCGGCTGGCAGGGATGTACGCGGGCGCGCGCCGTCCATTTGGCGTACAGGGCAAGCATTCATGAGCGACGAGCCGACACCCACAAGCGATCTGACCGGGCGCGCATTGGCGCTGCTGGAGCCAATAGGCGGGCGGTCGGCGGTGGCGGCGCAACGCTTCGGGCCACTTCCAGGGCAGGGCCTCGCGGGAGGGGGCGCTCCGATCGCTCTCAGCATTCGCGCGGATGAGGTGTTTCCCGCCGCGAGCCTTGCGAAGATCCCCATCGCCATTGAGTTGATGCGGCGCGTGGATATGGGGCAGTTCAACCTTCGTGAGCGCTTCGATACCGCCGACGAGCCGCGGGTGGGCGGCGCGGGGGTACTAGACGCCTTCGATCCCACGACACGCATGACCCTGGGTGATCTCTGCGCGCTGATGCTGACCGTCAGCGACAACACCGCCTCGAATTTCATCCTCGATCTGGTTGGCATGGGCGAAGTGAATGAGACGAGCAATCGCATTAAGCTGGCGCATACCAAGCTCGCCCGCCGCTTCATGGATGCCGAGGCGCGAGCTACCGGACGCGAGAATCTGACCTCGGCAAGCGACATGCTCACCCTCATGGGCCTGATTCGTGGGAATGCGCTGCCAGGTGGCCGCCGCCTGCGTGAGATGCTGCTGGCCCAGCAGTCTTTCAGCGAACTGGTGGAAGGCTGGCTGCCCGCGACGGCGCAACTTGCGCATAAAGATGGGACGCTCGAAGGTGTCGTGCACGATGCGGGCATTCTCAGCGGGCCAGGCGGCGTGGCGATGTACTGTGTGCTGACGGCGGAGCAGCGCGATACGCTGGCGGCGCGCGCGGCGGTGGGCGCGACGCTGCGGCTGCTCTGGGATGAGTGGCGACTTGGCTGAGGTCGCTGGAAGGGAGAACGGGACGTATGTTGACGCTTCCCTACAATGGTGTTTGGCCACGCATTTCGCCATTGGCGTTTGTGGCGCCGACGGCTGTGATCGTGGGGGATGTCGAAATCGCTGACGAGGCGAGCGTCTGGTTTGGGGTGGTCATTCGCGGTGATATGGCGCCAGTGCGGATAGGCCCGCGCTCGAACGTGCAGGACAATACTGTCATCCATACCGATGAAGGCGCGCCTACCATCATCGGCGCGGACTGCTCGGTGGGGCATGCGGCGATTGTCCACGGCGCGACGGTGGGTGATGGCGCGCTCATTGGCATGGGCGCGACGCTGCTCAACCGTGCGGAGGTAGGCGCGGGCGCGATTCTCGCGGCAGGCGCGCTGCTGCCTGAAGGCAAGCGGATTCCGGCAGGTCAGTTAGCGATGGGATCGCCAGCCAGGCCCAGCCGCGCGGTGAATGAGACTGAGCGTGCGCGCATACGCGAAGGCGTAGGACATTACCTGACCTACGCGAAAGCATATCGCGCGAACATCGCTTCAGCCGCTCGTCGCGAGCCAGGCCACGGTGGTATCCGCAAGCTCTAGCTGGCGAGTGAGTGAACAAAGAGAGATACGGAGAGATGGCCGCGTGAAATATCCCTCGACCGAACGGCAACGACGTTTCCTGGAGCTTGCGGAGCCTTTGGCGCAGCGATTCGCGGAACGCGCCGCGCAGCATGATGCGGATGGCTCCTTTCCACACGAAAACTTTGCCGAACTGCGCGCGTCTGGGCTGATGGGCCTGACCACGCCCGAGGAGTATGGCGGCCTGGGCGCCGATGAACTGGAGTATGCGCTGACGCTGGAGCGGCTGGCGTGGGGTGACGCCTCGACGGCGCTGGCGCTGGGGATGAGCCTGAGCAACATCGGGCAAATCGCTGAGGGCAAGCTCTGGCCTGACCAGGCCCCCGCGCTCTTTCGCGAGGTGGCGGAAGGCGCCATGATCAATACCGCGCAGGCCGAGCCGGAGATGGGTAGCCCCAGCTATGGCGGTCTCCCCGCGACCACGGCGCGACGCGATCCGGCGGGTGGCTGGCGGCTGAGCGGTCGCAAGATCTACACGACTGGCGCGCCAGGGCTGCGCTATTTCATCGTTATGGCGGCGGTCGAGGAAGAAGGCCAGCCTCCGCGCATCGGCGACTTCCTGGCGCCGAACGACGCGCCAGGATTGCGCGTCGAGCAGACGTGGAACGCGCTGGCGTTGCGAGCGAGTGGCAGTGATGATCTCATTCTCGACAATGTGTGGGTGTCCGACGACGCCGTATTGAATATTCGCGCGGCTGGGCAGCCTGATCCACGCGGCGCGCTGGGCTTGCCGTGGGGCACGCTGACACTGGCGGCGGTCTACTGCGGCGCCGCGCTGGCCGCACGCGACGAGGTGGCGCATTTCGCGGCGACACGCATCCCCAGCGCACTGGGCAAGCCGCTGGGTGAGCTGCCAAATGTGCGCATGCGCCTGGGCGAGATCGAATCGCTGCTGCTGGCGTCGCGGCGGATGATGTTTGGTCTGGCGGAGGACTGGGTGACGTCCCCTGAGGCGCACACCTCGCTGCGCCAGGAGTCGGCGCTGGTGAAGGTCGTCGCGACCAATAACGCCGTGCGTGTGACTGATCTGGCGCTGCGGATCGCGGGTGGGCAGGGCTTGCAGCGCGGGCGTCGCCTGGAACGACTCTTTCGCGATGTGCGCGCTGGCCTCATCAATGCGCCAATTGACGATGTCGTCTTGCAGAATGCGGGTAAGGCGGCGGTGGATGCGGCGGCGCGTGCTGCGCGGTGACGCCCTTGCCGTGGCGCCTGGCAGGTGGGCGCGCCGAAGCTGATACAATAGACCGAGTGAGGCGTGCGAGAGGCGGTGGCCGGAAATGCTTCAGCCAACTCCACCAGCGCCACGCCAACAGAACTGGCGAGGCATCGCGTCGTTGGTCTGGCGTGTCAGATATGTGTTCATCTCGCCCCGGACGCTGCGAGTGGCGTGGCCGTGGCTCGCGCTACGCGCGCGGCTGCTGCCGATGGACTTGTGGCGCTTGCGGGGCCATTCGTTAGCGCAGAGGCTCATGGAACAACAGGACACGGCATCTCAGAATGGGGCGCAGGCAAATGGCGCGCAATCCGCGACGCCAGATCAGGGCGCCGAGCGCAAGCCCTCGCGCACGCAGCGTTTCTTGCTGGTGCGGCATGGGCAATCGGTCTTCAATGTCGAGAACAAGTTGCCTGGTCAACTGCCAAATGTACCGCTGACGGACGAAGGGCGGCGGCAGGCGCACCAGGCGGCCATTGCGCTGGCGGGACTGCGGCTCAGCTCAGTGGTCAGCAGCCCACTGGAGCGCGCCCGCGAGACGGCTGAGATCATCGCGCGTGGCTGGGGGCTTCCGGTGCGCGAGGAGCCACGCCTGATGGATACGGACATCGGGCCGTGGGCGGGCAAAACGATTGGCGAGGTGGCGAAGGAAGATCCCAATTGGGCGAAGTTTCTGGAGAAGCCAACAGCGCCGCCAGATGGTATCGAAGGCTTCGAGCAGGTGCGTGCGCGCGCGGTCGAGGTCATCGAGGCTCAGCGGAGTGATCCGGACGCGGGCGATGATGTGGTGGTGGTCGCGCACGCCGATGTCATCAAGCTCATCATCGCGCACTACACTGGCGCGCCACTCGATGGCGCCCGCTTCATCGTCATCGGCAATGCCTCGATCAGCGCACTGGCGTTCACGGATGGGTATGCGCCGGCGCTGGTGGCCGTCAACTGGACGATTGCGCCAAGCTGGCTCATCTCTCCGCGACCGACTCCAAAGACGAGCGAGGGAGATACGACGGCGCAAGGAAAAGAACAGCCAACGGCCAGCGAGTCAGACCCAGGCGCGCCATCTGGTGTCATCATGTAGAGCGCCAGTCGCTGTGCTGCGTTTGTATCTAACGCCGTCACTGCGATGTTTCATAGGCTGATGAATCTATGTCTCACCGAGAGAGCGAGGAGTGCTATGTTCGACCCGCGCAGCCCGTACCAGCGACGTATGTGGCACTACGAATCAGATCGCCCGCTCTCCGTGGCGCAGCTCATCGCCGCTGGCAGCCTGGATCATCGCTCCGCCGCGCTGCTCTGGCTGCTGGTTGAGCGGCATTCCTCGCTCATCGTCTCTGGGCCGACAGACCCGACGCCAGGTGTGGGCAAGACAACCACGCTGAATGCGCTGCTGGGATTCCTGCCGCTTGGCTCGACGCTGGTCTATACGATGGGCATGTTCGAGGACTTCGGGTTCGTGAGCGAGGTTGAGGCCGCGAAGACCTGCGTGCTCGCGAATGAAGTCAGTGATCATCTGCGCATCTACATGTGGGGGCGTGTCGCGCGCTCCCTCCTGCATTTGCCCAGCGAGGGATTTGCCATCGCGACCTCGTGCCATGCCGATACCATCGAGGATGTGCTGAGCATGTTGCGACGCGATCTGCGGCTGCCTGTCGAGGATGCGCGGCGGCTGGGTATCATCGTCAATATCGGGCTGATCGGCGAGCGGTGGCCGTATCAGCGGCGCTTCCTCACCATTCACTACGTGCAGTCAGCGGGCGGCGATGACGCTCCTTTCGGCATGAGTCTCTTGCGGCTAGCAGCCTGGGAGCCAGACAGCGACAGCTTCACCCCTGCTTCCCCTGAGACACTGGCTGAGCTAGCGACCCAGCTTGAGATGTCCCCTGATGAACTGGAAGCGGCGATTCAGCGGCGCAGCGAGCGGCTCGAAGGACTTGTCGTGGATGGCGTTGGCGCGGGATTGCGCCAGATGCGCACAGCGGTGGACGCGCTCTATGCCGAGGAACATGGACTGCCGACGCCTTCCGCTATGACGGCAGACGAGGATGACGATGATGACGAGAATGACGAGAATGAGGAGTAGCCTTCGGTCATACGCCGGCATCATCGCGCACGGGAGCGCGACGTGGCGTGGGCGCGCCCCAGTGGAATCGCAGCGCGGCGAGGCGTAGGAGGAAGACGAGCAGCGCCGCCAGTCCCGCCGCCACGATGCCATAGAGATGCAGGCTGCTCACGATGGCGACGATGATGGAGCCGAGCAGCGCTGGTAGGAAATATAGCTCGCTGTCCGCGCGCATGACGGCGGGCGCTTCGCGTGCAAGGACATCGCGCATGATGCCGCCACCGACGGCAGTGAGCGCGCCGAGCGCGATGGCTGAGAGTGGATTCATCCCATAGGATAACGCCTTGACCGTTCCCACGACACAAAAGACGCCGAGACCCGCCGCGTCGAATACGAGCACGGCAGCCTGGATGCGGCTCATACGCTCGAAGGCAAAGAAGGTCAGCAAGGTTGCCGCTATTGGCGCGATGAATGAGAAGGGATCAGTGATGGCCGCGGGCGGGGTTGCGCCCAGCATCAGGTCGCGCAAGACACCGCCGCCAATAGCGGTAATCTCGGCCAGCACAGACATTCCGACGATATCGTAGTTCTTGCGGACGGCGAGCAGCGCCCCGGAGATTGCGAAGGCGAACATGCCGACGACATTGAGCGCTTCTTCCAGTGTGGCAGCGTACTCGATTGGATGCATCTCTCATCTTCTATTCAAGGTTCCCAGGCGCGCAGCGTCCGCACCTACCCGTACATCTGTGTGACGCGCCGATGCCCGCATAAGATCAACACACATGCGCATGAACTAAAAGAATCAATTGGCCAGGGGTCAGCAAGCGTGAGGCATGCGATCATGGCGCCAGGATTGCTCTACGTATGTTTGGCATGTTGTAGGGGTTGCGTGGTTCCGGTACACTAGATGCGGAATACGGTGGCGAGGAGGAAACCAATGGACTATTCCCCTGACCCCGCAACGAACAATGCGGCGCCGGATGCGGTGACACTTGGCGATCTGTGCTTTGCGATTGAGAAAGGCCGAGTGAGCACAGATCGCCGAGGCGCTCACTACGAGATGCGGCTCTTCGAAGTGCGCAGATGGCTACGGCAGGAGGAATCGCTGCGCATCATGCTCGCGCCGCTGGCGAGCGCGCTTTCACTAGATCTGGGTGGCCTCTGAGCGGCGCAAACGGTCAGCGTTCCGCTGTGGCGGCGGCGTAGTAGCGGCTGGCGGGCGCCGCGCCACGCACGCGCGCCAGAAACGCGCTCGCCGCCACGACCTTTGCCAGGTCAACGCCGGTCTCGATGCCAAGGCCATTCAGCATATAGAGCAGATCCTCGGTGGCAAGGTTGCCTGAGGCGCCAGGGGCGTATGGGCAGCCGCCGAGGCCTCCCGCCGCGCTGTCGAAGATGCTAACGCCGAGCTGGAGGGCCGTCAGCACATTCGCTAGCGCTGTGCCGCGTGTATCGTGGAAGTGCATGCCCAGCCGCTCGATGGCGATAAGCGGAAGCAGCGTCTCCGTCACGGCGACGACCTGATCGGGTGTGGCAACGCCGATGGTATCACCGATGGAAAGCTCCGCAACGCCTAGCTCCAGCAACGCGGCGGCCACGCGCTTCACCGCCTCAGGCGCTACCGCGCCCTCGTATGGACAGCCAAACGCGGTGGAGATGTAGCCGCGGACGCGAATATTCGCCTCGCGCGCAAGCGCCATCACAGGCTTGAAGTTTTCGAGGCTGCCCGCGATGGACGTGTTGATATTATGCTGGGTGAATGTCTCGCTCGCGGCGGTGAAGACCGCCACCTCAGCCAGCCCGGCGGCGATGGCGCGCTCCATGCCCTTTACGTTCGGCGTGAGCGCGACGTAGCGCAGTCCAGGGCGTCGCTCTACGCCTGCCATGACCTCGGCGGCGTCGGCGAGTTGCGGGATGGCTCTGGGGCTGACAAACGAGGTCGCTTCGATGACCGAGAAGCCCGCATCGGCGAGCAGGCGGATGAAGGTGATCTTGTCGGCGGTCGCAATGACGCCCTTCTCATTTTGCAGGCCATCGCGCGGGCCGACTTCGACCACGGTCACGCGCGGTGGCATCCCTCGCATTGGTGTCTCAGTCATGGGGAGTCTCCTCTGGCTCGGCTAGCTCGACAAGGGCCGCGCCGCCGCGAACGACATCACCTACAGTGTGGGCGACGCGCCGCACACGCCCCGCATGTGGCGCGGTGATGGCGTGCTCCATCTTCATCGCGCCTAATACGACGAGCGTCTGGCGCGCTTCGACGAGATCGCCTTCACGCACGTTGACTTTGATGATCGTGCCCGCCATGGGCGCCAGGAGTGTCTGCGCGCCAGTTCGGTGATCGCCTCCGTGGGCGGTGGCATCCACATCCAGAGGGCGCGGGCGCAGCAATGCGAATGCCTGCCCGCGTCGCCAGACCAGCGTCTCAAAACCGCGTCGCGCGACCGCTAACGTCTCGCGGTGGTCGGCCCATGCTAGCGTCAGAGCGCCGCCCGCGCTGAGTTTCGCGGATACCAGGGTTCCCTCGTCTGGGAATGGCTGGTCGTTGACGCTGACCAGATAGCCGGCGCCATCGCGTCCGCGTAATCGCACGGCATAGCTCGACTCGCCGAGCGTATAGCGGAGAAGCCGCTCGCCGCCAGCCACGCCCGCTGCGGCGCCGTTGCGCCAGGGGTTGAAGGGCTGGCCACTCGCGCGGGAGAGTTGGCCAGTCGTCTGGGCGTCCCAGAGCGCGGCGGCAGCCAGGACTTCAACGGACGGCACGCTGGCAGCCGTGAGTGGCTGGAGGTCGTGCGTCTCCAGATAGGCGGTGCTGGTGGCGCCCGCCTGATAGTCTGGCTCATCCACAATGGCGCGCAGCAGCGCGCTGTTCGTCGCTACACCGAGAATGGGGAAGCGGTCGAGCGCCCAGCGCAGCCGTTCGATGGCGGCGGGACGGGTTTCGGCGTAGGCGATGAGCTTGGCGAGCATCGGGTCGTAATTGACCGAGACCTCATCACCAGCCTCGATACCAGCGTCCACGCGCACGCCGGGCGCGCGTGGTGGCGCGAAGACAGCGACGTGTCCGCTGGACGGCAGATAGTCGCTGGCGGGGTCCTCGGCGTAGAGTCGCGCCTCGATGGCATGTCCGCGTGGGGAGACTTCCTCCTGGCGGATGGTGAGCGGCGCGCCCGCGGCGATGGCAAGCTGCCAGCGCACGAGATCGAAGCCCGTCACCGACTCGGTAACGGGATGCTCCACCTGAAGGCGCGTATTCATCTCCAGGAAAAAGTAGTGGCCGTCCTGGTCGAGCAGAAACTCGCAGGTGCCAGCGTTGACATAGCCAGCGGACTGCGCGGCGGCGACGGCGGCGGCGCCCATCTCGGCGCGCAGGGCGGGCGTCAGCGCCGGGCAGGGACTTTCCTCGATGATCTTCTGGTGGCGCCGCTGAATGGAGCATTCACGCTCGCCAAGGTGAATGGTGTGGCCATGTGAGTCGGCGAGAATCTGGAACTCCACATGGCGCGGCGCGACGACCAGCTTCTCGATGAAGATCGCATCATCGCCAAACGCCGCCAGCGCCTCGCGTCGCGCCGCTTCCAGCGACTCGACGAACTCATTGGCCGCGTGCACCATGCGCATACCCTTGCCACCGCCACCCGCAGCCGCCTTGAGCATGATGGGAAAGCCGATGCGCGCGGCCTCGTGCTCCAGTGTCTTTGTGTCGCGCGCGGCGCCCATATAGCCAGGCACGGTTGGCACACCCGCGCGCTCGACGGCGCGCTTCGCGGCGGTCTTAGAGCCCATCAGGCGGATGGCGTCTGGTGGAGGGCCGATGAAGACCAGGCCCGCATCGGCGCAGGCCTGCGCGAACTCGGCGTTCTCTGAGAGAAAGCCATAGCCAGGGTGGATCGCCTCGGCGCCAGTCGCCTGGGCGGCGGCGATGATCGCTGGGATGTTCAGATAGCTCTCGCGGGCAGGCGCTGGGCCGATGCGGACGGCAAGGTCAGCCGCGCGCACGTGCATTGCGTCGCGGTCGGCGTCGGAATAGACCGCGATTGCGAGCGCGCCTTGCTGCTGGCAGCCGGCCATCACCCGCACCGCGATTTCGCCGCGATTTGCCACGAGCACCCGCTTGAATGGCGCGCGTTGGCGCTTGCGCTCACTCATCGGTCTGCGCCCAGGTGGCAGTGCGCTTTTCCAGGAAGGCGCGGATGCCCTCCTGGCCTTCCTCGCTCACCCGCAGCCCAGCGATGGTCTGTGCGGTCAGGTCGCGCGCCTCGGCGTCTGGCAGGTCTAGCACCGTCATCGCCATGCGCTTGGCGGCGCGGACTCCGGCGGGGCCGCTCAGGCGAATGTTGCGCAGGGTCGCTTGCACCGCGTCGTCTAGATCAGCAAAGGGGACGACCTGATGCACGAGGCCAATGGCCAGCGCGCGGGCGGCGTCGAAGCGCTCGGCGGTGGTGAAGAGGGCGCGGGCGTGGCTGATGCCGATCTTGCGCATCGCGAAGGGGGAGATGACGGCGGGCGCGATGCCCAGCCGCGCCTCGGTGAACCCGAAGCGGCAATCGTCACTGGCGATGGCGATGTCGCAAACGGCGGTCAGTCCTGCGCCACCACCCAGCGATGCGCCGTGGATGCGCCCGATCACTGGGTGGCGGCAATTATCGATGGCGCGAAACATGTCCGCCATCCGCAGCGCATCGGCGACATTCTGCTCGTGGGTATAGTCGAGACTGGCGCGCATCCAGTTGAGGTCGGCCCCAGCGCAGAAACTGCGGCCCGCTCCCTGTAGCACGACCGCGCGGATGTCGTCGGCGGCGCTCAGGCGGGTGAAGGCGTCGTGTAACTCAGCGATCAGCGCCTCGTTGAAGGCGTTATGCACGTCGGGGCGGTTGAGCGTGACCCAGGCCGCTTCGTCGCGCCGCTCAATGGACAGGCGCTGGTAGTCAGGCATATCACCATCCGGTTGCTGGGCATCATCATTGATCATGCGACAGCGCCTCCTCGCGCTGAGAGCCAGTGTAGGTACGTGATGTGCGGAGCCGTGCGCTCCGCGTGCGGTTAGCGCGCTCCCAGCATTCAGTATGCTTCAGTCCACTGTGGAGGGTCAACAGTTCCTCACCCTGCTCTGGCTGCTACAATGATAGTCAGAGCGAGCGGCGGATGCATAGTGGCTTCCGCATGATGAGAGGAGCGGCGCGTGACCAGGGTTGTCATCACGAGCGATCTGCATTTAGGCATCACGAAGCGGGATCAGATCGAATCGCTGGTTGCGGAGATCGCTGCCGCGAAGCCTGATTTAACGGTCATTGCTGGTGACATCGGCGAAGGCGAGGCGAATATTCGCGCGTGTCTGGCGCTGTTTCAGGGGTTGCCAGGAGAAGTAGCGGCGCTGGGTGGCAACCATGATGTCTGGGCGCTGAGCGAGCCATGGAAGCTGGGCGGCCCGGACAGCCAGGAGATGTGGGAGCGCGTGCTGCCTGAGGCTGTCCGCGATGCGGGCATGCGGTGGCTGGAGGAGGAGACCTGGCGCTCAAGCGGGCTGGCAGTGGCTGGCTCTATCGCCTGGTACGACTATACCGGCGCGGCGGAGGATATTCCTCCGCAGACGGAAGCGTTTTGGGTCGAACTCAAACACAAGACGCTCCCAAATGGGAGATTCATTAACCCCGACGCAAAATATATCAACTGGCCGTGGACGGATGTCGAATTTGCCATGGCGCGCGCGGACACGCTGGTCGAGCGGGTGGCTGCGCTGGAGGCTGATCCTGGGGTGGAAGCAATCTTGCTGGTGACGCATATGCCGATCTTCCGTGAGCAATTGATAATCAAGCCTGAGGCGCCGAACTGGGGATATACCAACGCCTTCTTCGCGAATCTAACGCTTGGGCAACGGATAGGTGAGCTAGGAAAACTACGCGCTGTGATCAGCGGTCATACGCATGTGCCGCGTGATAGCCAGCACATCGTGGGAAACAGATCCATTTCCGTACAAGTCGTGGAGAGTGACTTTAGAAATCCCGGCGCGATTATTTTCGACTATCCATGAAGTTCGCCGTGTCTTTTCGTACGCGATACTGGAGGAGCGAGGCGCGGAGCGAGATTGTAACCTCCCGGTGGCGTATGCTAGAAGCGAGCAAGATACAGTGGTTTCCAGGGTCATGTCCGCTCTATGTGAAGAGCGTGGCATCAGAGGCGCGATTGCTGAAGACGGCGATCACGAGCGACCAGCTATCGTCATGCGATAGTCGTGAGGAGGCTCACATGCCAATTCGTTTTGAGCGGCGCGAGAAGGTCGCGCGCTATCTGGATCCGCGCAACGATTACGCCGAGGTCAGTGTCGCCTGCGAAATTCGCCGCGACCCCCTTACGGGTCGCAGCGGTCGTGTAGCTCACGTGCTTGGCTTCCACTTGCAGCCCGCGGATTTAGGTCCCCTTATCGAAGCTTCGCGCGCAGGCTGCCCCTTTTGCCCAGAGCGCGTCCTGGAGGTAACACCGCGCTTCCCTCCCAGTGTTACGCCGCAAGGTCGTGTTACGCATGGGGAAACCGTGTTATTTCCCAACCTGGCGCCATACGATGAGCATAGCGCCGTCGCCGCCATTAGCCGCGCTCACTCTGTTCCTATGGATGCGTTCACGCCCACACTGCTCTACGATGGGTTTGAGGCCTGCCGCTCATTCTTCCATGACGTTCAGCGGCTACCCAACACGTCCTACGCGCTCGTGTTCTGGAACTATTTGCCAGCATCAGGGGGAACGCAGATTCACCCGCACTTTCAGCTCTTTGCTACTGATACGCCTGGTAACGCGCTCGAAGAAGAACTTGCCGCCAGTTTGCGGTATCAACAGGCGGAGGACGCCTCGTACTGGGCAGACCTGCTCGAAACCGAGGAGCGTCTAGGCGAGCGTTTCATTGCTCGCGGCGCGCATACCGCATGGCTCACTGCGTTCGTTTCGCAAAGTCTTCTGGCCGACACGTTAATCCTGTTTCCAGGTCAGCAAACGCTCACCGATCTCCCGGAAGCGGCGCTTGAAGAATTTTGTGGCGGCCTTGTTCAGGCGCTCCGCGCCTTGGCCGCGCAGGGGGTTTATAGTTTCAATCTAGCGCTTTACCCGACGACTCCGGATCGCCGGGATGTCTGGCTGCACGCCCGACTCTCTCCGCGTGTCTACATGACGCCGCGCCTCTGGGGTACAGATACCAGCGCACTGCAGCATCTCTACAATGAACACTTCATGGTTCAGACACCCGAGGTGGCGGCGAGCGCGCTACGAGCGGCGTTGCGCCTCTAATCTATTTTATTCCGACATGGAGCGCGAGAAAGTGGATGATGGTATGGCGGAATCCAGCGTGATCGTCGTTGGCGGCGGTGTGATGGGGTTGGCGAGCGCCTGCGCGCTGGCCGGGCGCGGCGTGGATGTAACCGTGCTGGAGCGCCACAGTGTCGGTCATGCGTGGGCGTCTTCGCATGGGCTGACGCGCGCCATACGTCACGAATATGGGCCAATCCCCCTCTATACCCAGATGGTTGCGCGCAGCCTGAGCCTATGGCATGATCTGGCGCGCGAGACAGGGCGGCGCCTCTACACCGAGACAGGCGTGCTGACCCTCGGCCAGGAGGAGGACGGCCAGACGCTCGCGGGCTATGAGGTGATGCGCGACGCAGGGCTGCCAGTCGAGCGACTGACGCAGGCGGAATGCGCGGCGCGCTTCCGCCAGTTCCAGCCGGCGAGTATAGCGCGATTACGTGGAATCCGCGTGGCGGGCATGCTCTACGCCTCCGAGGCGCTGGCGGCGCTGGCGGAGCGTTGGTGGCGCGCGGCGGACGGCTGCGAGAGGGCGCGCATGTGACGCGGATCGAGCAGGCGGGAGCGGGCGCGCGGGTGCGGCTGGAGGATGGCGAGACGCTCGCGGCTGATCGTGTCATCGTCACCGCTGGGCCGTGGGTTCACGATACGCTGGCGGGACTGTGGCAGCCGCCCGTGCGCGCGACACGGCAGCAGGTCTGCTACTTCGCGGGCGCGGATGACGGCGGCATTTGGCGTGGGCGCCTTCCCCGTCTTTCTCGCGGAGATGAACTGCTACGGCTTCCCGCTACAGGGCGCGGGCTGGCTCAAGGTCGCCTCGCATGTCGTCGGCGCTGCGGTCAATCCGAACGATGGCTACGACCCAGACGAGACGGAGATTGCGTATGTGCGCGACTTTTTGCGAAGGGTGATTCCGGCTGCGGGCGCGCTCGACCTGGCGCTAGTTGATCGCTGCATGTACGATATGACGCCTGACGAAGATTTCATCCTCGACCACCTGCCTGGCGCGAACGCCATCATCCTTGGTTCGGGCTTTTCGGGGCATGGCTTCAAGTTTGGCCCGCTCATCGGCGAATTGCTGGCCGCGCTCGCGCTCGATCAGGAGCCTGAGTTTTCACTAGATCGCTTCCGGGCAAGCCGTTTCGATACGAGCGCTGGCGTCTCCGCTGCTGAGCGGTGAGGTAGTTTGACATGCCGACGCGCCGCGCATACCATGACAGAGCAGTGGAGAACTGGCCTGCGCGCGGATTCGTGACGAGCAGGCGGAGGTCTAGCTCAAAGGTGAGGTCATGAGCGCGAAACGTCATGCGCCCATCCGCACAGTCGGCATCCTCTACAAAGAACACAATGAGGGCGCCGTCGAGATGTCTGAGCGGTTGGTGAGTCTGCTCAAGGCGTCAGGACGCGAGGTGTGGCGGTTGTCTGGCCGCGCGCTCGATACCATGGATGGTCGTCTGAGCAATACGGATCTGGTCGTCGTGCTGGGTGGCGATGGCAGTATCATCTCCGCCGCGCGCGTCTGCGCACCCGCGAAAGCTCCGATACTGGGCGTAAACTTCGGTCGGGTGGGCTTCCTCACGGAGTTAGAGCCTGGCGAGGTCGAGGAAAAATTGCCGCTCTACCTGGAAGGGGATTACTGGGTGGATGTGCGCTCGATGCTTCGCGCCGAGCTTGGCTCACAGGGCAACCTGCACAACTATACCGCGCTGAATGATATCGTTGTGGCGCGGGGCGCTGTGCCACATGTCATCCGCATCAAAGTCTGGGTGGATGGCTTCGAGTACAATACCACCGTCGCCGATGGGATCATCATCTCTACGGCCACTGGCTCGACGGCGTATAACCTGGCCGCTGGTGGGCCAATCTTGCACCCGCAAGTGCGCAGCAACGTGCTGACAGCCATCGCGCCGCACCTGGTCGCCGATCGCTCGCTCATTCTGGAGCCAAACGCCGTCGTTTCCCTGGAATTGGAGTCCGATTCGGATGGCGCGCTGCTCTCCGCCGATGGCCAGATCAACCACGCGCTCGCGGAGGGCGATCAGGTGCGCGTCACCAATAGCGAGTACACCACCAATTTCCTGCGCCGCCGCGCGCCAACCCACTTCTATCGTGTGCTCTCCGCCAAGCTACGGGATAATCTCTAAATGTTGGCTGAGCTGACCATCACCAATTTCGCGATCATCGAGCGGCTGAGCTTGAGCCTTGGCCCTGGCTTCAACGTGTTCACGGGCGAGACTGGCGCGGGCAAATCCATCATCATCGACGCTATCTCGGCGCTGGTGGGCGAGCGTGTCGGCGCCGATGTCGTGCGCGCGGGAACAGAGCGGGCGATTGTAGAGGGCGTCTTCGATGTCGCGCCGCTGTTTGCGCAGGAGCGCGCGCGTGGCAGCGCGCCTATTACCGCCGAGGAAGATGGCGCGACGGAAGATGGCGCAGGCGCGCTTTTAGCGCTGCTGGCGGAACTTGGGGCTGAGCCAGAGGATGGGCAACTCATCCTCAGCCGCGAGGTGATGGCGGGGGGGCGTAGTGTGGCGCGTGTCAATGGGCGGATCGCGCCGATCTCAACGCTCCAGCGGCTAGCGGTCGGCCTGATTGACATCCACGGGCAGGGCGCGCACCTGGCGCTGCTTCGTCCAGAGCGGCATATCTTCTATCTCGACCGCTACGCTGGGCTGGAGAATGCACGCAAGGAGGTGGCGGCGCTCTATGCTGAGTGGCGCGCGACCCGCCGCGAACTGGAGCGCCTGCGCAGCGACGAGCGCGAGATCGAGCGGCGCATCGAGTTGTTGCACTATCAGGTGGATGAGATTGCGGCGGCGCGACTCGTCCCTGGCGAGTTGGAGGAGCTGGAGCGTGAGCGGCGTATGCTGTCGAACGCCGAGCGCCTGCGTGAACTGACGGCGACGACCCACACCGCGTTGCACGGCGACGAAGACGGCGGGGCTGGCGCGCTCGATCTGCTGGCGGCAGCACAACGCGCGCTGACCGAGCTATTGCGACTGGATGACACACTCGCGGGGCAACATGATGCGCTGGAGCAGGCGATCTTCACGCTAGAGGATGTCTCCGCGGCGACACGCGATTATCAGGATCAGGTGGCGGTTGACCCAGCCCGACAGGCGGAAGTGGAGGAGCGGCTCGATCTCATCAGCCGTTTGCGGCGCAAGTATGGGGCGAACATCGAAGAGATTCTGGCGTTTGCCGAGGGGGCTGCCAGTGAACTGGGGGGCCTCATGAACCGCGAAGAGCGCGCGGCTGAGCTGGAGCAGCAGGAGCTGCGGCTGCGGCAGCGAATCGGTGTGGCAGCGGGGCGGCTTTCGCAGCGGCGACGGCTGGCGGCTGGGGAGCTGGCGCGGGCGATGGAGGGGCAACTCGACGAGTTGAACATGCGCAAAGCCCGCTTCGAGGCGCGGCTCACGCAGCGCGAGGACGCCGACGGCGCGCCTTTAACCGAGGGTGAGACTGAGACACGCTACGCTTTCAGCGCGACCGGCATTGACCAGGTGGAGTTTCTGATCGCGCCCAATCCAGGTGAGCCATTCAAGGCGCTGGCGCGCACGGCATCGGGCGGCGAAACATCGCGCCTGATGCTCGCGCTCAAGACCATCCTCTCTCAGGCCGACGCTGTGCCAATCCTCATCTTCGATGAGATTGACGCGGGCATCAGTGGGCGTTCGGGCCAGGTCGTAGGCGAGAAGTTGTGGGGCCTGGGACGTGGGCATCAGGTGCTGTGCATTACTCACCTGCCACAGATCGCGGCGCTGGGTGACCGTCACTTCCAGGTGGCGAAGGGGGAGCGCGAGGGACGCACGACGACGGATGTCACGGCGCTCGATGGGGTGAGGCGCATCGAAGAGTTGAGCCAGATGCTCGGTGGCTCCTCGACCAACGCCTCCCGCGCCAATGCCCGTGAGCTGCTTGCGCGCGCGGACGGGTGGAAGCGAGCACAGGCGTCGCCCACCAGACAGTCAGCGCGAACGCCAAGCGCGCCTTGACAGCGCGGGGTTGAGGCGCCTATACTTCAGATACTCCATGCGGGAGTGGCGCAGTGGTAGCGCAATTGCTTCCCAAGCAATGGGTCGCGGGTTCGAATCCCGTCTCCCGCTCCAACGGCCTCCAGGTTTAGCCTGGAGGCCGTTTTGTATGCGTGACTTCTTGGATCATAGGCGCTCAAGTCGCACGCTGGTATTTCTCTGTTGCTGGGGAATCAGCGGAGGCCTCGGTCTGAGAGCAGCCCGGCGGCGCGGGCGATGTCGTTGGGAGTGATGAGCATGGGCGGGCGCTTGCCATACGGGAGGTCGAGGCCACCGGTGATCTCCAGATAGCGGGCGACGAGGTTGGCGCAGTTATAGAGGCTGGGCCGCCCGAAGATCGCCGTGGAGACGGGCGCGGGCAGCGCCAGATCGGCGATGGAGGCCCAGCTAAATGGCGTCCCTAGCTGTTGAAGCACCCACTCCATCCCAGCTTCGATGCGCTCTGAGGGCGCCCGTGTGTGCAGGGCTATCCGCTCGATGCGCTCATGCGGCACTTCCGTGCGGTAGGCGACGCCATCTTCTGAGTGGGCGCCGATGGTCGAGCCATCCCCCAGGTCAAGCTCGCAGTGGCAGAAGGGGCCACGGGTGTATGCGCATACAATGCGATCTCGCGGACCGCCGCCATTGCGATAGAGCAGAATGTCGCCGCGCATTCTCAAACAAATCCTCTTGGCATGTCGTGGCGCATGTCGTGACGCATGTCGTGACGGCTGACACCCGCATCTGGGTCGCTGTGCGTATGCGTATGCGTAGCATATATGCTCTGTTGGCATGTGTCTAGCGTAGGAACCCTATCGAATTGCCGTGAAACGTAGCGCGAGGAAAGCGCTGCGTTTCGTTAGAGTGCGCCAGCGTTTGGCGTGCATGGCGAGTTGCGCGAGGCGGTGGTACCCTATGCGCTAGACGCCGCATCCACCGCGACGGTAGCGGTAGGCAGCGACAGATGAAAAGGATGAGCGAATGGAGCCGACACAACGCCAGTACTCGGACGACAAGACACCGCCTGAGCGTCAGGTGAGCGGGCGTGGGCTTTCCATCACTATTTCACCGCGCACGATTTGGTACGCGGTGGGGATGGTCATCGCGCTTGCAATCGCCTGGGCGCTTTTTTCACGGGCGCTTTCCGCGCTGCTGATCATCTTCATCGCGATTACGATTGGCGAGGCTACACGCCCCATCGTGCTGGAACTGGAGCGACGCCGTGTGCCGCGTCCATTAGGTGTGCTGATGGTGTTGCTAGTCGCCGCGATTGTCGTTGGCATTCTCCTCTG
Source organism: uncultured Chloroflexia bacterium (assembly GCA_963840335.1). Lineage (GTDB taxonomy): Bacteria > Chloroflexota > Ktedonobacteria > Ktedonobacterales > JADMIN01 > JAKAIY01. The sequence goes on from CAWIYP010000020.1 coordinate 187,100, forward strand.
GATCTTGATTACTCCGCTTGTCTCTGAGATCGGCGACCTCACCGCAAACGCGCCAACCTATACCAAGCGATTGGAAAACTGGATCGCCGCAGTGAGCGCGACGTTGCATACAAACGCGCAACTTGGCTCATTCATCGATGGCTTGGCCAGGCAGATCTTCAGCAGTCTCCAGGGGCTGGCGCCGTCATTGATTCAGGTGCCGATCACGCTCCTGTCAGGGGCCTTTGGTGTTCTGCTGAGTATTGTCGTAACGGTGACCATCGCGGTTTTCTGGCTCTCAAGCTCCTCCAAGCTGCGCGAGTTCCTGTCCAGTCTGTTCCCTGAGCGGGCGCAACAACAGCTTGACCTCATCTTTGAGGATATTGGGCGTAGCCTGGGTGGGTATATCCGTGGTGTCCTGATCGCCATGTTGCTCATCGGGGTATTCACTGGCCTGGGCCTGACTGTGCTTGGCGTGCCCTATGCGCTCTTGCTCGGTGTGCTCGCTGGGCTGACAGAGTGCATCCCTTACCTCGGCCCGTGGCTGAGTGGAGTGGTTGCGGCGCTGGTGGCGCTGGTGACGGTCGATCCGCTGAAAGCGCTCGAAGTCGTGATTCTGTTCATGGTCGTGCAGCAACTGGAGGGGAACCTCATCCAGCCGTTCGTGATGAGCCGCTCAGTGCATCTCGATCCGCTGCTGATCCTGGTCGCGATTCTCCTTGGCAGTGAACTGCTGGGGCTGATGGGCGCCGTGTTGGCGGTACCAGTCGCCGCCATCCTGCAGTCTGTGGTGACTTATGCGTTGGCGCCTGCGATTCGACGGGCCGCTGGGCGTGATGAGCCACCACCCCCAGACATGACGGATGGCGCTAAACCCACAGAGGCGGCAGCCCCCGCGTAATGTCGCTGCCGCCCAGCGGCCTAGCCCAAGCAGGCCAGTTAGGATGAAATGTTCTAGCTTTGCCAGCGTCGCATGGTATGCTTGCTGGAGGCTGGCGAGTTGCGCCGACGCTGATAAACGCAGGGCTGACCGTCAGTCGCGAGGGAGCGAGCAGTAGTGTATCTCAAACGCCTGGAACTGCAAGGATTCAAGAGCTTCGCGCCGCGTACGACGCTGGAGTTCAGTCCCGGCGTGACCGCGATTGTCGGCTCGAATGGGTCGGGGAAGTCGAACGTGGCGGACGCGATCCGCTGGGTGCTGGGCGAGCAGAGCATGCGCCAGCTTCGCGGCAAAAAGAGCGACGATGTCATCTTCGCCGGTGGTGATGGGCGGGCGCCGATGCAGATGGCGCAGGTGGGCCTTACGCTCGACAATTCCTCAGGATGGATTCCATCCGAGTTTACCGAGGTCGCCATTGCGCGGCGTAGTTTTCGCTCCGGTGAGACAGAGTATCTGAGCAACGCCCAGCGCGTGCGCCTGAAGGACGTGCTGTTGCTGCTGGCGCAGGCGCGCATTGGCCACGACTCGTATACCGTCGTCGGTCAGGGCATGATTGACCAGGCGTTGAGCCTGCGCGCCGACGAGCGGCGCGCGCTCTTCGAAGATGCGGCGGGCATTCGCGGGTTTCAGGCGCAACGCAACGACGCTGAGCAGAAACTCACCCTGACGCAGACGAACCTCTCGCGGCTGCGCGATATCGTCGGCGAGATTGAACCACGCCTCGGCCCACTTGCCGAGCAGGCGCGACGGGCGCACGAATTCTCAGGCGCACGCGAGGAACTGACGCGATTGCTTGGTGTCTGGTATCGGCGGCAGTGGCATGATCTTCAGACTGCTCGGCAGAGCGCAGAGGCGAGCGAGACCAAGCTTGGCGCGCGTATTCAGGAGTTGCAGGCCTCGCTCGCGCAAGAGGAAGAAGCGGCTCGTGACCTGCGCGAACGGCGCGAGACGCTGATTGGCGAGATTGGCGTGCTGCGTCGTGAGCGCGGAGAGGCGTCGGGGCGGCTCCAGACGACCGAGCGTGACCTCGCGGTGGGACGGGAGCGGCTGGCGAGCCTGAGTCAGCAGCGCGCTGATCTGGATGGTGAGCAGGAGCAGCAGGTCGAGGCGGTTGATGTCGCGCGGGCGCATGTGGGCGCGCTGGAAGCGCAGATCGAGCAGGCGGAAGGCCGCTGTGACGCCGTCGCGGCTGAGGTGGATCGCCTGGAACGTGATCAGCATGGCGCACGTCAGGAGCAAGAGCGGGTGGAGGCGCAGTTGCGCGCGGCCCAGCGCGACGCCATCCAGGCGCAGGCGCGTATTGGGGCGGCGCAGTCGGAGCTTGGCCGCTTACAGCGCCAGCTTGGCGAGCGTAACCGCGTCTTGGCCTCACGGCGCGAGGCTGTGGAGGTGGCAAAGCGCAAGCTCGCCGCGGCGAATGCCCAGCATGCGGAGCGGCATCTCGTCTTCGAGCAGGCGCGGGGTGAGGTCGAGGCGCTCGTCGCCGAGCGTGAGGCGCTTGGCCGTGATGTGCAGGAAGGTCAGGCGGAGATCGAGCGGCTGCGCGCGGCAGTGGCCGATGCGGAACGAGAGCGCAAGGCCGCTGGAGAGCGGCTGGCGTTGCTGGAGGAGTGGCGTCGCAACCTCGACGGATTCGGGGCAGGCGCACAGGCGTTGTTACGCGCTCCAGATGGTGAGCGTCCAGCAGTGATGGGCGTTGTCTCGCAACTGATCGCGGTGACAGCGGGCATGGAACTGGCCGTCGAGGCGGCGTTGGGGCCATTTCTACAGGCGGTGGTGGTGGAGCAAGCGGGTGACGCGCGAGCGGCGGCGGCGTGGCTGCGCGCTGGTAGCGCGGGGCATGCGCTGTTCCTCTGGGCCAGCGACGCGGCTGGAGCTACAGCTTCTGTGGCGCAGACGCATACGAGCGAGCAGGAGTCGCTGGGCCTGGCGCTGGACGCGATCAGCGCGCCCGCGGGTGTAAAGGCGGCGCTCGCGCGGGTACTCGGTGACGCGCTCGTAGTGCGCGACCTGGCCGAGGCTGAGCGCCTGGGCGCAGCGAGCGACCGCGCTACGCCCATTGTCACATTGGCGGGTGAAGTTGTCTGTGGGCGCGTGTGGATGCGTGGTGGCGCGAATGCGGCGCAGGCAGGCGACACCAGCGCTGCGAGCGCGCTGGGCCGCGAGCGTGACCTGCGCCGTCTGCCGGCGGAAATCGAGCGGCTGGAGCGTGAAATAGCGGAAAATCGCTCGCGGCTCACCGCTGCGACCGAGCAGCAGACGGCGCGCCGCACCCGTGAAGAGAAGCTGAAAAAGACCACCCATGCGGCTGAGGCGCGGGCGCAAGAGCTTGCTCGCGCGCTTACGGCGCTCCAGCGGGAACAGGAGCGCGCTGAGAGCGATGCGCATGTCAGTGAGTCTGTCGCGGAACAACTCACGGCTGAGACGCAGGGGATCGAGCAGGAGGTAGCGGCGACCGTGGCGCGTGTCGCCGAACAAGAAGCCGCCCAACAGCAAGCCGTAGAGCGTGTGGAAGATCTCCAGGCCGAGGTTGATGAGATTGTGGAGCAAAACCGCAATCAGAGCGAGGACCTCAATCGCGCCCGCATGACGCTCGCCCTGCACAAGCAGGAGGTGACGACGCTGACCCAGCGCGCCGAGCAGCTACGGGCGCAGTTGCGAGAGTTCGAGGCGCAGCTCTCTCGCCGTGATGAGCGTCTGCGATCCGTCGAAGCCCAGCGAGAGCAACTTGAAGTATCTACCAGCGAGCAAGAGGGCGCCATCACTATCTTGCGCGAGCGGGTGCGTATGCTCGGCGAGACATTGCGCGGGAACGATGAGGCACAGGCGGAGATGGAGCGGCAGATCGCTTCACTGGAGCGCGGCCAGAGCGCAGAGCGGCAGGAACTTGCGCGGCTTGAGGTCGAGTATCGGCGCGCGATTGTTGATGCGCAGCGCGCCAGAGACGCCCAGGAAACACTCGCCGCGCAGATTCGCGATGAACTAGGCGCGGAAGGCGACGAGGATCCCCTGCTGGCCATTGTCGGCGTGGCGGCGACAACAGATACTGAAACAACAGATACTGAAGCTGAACCAGAGCCGAGTCTCACGCCCGAAGAGCTATCAAAGATGCGGCGCCAGATTGATTCGTTGCGTTCACGTCTGAAGAATCTCGGCGGCTATGATCCAGAGGCGCCGCAGCAGTATGCTGAGCTGAAGACACGGTATGATTTCCTGTCGAGTCAGATCGCTGATATGCAGACCGCTTCGATGAATTTGCGGCAGATCATCGCTGAACTGGATGCGACGATGCGCCGTCAGTTCGTGGAGACGTTCCACAAGGTAAATGAGCGCTTCCAACAACACTTCGTCACCCTCTTTTCCGGCGGCGCGGCGCGGCTGGAACTGACCGCGCCCAAGCGAGAGCAGTCCGACGAAGATGAAGACGACGAAGAGGCGCTGCCCGATGAGCCAAAGACACCACGTAAGGCGAGCTTTGGTGGCGTCGAGGTGTTTGTGCAGATTCCGGGCAAGCGCGTACAGGATCTCGCGCTGCTCTCAGGTGGCGAGCGGGCAATGGTTTCCGCGGCCCTGCTCTTCGCGCTGCTGGAGACAAATCCACCGCCCTTCTGCTTGCTGGACGAGGTGGATGCGGCGCTCGACGAGACAAATGTGGTGCGTTTCTGCGATATACTCAAACAACTCGCGGAACGAACGCAGTTTATTGTCATCACGCACAATAAAGTGACAATGACCCATGCCGACGCCATCTATGGAATCTCGATGGGGCCAGATAGTATCTCGCGCGTGGTTTCAATGCGCCTCGAAGAGGTTCCGCTGGCCATGTAAGGGGCTGTCGCGGGCTGCGCGCGCACCAGGCGACGAAGCTGTGGGCTAGGAGCAAGACATGGAGCGTCATATGCGCGCCTGCGCATATGACGCTCCATGCGCTACCGCTCCACTCATCACCCAGTGACTCGGCGGCACAGATGGTCACACTCTTCGGCGCGTCGCGCCATTTCCCTTGCGGCTGCCTGGGGCGTGTGCTACACTGCCAGTGCGCTGATGGGCAAGTAGTTCATTGTGGCGCATTAGCTCCCATAGCTCAGTGGATAGAGCACCGGCCTCCGGAGCCGGGGGCGGGCGTTCGAGTCGCCCTGGGAGCACCCATCTCAATGACCTCTCACACATGTGAGAGGTCTTGTTTGTATTGCGCGGCGCCTCTCCCCTCAGCCTCTTTACCGTATATGCTTTGCCTGAGCGCGCATATACTTTGGTAAAGTCACGCGAGAACTGAAAGGAGGCATGGCTCTATGCAGTACGGCACACTGTTTCGGCTGCGCTTACGACCGGAGGTGACGGTGGAGCAGCTACGCGACCATCTCGAACACTGGCAGCACACGCACGGGCCGCGATTTCCTGGCTCAACGATGGATCTGTTGATGCAGGTGGATAGCGCGGTGGATGAGTATGTGGTCTTGCATCTGTTCGCTGATCGGGCGGCATATCAGGCGATGGAAGGAGACGCGGCGCAGGATGGATGGTATCAGGAGTTAGTCGCGCTGTTGGTTGAAGAGCCGCAATTTACGGATATCTGGTTGCGCTGGAGCGCAATCGCTGAGGTGGATATGGGAGCCTGAGGAGGCGCTACCACTCTGCCTCCCGGGCTGGCTCCGTGTCGGCAAAATCGTCTTCCTCGTCGCGTTCGTCGCGTTCAGCGGTGGCGTCATCTGGCGCGGGGACGCAGACGATGGCGGCGACGCGCTCGGAGAAGGCGTCGAGCGCGTCCTCGTGGTCGAGGGTGACTGGCAGGCTGAAGAACGCGCGGTCGCTATCTTCGCTATGGTGTGAGATCCAGCGGGCGACGATATTGATCTGGTCAACCTCCTCCCGGCCAACACAGAGCGGAGGAGTACCCAATTCCGCCGCCGCTTGCGCTAGTTCGCGGGCTGCCGTGGCAATGCTGGCGGGCGCCTGCTCTACGCGCGCCTGCCGTGCGAGGCGTCCATGCCGGATGAGATAGAGCTCCATCGCGCCTACCTCGGAGGATGGATAGACGATGAGCAGATTGTTCGCCTCGATGGCGCCAGTGATGAGTCGCTGACCGAGCAACACCTGATCGGCGTCGCGGAGGGCGTCGCGCAGGCGAGCGGCGCGCTCGAAGTCCTGGCGGGCGGCGGCCTCGAACATCTCACGCTTGAGGCGGTCGATCAGGTCGGTGCGTTCGCCGCCGAGGAAGGCGCAAGCGTCCTCCACTGCTTGGCGGTATTCCTCCTGTGCGCGTGTGGCCATGCCGCCTTTGCATGGCCCTGGGCAGCGCTTGACGTGATAGCGCAGGCATGGCTCGCTGGCGGGCGCGTCGGGCGGCAGATTGCGCGTGCAGGTGCGCAGGGGCAGAACTTTGTGGATGAGCTCCAGCGTCACCTGCACGATGCGCCCACTGCGGAAGGGGCCAAAGTAGCGCGCCCCATCGGCGCTGACCTCCCGGGTCGCATAGAAGCGTGGCCACGCGCTCGACAAATCTACTTTGATGAATGGGTAGCGTTCGTGATTCTTGAGCTGGACATTGTAACGTGGCTGGAGCGCCTTGATGAGCTGAGACTCGACGAGCAGGGCCTCAAGCTCAGAGCCTAACTCGCGTGTTTCGATGTCCACGACGTTCTGGAGCAGGCCATCCATCTTGCGCGTGTAGCCGAGCGGCTGGCTGTAGTAGGAGGAGAGGCGGTCGCGCAGACGCTTGGCCTTGCCGACGTAGATCACCTCGCCACTAGCATCGCGCATCAGGTAGACCCCCGGTGTCATAGGGAAGTCTTTGAGCCAGGCGGGGTTGAGGTACATGCGCCCGTTGGGGCGCGGCTCGGCCTGTGGGTGGCGTCGTGGCGACGTGCGGTCGAGTGCGCGCCAGAGGTCTTCGAGCGTCTCGCAGCCATCTTCGCGGGCGCGCGCCAGCAGCAGCGAAAAGACCTGCGCCGTGAGCAGCGCGTCTGGCAGGGCGCGGTGTCGCGCCTGGATGGGGATATGGAGCGCCATCGCTACACGGTCGAGTCCAGCGCGGCGCAGACCAGGGATATAGCGTCGCGCGAGGGCGATGGTGTCAATGCCTTCGTCTGGGAAGGCAGTTCCCATTCCGCAGCGGTCAGACTCGAAATTGAGGAATGAGAGATCGAAGCCAATATTATGGCCGACGACTGGGCGACCGCCGATGAAGTCACGCAGCTTTGGTAGCGCCACGCTCGCGCGCGCTGCTCGTGTCACCATGCTATCGGTGATGCCCGTAAACTTCGTGATGAACTGCGGAATCCGCCGATCGGGATTCACCAGACGGCGGAAGCTGGCGCCTGGAACACCGCCCGAGATGATGACGGCGCCGATTTCGATGAGCCGATGGCGACCGGGGGCAAGACCTGTCGTCTCCACATCTACCGCCACGAACTCCACGTCGAGCAGCCCACGGCGGGCGATGCTCCAGGCGGTGAGGCTCCATTGGCCCTCAACATCGCATGTGAAGAGCGGCGATGGAGTGAGCAAGGTGTCGAGCATCGTCGCCCATGGCCCAGCGCTCGTGGCTCGCCCCCCATTCGCGACGCCGAAGACCTCTGCGGCCAGCGCAGTCGCGTTGAGCGGTTCCCCGGCAGCCACCAGCACGTCACGCGCGCGCCGCAACAGCGCGTTCGCGTTGCTCTCCGTGTCCGGGCGCTCTGGGGCGTCGGTCTCCTGACGATCTGTAGGCGAATCGTCAGGCGCATCGCGTGGTGGCTTCAAGGCGCACATCCATTCTGCCATCTGGCTGGGTCGCTCGTGTTGCTCAGGCGCAGATGACGTTAGCACATGCGTTCGGATGCGTCAACGGTCGCGATGTGCGCCTCGCGGGTAGGCTGTATGCGCCATGTGGGTTATCATCTGGCCCCGTGAGGTGTTGTACACTGCGGCGAATGATGTGCGATGCCGATAGGCCCAACGGGTATACGCTTCCCTCTGATACAGGCATGCGGAAGCGATAGGCGCGATGTGCGCCAAAGGGAGAGCAGGCGGCGATGGCGGCGCGAGTAGTCATAGCGCGAGAGCGGGACGTTTGGAATGCGGCGGTCAAGAGCGCGCCACGCGCAGACCTCTTGCAAAGCTGGGAGTGGGGTGAGTTCAAGCGGCTGGGGGGCTGGGAGCCGTTGCGTGTCCTCGTCCTGGATGACGAGCAAGCGGTAGCAGGCGCGCAGCTCCTTTCTCGCCGCGTCATGGGTGTTCCCTCGCTCTATGCGCCGCGTGGCCCGTGGTGGCGTGACGACAGCAGCGGCGCCGCTGGCCTCGACGCGCTGGGCGCGTGGCTGCGCCGCAAACGCCCATCTGGCGCGCCGTTTCTGCGAGTGGATCCTCCCATCACCGAGCCGGGGCCTTTGACCGCGCTGGGATTCCGCGCGGCGCCACGCCAGGTGCAGCCACGCGCGACGATTGTGGTTGACCTCACGCCGGACGCGGAGAAGCTGCTGGCGGCGTTCAACTCACGAGTGCGCTATAACGCGCGGCATGCGATCAAGAAAGGCGTCGAGGTGGGTGAGGGCGGCGTCGAAGATGCGCGTCCGTTCTGGGAGTTGCTGAGCGCCACAGCCGAGCGTAAAGGATTTGTCGAGCGCGATCTGAGCTACTTCCAGCAACTCATGGAGGTCTTCGGGGATGACGCGCGCATCCTCCTGGCGCGCTTCAATGGCGAGGTCGTCTATGGCGCGTTGATCGTCGTCTTCGGCGCATCCGCGTACTATTTGTACGGCGGCTCTGGTGGCGACCGCTCGGTGAAGCCTTCAGAGCTGGGGCAATACCGCGCGATGCTCTGGGCGAAGTCGCGCGGGGCGACGCGCTATGACATGTGGGGCATCCCATACGCGCCGACGGAGGATAACCCGCTCTACTCGGTCTACACGTTCAAGAGTGGCTTTGGCGGTGTTGAAGAGCGCTATGTCGGCGCGCTCGATCTGCCCCTGACGCCAGTGATTGGCGCACGCGCGCCAGCATTTGAGACCTTCGCGCTCAAGTCAATCTCATTCGCCCGCGGCAAGGGGTTCCGGATCATCGACCATCTGGCGTAGCTGTTGGCGTGGCGAGAGAGTAGCGATTGGGGCGAATGCCGCGTATCGTATTGCTACGACGACATTCGCCCCAGTAATGAGTGCGGGGACTCGCTGTCAAAAATTAGTAATGCGCCATCAGGCTCGGAGCGCCAAGGGCCATGCCGTGCAGGCGGGCGTTCGTGAATGGAATCCAAGAAAGCGGCGACTATTGCCCCATGAGCGTGAAGTTGATGGACGGTTCCTTGGGGCGGACGACCCGATAGACAAGTTTCCGCGCAGCCGAGATTCGCTCACTGCTTACCTGCATGGCGATCAGCGAGCCAATCGCTACGCCAGCCAGGCTGCCGAGCACGACGCCCTCAAGAAAAAAGCGGTTGCGTAACGTCGTCATCGCCGTCACCTTTCTGATCTGCGGTACTACTGGAGATACACGACACTGGGCGCCGCGCTCCACAAGCGTTCAAGACGATAAAACTCGCGCTCCAGTGGGCCAAAGATGTGTACGATCACATCACCGCAGTCTAACAACATCCACCCGTTATCCGCTACGCCCTCGAATCCCCTGGTCGGCACATTGATCTCGCTGAGGCGATCTTCGATCGCGCTTGCGATAGCCTGAATCTGCCGGGGGTTAGAGCCGGTGCAGATGACGAAATAGTCAGCGATGACTGACTGTGTGCGAATATCGAGAATGACGACATCACTGGCCTTTTTGTCGACAGCGATGTCGGCGATGATTTTCGCGACCTCAGAAGAGTCCAGTTCCTGGCTCCCTTCACATGAACGTGACTGAATCGCGTATTGCGCTCGCGGTTTGCGCGCCTGACGCTACGATGTACTATATCACTCACTGGGCGCTGGCGCGGTGCGGGAATTACACGGGCGCTTAAGGCGCATCCCTAGCCCGCTTCATCAGCTTATTTATCTATACGAATACTGTGTGATGTGTGTCTCATGTTGAGCGGTAAGTCGCGCAAAGTCGCTCGCGAATGGCCCGTATGGGTAGGCCCGTACATCTCATCTGTTCGTAGGACTAGTGATGAGTTTGCGTGACTTATTCTGGAGCCGCTGGTGTGAGCGCTCTGGTGAAGCGGGCATATCATGGTGGTCTGCGCATCAGTATTCTGTCCGATCGTGCGTGAACCTTAGCGCATGAAAAGGGGCCAGACGCGCCAAAGTCTGATCGCATGGGCGTCTATGGCGAGGTGATGTGAGGTAATAGCCCATAGCGCGGCGGAATGCTGGGGGTGTATACTAGCGAGCAAAGGCGCCATCAATCCGTCTACAGATAGAGGAAGCGCGTAGACATGCGGTACGCAGTTCTTTCGGACATTCACGGGAACTATGAAGCGCTCGTCGCGGTATTGCGAGACATAGATCGTTTCACTGCCGAACAACGCGCTCCCATAGACGCCATATGGTGCCTGGGTGACCTCGTTGGCTATGGCCCTGAGCCGCGCGAGTGTGTGCAGACGATCCGTGAGCAGGCCACGTACTGCGTGGCAGGCAATCATGACTGGGCGGCGATTGGCAAGCTCGACCTGGATGAATTTACCGAAGTAGCGGCGAACTCGGCGAGATGGACAAGCGCTCAGCTCGGCGCTCTCGATCGTGTTTTCTTGCGGGGACTTGGTGAGGTCGAGGAGCATGGCGATTTTACGCTCGCGCATGGCAGCCCGCTGAATCCTATCTGGGAATACCTCACGTCTCCGCTGGCCGCGACCCCCAACTTCGCGGCGTACAACACCCCATACTGCCTGGTTGGGCATACGCATCTGCCGACGATCTTCCTGCTGCCAGATGATGTGCTGCCATTGCCACCTCCGCCAGATATTCTGCGAGGTGAAGCGTCGCGTATGGGCTTTGAGCCTGGCGATAGTGACCTCATGCCATTCCCCGATATGGGCACGATGCCGCTGGGCGCAGGGTCACTTTGCGAGCATATCATCCCCGCGCCGGGGCTGTGGCTGATGCCAGAGCATCGCCGCGCGATCATCAATCCTGGCAGCGTGGGGCAGCCACGCGATGGCGACCCGCGGGCGTCCTATATCATCTTCGACAGCGACCTTGGCTTTGAGTTTCGGCGTGTCGAATATGATGTCGCTAGCACGCAGCGCAAGATGAGCGAGCAGGGCCTCTCATCGCGCATGGCCGCTCGCCTGGAGCGCGGCCTCTAGTTGTGCTGCGCGCGCTAGTTGCGGCCACGATCGCGATAGAATGGCTCTATGCCCTCACGATCCGCTTCGCTCATCATTATCTCGATGAAGCTGATTCGCGAGAGGGGGAAGATGTAGCGGATAGCTCCGCTTATCGCCCACTGGAGCGTCTTATTTTCGCGGCTGCGCGGGTTCGCGATGACAATGTAGCTGGCGTCTTGCGGAGGGATTTCTTCCATCTCGGCGACGAACGCTTCTTCATTGATGACATGGACAATGACCTGTACCGCCATGAGTCGCTGATCCTTTCGCCGAAATTATGGCCGCTCGAATGTCACATCAAAGGGGACAGAGCCAAGTTGAAGCTTATCGCCCGTATGCAGAGGATACCACTGTCCCGCCTGCAAGCGATACCCATTTTGGACTGTCTCGTTCTTGCTATCAAGGTCTTCGACGAATACCCCATCCGCTACCACATAGATCTTGATGTGTTGGCGTGAGACAGGCGCTACATAGCCGTGCGAGTCATTGAGACTTACATCGAGGGCTGAATTGCCCGGCGCGCCACGGCCAATCAGATACTCGTATTTGCCGCGCAGAACAAACTCTTGCCCAGTGACCATCCTGAGCCTGATAGTGACTGGCGCGGCATGCGGCCCGGAGTCGCGCAGGGCATCTGTAGGAATCACTCCCGCGGCGAAAGGCGTGTGGTTGGTGGCGTTAAACTGAGCGGGCGATGTGGGGTAGGTATGTCTTGGGCGTTCTCCTAATTCGTTGCCGCAGGTCTCACAGAAGATTGCCCCATCATCCGTTTGCGATTTGCATGTCTGACAGGTAATCATGATGCTGGTGGCTCCTCACTCACGACTCATGGGCGCTGGTCTCGCACTTTGGCGTAGAACGCGGGTTTTCTGCGCCATCATAGCGAGTACACGGAAGCTCTGTCAAGCGCATGTGCATCCCCAGGTGACGCGCATAGCGTGCCGCAAGAAAATATCTCTACTTTCAACGGAAGTTGACAGCATGGGCAATGAAGCAAGTGAGACGATGATAGCCTGGCTTACTCGCGTGCGGCCACCACACTCCGGCAGATCGAGAGTGTCTGGTCGATGTCCTCCGCGCTAATGCCATAGTGTGTGACGGCGCGAATGCCACCACGATCGCCGCTGGAGAACAGGACGCCAGCGCTTGCGGCGGCATTGATGAAGGCGCCATTTTGTGGCTGGCCGTTCGCATCGAGCGCGTCAAAAAAGAGGATGTTGCTCTCGACGGTCTCTGGGGAGACGCGCATGCCAGGTATCTCGACGAGGCCGAGCGCCAGGCGACGTGCGTTGGCGTGATCCTCGCCCAGCCGATCTACCATCTCGCTGAGCGCGAGCAGGCCGGCGGCGGCGATGATGCCAGCCTGTCGCATGCCACCGCCGAGCAGCTTGCGGATGCGTCGCGCCTCGGCGATGAAATCGCGCGACCCGGCCAGCATCGAGCCAACCGGAGCGGACAGTCCCTTTGACAGGCAAAACATCACGCTGTCAACCTCAGCCGCGAGCGCGCTGGCTGGCAGGCCCAGACTGACGGCGGCGTTGAAGAGACGCGCGCCGTCCATGTGAATCGGCACGCCGCGCTGACGGGCTGGCTCAGTCATAGACCGCAGCGTTGCGGGGCTGAGCGCTCGTCCGCCACACATATTGTGGGTATTCTCGACGCAGAGCAGACCGGTGCGCGCCTCGTGGACGTCATCGCCAAGGAAAGCCGCTGCCAGGCGCTCCGCATCGAGGGTTCCGTCTGGCAACGTGGGAACGACGCGAACGGGAGAGCCATTGAGACGCGCGCTGCCTCCCACCTCATAGAGGTAGGTGTGGCTGCGGTCGCCCATGATGACCTCATCCCCTCGACGGCAGTGGGTGATGATGGCGATCGCGTTGCCCATCGTCCCTGTTGGCACGAAGAGCGCCGCTTCCTTCCCCACCATCGCGGCAGCCAGCGCTTCGAGTTGATTGACTGTGGGATCCTCGCCATAGACATCGTCACCCACCTCTGCGCGATACATGGCTTCGCGCATGGCCGGGGTGGGGCGTGTGACGGTGTCACTGCGGAGGTCAATGGCGTGGCCCTGGGCGAGATTGCCAACCTGGGCCTCGAAATTGGTGGGTGATGTAGACATGGGCGGGTACCTCTCAACTGTTCGTATTCGTACTGGATAGGGCGCTGGAGGGCGGCGTTCGCGTCAGGCTTCATCGCCACGCCAGCGGCTCGCGTCAGGCAGAGCGTCGTCGTAGCCGTGCGCCGCGAGCGCGCGCCGCACCATCAGGTCAATGATCTCGTCGGCGGTCTGTGGCCGCAGATAGAACTGCGGCATCGGCGGGACGATGCGCACACCAAGCCGCGCCAGCGCCAGCAGATTTTCCAGGTGGATGACGGAGAGCGGCGTCTCACGCGGGACGAGCGTGAGGGGCCGCTGCTCCTTGAGCGTGACATCGGCGGCGCGTTCGAGGAGATTGCTCGAACTGCCGTGAGCGATCGCCGAGACGGTGCGCATGGAACAGGGCGTGATCAGCATGCCCGCCGTCCGAAAGCTGCCACTCGACATGGGCGCCCGGAAGTCGTCGGGATTGAAGACTCGCGCATGGTAGCGCGCCTTCCATTCGTTCAGATCATCCGTGATCGGATGGCCAATCTCGTCGGGCCATACCTGGCGGCATGCCTGTGTATAGGTGATGTGCATTGGTATGCCCAGGTCGCCCAAAATCTCGACGGTGCGACGGGCCATGACGGCTCCGCTGGAGCCACTGATGCCAATGATGAGTGGCGCCTTTCGGGGAGCCTCGTTTGTCATGCCGTCGTATCTTCTTTCGTCTATGCTCTGGGCGGGACAGAACAGGAGTTATCTTCTACGCTTTGATTAAGTGTACCGCGCGCCTCGTTTGATGACCAGAAGCGAGTAGATGCGCAGCAACCTGCCTCTCAGCGGCTTTTAATCTCTTCCTCAGAGGATGCTCAGGCATCGTTAGTATGCTAGGAGCATCGTTTCGCTAGAGAGACGCCCTTGGGAGGGCGCCACCGATATGGTGGGTAAGAAACCACAGGAGGTACTTCCGCATGAGTGGTCAGACATCGCTCACCCATCCTCGCGGCATGAGCCAGCGGCTTGCTTGGGTATTCGCCGTCTCATGCGCTGGTGTTGGCCCTGGGGCTGGGTGGCTGTCGGGCGGGCGCGCGCAATAGTAATGGTGGCGCGCAGACGACGCAGCAGGGCCAGAGCGGAGCGCCATCTGGGGCGACGACTGGCTCGGCGAGCACGCCGACGAGTGGCGCGACGAGCAGTGGGTCGTCTGGTAGCTCGAACTCCGCCGCGCTCCAGCAGTTGCAGACCATTGACAACCAGAATCAAAGCGACGCGCAGCAACTCAATTCGGCGCAAACCAGCGCTGGTGTGAACTATGCCAGCCAATCCACCAATACCGTGCCGTAATCTGACGCGCCTTACCGAAGGAGGCGCAGATCTTCTGGTTTATCGCTGTCATGCGAAGGAGTTATAGCATGGTTCATGGTTTGCTGGAGCGCGCTCGTCGTGGCGCTCGCACAGCGGTTGTGGTGGCTGGGCTGGGGATGCTGGTGGCGGGAATCATCACGCCACTGTCGGGATTCGCCGCCGCGCCGACGAGCATCTGCGCCGCGGGGGATACGCAGTGCGTCATTACGTTTGGCAATGCGCGTATCGCTGATCGCCAGACAGCGCTCTCGCGCCTCAACAGCCGCGTCAGTCTAGCGTTCACGGCTGGACACATTACATCCGCTGACAATTCCGCGCTGGTGAGTGATATTTCATCAAATGAGAGCGGGCTGACCTCGCTCAAGGCGACGCTCGATGCCGCGACTGACGCCAAGAGCGCCCGCGCCGATGTGAAGCTGATCTACACGCAGTACCGTATCTTTGCCGTGGTATTGCCGCGCGACTATCACGAGCTGTGGCTTGACATCGTTATGCATGTTGATACGCGACTCAAGGGCGCTGAGCCAATTATCCAGGATGCCATCAATGGCGCGCCGTCGAGTGTGCAGGCTCAGGCCACGAGCCTCTTCAATGACTATCAGTCGCAAGTCTCCACGGCTGAGGCGCAGACAGCGGCTGCCGAGAGCATCATTCCGCAGTTGACACCCACGAACTTCAATAGCAATCCCACCAGCTATGCGTCGCAGTTTGGTAGTTTCAAGACGGATATCCAGACAGCGCACGCAGCTACGAAACAAGCGATCTCGGATCTCCACCAGATCGTGAAATTATTGAAGAGCGCGGCAGCGCCCACACCGACAGCGTAACAAACTGTTCGTTCCCAAGCAAAGGCGCGCAGCCAGAACCTCGGCTGCGCGCCTTTGCTGTTCCAGCGATTGTGGTTAGCCAATCGTGAGATTCTGCTTGCGGGCGAGGTAGCCGAGCTTGCCGATGAGGTTGTCGATGACCTCTTCCCAGACAAATTCAGATGCCGTGCGATAGGCTTCGGCGCGAATCTTCTCGCGCTCCTCTGGGTGTTGCTGGATGTGGGTGAGGTAGCCGACGATCTCATCTGGGTCGTCAGTCTCCAGGGCGACAGCATTCTCGAAGGAAATGGCGTAGTCCTCGCCAGTCGATCCAGTGAACGCGATGCCGCGCGCCGCCATCACTTCCAGTCCGACGAGGCCAAACGGCTCGTGCCCACTATTGGCCAGCGTCGCGTCGGCGGCGGCGTAGCACATCCGCACGAATTCTTCGGGGACGAAGAAGCGTAGATTATAGATGTCGGCCTCACCAGCCTCACGCAGCAACTCGATGCACTCGCTCGGTGAGGGGCGTTTCGCCTCGACGTTGACGATACGCAGGCCAAGCTGGTTGGCGCGGCTCAGCACTTCGCCGCCGTGTGGCTCGATGCCACCTCGGATGACCATCGAGACGGGTTTGCCGCTGGCTTTCATGCGTGCGACAGCTTCGACCGCCATGAGCCAGCGCTTATCGGGGTCGAAGCGACCGATCTTGAAGAGAAACGCGCGCTCCTCGTCACCGCGCCGCATCACCTCGCGGAGTTGGCTCACCGCCTCGGCGTCCACTGGCTCCAGAAAGCGCCGGGGAATGCCGTTGGGGATCGAGAGCGGGTTGACGCCGTATTGCCACATACGGTGCTTCATATAGCGACTAACCGTCGTGATGGTCGCGGTGTAGCTGAGGCGGCCCCAATTGATGCGGTGGAGCGACATCAGGCTGTTGCAGTTCCACATGATGAGCGCGCGATCTCGCATGCCATGCCAGTGCAGCATGTCGGAGACGCGAGAGACCGCTTCGGCTGTGTGCCAGTCTTCGCCGATGATGACGACGATCTTGCCCTGCTCGATGGCGGGCCGAGCGATCTGCTCATAGACATGGATTGGCGCGGTATTGTTATATTCGTTGAGTTTCTCTTCTTCGCCGTCATAGACCCCGTTGAGGTGATATGCGCTGATCCACTGCGCCCAGCGTGTGATATGCAAGCGCCCTTTGATGCGACGCTCGACAGGGGGCTTGTTTGGGTCGCCGACGAAGATGAGGTGTGTTTCGTAGCCGAGGGTCGCGAGCGCCTCGGTGAGTTCGGCGACGCGCGTGCCCAGACCACCAGCCGTGGAGTAGACGTCCGGCCCCTCGAAGCAGAGTGAGACGAAGACGGTGTTTTCTGGCGTGATGCCATGGGGGATGGCGCGCTGTATCTGCGTTATGGCGGCGCTTGTTGGCGCGGGGCTGCTGGCTTTCGCCGGGCGACGGCGAGGCGTGGGCGCCTGCTGCCCCGCAGGCCGTCGTTGGGCGGCGCTGGCTGCACTTGTGGCTGGGCGCTTGGCGCGTCGCGACGGCGCGGCGCCGTTTACGCTGGCTGTGTCGGGCTGCTGCGCGTCGCTCGGCTCGGTGTCATGGACTGGCATATCGTCTCTCTATTCTTCTCATCCGCGCAATGGTTATGGGGCCGACAGTGGGATGAAGAGCCGGCATTGGGGCGGGAGGCGGCGTCGCCTTCTGAAAAGCGCCTCAACGTCGCGGCGAGGAGTCGCTTCCAACGACCCGGCGCTTGATTCTGTCTGGTTGAGGCTATCGTTTCCTAAGACGGCCTGCGCCTCGCTCCAGTCACCACACTACCTCGTCAGGCTGGTTCGCGTCCAGCGTGCGAGTTTGCCGCTGGATGCTGCTATACTGGCGAGGCGGCGCCCTCGATAGGGAGTCGCTTCGTATGCGCGGGAGCGGTGGATAGGCTCACGATGATGGATGAGAGCAAGCGAATGGCGGACGTCAAAAACCACACCCGCCTTTGGGGAGATGGCCTGGGCGGCGTATGCGGAAGGTGGGGCCGCTCATTACTGGCGCTGGCGCTGATGGCGCTCTGCGTCTGGTTTCATCTCTGGCGTCTCTCCCAGACGCCAGGGTGGGATCCGCAAGAGGGCTATAATCTCGATCTCGCCTGGAACCTGCTGCATGGGCGCTTGCGTCTCTTCGCGCTGACACAGGACTTCGCGCAGCATCCGCCACTCTTCTATCTCCAACTTGCGCTCTTCATCAGGCTCTTCGGCTATTCTGTGCTGGCCGTGCGGGCGCTGGTTGCTGTCTATGCCATCCTGACGTGCGCGACGATCTTGCTGCTGGGCTGGCGACTGCTCGGCGCGGGGGTGGCGCTATGGGGCGCGGCGGTCTACACCGTGGCTCCGGTGATGCTGGTGAACACGCGCTGGGGCTACAGCTATGATCATGCTCGCGCTCGTGGGGCTGCTCTGCTTTGCCGCCGCATGGCGGGCGCTGAACGCGGCTGACATGCTCCAGGCGCGTCGCTGGCTGTTCGTCGCCGCAGGGCTGGCAGGGCTGGCGGCCTTCAGCGACTATGTGGGTATCGCGTGGATAGTGTTTGTGGCGCTGGTGGGGCTGAAACAGGGGTGGCGAAGCGCGTTGGCGGCGTTGGGCATAGGCGCAGGCGCGCTGGCGATAGGGCTGCTCGTCTGCTTCGCGCTCTCGCCTGCGGTCTTCATCGCGGACGCGCTGAGCACTGGTGGGCGGGCGGCAGGCGATAATCCACTTGTGGCGCTGATCTTGTGGCTCTTCAACTACCAGCGACTCTTGACGTATGACGCCTGGCTAGCGCTGGGAGCAGTGGGACTCTTCCTCGCGTCAAAGGCGCGTGTGCGCGGCGCTTTGCTGGGGGCGGCGGGACTCCTGGCGCTCGTCATCCTGAAGGTGCGCACGGTTGGGCCAAGCGTCCATACCATCACGCCGCTGCTGCCGTTTTTGGCGCTGGGTGCGGGCGTGGCGCTGGCGGCAGGCGGCGGAGCGGCTCTTCGCGTGGTCAGCGGAGTGGCTGGCGCCGCTGGATCGCTGGCTGGTGAGGTGGGTGGCGCAGCGGCGTGGCGCGGCTGTGAAGCCGCGCGAGGGCGCCACGCTCCCCGTGCGCATCATGATGGCGCTGCTCGTTTTCGTGGTTATCGGCTCACCTGTGGCGATGGCGGGGGCAAGCGATGCAGTGGGGCTGGCGGGTAACCTGGTGACGCCACAGGATAATCTGCTTGCGACGCCAGCGGATCGCTCAGGCGACGATAGACTTCGTGCTGGCGCGGGCCAGGCCCGGTGACCTGACGCTGGCCTCGCCGCAGATCGCGTGGGCCTTCGACGAACCAGAAGATGCGCATGGTCGAACGCTGGACGTCAGAGGCGCGGACATTACGCAGACAGTGGCATATGGTGGGCAGGCGGCGGCGTTCTATCCGGCAGGGTTGCCACGCTCCCGCTGGGCGTATGACATCTCACTGGGCCAGGCGCGCTTTGTGATCGTGGATGACTTGCTGCGCCAGCTTTCCGCGCCCGACCAACTGCCAGCGCTCGCGCCGCTCTTGAAGCAGGCGGAAAACTGGCCTGTCGTCTTCCAGTGCGGGCAGTATGTCGTCTATGAGCGGCCGCGGTGATGAACATTAGCGCCGTATGCTATGCTGTGACCATCTCGATAGCGCAACAGTGTAAAGTGAATTAGCCCCGCGCTATTCTTCTACAGGAGGCATGTATGCTACCATCAACACCTACGAGGATGCGTCGCGCGCCGACGTAAAACCCCGCCTCTCATCCATGCCGCCTCCAGCGAACATCCTCTTCGGCGCGCGCCCCTCCTGGGCGGGTGAACCTGCGATTATCCGATCTGTTCACCCAATCTTCACCCACAGGAGTTGATAGCCCATGCTCTCCACTGTTCCTGGCCGAAGTGCGTCGTTTGCTCAAACGTGGCTACGATTGCTGCGGATTCCCAATGTGCGCCATCTGGCCGAAGCGCGATTTCTCACCAACATGTATTTCTACAGCGCAGTGATCGTGCTGTTCGAGACCAGCCGTGGCCTGACGTTCACTGGGATTTTCATGCTGGAGTCTGTGCTTTCGCTTGCGGCTTGGCTGCTCGATATTCCCACTGGCGTCTGGGCCGACCGTCTCGGCTATCGTCGTCTGCTCATCGCAAGTCGGATGCTGAATGCCGCAAGTGTGGTCGTGATGCTGTTGGCGCATGGCTTTCTGGCATTCTCATTCGGCGCGGTTCTTTTCGGCGCGGGGCTTGCCTGCGCATCGGGCAGTGAGGATGCGTTGCTGCTGCGAAGTCTGTCGCCAGCGGCAGACACGCAGGCTCCGAGCGCGAGCGCGTTCGCATTGCTGGGGGCCTGTTCGAGCGCGGGCTTTATGATCGGTCTCGCGACAGGGTCGCTCTTCGCGGCGAGTGATCCAGCGCTGGCGGTTGCGGCGACGATTGTTCCTGCGACCCTGGCCATCGCCTCCACATGGGCGCTGCGCTCGATGGAGGCGGCGCCAACCGAAGGCGACCACGATGCGGCGAATCGTTTCACTCATCCGTTAGCGGTGGCATTACGGCTCATCAGGCGACAGCCAGCGTTGCTCGGGCTGAGCCTTGCGCAGAGTGTATCGTTTGTCTGCATCAATGCGATCTATTGGTACAATCAGCCATTTCTGGCGCGCGTGGGAGTGGAGACACGCTGGTTTGGCCCGCTGACGGCGATTGCGGTGTGCTGCGCGGTCATCATGCCATTGCTGCTACCGTTCGCGCGGCGCTGGCTGAGTCGGCGGGTATGTTTTGCGCTCGCGCTCATTGCGCCGGGCGTAGCGTATTTCGCGCTGGTGGAGGCGCGTGGCATGTGGGCGGTGGTGGCGCTGCTCGCTCTTGTAGCGGCCGGTTCGGCGTGGGTCATGCCGCTGCTCAGAGAGGCGATCAACGCGCGTATCACGGATGGGGCGCGCGCGACAACGCTCTCGGCGCTCTCGTTCTTCGGCGCCCTCGCGGGAATGGGAGCGAATGCCCTGGTGGGTCGGGCGGGGGACATGGGTCTAAGCGTGGTGGGCTTTGGCCTGGGCCTCGCGCTAGTGTGCATGGGTCTGCTGACTCCGTGGCTGCTTGTGTATGAGACGGCGGGCTGACCGCTTGAGAGGGAGCGGGCCGCGTGCTACACTGAGCGCACGGCGGGAAGGCGGCTGCCGTAGAGGTGTCGCACTAAGCGAAGGAGATGGGCGCCAACATGCCGAAACGACCACCAGCGCGCATCTTCATCAGCCATAGCCATGTGGATAACGACTTTGGCGTGCGGCTGGCGATCGATCTGCGTCGCGAATTGGGTGATGATCATGCCGTCTGGTATGACGTCTCGGGAGGATTGCACGGCGGGGACGCCTGGTGGCGTAAGATTGTGCAGGAAATTGCCACCCGCCCCATCTTCATCGTGGTGATTTCGCCTGATGCGATGGAGTCTCGCTGGGTCAACGACGAGATTGATCTCGCCTGGAACCTCAAGAACACGCCAGAGGGCAAGACGATCATTCCCGTACTCTATCGCGAGTGCAAGCCCCGCGCTGATTTGCTCACCCGCCATATCATCTCATTTCTGTCACCCCGACCGTATGAGACGGCGCTCGAAGAAACGCTGACCGCTCTAGGCGCTCGCAGACGTATTGCTCAGACCGAGCCGCCTGAGCCACCGAGCGTGGTGACGACAGCTCCAGGACGCGCGACTCCTGACATCGTGAGTCAATTTACGACCACAAATCGAGGCGGCCTATATGCGCCGCGATTGGGCGGATGTCGTGCGCAAGGCGGAATTTCTTACCCGTCGCGCGCCAGGCGACATGACTGCGCATCTCTATCGAATGCTCGGCGTCGCATTGCTGGAGGATGGCGCCGTCGCACGCGCACGCGAGGCGCTGGATTCCGCCCTGGCGCTCGATCCGCTCGACCTGGACGCGCTCCGGGCGGCGGCGCGTGCGGCGGTGATGCTGGGTGAGCCACAGGTGGCGCATACACTGCTCGACGATGCGCTCGCGCTCACAAGCGATGACGCGCTCCGTCTGCGGTTGCTGGAGGATGACGCCTATGCGCTGCGACTGGCAGGCGCGGCGGATGAAGAAGTGCGTCGATGCGATGAGGCGTTACGGCTGACGCAAGATGACCTTGAGTGGCGCGCCCGGCGTGTGGTGGCGCTGACTCTGGCGGGGCGTATAGCAGACGCGCAGGCGGAGATGGATCATCTTGCGCGAGATGCCTCAGTGCGTGTCTCCGCTGATAACGCCGCAAAACTCCAGGAGGAGTCGCGTGCGCTGCGTATGGAATTGGCTCGCGAGGCGCGTCACTTTCGCGAGGCGCGCTCTGCCGATGAGCGGCGCGTTGTCGCAGAGCGTTTTGGCGCGTTGCTCACGCGCAATGCTCCTGCCGCCGCCTCTGTAGATGATCCGCTCTCATCGCAGCGACTTCAGCGGCCACGACTGCCGGAGCGTCTGGCTGCGCTTGGCTACATCATGCGACCATTCGGTGAAGTTGAAGTCATCTTGCCACCGCTGAGCGAGGTGGAAGGTGGGCGCTGCCTGCTGAGTGAGCCAGGCGCCTGGGAGTCCGGGGTGGCGGCGCGAGACCTGCCGCACCACTGGGCGAATAGTAGCGGATTTCCAGATTGCGCGCTACCCGGTGACGGTCGCGGAGTATGCCTGCTTCGCGCGAGCGCAGCGACGCGAACCGCAGCGCTGGGATACTGGCGGCGAGCGCCTCGATTGGCAGACGCAGCTTGGCCGCTCCGATCATCCCGTCGTGTGTGTCACATGGCATGATGCGCTCGCTTATGTCGCATGGCTGAGCGAGCTAACTGGCCAGCGGTGGCGTCTGCCCACTGAGGCGGAATGGGAGAAAGCGGCGCGCTGGGATGCGGCGGGGCAGCGATCGCTGGCCTATCCCTGGGGCGACGACTTCGACGCCGCCCGTTGTAATTGCGCGATGGGCGTTGGCATGACGACATCGGTAGGATCCTACCCCACAGGCGCCAGCCCCTATGGCGTCTATGATCTTGCGGGCAATGTCTGGGAGTGGGCGAGCAATCTGGCGGACGATGGGACGGCTGAGGCGAATCCTGACGCTGAGCCAGTGGAGATTGCCATGTTGCGCGGTGGCTCGTGGGTCAGCGCGCCGAGCGATGTGTGTGGCGCCGCCCGCCACAGCGAGTTGCCCTATGGCTATAGCCCAGCAATCGGCTTTCGCCTCGTGTGTGTGACTGGCGTGTGATGGCTGATCCAGACGTTCGCTACTTCACCGGGGCAATGCTCCAGGCCAGCGCGTCGATATGTGCGGAATAGTGGAGCAGTGGAGCGGTATCGGCGAGTGTGACGCCACGCGATTGCGCGAGGGTGTTCTCGGTGATCTCCGCTTCCGCGGGCGAAAGGCGCCACGGCGCATGTGTGATCTCGCCGCGCAGGATATTCCCACGGCGGTTGGCGGTGTAGAGCGCGTAGCGGGCCGTGAGCCAATCCTCGATGCTCCCGCGCGTGGGCGTGTGCGGCTCGGCGGTCGGACGATAGCGCGCCGCGAATGTTCCAGAGGGCGCGCGTGGGTCGGTGCGGGTGACATGGTAGTCAACGGCGCGCTCCGTGAATGAGCAGGTGAAGCGCGCGTTGAAATAGGGGAGCGAGTACCAGCGCCGCGCCACCTCGACGGTGATGGGATTGTCGGCGTCGAGGCTGAAGAAGTAGACGCCAGGCTTGTCGCCAACGCGCACATATGTGCGGACATTGGTTTCTAGCAAGTGGGTGAATGGCGGCACGTCTGGTAGCTTGCGGATGCTCAGGTAGGGCATGCGGAATGGCACGATGCCGATCCACGCCTCACCTTCCCACAAGTCAAGCTCAATCCCGGGCGGAAGAAGCTCTTTTAGCGCGCCCACTGGGGTTGGCCAGTGGGCGAAGAGCAACTCGGCCCACACCTGGCGCATGGCCCAGGGGTGTTTTGGCGTCGGCCAGGGACGGTTCACCGACGACCGCAGAATGTCGTCCGCTTTCATAATGTGCCGTCGCTTTGTGACGGACGCTGGCGAACTAGCGTCCATGGCACTGCTTGTATTTTTTACCGCTGTTACAGAAGCAGGGATCGTTACGGCCAATCTTCTGGGCCGCGCCGCTCGCCGCTGCCCCTGGCGTCGAGACTCGCGCTGAGCCGCCGCTCTGGTGGCGCTGAGGGCCGCGAGGATGGTTGGCTTCGCTCTTACCGTTCTGTGGGCTACTCTTACCATTGTGCGAGCCATTCCGCGCGCCTGAGCTGGCAGGACCACTGGCGGCGCCTGCCCGCTGAGCCGCCGCAGGCGCGGCAGGGATGCTGCCATGTGGCGAGGAGGCCGAAGCGACCGCCTCCGCGATCGCGGCGGAGACTCCCTTGCTCGCTCGACCAACTGGAACCGCTAGCTCGCCACCATCACCCGCCTGAGCGATCGCGTCAGCGTTCGTTCGCATGTGCGCAGGCAATGCTTGCGTAGGCGCAGGCGGTGGCGGGAGGGTGATCTGGACGGGAGCGCGCAACGCGAAGTCCGCGACGGTGCGCTCAACATCGACTTTAAACTGGTCGAAGGCGAGATAGCCCTCGCGCTTGAACTCTACAAGCGGGTCACGTTGCGCCATGCCGCGCAGGCCAATGCCGCTGCGCATGATGTCGAGACGATCAATGTGGTCGCGCCAGAGCGTGTCAATCGCGTGTAGCAGGATGGCGCGCTCGAACTGGCGCATGTACACATCGCCAGTTTCGAGCGCGTGGTGCTGGTCGGCGGCGGCGATGACATCGCTCTCCTTGGCTTCGTACTTCTTGCGGGCCTCCAGGGCGATTGCGTCGCTCAGCGTCTCGCGCTTCAGCCGATTGATCGGGTCTGGGCAGGATGTCGAGGGGAATCGCGATCCCCCACAGCTCGAGCTGTTTGTCCAACGCCTCCAGATCCCAATTCTCCGCGAGATTGGGCTGGGTGTACTCCGCCACACGGCGCCGCGCCTCGTGCTCGATCATCTCCAGGATGCGGTCGTGCATGTTGGCGCGTTCCAGGATGGCGCGGCGGTCGCCATAGACCACGGCGCGCTGGGCAGCGATCACGTCGTCATATTCGACGACATTTTTGCGGATGTCGAAGTTGGCCGCTTCGACCTTGGTCTGCGCCTGTTCGAGCATGGATGTGACGGTGCGGCTCTCGATGGGCGTATCCTCATCCATGCCAATCCGGGTCATGACCCCCGCCACCCGGTCAGCATTGAAGCGGCGTAACAATTCATCCTGCAGCGAGACGAAGAAGCGTGATTCGCCAGGGTCACCCTGACGACCAGAGCGGCCACGAAGCTGATTGTCGATGCGGCGCGACTCGTGGCGCTCGGTGCCGATGATGTAGAGGCCGCCAGCCGCGATCACCTTCTCGCGATCTTCGTTGCAGCGGCGTGTCGCTTCTTCTAGCGCTTCGGCGCGGTCTTCATCAGTGGCGAACTCTGGATCGATGTCGCGCTCTCGCAGAATCGCGTCTACATACTCTGCCGGATTGCCGCCGAGGACGATGTCCGTGCCGCGACCGGCCATGTTGGTCGCGATGGTGACGGCGCCACTTCGGCCCGCTTGTGCGATGATGTGCGCTTCACGCTCGTGCTGCTTCGCATTCAGGACTGAATGCTCGATGCCTTCCTCTGTGAGCTTCTCAGAGAGCATTTCCGAGATTTCGACTGAGGTGGTGCCAACCAATATCGGTTGACCTTGCTCATGCCGGTCGCGAATTTCTTCCACGACGGCGCGGAATTTGCCTTCTTCGCTGGAGTAGACCAGGTCGGACTGATCTGTGCGCGCGATAGGGCGGTGCGTGGGGATGACGATGACATCGAGCTTGTAAATCTTGTGGAACTCTTCAGCCTCAGTCAATGCCGTACCTGTCATTCCGGCGAGCTTCTTGTAGAGGCGGAAGTAATTCTGGAAGGTGACGGTCGCCATCGTGTGGTTTTCACGCTGGATCGGCACGTTTTCCTTGGCTTCGAGCGCCTGGTGAAGGCCTTCGCTGTAGCGGCGCCCGACCATCGTACGTCCGGTGAACTCGTCGACGATGATGACCTCGCCATCGCGGACGATGTAATCCTTATCCCGCTTGAAGAGCGCATGCGCTTTGAGCGCGTTCTCCAGGTGGCGCGTCAACTCCATGTCTTCGTAGAGATTTTTGACGCCGAGCAACCGCTCCATCGCGTCGATGCCGTCATCGGTGATGGCGACAGTGCGCGACTTCAGGTCGATGTTGTAGTCTTTGCCTTCTTTCAGGCGTGGCGCGAGACGGGCGAACTTGACGTAGAGATCGACGGATTCTTCGGCCTGGCCAGAGATGATGAGCGGGGTGCGCGCTTCGTCAATGAGGATGTTATCTACCTCGTCGACAATCGCGAAGTTGAGGTCGCGCTGCGCCACAAATATGAGGTCTGGCACCATGTGGTCGCGCAGGTAGTCGAAGCCGAACTCGTTATTGGTGCCATAGGTGATGTCGGCTTGATATGCGTCGCGGCGTTCCTGGCCAGTAGGATCTTGTGTTGTCAGGACGACGCCGACCGTTAGGCCGAGGAATTCGTGGATGCGCCCCATCCACTCGCGGTCACGATTCGCCAGGTAGTCGTTGACCGTGATAACGTGCACACCTTTGCCTTCGAGCGCATTGAGGTACGATGGCAAGGTGGCGACGAGCGTCTTACCTTCGCCAGTGCGCATCTCGGCAATCTTGCCTTCATGCAGCACGATGCCGCCGATGAGCTGCTCATCGAAGTGGCGCATGCCAAGGACACGGCGGCTGGCTTCGCGCACGACCGCAAACGCTTCAGGCAGAATGTCATCGAGCGTGGCGCCGTTCGCTAGCTCTTGCTTGAATTCCGCCGTCATGCCCTTGAGTTCGTCGTCGTCCAGCGCCTGCATTTCTTCTTCGAGGGCGTTGATCTGCGCGACGATAGGGCGCAGTCTTCGCAAGTTCGCGCTCGTTTGGATCGCCGAAGACCTTGTCAAAAAACTTCATAGCTAGTTTATCTCTCTTGCGTGGCAGCGCCCCGTCGCCCGGCGCACGGTATCTCTTCCCCGGATTTGCGGCTGAATGCGTTCCGGGCGCTCCAGATGATTATACCATTGTTAGACGTTCGCAGAGATATACGCGCGGCCAGCCACAGCGGCCACGCTCACACACCAGACGCATCATGTCGAAGGGGAGCGCTGGTCAGATGCGGGATACGCAAAACCGCCAGAGGCGCGGCTAACTTGCGTCTCCGGCGGTTTCAGCGAATAGGTCATAGCCGTTCGGCATGGCTAGACTGAGCGGCGGCGCGATCCAGTGAAGACCTTGATGATGAGCAGCAGCACGACAGCGCCGACGAAAGCGATCAGGAGACTACCGATATTGAAGCCGCTGAACGAGAATGAGCCGGGCAGCAGGAGCGAAAGCAGCACGCCGCCAAGAAGAGCGCCGACGATGCCGACAATAATGTCAGCCAGGACACCCATGCCGCCGCCACGGACCACGAGACTTGCCAGCCAGCCAGCGACGCCACCGACTATGATCCAGGCGAGTATAGTCCACATATTGACACTCCTCTTGTGAGTGCGCTGACGTGTTGCGTTACCTGAGCGTCGTCAGCGCATGATTTATCGCACTGTGAGATGGCATAAAGCACATGCGGCGCCAACATGCGCCGTCCGCCCGGTTGGGGCCTTGATCAGTTCCGCCATCATTCGACCGTTCTTGATCGCTCGCCTCTCTACGCTATACTTTGTGAAGTGATGTTGATGCTGAGAGCGCCTCGTACTCAGCGACCATGAACAGGTGAGAGACGTGGAGACAAATTTCAAGATACTCGGCCTACCTGGAAGTCTGCGGGCAGGCTCATTCAATACGGGCCTGCTGCGAGCCGCACGCGAGCTGGCTCCCGCTGGCGTCGAGGTCGAGATTGCGGACATTTCGGCCATTCCACTGTACAATGAGGATCTAAACCTGATGGCGCTGGGCGGCGCTGCGAGAGCAGTGCGCGTGGCGATGCTCTCGCGACGCCAGAGTACAATTACTCTATGACCGGCGTGCAGAAGAATCTCATTGATTGGCTCTCGCGCCCGTCGCGACAGTCCGCTGCGCCACAAACCCGTCGCGATGATGGGCGCTGGCGCACGATTCGGGACGGTGCGCGCACAGCCGCGCTTCGCCAGGTCTTCGTCTTTACGGAGAGTTATGCGCTGCTCAAGCCAGAATTGATGATTCCGAGCGCACAACAATACTTCGATGCGGATGGGCGACTGGCCGATGAGCAGGAGCGACAACGTGTGGCGGCGCTGGTCGAGGCGCTGGTGGCGTGGTCGCGGCAAGTGGCGCTACGCTAAGGCGAGGATGTTCTGGGTGAACCAGGGGCGGGGAGCGTCGCGGATAGCGCTTCCTCTCCTTGTGCTTTGTGAGCGCTGTGGAGACGCGACAAGCAGGCGCGGCAAGCCAGGCGAGGGAAGTAGGCGAGTATGACAACGATGGCGCTGATTGGCGCGGTGGCGTTGATCCTCATCGTGTTGTGGGATGTGTTCGAGACCATCGTCCTGCCACGTCGTGTGCAGGGGCCACTCCATCTGACCTGGCTGCTCTATCGTGCGACCTGGGCGCCGTGGTCGGCAATGGGCCGCATGGTTCATAAGCATGATCGGCGTGAGACGTTTCTGAGCCTCTATGGGCCACTGGCGCTGCTGTTTCTGCTCTTTGTCTGGGCGAGCGGCTTGATCGTTGGCTTCGCGACGATACAGTGGTCACTCGGCTCGCAGGTCGTCTCACCGTATGGCCATCGCGGGTTTTGGACTGACCTCTACATGAGCGGCACGACGTTCTTCACCCTTGGGCTGGGAGATGTCGTGCCAAAGGTCGGAATCGCGCGGGCTGTGACGGTCGTTGAGGCGGGTGTCGGCTTCGGCGTGCTGGCGCTGGTGATCGGGTATCTGCCAGTGCTCTATCAGGCGTTCTCGCGGCGTGAGGTAGCCATCTCGCTGCTCGATGCGCGCGCTGGCTCGCCGCCGAGCGCGGTGGAGATGTTGCGGCGACACATGCGCGACTATGGCGTGGAGACGCTGACGGAGCAATTGCGCGCATGGGAGGTCTGGGCGGCTGACCTGATGGAAAGCCAGCTATCCTATCCATCGCTCAGCTACTTCCGCTCGCAGCATGAGAATCAGTCGTGGCTGGCTGGCCTGACGGCGATCCTGGACGCCTGCGCGCTGATCATCGTCGGTGTGGATGGCATTCCAGCGCACCAGGCGCGGCTGACCTTCGCGATGGCGCGGCATGCGGCGGTTGATCTGAGCCAGATGGCGGGGACAGAGCCTGATGACCACTGTCACCTGCGATTGCCGCAGTTCGGATGTCGCGCGGCTGCGGGAGTTGCTGGCGCAGGCGGGCGCGCCGCTGAAAGAGGGCGCTGAGGCCGATGCGCGCCTCGAAGAGCTGCGACAACTCTACGAGCCATACGTCTTTGCGCTCTCGCATCGCCTGCTGATGGAGCTGCCGCCCTGGCTGCCCCGCGATGGCGAGGTTGACGCATGGCGCTCCAGCCCGTGGGAGTTTGCTCCAGCGAGCGCACAGAGCAGTGCGGTCAGCCAGCTACGCGCGGGGGTATGATAGGCGCGGACCGCATTGCTCCTGCGGGCGCGTGAGTGGATTTCTCAGAAAGTGACACCTATTTCGTATGGCGAATGACCATCAACTTCAGTCCTTTGACGCGGTGATTGTTGGCGCGGGTGTCTCTGGGCTGCTCGCGGCGCATGAATTGCTGCATCGCCGCCCGCAGACACGGGCGCTGGTGATCGATGCGGGACTGCCGCTGGAGCGCCGACTCGCGCAGGCGAGCGCGCCAATGGGGGGGTATGGTGGCGCGGGCTTCTTTCTCGGTGGGCGCCTTTATCTTGGCGCGGCTTCGTTGCCTGTGATGGCGCCAGTGTCGGCGCCTGCGTCGCTGCGTCCGGTCATCAGTGGCGACGCCTATGTGCGGCGGGCGAATGAAGTTGACGCGCTTCTGCACGAGACTGGGCGCGCAAGCGGAGTGGCAGCAGCGTCCGCCAGAGGCGTTGGAGCAGGCCATCGAGCGGGCCGAGGCCGCTGGGTTGGAGTACATCACGAGCTATCCATCGCGACGGCTCAGCCCTGAGGATAAGCGGGTCGTGCTGGCGGCGCTGCGTGAGCGGCTGGAAGCGCTCGGAGCGCGCTTTCTCTTCGAGGCGCAGGTGACGGACGTAACGCGCGAAGGGGAGACGTTCAGGCTGAAACTGATGTCCGAGGGTGAGCGATGAGGCGCAGGGGCATGTGGTGATCCCGTCGGATCTACGCGCTGGCGTTGTGTTGCTCGCGCCTGGACGCTATGGCGCGGAGTGGCTGAAGCGGCGTCGCTGAAGGACTGGGCGCCGAGGTTGTCGCGGCGCCCTCCATGTTCGGGGTTCGGCTGGAAATGCCAGCGTCCGTCTATGATCCGCTGACCGATGTGAACCCTGATCCGCGCTTGCAGATGTCGCTCGCTGGCGATGCGCTCATCAAGACGTATGCCACCTGCCCTGGTGGGCGTGTCGTTCCAGTGAGCGCGCTACGGCGAGGTGGTCGCGAGCGGCATCCCCGCGCTGCGACGCGAGGAGCGCGGGCCGAGCACGACGCTGGCCATCCTCGCTCAGCCTGGCGTGGAGGGCGCGCGTGGCGATTGGCGTGGCGGCGAGGACTGCGCCCGGCGGCTGAACATGCGCGCGCTCCAGGACGCCTGATCGTCCAGCGGCTGGGCGATGTGCGGCGGCGGGTGGCGACGAGCGCGGAGGCGCTCGCGGAGAATAGTGTGCGCCCGACAGACGCTACAGCCGTCGCTGGCGCGCTCTTCGACGCCTATCCAGAGGCGTATTGGCGCGCGTTTGACGAGTTCCTCGGACGAATCGATCGTCTTGCGCCCGGTGTGAACAACGACGATGCGCTGGTCTATGGCCCAGCGGAGGAGCGAGTCTGGGGATATCCGACCGACGACACGCTCCAGACCACCACGCCAGGTCTCTTTGTCGCTGGTGATGGCGCCGGGCAGAGCCAGGGAATCATTCAGGCGAGCGTGGCGGGTCTGCTGGCAGGCGAGGGGATGGCGCGTGCGCTCGAAGTAACCCTGAGCGGGCATAGCTGATAGCATTGCGCTGGGGCCACCCTGATGATGAGCGGGTAGCCCCAGTGGTGGTGTTTCGCTCAGGCCGTCATTTCGCGAACGATCTCAGAGACGCGCTTGCCATCGGCGAGGCCGCGTGTCGCCTTTGAGGCCAGCGGCATGACCGCCTTGAACTCCTTGCCATGTTCGGCGATGAGATTGGCGACAAGCGCGCGCACCTCTTCATCGGTCATGCGGGCGGGCATGTAGCTCTTCAGGATCTCCGCCTGACGGGTCTCCTTCTCGTAGAGTTCGTCGCGTCCAGCGTTCTTGAAGATTTCCGCCGCTTCGACGCGCTGCTTGACCTGCTTGTCGAGGATGGCGATGCGATCTTGCTCGGTGAGCGCGGCGCGGCTGCGGGCGACCTCCTCCTGCGTGAAGCCATCCAGCGCCATGCGAATGGTGTCCATGCGTACCTGGTCGCGTTGACGGATTGCGTCATTGAGGTCGGCGCGCATGCGCGTTACGATTTCAGTGTTGGCGCTGCCTGCGTCTGTCATTGCGGGTTCTTCCTTTGATGCGCCGAAAAAGTGGCGCGATGGCGTATCAGTGAAGCAAGCGACATTTCTCAGCCGCTTGCTGTTCAGTCCAGGCGATGGCGCAACTCATATCGCGGTGTTCGCGAAGTTGTATGCGATGTTTGCGGATAGGTGGCCTTGCGCTGCGAGCACGACGTGCGCGGGATTCTCGCCAGTCTTTGGCGTAGTCGTCTTGGTCGGTGTGGTCGTCGGCTGAATGGCGCTAGTCGGCGCTTTCGGAGTGCTGACGACGTAGTAGCCGTAGGAGGCCCCGGCGCCGATCACCAGCGCTAGCACGATGGCCAGCAGCGCCTTGCCAAAGGCTCCGGCGCCTGAGGTCGTCTCCTCCTCCTCGACAGCGCCGCGTCTGGCAGCGCGTGGGTCACGGAGGTCAGGGCGTCGCCGCCCAGCGGAGGTCATTGGCTCATCGTCCCAAAGGCCGCCGCGTGACTGAGCGGCCGCTGCGCCTGGACGTCTGCCACGAGCGCTGGAGTCCGCGGGTGAGGGGCCACGCGCGCCACCACGCGGTCGCGCATCCCAGTCATCGCGAATCGGCGGTCGTGGATTGCGGGCTGAGCGATCCACGCGCCCTGCGTAGGGGTCGGCGCCACGCCCACCGCCGCCGCGCCCACCGCGCTCGTCCCACTCATCGCGAGAGCGACGGCCAGATGAACTAGGAGGATAGGATTGATCGGGGCGACCGCGACGCTCGTAGCCATCACGCTCGTAGCGACCGCCTGAACGTGAATCATCATTGCGACTATTGTCGCGGCGGCTGGAGCCTCGCGCATTCGCCTGATCGTCGTCGTAGTCGCGCGAGCGACCACGATAGCCATCATCGCGCGGGCCACGCTGAGAGGATCGACCGGAGGAGGCGCCATTATCGTATGCGCCGCGTCTGCGTGAGCTTTGGCCGCGCGTTGGGTACTCGTCGTCCCGGTCGTCTATTCCCATGCCCTCCACCTTACGGGCTACATGCGAACGCCTCTTTGCGCGCGCAGCTTACCCTCAGCAGGGTAGCATCTCACAGTGTTGAGACAGAATGCGGCGGGCGTCGCAACTTGTACTGGCGAGTGTATCACATTTCGCAATGGCGCCCTACCGCTGGTCCTGTCTGCGAGAGCAGCGCCATTGCGCTAAATCGAGCGAGTAAAGGTTATTCGTGATTGGGATCATCTGGCTCGCGGCGATTGGGTTGCACGCCAGCGCCCAGGTTGCCCATCAAACCGCCCAGGCTCACCCCTTCATGCTCTTCCGCCTCATTGAGCGGAATCTTCTCCAGGTCTGCGCGCACACTCTGCACCTGTTGGGCGATCTGACTTGCGCTCATACCCGCGCCCGCGAGGACGATGCCATCGAATCCGAGCCGAACGAGCATGCGTGTGGCGCGCAGTGAGGGTGCGTCGTCCACCACCGCGAGCAGCGGAAAGCGAGCTGCCGTGGTGAGCAGGGTGAGGCGAGTCGCCTGGCTCAGCGAGAGCGTTGGCAGTTCTGCGACACCAACACTCAGCGGCGCAATCGCTACCTGTGCTGGTAGGGTATTTGTGACGCGGAAGAGCAGCATGTCCATCTCGCTCTGTGGCGTCGTGAGGGTGATGATACGGTCGAACTGCTCAGCCTGTTCGTAAAGCGCTGCGGCTGGCGCGTCAGCGCCAAGTAGCAGGAAGCTCGCTCCGGCTTTCTGCGCCGCGCTCGTGATATCTTCATCGGCGCCACTCGAATACTCGACACCCCAAAGAGTGTTCGCGCTCTCAAGAGTGGTTTTGATGGCAGTGATATCAGTTTCGGGCTTCCAGCCCGCGATGATGACGGCATCAACACCAGCCTTGGCGATGGCCTCAGCGGCAGCGACATCAGCGGCGCGGAGCGTGACCACAACCGCAGCCGGCCGCGCAGGTGAGCTGGTTGTCTGGCCACGACCAAAGAAGCCGAACGAGCCGCCGCCTCCCTGCCCAATTTGCCGCAACTTTTCGATGAGTTTTCCCATGGTCTCTGTCACACCTCTTGAGCGCGAATCGCGCGGAACATCTGTCACCTGGCAGGGGCGCATCCTGAAGACGCTGCGTCTGCCTTCTCTTCGGCATTATATCAGCCTGAGGCTTGCCGCGTGTCAGAGCGCACGAACTAGAGGCCGAGCGTCTGTTCGAGCATGCGCGCCACGCCGTCATCCATGTTGCTCGCCGTGACTGATCGGGCAGCCGCTAGCGCGTCGGGATGCGCGTTGGCCACGGCGACCCCATGACCCGCCCAGCGCAGCATGGCCGCGTCATTGGGCATGTCACCGAAGGCGATGACCTCCGTCTGGGTGATACCGAGGGTCTGGCAATACCGCGCGAGTGAGCGCGCTTTATCCACACCAGGCGCTGAGAATTCCAGGTAGCGTTCGCTGGAATACGTCACTTCGGCGCGGCCTCCAGTGACGCCCAGCGCGAGCGGGTAGATGTCGGCGGCAGGGCGTGTGGGATGTCGAGCGATGAGTTTGCTGACAGGCTGGGACGCAGAGTATCTCAGCATCCGCGATCTGCACTCCATATGTCACGACTGGTATGGCATACTCGCTCAGTGCGCGATAGGCGGGTTCCTGGCCAAAGGTATGACCTGTCTCAGTGGCGAACGTGATCGTTGGCGAGACATCCCGCAAGTTGTGGACGAGCGCAATGGCATCGGCAGAGGGAATGGGGGTGTGTTCCAGCAGCTCGTCACTGAGGATGTCGTAGACGATGGCGCCGTTGCAGCAGAGTGGCGGTTCCGGTCAGATCGAGACTGCGCGCCAATTCTTGCACAAACCGTGGAGGTCGCGCTGTCACAAGGACGAGCTTCACTCCTGACGCCAGGACGCGTGCGAGTGTCTGCGCGAGTACGCTGGCGAGATGGATCGGTCATCACGCAGGAGTGTCCCGTCGAGGTCGGTCGCGATGAGTCGGATTGGTGTGAATGGTTCTTCACGGATAGCGTTCAATATCCCCTCCCAGAGCCTCGTAATAGGGCTTGTCTTGGTCAGTATATCGCATCAACTGGTACGACCAGTTTCAGGTCTGTGGATGCTATGTGATGCGTTTGTGACGAGAGTGAGCGTGCCTGAGAGTTTGGCGTGACCGCCACTCACCACAATTTGCACATGCGTAGAGAGCGAGGGCTCTTCCTCTGGACTCTTTCATTGAAAGGAGCGTCACATGGCATTTAAGTTCCATGTGAACGAGGAGACCTGCATCAACTGTGGGATCTGTATGGATCTCTGTCCAGTACGCTGCTTGGATATGACACGCCCCGCGGGTGATGGGGAGCTTGCCACATCTAGGGAGCAGCTCACACCTATTCCTGGCGCGAATGGAGCGCGTGAATGGATGATGGTGGCGCCAATTCAGGTTGACGCCTGTATCGGGTGTCAGGTGTGCGCCCAGGAATGCCCAACGAATGCGATTACTATTGAAAGCTCACAAAACAGAAGTTGTTTATGCGCGGCGCGGACTGGTAACTACTGTGCCTGAGCAGGACGGATGGCAGCCACTCGACGCTTACACACGCGCGACACCCGCCGAGCCTGGCGAACAGCCGTGGGGCGAGGAACATACATGGCGAGTGGCTGAAAAGACGGCGACATGGCAGAGCTGGCGCACCTGGCTCGGTGAGCGCCAGGAAGACTTGCGAGCGCCGTGTCAGGCTGCCTGTCCCGTTGGCACCAACGCGGGCCTCTATGTCAGCCTCATCGCTGAAGGCCGCTATGATGAGGCGCTATCGGTAGCGTCGGAGCCGAATCCATTTCCTTCTATCTGTGGTCGCGTCTGCACTGCCCCGTGTGAAGCAGTCTGCCGGCGCGGTGAATTTGACGCGCCCATCGCGATACGCGATCTGAAGCGCTTCGCTACGGATCATGGCTCGCCATGGAAACGCCCCACAATCAAGCCATCGCACCAGTACTGCGGAGCGCGTAGCGATTATCGGCGCAGGGCCGACTGGCCTGAGCGCGGCCTATTATCTTGGGCGGCGCGGCTATAAGGTGACGATCTTCGATGCCATGCCTGTCGCTGGCGGCATGATGGCGATTGGCATCCCGGAATATCGCCTGCCGCGTGTCGAGCTACAACGCGATATTAACGCGATCCATGATCTCGGCGTGGAGTTCCGTCTGAATACCGCTATTGGCCGCGACATCTCGCTGGTCGAGATTCAGGCGCAATTTGATGCGACACTGCTGGCGGTTGGCGCTCAGCGTAGCCAGCGTCTGGGTGTGCCAGGCGAAGACCTCGACGGTGTGTTGCCCGCGACAACGTTCCTCAAGCGCTATAACCTGGAGCCAGAGACGAACATTCATGGTGTGGTGGCGGTTGTAGGCGGTGGCAGCACAGCGATGGACGCCGCACGCTCGGCGCTCCGCTCTGGCGCGAGCGCGGTACACATCTTCTATCGCCGCACGCAGGCTGAAATGCCCGCACAGCCTGAAGAAGTGGAAGCGGCGATAGAAGAAGGCATCACGCTTCACGAGCTGACGGCTCCGTGAGCCTGGTGGGTGATGGCGGAAGTGTCATCGCGATGCGGCTGCAGCGCATGGAGCAGGGTGAGCCAGACGCGAGCGGACGTCGCTCGGTCAAGCCGATCGAAGGGTCGGAGTTTGAGGTCGCCCTGGACTATGTGATGGTGGCCATTGGCGAGGCTCCAGATCCATCGTTCCTGCCCGCTGGGACGAGCGTCGAGGTGGCGGCGTGGGGTGGCCTGCTAATCAACCCCGCAACGCTGGCGACGGGAGCGCCGGGCGTCTTTGCCGCTGGCGATATTACCTACGGGCCAAAGACGGTCATTCATGCGGCTGCGCATGGACGACAGGCGGCCAAGAACATCCATGCGTATCTCCGGCATATCGCGCCAAACGCGGTGGCTGAGATGCCAGACGATGAGTTCGAGACCGCGTCACAGCTTCCAGCGGACGGGCGTGTCACGCTCGATCTGCGACCCTCCGCGCGTGCGGTGATGCCGCTGCGGCCGGCGAACGACGCGCATGCGAAGTCGCTGGAGTTCGCGCTTGGATTCACTGAACAGCAGGCCCGGCAGGAGGCGTCGCGGTGTTTGCGCTGCGATCTCGCCTATCTTTGCCCAAGTGTACATGTCATCGGCGCATCGTCTGAGATGGCGCCAGTGAAGGCGGCTGCGACGCCAAGAGCGTAACCCGCTCTCTGGCCGTCGCGTCGAATCGAGGAGCAAAGCGATGAGCATTACCGACCTCACGAACGCCATCATCTCAGGTATCAACGATGGCGGTGAGCAATTCCTGGAGGGAACGCTGGCAGCGGTGCTTCCCATCGTCTGGCTGGCGCTGCTGGGGCTGCATCTGGGCCGCCCCTATATTCTGGACATGATCGATCGTTTCACGCTGCGTCTCGGCGCCGACCTGCTCTGGCTGATCTACGTCGCCGCGCGCGATATGCTGATCGTATCCGGCGTGGTCATGAGCTTCATGTTCTTCTTCCCGGATGTGGTCGTTGGTGACAATCTGCCGATTACCGGTGGGTTGGCCGCGGCGACACTGTTCGCGATTCTGGTCATCAAGCTGACTGGCGATCCTGACCATGACCCGCGCCTGTTCCGCCTCGTCACCTATCTGCTGGGCCTGGGCGCGCTGTTCTACTTCGTGCCTTACATGCTGGGTGTGCAGGCGAACGCAGTCGCCACTGGCACGCTGGCGGACATCAGCAACTGGATGGTGACGAGCACGAATCCCATCTGGGCGGTTGGCTTCTCCTATGTTTCCATCGCCCTGATAGCCATCATGGGCGCATATGCGGCGATCTATGCCATCCGGACGGGTGGGCGCGCCGACCTGCTGGAGACGAGTTCGACGCCCGCCGCGTAGCGGAGCGCGTAGGTTGATTCCCCGATGAAGCGGCTTCTGAGCCGGTCGGGGAGTTGGAGGAAATCACCATGAATCCCGATGATATCGCCACAGCCATTACCAACGCGCTCGTGCAAGGTGGCTCGCAGTGGCTGGTCGCTACGATTGTCGCGTTCCTGCCGGTTCTCTGGACGATGTCGCTTATCATGCACCTGGGGCGACCCTATGTCATTCGCACGCTGCGCCGCTGCGGTCTGCGCCTCGGCGCTGATGTGTGGTGGATGTCGTATCTGCTGATGCGCGATGCTATGCTGCTGGCGACCTTCGCTGTGAGCTGGATCTTCTTTCAGCCGAACATCGTCGCGAACGATGCGCTGCCGCTGACCGGGCCACTGGCGGCGCTCAGCCTGCTGCTGGCGCTCGCGGTGAAGCTGTCCCGCCGTGTGGACGACGACATCAACGCGTATCGCCTCTCGACAATCTTCCTGGTCGTCGGCGCGACGTTGTACTACTTCCCGCAGGTCTTCGCTGTCGAGGCCGCCTCGCAGGAAAACCTGGCGGGCATCGTGAACTTCTTCACCAGCAACACGAATGTGACGTGGGCGCTGGGGATCATGTGGGCCTCGCTGGCTGGTGTGGCGCTGGTCGGCCTGTACGTGTTCGGACGGGCGCTCGCCTCGGTGAACCGCAAGGCGACTGAGCGCATGCCCGCGCGCACGGCGCAGGTTCGTCAGCCCGCGCACGTCGCGTAGGGCGGAATGTGCGCATCGCGCAGGTGATGCGCATGGGTGTAGGCATGGAGAGGATGATCCTCGCCGTGCCTACGCCTTTGTTTGCCTTGCCGAGTATCCAGCGCTGCGTCACTGGGGCCGCCGAGCGTGGAAATAAGCGACGCGCCTGCGTGGTGGACGGAGTGTCCGCTCGCCACGCAGGCGCGTCAGGCTTGCTGGAGTAAGGTAGCGTGGCGCTATCCCTCGGTGGACTCGTACTGATCCTTGATCTGCGCCACGATGTTCGGGTCGAGCAATGTGGTGGTGTCACCCAGCACACGGCCCTCGGCGATGTCGCGCAGGAGTCGGCGCATGATCTTGGCGCTGCGTGTCTTAGGCAACTCGGAGGTGAAGTAGATCTTCTTCGGGCGGGCGAGCGCGCCGATGGCATGCGCCACATGCTCGCGCAACTCCGCCGTCAGCGCGTCGTTGGGCGTGTTGCCGCTGCGTGGTGTCACGAAAGCGACAATCGCCTGGCCTGTGATCGGGTCACTGGCGCCGATGACCGCCGCCTCGGCGACAGCGGGATGGCTCACCAGCGCGCTCTCGACTTCCATCGTGCCGATGCGGTGGCCAGAGACGTTCAGCACGTCGTCTACGCGGCCCAGCAGCCAGAAGTAGCCGTCCTCGTCGCGTCGCGCGCCATCACCAGTGAGATAGTAGCCGGGGTATTTCTCCCAGTAGGTGCGCACGTAGCGATCCGGGTCGCCCCAGATGCGTCGCGACATGGCCGGCCAGGGCCGCTTGATGACCAGATTGCCACCGGTGTTCGCTGGCACGCTGTTTCCGTTTTCGTCCAGGATGTCAGCCTCGACACCAGGGAATGGCATGGTGGCTGAACCGGGCTTGGTGGCGGTGATGCCAGGGAGCGGCGTGATCATAATCATGCCAGTCTCTGTCTGCCACCAGGTATCGACAATCGGGCAGTTCTCGTGGCCGATGTGGGTGTTGTACCAGATCCACGCTTCGGGGTTGATCGGCTCGCCGACGGTGCCGAGCAGACGCAGCGACGAGAGGTCGTGCGCCGCTGGATACTGATCGCCCCAGCGCATGAAGGTGCGGATGGAGGTCGGCGCAGTGTAGAGAATCGTTGCGCGATACTTCTCGATAATGGCCCAGAAGCGGTCCTTGTCGGGATAGTCGGGCGCGCCCTCATACATGACGCAGGTGGCGCCATTGGTCAGCGGGCCATAGACGATGTAGCTGTGACCAGTGACCCAGCCAATGTCGGCGGTACACCAGTAGACGTCATCCTCTTTGAGGTCGAAGATCCACTCGTGCGTGAGCGAGGTGCCGACGAGGTAGCCGCCCGTCGTGTGCATCTGGCCTTTGGGTTTGCCAGTGGTGCCAGAGGTGTACATGATGTAGAGCGGATGCTCGCTGTCGAGCGCCTCTGGCTCGACGATGCGCCGTAATACGCGCGCGACCGCGTCGTGATACCAGACGTCGCGGCCATCCATCATTTGGACATCGCGCACACCCGCAGCCAGCCGCCGGACGACCAGCATCTTCTCGACGGTGGGCGCTTCGGCGGCGGCGGCGTCCGCGATGTCTTTCAGCGCGATTACGTTGCCACGTCGCCAGCCACCATCGGCGGTGACGATGACCTTGGCCTGGCAGTCGATGGCGCGGTCACGCAGCGCCTCGGCGCTGAATCCGCCGAAGATGACGGTGTGTGGTGCGCCAATGCGGGCGCACGCCAGCAGGCCAATCGCCAGTTCCGGGATCATCGGCATGTAGAAGGCGACACGGTCACCTTTGGTGACGCCGAGATCGAGCAGCACGGCGGCGAACTCGTTGACCTCGCGATACATGTCCGCGTAGGTCAGCACGCGCGAGTCGCCGGGTTCACCTTCCCAGATGATGGCGGCTTTGTTGCGGCGCCAGGTCTTGTTGTGGCGATCCACCGCGTTGTACGAGGCGTTGAGCTTGCCACCGACGAACCACTTCGCCCAGGGAGCATCCCATTCGAGGACTTTGTCCCATCGCTGGAACCAGTCGAGTCGATTGGCCGCCTCCGCCCAGAACCCCTCGGGGTCATCGTGGGCGCGCTGGTAGACGGACGGGTCGCGGACATTGGCGTTGGCCGTAAACTCGGCTGACGGTGGGAATCGCCGGGTCTCTTGCAGCAGCGCGTCGATCGTTGAGGATGTGCCGGAGGAATCCTGAGGAGACGCCATATATGCCCCCTTCGCACTTTGCGACGCGCGCCTGCATTGGCCGCATCGCCTGACGCTACAGCGACAGTAAAATGAATCGGGCGGCGGATAGCGCTCGCTCGACGTAAGCCTATGATACCAGATTTTGCGGATAGCCGCACTCTTGGGTATTCCGTTATAAGCGTACGTATGTTACACTGCGAGAAACGTTACATATTGTTACTTTTTATTGTTGCTGATTTCGCTCGCTGGACGACTGTAGCGCGATCGTATTCTTTGACACTTGCGCGTTCGCTTGCTTCAGGCATTTGCCACTTGGCGTGGGAAGATCGTCACCCTTCTCGCGCTGTGGATAGATCACTCTTCTCCTCGTCGGAAAGGAGGCATGCGCGCACCCCTTGGTGTCCTCATGCAGGAATGACCCTGCGCCTATCCTCGATCTGGCGCCGACATTGATGTGTCGGACAATAGCAAGGCGGTAAAGAGACGTCGTCGTTTCTTTGCCCAGAAGAGGAGTCATCATCGTGTCAGAGGTAA
The DNA here is from genome assembly GCA_963840335.1 of uncultured Chloroflexia bacterium. Lineage (GTDB taxonomy): Bacteria > Chloroflexota > Ktedonobacteria > Ktedonobacterales > JADMIN01 > JAKAIY01. Next base: position 227,508 of record CAWIYP010000020.1, read on the forward strand.
AGATCGCTAATCCTGGGCCGCTTGGCCTCTGTGGCTTCGCGCTCACGACGCTCGTGCTGAGCGCGTAAATGCAGGCATCTTAAAAGGTGACGGTGACGTGTTGTCGTCGTTGGCCTTGCGGTATTTTATGGCGGCATCGCGCAGTTCGCGCCGGCATGTGGGAGTTCCGCACCGGCAATACCTTCGGCGCGACCGCGTTTAGCTCATATGGCGCATTCTGGCTTTCTTTCGCCGCTCTTTTCATCCCAGCTTTGGTATCGCCTTTGGTCAAAGACAGGGCCATCAGGAACCGCGTTGGCCTGGTATCTCCTCGGCTGGACCATCTTCACCGGCATCATGATGCTGGGTTCGTTCCGCACCAATGGCGCGACAGCGTTGGTGTTTGTCCTGCTGTTCATTACGTTCCTGCTGCTGACCATTGGCAAGTTCAGCGATCAGGCCTTCGGACAGGCATGACGCAGATCGGTGGATACTGCGGCATCTTGACGGCGATCGCGGCGTGGTACACCGCCCTCGCGGGTATCATGGCTGGCGTGTCGGGTGGCAAGATCAACCTGCCCGTGATGCCGCTCTCGTAGTTCGCTTTTGTGCGATTAGCTTAGCGTTTTCTGTGATTTGCGCCGGAGCGCCTGCCCTATGGCTGGCCTCTGGCGCAAATCGTAGTTTGGGGCGTCCGTCTGGCGTTGGTGTTTGACTGCGCAATGCGCGTGCGGTACACTGTCCGAGAGGTCGCGCTAGGCGGGGAGTTGGGGCTTCCCTGTACCTGAAACGCTCCCTATGCAGGGCTGAATTCCCGCCCGAGAGTTGCGTCGACCCAGTTTTGTCTGTGCTTGAAGATTATGAGGATTCAGTCCCCGCGCGACACACACTTGCGAACCCCGTCAGGTCGGGAACGAAGCAGCGGTAAGTGGGTCACTGTGGGCGCCGCGGGCACGCTGGGTCTGAGTCGGAGAGTAACGGGGGCTGGCAGATGCGAACCGACGGCGGGTGCGCGACCGCATCATTCTCTCCTCATCCCAGCGCCGTAGCTGGCGCTCCCCCTTTGCTGATCGTGGCGTCCGAGGGTCAGGTTTTCGGCGCCATTTACCCCTGAGCTTCGTCGTACACTGTGGGGAATGCGCGTGTTCGCCAGTCGGGCCATGATCGGCGCTACGCATTCGTAAACGCTTATTTTATCGAGACTTCCGAGGCGTGCTATGGCGTCGCAGTCACTCTATCGCAAATGGCGCTCGCAGACGTTCTCCGACCTGATAGGTCAGGAGGCGGTCGTGCGCACGCTGCTCAACGCCGTGCGCGACAGGCGGCTCTCACACGCCTACCTCTTCTGCGGCCCGCGCGGCACGGGCAAGACCAGTGCGGCGCGGCTCCTGGCGAAGGCGATCAACTGCGAGCGGCCACACGATGGCGAGCCGTGCGGTGAGTGCATCTCGTGCCAGGAAATCGCCACAGGCCGTTCGCCCGATGTGATCGAGATCGACGCCGCCTCGAACAATGGCGTTCAGGATATTCGCGACTTGCGCGAGACCGTCGGCTTTATGAGCGCGAGCGGGCGATCCAGAGTGTACATCATTGACGAGGCGCACATGCTCTCGCCGCAGGCATGGAATGCGCTGCTGAAGACGCTTGGAGGAGCCGCCGCCGCACGTCATCTTTGTCTTCGCGACGACAGAAGCCCACAAGATGCTGCCGACCGTGGTCTCGCGCTGCCAGCGGTTCGACTTCCGGCGCATTCGCATGTCCGACATCGTGGCGCGGCTGCGGCATGTGGCGGATGGCGAGGGACTGACCCTGGAGCCAGCGGCGGCTGACCTGATAGCGCGTGCGGCTCAGGGCGGCTTACGCGATGCGCTGAGTCTGCTCGATCAGGCGGTGGCCTTCTGTGGGCAGCAGATCGATGTCGAGCGGACGCGGGCGATGCTCGGTCTGGCGGATGTCGGCTCACTGCGGCAGATGATCGGGTATGTGGCGGACGACGATGCCGCCGCCGCGCTCGACTTGCTCAACGAACTGGTGAAGGGCGGCGCCGACCTGCGCCAGATCAATGGCCAGCTTGCTGAGGAGTGGCGCTCGTTGATGCTCGCTCGCGCGGGGGCCGATCTGTCGCGCGCGCTCGACGTCACGGATGAGGAAGCGAAGGAGTTGGCGGCCATCGCGAAGCGCTTCTCACTTGAGGAGTTGATGGCCTGCGCCCGTATTTTCGCGCGTAATGAGGCGCCCCCGAAGGGCATGCCTGTGCCACAGCTCGCCCTGGAGCTGGCGCTGCTGGAGTGCGTACAGTGTACGGCACGCTGAAGCTGCGCGCCACAATCGCGCATCAGCCCTCCACAACCACTGCGCCGCGAGGAGACGCCGCCCCTGGGAGAGCCGAAGGCTGTGGCGACGCATGCTCCAGCGGCTAGCGCATGAGTTGGCGGCTGCGTTCACCGCGCCTGCGCATGGCGAGAATGCGGTGAAGGCGCCTCAACCCGTTTCCGTGCCCCACAAGATAGCCACGAGCGTCTCAGAGATGACGAGCGCGGCAGATGACTATGCGCCTGAATCTGACGATGTTCCCACAGATGAGGGGGTTGTTACGTACGCCCAGCATCATACGGTTCAGGACGACGACGATGGCCGTGATTGGGTTGCGGAAGCGCAGCAGAGTTGGCCGTTGATCCGGAAGCTGTGCCGCCAGAAGCCACCAATGGGCGCCGTGGTTGGCGGCCTGCTGAGCGCGGTCGATCCGATTCGCTGCGAGCAGGGCCAGCCACTGACGCTTGTACTGCGGGCCAAGTTTGACGTACATGTGACAAAGTTACGCGACCAGGGGATGCGGCAGGTAGTCGAGTGGGCGCTGGAGCAGGCATTGGGCCAGCAGTTCCGCGTGCATGTCGTCGCCTCCCTCCGAGCTTGAGCGCGGCGGAGCGGTTGTGCGCAAGGGGCAGGCCCAGCGTTCGGATGGCGCTTCCTCGGCGGCGCAATCGGCCCCATCGGCCCAGGTGTACGTGCGCGAGATGCCCGCTCGCTCGCCGCATGCGCAGTCGGCGAGTCGCTCGGCTGCGACTCCAGCCAACCGAGAGCGCGCGGCGTCATGCGTCTACGCTGTCGGTGCGCGAGGAGACACACGGCGCGGTTGATGGGCAGGATGCGCGCGATGGTCGCGGCGAGGTTCACGAACGACCGTCTCAAAAGCCCAGACGTTCGACTGAATCGCTGGAGAAGGCGGCGCGCGAGGATCCCGTGGTCAAGGAATTCACACGATTGCTCAAAGCGGAAGTCGTGGAGGTACGCGCGCTCGATGCGGAGGATGCTCACGAGGAGTAGCCGTGATCGTGGCGGATGAGCCAGGGGCAAGCGCATGGCGAGTGATCGGGTAGCCGTCACACTGGCGCGCTGCGAGAGAGTTTTCGTCACCCGGCGAAGGAAAGCGCGGCGCGACTGAATCTCGCGTATGCGAGCGCGGAAGCGGAGACGTGGAGCGTGAGCAATTGCGCGCTGAAGTGATCGCCGCTCTCGCGCTCGACCTGCGTCCGACCGATCGCCCATCGCGCGGTGGCTGCTCGAGCAGGAGGTTGCGGCGCACGAGGCGCGCGGAGCTGGGGCAAGCGAGGCGCTGTATACGCTCGTGGCTGTCGTCGCGCGATTCGCTCAGCCAGAAGACGCCTTTCTCCTTTGGCGCGCACGAGAAGCGACCGAAGACACACGCGCTGGTGTGGATGCTGAGCAATTCGCGCGACTTGGTGTGGCGGAGGCGCGGACAGCGCTCGCAGCGCGCGCCCAGCAGATTGGCCCACAGGCGGAGTCAGCGGCGCGAGCGGTACAATGGCTCGACGAAGCCGCTGAGGCAGGCGTTTTCGCTGACTTACCTGGCTACTTCCTGTGGGCGGACGAGCGGTTTGGGCTGAAGGTCTCTGGCCCGACGTGACAGGTTGGCGGCATTGCGTCGCGTGACGGCGCCAATTGTGACGAGGCATAGCGTGAGCTGAGCGCGAAAGACGCTTGAAAGGTTCGTAGAATGGCGAGCGATACGACGAAGAGCGGGCAAGGTGTGGCGGCAGGCGCGATCACCGGCGCTGACGTGCGCGCCGCGGCGGAGTTGCTGCGCGGTGTGGCGCACCGAACGGCTGTGCTGCGTTCATCCAGCTTCGATGCTGAGGCAGGCGCGCAGGTCTGGCTGAAGTGCGAGCCATTCCAGCGCGCTGGCGCGTTCAAATTTCGTGGCGCGTACAACAAGATCGCCAATCTCTCCGACGATGAGCGTAAGCGGGGTATCATCGCCTTTTCCTCGGGTAATCATGCGCAGGCGGTTGCGCTCTGTGGCAAGCTATTTGGCGCGCCCGACGGTTATTTGCATGCCGTCCGACGCCCCTTCGGTAAAAGTCGAGGCGACGAAGGGCTACGGCGCTGAGATCAGACTTTATGACCGCATGACGCAGGATCGCGAGGCGTTCACACGCCAGATCGCGGAGGAGCGCGGGCTGACGCTCGTCCCGCCGTACAATGATCCGCTTATCATCGCGGGGCAAGGGAACAGCGGCGCTGGAGTTGCTCGAAGATCAGCCTGACCTGGACGTGATCGCCGCGCCTGTGGGTGGTGGTGGTCTGATCGCTGGAACCAGCGTGGCGGCGCACAGCGTTCGTCCAGAGATACATGTCGTCGGCGTCGAGACAGAAGCCGCCAATCACGGCTACCTCTCGAAGCGCGCTGGTGAGCGTGTCACCATCGCTCCGCCCGATACCATCGCGGATGGCATTCGCACGGCGGCGCTGGGAACACTGACCTGGCCGATCATTCGCGACACCGTGGATGATGTGATTCTGGTGAGCGAAGAAGAGGTCAAGGCCACGATGCGTTTCTTGCTGCTGCGGCTCAAGATTCTGGTCGAGCCGACGGGCGCGGTGGCGGCGGCGGCGGCGCTGACGGGCAAGTTGAATGGCTATGGGCAGCGCATCGGCGTTATTGTGACGGGTGGGAATGTCGCGCCGGAGACGTTGTGCGCGATTCTCGGCGTGAGTTAGCTCCTGGGTGATGCGGATGGAGAAGCGTCCTCCCTCATCATGAGGGAGGACGCTCTCGTTTGCTGGCGTAGCCATGGTCTCAGAAGATCGCTGGCCAGGTCTCTGGGGTCGTCGTCGGCTCGGTAGTGGCGCTGGCCTGTTCCGACTTCGGCGGTGAGTTGCTCTGGGCGAATGATGAACGCAGGCGCAACGGTTGCGCTCAGAGACGCGCTCTGTTACGCTGCCCATCGCCATCCGCGCGAGGCCGGTGCGCCCGTGAGTGGCCATCACGATCAGGTCGAATCCGTCAGTCGCCGTAGCCCCAGTGACAAGTTCTCCCGCGCGGGTCATGCGAGACAGCGCATCGGCGACATCAATTTCCATGATGACGGAGGTCAGAACGCGGGCATGGGAATCGCCATTCGCCTCTAGCCGCTTCGCGATGCGGTCGAGGTAGGCTTGCGCCTCTTCGCGCGCGGCATCACGCAGTGGGTCCGATGAGGCAGTATTCAGGAATGGAATGACGCGGGCGAGGTGCAATTCGAAGCTCTCGTTCTTGGCGAAGACGTTTCCCATAGCGAGCGCAGGCGCAAGCGCGGCCTCAGCGACCGCTGAGCCATCCAGTGGAACAAGGATGCGAAATGGCCCTACGCGCAGCTCAGCATCGCTCTTCCAGCGCTGGTCCTTGCTGGCGGACGAGCAACACTGGGAGCTGACGAGTGGCGAACAATCGCCTGTGCGACACTGCCCAGCATCCAGCGGGTGAGGCCAGTGCGCCCATGACTGCCAATGACGACGCCATCGACATTGCGGAAGGAAATGGTATCCAGCAGTGTCTGGGTCGGTGCGCCTACTTCGACCGCGACCTCGACCTTGACGCCCTGGTTGATATAGCTCTGCGCGAGTGTGTCGAGATAGGCGCGCGCCTTCCGCAAGCTCCCGATCGACGAGATTCTGATCTATGGCGACTGTCGGCGATATGTACGCGCCGACATCGAGCAGGTCAGCGACAACGCGGACGAGCAGCAGGGTCGCGTCGCGTGACTGCGCGATCCGCGCCGCGACTGGCAAGGCACGTTCCGCACGCGCTGAGCCATCCAGGGGAACCAGAATCTTGGTGAACATGTAGGGAGTCTCCTCTATATCTGCGCGCTATGAGCGAGCTTTACTGGTCTTCAGCCGTAGGCGCATGAGTGAATGAATTAACGCGTTTGGGGCCACCAATGACGCCGATGCAGTGTGTGCGAGCGATGGCGACGAGATAGAACGGCATATCCCCTGATCGCTCGATGCGCTCCGCAATGCGAAGATCGGCCTGTCGTGGATGTAGACCGATGTCCTCAAGGAATGAGCGGACACCGAGCGCGTAGAGTACGCCATTTACCAGCGCGATAACGCCATACTCCTTCAAGCTCGATACGACGCGTTCGACATGGACTGGCTCAATGCCCAGAGCGGCGATGCCAGCGACAATCGCGTCACCGGTCGATCCGTAAAGGTACGGCGCGAGTCCAGCGGTGAGGCGCAGCAGTTCATGGCGTCCGCGCGGGTCTGTGGGCGCGACAATGCCAAGGCTCCAGGTGAGGCAGCGCTGAAGATGGAGTGGCCGACGTATCGAGCGGCATTCGCTGAGACTTTGTCTCACTGGTAGCATCATCAGGTATGGTCATGCGCGTATCCCTCGCTCCCCAAGCGCCCGGTTCGTCGCAACTGCGCTTCATCGTCTACCGTCCAGTGCGGTTGACTGCTACTGAAGTCATATTTACTGTAGGATGAGGCAGTCACGGCGTCGTCACGGCATACTGCTGAGGTGTCACACCGCGCTCACATAGCGCCCCCGCGAGCAACGTCACGGACGCGACTCGCGGGGGCGTGAGGTTGGACTCAGCGGTGCGGGATACTCCGCGCTCGCGAATTTTCAGGCGTCGGGTGCGCTAGCGAGCATATAGCCAACGCCGGTTTTGGTCAGCAGGTAGCGTGGTTGGGTGGGATCAGGCTCGATCTTGCGCCGCAGGCGATTGATGTTGACCTGGAGCAGGTGGCTCTCGCCTTCATACTCTTCCCCCCAAACATGCCCGAGGAGCAGGTCTTGCGTGATGACACGACCGACATTCTGCGCAAGGTAGGCCAGCACCCGGTATTCGACAGGCGTCAGATCGATGTCTTTCCCAGCCATCATGACACGACGCTGACCATAGTCAATCATCAACTCGCCGATGGTCGTGATCGCCTGCGCTCCACGCCCAGTGTCGTTCTGGGCGGCGCTCTGTGAGCGGCGCAAGACAGCGCGCACTCTGGCGAGCAGTTCCTCGACACTGAAGGGCTTCGTCAAGATAGTCGTCGGCGCCGAGATCGAGGCCGCGAATCTTGTCCTGATCGGCTCCGCGCGCAGTGATGATGATGATGGGCAGATTCGAGAACTCGCGGACACGCGTGAGCACGCCGAAGCCATCGAGCCGTGGCATATTCAAATCGAGGAGGGCGAGATCAGGCATTCGCGCTTCGATTTGTTCGAGCGCCTGTTGGCCGTCACTTACTCCGATGACTTCGTAGTCTTCCATTTGCAGGTTGCGTGTCACCATGCGCAGCAATTGAGGGTCGTCGTCGGCGGTGATGATCGTCGTCTTTTTTGCGGGCATGCCTGACCGTTCCTTTCACGCCATTGCCACCGCTGGAGATATTGTTCGTGCGCCAGCGTGAGACTTGTGCGTTATCTCAACATATTTTACCCTGAAACGCCTTGTTCGCGCATGGCGTCGACCATGCGCTCGATGGCAATGGCTACTTCTGAGATGGTGAGCCGTGGTCGTGTCGATGACACGAAAACGATCCTGGTCATGCCAGGGTTTCATCATCTCATAGATGACATGAAGCATGTCTGGGGCCAGCAGACGACGTCCGTGGCGAAGGGCAGTTACGTTGTATGACAGTCGCCTCATCGGGCAGCAGACACGATGAGCAGTGCGGTGTGTCCTGCAGTTCCGCCTTCCAGTCCCTCGTAGCTGACGTTTCCCCAGAGGGGAAAAATGGCGTCGTCGATGACACACGTACCCCTTCGTCTACGAAGCTCCGCGCGATGTAGGCGCAATGACGTCGCGCAAGATCATACTGCCGCTGGGTTTCCTGATCCAGCCGTCACGTGGATCAGCATACCCAGCGACCATAAATTCGCGCACATCGTCGAGAGAGATGTGCGCGGTTGGCGATGTCTGGCGCGCGGCCCACGCAGCGGCGGCTGTGCTCTTGCCTGCGCCCGCTGGCCCAGTAATCAGGAGAACGAAAGGTTGAGCCTGCGGCACTGTAGTTGCTCCTCTGTTCTGTGAAATGTTCTATTTCTGATTACGATTAGGAGACGCCAACCGTATCCTGTGGCGAGCGCTAGAACCGAGTATACTAATGGTATGCGCGTCCGTGTACTGCGAGATCGCATGTGGCGATCTGCGCGAGTCTTGGATTGTAGGCGCTCGTTGCGAGGGGCGACATGACTTCCCCAGATTTGCGTGAAGAGCCAACAACCTCAGAGGTATCAGTGAGCGGCTGGTCGGCTCGTGTTCTCGACTTCCTGCGCGATGCCGTGCACATTGCCTGGTATCTCACGCGGAATGCGCGACGTAGCGTGTTGGCGCTATGGAATGCTCCGCTGTCCATGCGCCTGCGGCGGTTGGCGTTAGATGCGCGGAGCGCGCCGTGGTCGGGCGCGGGTGTCATCGTTGTTGGGGCCGTGGTGACGACGCTGTTCATTCTGGCGCTAGATCATATTATTCTCATTCCAAATCATGGCAGCATTTATTTGCCGGTAATCGCGTTTATCGCCTACTACTGGAACTGGCGGCATGGAGTTATCGCGGCGCTGCTTGACTTATTTTGTATCTACTTCTTCTTCGCGCCGCCAACGGTTGGGATGAAACTGCTCACTCCAGCGAGTTTAGCTCAACTCCTGACGGATGTCGCCGTGATTATGTTTGTGCTGGCGGTGGTACAGCTTGGCGGTGAGCCGCCGCACGCTGGCCGAGCATGAGGCGGCGCGCTTCGCGTCGCTGACGTCTGTGGGGATGGCGCTATCTGGCGAGTTGAATGAGGAGCGGCTGCTGCGGCTCATTGCCAGAACCGCGTGTGATTTGACGGGAGCGGGCTTTGCGGCCTTTACGCTACGTCCTGTTGATGCGATGGGGCGCCCGCTGGGGCCTGCGCGAGGGGATCGCTTTTATTTGGCGGCTGTCGTCGGTGTGACCGCACAGGAAGAATCGCTCTTCAAGCATATGCCACTCGGTGGCGAAGGTCTGCTGGCGCCGATATTCCACTATGGTAAGCCAGTCCGTGTGGCTGACGCGAGCGCTATGTATGAGCATGCGACGGATGGCGACGCGATGTCGGGCAATATCCGTGCAGGGCGGCGCGAGAAAGCGCGCAGTGTGGCGCAAGCATATTCACTCGGGTCAGCGGAGACATCGGAGCTTCGCGGCGTTGGTGTGCCGCGCGGGCATCCAGTGGTCAGGAGCTTTCTGGGCGCGCCACTGCTCGACCGCAAGGGTGATGTGCGTGGAGGGTTGCTGCTCGGCCATAGCGAGCCAGATCGCTTTTCCGCTGAGGATGAGCGATTGTTGCGAGGCCTGGCAGCGCAGGCAGCGACAGCGCTCGAAAATGCGCGACTCTACCGGGCAGCCCAGATCGCAGGCGCATGAACTGGATGTCATCTTCGAGAGTATCGCGGATGGCATCTCGCTCGTTGATGCGCGTGGTCAGGCCATCCGCGAGAATGGCGCCGCGAAGGCGCTGCGCGATGCGCTCGCCGCAGATGGCGCAGAAGCGCATATCGCGGCGCCTGCGCCGGGTGGCTCAACACTCTCGGTTGTGACGGTGTCAGGTGAGCAACGCGAATATCTCGTCTCAACCGCCCCAGTAAGTGATGCCACACAAGACGCGACAGAGGCGAAATCGGGCGATAGTACCGTGAGCGCGGATGTCTCGACGCTCTCGCATGACCTCGACGAACAGCGGCCCTCAGCGGTCGTCGTCTGGCACGATGTGACCGAATCGCAGCAACTCATCGCGGAGCGGCGTGCGCGCGCTGAGGCCGATACGCGCCGCGCGCTGCTCCAGGTGGTGATCGATGAGCTACCCAGTGGAGTGTATCTGGTCTATGGCTCAGATGCGCGACTGGCGCTGGCCAATCGCGCCGCTTTTGATTTGTGGGGCGCGGAGTGGAAGGTGGGGCAGCCGATGGCGGAGTTCCTGCGTGTGCGCGGAACGCAGCTGCCTACGCCCAGACGGCCAGCCTATGCCGATGAATGAGCTGGCGACGTTACGCGCCTCGAAGACAGGTGAGGCTGTGCGCCAGCATCAAGAGACGATTGTCCGCCCCAGCGGCGACTCGCTTCCGGTGCTCTTCAATGCGGTTTCGATCTCCTCTGATCTGTTGCATGATCTGGCGCCCGCCGAACTAGACCCCGATGAAATCCCAGGCCACATTGTTTTGGTCGTACTACAGGACATGACGAAACTGAAAGAAGCCGAGCAGATCAAGGACGAATTCATCGCGATGGCCGCACATGAACTGCGCACCCCGATGGCGGCGGTCAAAGGGTATACGGAGATGCTCCAGCGGGGCGCGAGCAGTGGCCAGGGCGCTGCGCTGGATGATTGGCAGCGGGAGGCGCTCGAGTCGATTGATCTGGCGACATCCCGTCTGGTCGATCTTACGAACGACCTCCTCGACGTGTCGCGATTGCAGGCGAGCCGAATGGAGCTGCATCGTGAGCCGCACGATCTGGTCGCCCTTACCAAGCGAGTCGCGCGACGTTTCCAGGTGACAACGCGGAGTAACAAGATTATCACGCAGTCGCCATTGGACTATGTAGTCGCGAATATTGATGCGCCACGCATGGAACAGGTGGTGGGGAATCTGCTCAGTAACGCAATCAAGTACAGCCCGGATGGCGGCGATGTGCTCGTGACCGTCACCGCTTATGCGGAGTCGCGGATGGCGCGGGTCAGTGTCAAGGATAGCGGCATCGGCATTCCCGCAGGTCAGCAGGAGCGGCTTTTCACACGTTTTGCGCGGGCGGAAAATGCGCGTGAGCGAGGTATCGGTGGGACGGGGCTTGGCCTCTTTCTCTGCCGCGAGCTACTCGTCCATATGGATGGCCGCATCTGGATTGAATCGCACGAGGGCAACGGTACGACGGTTACTTTCGAGGTTCCGCTGCATATTGGCGATGAGAGTTCGGGGAAGTGAGACTCTATCGGTTGGGTGAGCGATTACCGGGCGTGGTCGCTGGCGATGAATGGCGTCAATGCGCTCACCGATGGCGTCACGTACCGCTCGGAAGACGTTGAGGCGCTCCTCCTCGCTGCCAATGGCGGCGCTGGGATCGGGGAACTCCCAATGTTCCTGCCGTCGACCGCCGGGGACGAATGGGCACTCCTCGGCAGCGGCATCGCAGACCGTGACAACAAGATCGAAACGCTGTCCAGCGAATGTGTCCAGACCTTTCGAGTGATAGCCGGGATGGCGCTCAATACAATGCCTACCTCATGCCAGTGCGCGCGTCGCAAGTGGATTGACTTCGCCTGGTCGTGCGCCAGCGCTGAGCGCCGCATACTCCGCGCCACCGTGTTCGCGCAGGAATGCTTCCGCCATCTGTGAGCGGGAGGAATTGTGGGTGCGGAGAAACAGAACACGGAGAGGCTCCGGTGTCGTGGTGAGGATGTGCCACCGAGGTATCTCCTCTATGATGTCATGGCGAAGTGTACGCGCATAGTGTACTATCACGCCAATGCGATTACGCTCGTTTGTCTCTCAGGCCGTGTCGCGATTGAGCGCAGAGCGGCCCGGGGACTATGGCCATCGAGGTTGGTGAGGAGGGGGACAATGCTGACCGTATTTTATCAGACGGCGGCGCAACTCTGTTTTACCTTGCTGGGGCTGTGGTGGCTGGTCTTACAGACGAAGTACGATGAGTGGATCGGTGATCGTTCACGTCGGCGGCAGGCGACCAGCATCTCGCTCTACTTCCTATTGCCCGGCGCCATGAGCCTGATCGCGTTACTTGGCGCCAATATTCCCGTGTTGTGGCGTACAACTTTCGCCATCGCGTGTGGGGTTGGGGCGCTGGCCACGAATCCGCTGTGGAACCAGCGAAGAGTTCAGGGCGTCGGGACACGATTAGGCGCGGAGGATTGGATAGCTGTCATCGCTCGCTGGGTAGGTGTGGCGCTTTTTGCGGCAATCTTCATCATCTCGGTTGCGCCACAACTAGCGACGACGCTGGTGTTCGTGCCATTGTTCGCGTCTGGTCTGGGGCTAGTCGTTGCTGGTCGTGTTGGGGGTGAGTCTGGCGTGGCTCTTCTTCATAGAGCCACCACCGTCGATGTGAAGGGAACGCCTGCGTTGACCCAAGGCAGCAGTGATCGCGGCAGGCGCTGGTACCCCCAACGGGATTCGAACCCGTGATCTCCACCTTGAAAGGGTGATGTCCTAGGCCGCTAGACGATGGGGGCATGCGGTGTAGGCCTGCATGTCAGGCGCGTACATACGCAAGGATAGTGTACGCGGCGAGCACGCGCTGTGTCAAGAAAAATGCTTGCTTCACTCGTCAGCGATAGACCTGGAGCGGTTTACTGCTCGTTTATGAGCGCGTTGATGAGCGAGATGGCATGGTCGATCTTGAAGGGTTTGCGCAGGAGGATTCCAGCTTCAACGCCATGCGCGCTGAGTTCAAGCGCATTTGCTGACGTGATGAAGATGATATTGCTCGCGTGGGTCTGCGGAAGCGCACGCAGCCGATGGTAGACCTCAACGCCGTCGAGGCCGAGATTCACGGTGTCGATGAGGGCAATGGCAGGCGCCGTGTTGTGTGGGCGCAGAAGCGTCAGATGGCCGTCAGTGGCGACTTCGACCGCCCAATCCACTTCCGCGCCTAGTTTTAGCGCGCGGCGGAGTTGATGCGCGATGTGCGGATCACCATCGACAATTAGGATGCACCCAGGCGCTTGCGAGGCGTGTGCGCCGGGCGCAAAGTCAGTGTCTTCATCCAATGCGAGCGCGCCGATGCTCAGCGGATCCTGATTGGTGAGTTGCGCAGAGAGGTCTTGCGTCGTGTTGGGAACCAGCCACACGGCGCTGCGTTTGCGCGCCTGGCGTCCTACGCGACCTGCGGGGGTAGCCCCACGGGCGCCGGAAGATTGCGTCCTCTGCATGGATTTCCTCTCCGCGCAGGTTTTGCGAAGCGCGCGGATGTTCGATACTGTCGCGCGCTGGGACTGTGGCAGCGTTGCCCCACCAGAATAGTCCCTGTCTGCTGGGATGAGTATAGCATTTTCGCCTGGCGCGGCTGGTCGCTCCAGTACTAACGGCCAAGCCCGCGCATCACTATTTACAGCTCCGCGAGCATGCGCCTGTAGAGCGTTTCGTATTGCTCGACAGTCGTCTGGAGCGAGAAACGCTCATTGGCGCGGAGGCGGCAGGCATTGCGGCTGAGACGCTGCGCGGCGCGCACAGCGTTGGCGGCATCGGCGATCTGGCCACGCGGCACGAGCAGACCCGTTTCCCCCTGCGCTATGACCTCGCGCAGACCGCCGCTGTCGTAGGCGACGACTGGGGTTCCTGCCGCTTGCGCTTCACATGCGACCAGGCCGAATGGTTCATCCCACAACGACGGAACGAGAACGACAGCGGCGCTTGCCATCAATTCCCACACGCGCTCGCGGGTCTGTGGCCCTAGGTAGGTGAGTTGGTCGGGATGCGCGGCCAGGAGGGGCGCGATGCGGTTCGCGTAATACTCCCGATCATAGATGTCGCCGACCAGTTGGAGTCGGATACCCGCCATGAACGCGATTTGAATGGCATCCTCGACGCCTTTCTCTGGTGTGATGCGCCCGGCGAAGAGTGCGCCTGCGTCAGGTGCGGTGGTTGCGCCGAAAGGTATGACGTCCATAGCGAGGCCGTTGTAGATGACAGCGTCTATGCGGCAGATGTCGGCGTAGGTGGCGGCGCAAGCATGCGAGACGGTGACAAGCCAGGGTTGCCTCGTCGCTCGTGGCTGCCGCTCGGGGGCTAACGCCGCGAGCTTGGCGGCGATGGTGGGATCGAGCGCCGCCATGTGCAGCGTATGCGCGACGGGCATACCTAGGGTTTGCGCCTGGCTAAACGCTGGGGCGTCATATGCGTGCGCGTGCAGCAGCATGTGGCGAGGCGTGCGCGCATTGATGAGGGCGAAGGCGTTGGCGAAGGCGCGCTCGACCGCTGGGTCTACGGCTGCGGTGGGCGGCTGATGGTGTAGCGCAGCGAAGTCGGTGGGACGTACACGCTGGGCGTCTACCTCCACTTCGGTAAGGGCGACACCTGGCAGCGCGGCGGGATCAGATCCCTGCGTGGCGTAGAGCGTGACGGTGTGGCCGCGCGAAGCCAGCGCGACGGCCAGATCGCGCAGCAACGCCTGCGCGCCGCCCAGGTATGGCTGGCGAATTGGCGACACGAGCGGCGCGAGCATGGCAATGTCCAGCGGCTTGCTGGTGGTTCTCGTTGCTATCATGGCGCAGCTACGACACCCAGACCGGAGCGCCAATCTCGCCAATGCGCGATGTGCGCAGCTTCCAGCCGAGCAATTTTGAGCCTTGCAGTGTTAGCTCCAGCACGTTTCCGTGGCGCACATCTTCCGACCACATCTCATCGAAGACGAAATTTCCAAGGCTGTAGACGATGGGTTTGCCGCGATAGGAGGAGGAGGGCTGGATGACGTGCGGGTGCGCGCCAACGACGAAATCGGCGCCCGCATCTATGGCTACTCGCGCCATCGCCTCCTGGTCATAGGACTCGGTGTGATGGTATTCGATGCCCCAATGCGTGAAGACGACCAGAAAATCAACCTTACGGCGCAGCTCGCGAATGTCAGCGGCCATCAGTGATGGGTTGAGCCAGGCATGGCCTGGCGTGGTCGCGGTGGCGGCAAAACTCGTCGGCTCGATCTCGCAATACGCCAGGAAGCCGATGGTCGTGGAGCGCACCGTGCGAATGACAGGGGTGTGCGCCTGCGCGAGATTCTTTCCGCCACCCAGCGGGGTAATCCCGAAGGTGGGAAGGTGGTTCAGCATATCCATGAAGGCCACCGGGCCGTAGTCACCGCTATGGTTATTCGCCACGGAAACAATGTCGTAGCCCGCCGCGACGAGCCGCTCGAAGCCCAGCGGTGGCGCCTCGAAGGTGTATTGCTTGGGCTGGGGACTGCCAAGCCGGGATACAACGCATTCGAGATTGCCTACGGTGAGGTCAAATCCACTCAGCCAGTCGGCGACACCGTTGAAGGGAAAGCGGTCATGCGTCGCGAGAATCTGGCGCCCGATGCTGCGACCGAGCATCACATCGCCAGTTATGGCGACCGTGATGGGACGTGTGTCAGGGGTGGCTGTCGCGGTCGGCGCAGTGGTGGCCGTCACTGTCGGCGGCTGCGGAGTCGCGCCGAGGCTGTTCGTGACCCCACAGGCGGCGAGAAACGCGGAGACTGGCCCGCTGGCGGCGATGACGCCGCTCACCTGGGCCGCTCGGCGGACGAATGCGCGACGTGTTGCGCGTGGGGGAGTGGTTTGTTCGCTATCAGGCTCCATGCGCGTGCCTTTCTCCTTGTCGGGATCGATGCTCTGAATGTTGAGCGCGTTGTTGTAAAGACGAATAGCGCGTCAGCCATTGGAGAAGATTTCGAGGTTGGTTCCCGTGAGTGGACGGGCGTCGGGGCCAGCGAGGAACAGGAGGATGCGGGCAAGCTCCTCTGGTGTCATCCCTGGCGTAAGATGTGGCGCGGCAGCCCGCAGCATCTCTGTATCCACAGCGCCGGGGCTGACCGCGACGACACGGATGTGGTGTGGGCGTCCTTCGATA
Organism: uncultured Chloroflexia bacterium; assembly: GCA_963840335.1. Taxonomy (GTDB): domain Bacteria; phylum Chloroflexota; class Ktedonobacteria; order Ktedonobacterales; family JADMIN01; genus JAKAIY01. The sequence continues at coordinate 243,358 of CAWIYP010000020.1, forward strand.
GCCATCATCTCACTCAACCCCACGACGCCATATTTCGAGACGTTGTAGGCGCTGAGGCCTGGAAACTTCTCGACTCCTGGCACGCCAGAGAGCGACGAGAGATTGATGATGACGCCACCAGCGCGCGGGATCATCTGGCGGAATGCCTCGCGGCTACAGAAGAAGACGCCACGCAGATTGACGCCAAGTACATGATCCCACGTCGCGGTATCCATCTCCGCGAAGGGGACGTTTGCGACGGCCCCCGCGGAGTTGACCAGGATATCCACCGGGCCAAGTGACTCCGCGACACGTGCGAAAACCGCCTGGACACTGGCTTCATCCGCGACATCGCAAGGACAGGCTAGCGCGACGCCACCCTCTGCGCGGATTGCCGCAACGTTGGCGTCGAGGGCGGCCTGGTCGCGAGCGGCGAGCGCCACGGCGGCGCCTGCGCGGGCGAACACGCTCGCGGTCGCTTTGCCGATTCCCCGGCTAGCTCCGGTCACCAGGGCGACTTTCCCCTGGAGTGAGATCCCTGACGCCTCATGTGCCGCGCTGGACATAGGTTACACTCCTGCCTTGATTCACATTGCTCTACCAAGTATAGCCATGTATGTATAGCCTTGTATTGGCCTGGAGTGAGAGAATGCGGGAGAAACGCTGTGTGGCGCATCGTGCGCGGAGGACAGGAGAGCCAGCGATGGATATCATGCTCGAAGGCACGATACTGGCGAAAGAGACTGGACTTACGCGGCGTGTTTGAGGGCAAAGAGCAGCCATATGTACGTTGTGTCGTCGCGCGGCTCGACAATCCTGACCGCCAGGCCGAGACTCGCATCGTCGGCTATGACGACATCGAAGCAAAGGTCGGCGACACCATCCGCCTAGAGGCTTACCGCGTGGTGACGGATCGCGCCGCTGGTGTCGTGCGGTTCGATTGTCGTCTGGCGTCATAACCAATGGCGGTGACTGTTAGGCCTCCTCACGGATTTTGGCCTCTCCGATGGCTATGTGGGGGTTATGAAGGCAGTCGCACTCACCATTGCGCCTAGTATCGCGCTCGTGGACATCTCTCACGACATCGCACCGCAGGATGTCGAGATGGGCGCATGGGTTCTGGGAGCCTCATGGCGCTATTTTCCGGTGGGCAGCGCTCTGCTCTGTGTGGTCGATCCAGGGGTGGGTGGCACGCGGCGCGCAATTGCGCTGGAGGCGCATGGACGCTATTTCGTCGGGCCAGACAACGGACTTTTCACAGCGCCACTGGAGGATGTCCCGGCTGATGATATGCCGATGCGCTGCGTGAGCCTGGACAACCCGCGCTACCACTTGCCCACGCCAAGCGCCACATTTCACGGGCGCGACATCTTTGCCCCGTGCGCCGCGCATCTGCTCGCGGGCGTTCCGCTCTCGTCGCTGGGATCAGAGATCGAGCCGTCAACGCTTATCCGGATGGATGTCGCCATGCGGGCTGAGTGGCGGGACGACATTTTGGTGGGGCGGGTGGCGCATGTCGATCACTACGGCAATCTCATTACCACCATCGGGCCAGATGAGGCTCGCCGGGCGCTGGCGGATACGCGGACATGGCTGAGTCTCGCCGGACGTGTGGTGCGCGCGCGAGCGACACACTTCGCGTGCTGGCCCGATTGATGCGCCCTTCTTCCTGCAGGATAGCTCCGGGGCGCTGGCGGTTGCCGTGCGGAATGGGTCGGCGGCGCAGTCGCTTGGAGTGAAGCGCGGCGATATCGTTGCGCTCCACGGCCTTACCTGCCATGAAGATGCGGCGCGAAGGAAAAGGAGGCGATGATGCGACTCTATTTCATGCGTCATGCGCAGGCGGTCGATGCGGAGGAGTGGCGAGGGCCTGATGCGATGCGCCCGCTGACAGAGAAGGGTCGCAAGCGCGCGCGGCTGGCGGCTGAGGGGCTGGCGAAGCTTACCCCTGAGGTCGTCGCGGCGATTATCAGTAGCCCCTACTCGCGGGCCTACGAGACGGCGTTGATCGTCGGCGAGGTCATCAAGCTACCCGTGGCGACCGCGGATGCGCTGCGACCGGGATTTTCGCTAGCGCGTCTCGATGTGGCGCTCGCGATTGCGCCGAACGCCGAGTCTATTCTCCTGGTGGGGCATGAGCCAGACCTGAGCGCCGTCATCCATGCGCTGGTGGGGCGCGAGCGCGCGCAGGACACGCCGTTGAAGAAATCCACATGCGTTTGTGTTGAGACGCCCGCTGAAGTGGATGGCGGCACGAACACAGAGGCGCTGGCGGGAAGGTGCGCGCTTGTGTGGGAGCGGACGTGGCGCGAGCTGGCCGCCCTGCGCGAGCAATGAGCGGTAGCGAGAATGCGCAAAGTGCATTCCGCCATGGCCGCAAATCTGCTATGATAGCGGAGAGCGTGCAACGTTACCACACGGCGTTTTTGGGGGACCTCTCTCAGTGAAGCGCCGCTGATGTTGCGAGTATAACAATTTCTTTGGGTAATCATAAATCTGAGTAGGTATATGATTGCCTTAATCAGACCAGCTATGCTATACTCTTCGCGGTATGCGTGGTGAGGCGCAAACTTATGAAGAACGACAAGCCGCGACGAACTAAGCCAAGTGATTGGACGGCTTTTGCCCTGATCGGGATGGTCGGCCTCAATATCAGCTTGGGCGCGCTACTTGGCATTGGCATCGGCCTCTTCATCGACAGCAAACTGCATTCCTCACCGATAGCGACACTTATCGGGCTGCTGCTTGGCCTGGCCGCTGGCATCTATAACGTTTATCGTCTGATCTCCTCCATGGAGTGAGCGGCGCGTTAGAGGCGAGGCTAAGCACAGCAGAGGACGAAGGGAGAGCCTCCGTGCTCTGGAATCTGCCGCATATACAGTTACCCGCCGATCTGCTGTACCCTGGAGCCCCCGCATTCCTCACGAACACGTTTATTCTTACTGTCGCCAGCGTCATCATCGTCGCCGTTCTCTTCCTGATCGCTGCGCGTCGTCCGAAGATCGTGCCGAGTGGTTTGCAAAACTTCGTCGAGTGGGTCTTCGAGCAACTCCTCAATCTCTGTGAGGAGGTCGCGGGAAAAGAGAATGGTCGCCGATTCTTCCCCTGGATAGCGGCGATGTTCTCTGTTGATATTGATCGCCAACTGGTGGGAAGTTATTCCCTTCATCGAGACCATTGGCTTCAAGACCACCGAACTCCCCGGCTGTGAGAATGTCGCTCAGCAGGGGCTGTTCTTGACAGGCCAATACTCCGCCTGCCTTGTTCCATGGCTCCGGCCACCCTCGACCGACCTGAACTTCACTGTGGGCCTGTCCATTCTGACAGTCGTGCTCACTCAGATTCTACGGGTTCCGTGTGCTGGGTTTCCGCGTGCAGGTGAGCCGCTATCTGACACTCAAGGAAGGACCGATTGGCCTGGTCGTTGGTATACTCGAGTTCTTCCTTGAGCTGCTTCGTGTGCTGTCGCTCAGCTTCCGTCTTTTCGGCAATGTCTTCGCCGGAGATGTGTTGCTGCTGGTGATGTCCTACATCTCCGTCGGCATCGGCGCGATACCGTTCTACTTCCTGGAAGCGTTCGTGGGATTCATCCAGGCGTTCGTGTTCGCTTTCCTGACGCTGCTGTTCCTGACGCTGGGCACGACCGCGCACGGTCATGCCGAGCCGGAGGAAGAGCATCTCGCGGAGGTGGCGCATGCCAAGCGTGAGCGTGCGGAGCATGCGCTGGGCGATGCGGGCGCTCTCGAAACGCCTGCCGCCCAGTAACCGCACACTGTGTGATTTTGGCGCGCGGGCAGGCATAGCGCCTGCGATGACGCGCCGGACATCGTAACATCTTTTCCTTGCGCTGTGTCTGAGGATTCTCAGGCCGCGCAATCGGCGCCGAGCGCTGGCGCCAACGACGAATCACGTCGGTCCTTGTGGCCGACATATACATGCCTATTTGAGGAGGCGTATTGTGACCGGTAATCTCTTTGAAGTCGCTGCCGCTCTTGCTATCGGTCTCGGCGCGATTGGCCCTGGCATCGGCATCGGTCTGCTGGCTGGCCCCGCGCTCGGCGCGATGGGGCGCAACCCAGATGCGGCTAACCTGATCCGCACGAACATGATTCTTGCGATTGTGTTCGCGGAAGCCATCTCGATCTACGCGCTCGTCGTGGCGCTGATTATCCTCTTTGTCTCCAAGTAGGTGTGGCGCTCGGATGGACGCGCGGAAAGCTAGCGCGTCCATCCGCCCACCTGACTTTGGAGATATGAAAGAGGAGGAGCAGACAACATGGACGCATTAGGCATCAACCTCTATGCGTTGCTTGCTCAGCTTGCGGCGTTCTTCATTCTGCTGTTAGTCTTGTGGAAGTTCGCGTTCCCGCCGCTGATGAAGACCCTCGATGAGCGGGAGAGCACGATCCGCGCTGGTGTGGAGAACGCCGAGCGCGCGAGCAAGCAACTGAAGGAAGCCGAGAAGCGGGTCGAGGCGATGCTGAACGAGGCGCGCCTGGAGTCGCAGAAGGTGATTGCTTCGGCGACACAAGCGGGCGAGCGTCTGAAAGCCGACTTCGAGCAGCAGGCGCAGCAGCGCGGTCGCGAGATCGAGGCGCAGGCGGTCAAGCGCATTGAGCAGCAGATCGCTCAGGCGAAGGCCGAGCTTCGTACGCATGTCGCCGACCTCTCCATCGCGGCGGCGGAACGTGTTATCGGCCAGTCGGTGGATAGCGCGACGAATCGCCGCCTGGTGGACGAGTTCGTCTCGCAGTCGAGGGATAACCTGTGTTAAAGGGGCCAGTCGCGCGCCGCTACGCGGAGGCGGTATTTGAGATAGGGGTCGAGAATCAAACGCTTGACTCCTGGCTCCAGGACGTGCGGCTGATCGCGGAGTACTTCACTAACCGCCAACTCATCTTCGTACTTGGTGAGCCGAACATTCGCTTTGAGCGTAAAGAAGCGATTGTGCGCGACTTGCTGACAAATAAGATTCGTCCTGAGGCGATGGGCCTTGCGCTGACACTTGCTGAGCGTGGGCTGGTTTCGCTCGCGGGTCGGATTCGTGACGAGTTCGAGGCGCGGTACAACGACTACCGCAGGCAGGCGGTCGCTCAGATCACCTCGGCGATGCCGCTGGATGATGAGGCGCGCGCTTCAATCACACGGCAGTTAGAGAGCATCACTGGGAAGCATATCTTCCTGCGCGAGCAGGTAGATACGTCGCTGCTTGGTGGTGTAATCGCGCGTGTGGGTGATACGCTGATCGATGGCAGCGTGCGACGGCGACTGGAGTTGCTGCGGCGACAGATTGCCCAGGGCGGCGAGATCGGCGGGGATCCATTAGCTGGCTTCGACGACATCAAGCCGCTGCTCGATATGCCGGGCAGTGGTGGCGTAGCCCGGCCTTTGCCCGGCGGTCCCGCGCCGACTGGCGACAAGCAGTCTTCGGGCGCTGACGCTTCGCCAAGCGATCAGGGTGGCCCCGCGGGCGCGCTGTCGTTGGCGTCTTCGCGTGGGGGCGCGCTAACACAGGGCGGTCGGCGCGACTTCGCCCGTAGCGGTGGCGGCAAGCGCGGCAAAGGTCGTCGGCGCTAATCTGGTCGAGGCGTTGGCTCTATGAGTGGCGCACGCAATGAGAAAAACTGGCAGACAGTAGGAGAGTAACATGGCTATCGCGGACGAGATTACTCGGGTCATACGCGATCGCATACAGAGTTTCGAGGGCAAGTCCACCGAGGCCTCTATGGTCAGCGTGGGCACGGTAATCGAGGTCGCCGACGGCATAGCCCGTGTCTATGGTCTGTCAGGAGTGCGTTACCTTGAGCTGGTCGAGTTCCCTCGCACGGGACTGATGGGTCTGGCCTTCAACCTTGAAGAAGACTCGGTTTCAGTGCCGATTCTGGGCGATTTCACGGCGATTCACGAAGACGACGAAGTGCGAACGACTGGGCGCATTATTCAGGCTCCTGTGGGCGATGAGCTAATTGGCCGCGTCGTGAATGCGCTGGGCGAGCCTCTGGACGATGGTGGCCCGATCAACGCCACGAAGTTCCGCCCGATCGAGCGCGTGGCGCCTGGCGTCATCACGCGGCACCCGGTGAATACCCCAGTGCAAACTGGCCTGAAGGCGATCGATGCGTTGATTCCGATTGGCCGCGGCCAGCGCGAACTGATCATCGGCGACCGACAGACGGGCAAGACGGCGGTGGCGATCGACACGATCATCAATCAGAAGGGCAAAGACCTTGTCTGCATTTACGTGTCGATTGGACAGAAGAACTTCCAGCTTGCGCGTATCCGCGAGACGCTCCGCCAGTTTGGCGCGATGGAGCACACCATCATCGTGCACGCGGGCGCTGAAGATCCCGCCCCGCTGAAGTATCTGGCGCCCTATACGGGCTGCGCCATCGGCGAGGAGATCATGGAGAGCGGGCGCGATGCGCTGGTCATCTATGATGACCTCTCCAAGCATGCGGATGCGTATCGCAACATGTCGCTGATCATCCGCCGCCCTCCTGGCCGTGAGGCGTATCCGGGCGACGTGTTCTATCTGCACAGCCGCTTGCTGGAACGCGCCGCCCGCCTGAACAATGACTACGGCGGTGGCTCACTGACGGCGCTACCGATCATCGAGACGAAGGCTAACGACGTAGCGGCCTACATCCCGACAAACGTCATCTCGATCACAGACGGCCAGATATTCCTGGAGACCGACCTCTTCAACGCTGGCATTCGCCCCGCGCTGAATGTGGGTATCTCGGTGAGCCGGGTCGGTGGCGCGGCGCAGACGCCGGGCATGAAGCAGGTGGCCGGTACGCTGAAGCTCGACCTGGCGCAGTTCCGCGACCTGGCGGCGTTCGCGCAGTTTGGCTCTGACCTCGATGCGGCGACGAAGCGCAAGATCGATCGCGGTCGGCGCCAGCAAGAGATCATGAAGCAGAAGCAGTACGAGCCAATGCCGGTCGCTCACCAGATCATGATCATCCACGCCGCTAGCACGGGTCAGCTCGACGAAGTGCCTGTGGAGCTGGTGGAAGAGTGGGAGAAGCAGTTCCACCTCTTCATGGATGCGAACTATCCTGAGCTGGTGAACTCCATCGCCCAGACGACTGTGGTTGAGAAGAAGAAGCTCCCGCAGGACATCTTCGATCAGATCGATGCGGCTGTGAAGGCGTACAAGCAGACGGCGCCGCGCTAGCGCGATGCTGTCCTCTGGCGGAGGGCATTTCGCGAGGGATGCCACAGGGTGACGGGTAAATACGCCTGTCGCACACGCCGGAGGCAGAGCAGGAGAAGAACATGGCGTCGACCCAGGAACTCCGGCGACGAATCCGCTCTGTGCGGAACGTCGCGCAGATTACGCGCGCCGTGCAGCTTGTCGCCAGCAGCAAGATGCGCCGGGCGCAGGAGCGTGTGGTCGCCTCGCGCCCGTATGCGGAGCAGCTTTCGAAGCTGCTATCCCGCGTGGCGGCGCAAGCGGACGACCTCAACGACCTGCCACTGATGCAGAAGCGTGACGTCAAGCGTGTCGCGATTGTGCTGGTCACACCAGATCGCGGTCTGGCAGGCGCGCTGAGCAGCAATACGAACAAGCGCGCGGCGCTGCTCGCACAGGAGCTACGTCGCGAGTACAATAACCCGACGCTGCCGATCACCTTTGTCTCGGTCGGTCGGAAAGGGCGCGATTTTCTCACGCGGACACATCAGGATGTGCTGGCAGAGTTCGCGCAACTCGGCGACCAGCCGAAGTCGGCGGATGTCCGCGCCATCGCGCGAACGGTGACGGACGCCTATATCGCTGGCGAGATCGACCTGGCGCTGTTAGTCTATCCGAAATATGTCTCTACGGTGGTGCAGACGCCGACGGTGACACAGTTGCTGCCGGCAAAGCCGCCCGAGATTGAGGAAACGGAAGGCGCAGACGCCGCAGTACATCTTCGAGCCTGACGCGCAGGCGATCTTCGAGGCGCTCTTGCCACGCTACGTCGAGACGCAGATTCACCAGCCACTACTGGAGTCAGTCGCGAGCTTCTATTCGGCGCAGATGCTGGCGATGAAGAATGCGACGGATAGCGCCAACGACCTGTTGTCTGATCTGACGCTGACCTATAACAAGGTGCGCCAATCGGCGATTACGACGCAGATCCTGGAAATTGTCTCTGGCGCGAACGCGCTGCAATAGAGTCAGGAGTGAGGAATGGCTAGCGCCACGACGACACGCGCCAAGGGCATTGTGCGGCAGGTGCTCGGCAATGTGGTTGATATCGAGTTCAAAGCTGAGGAAATGCCCTCGATCTACAACGCGATCGAGACGGCGATTCCTGGGCAGGAATTGCCGCTGACGTTGGAGGTTGAGCAGTTGCTCGGCAACAGCATCGTGCGCTGCGTTGGCATGGGGCCTACGGATGGCATGATGCGCGGTCAAGAGGCCTTTGATACCGGCGGCCCGATCATGGTGCCAGTTGGCCTGGAAACCCTTGGACGCATTTTCAATGTACTGGGCCAGCCGGTGGATAACAAGCCGATTCCGACGAATGCGCCGCGCTGGCCGATTCACCGTCCCGCGCCTGGCATCGAAGATCAGGCGACCGCCACAGAAGTGCTGGAGACGGGCATTAAGGTCATCGACCTGATCGCGCCCTTCATGCGCGGCGGTAAGATTGGCACCTTTGGCGGCGCTGGCACGGGCAAGACCGTCATCATTCAGGAGTTGATCAACAACATCGCCAAGACGTCCATGAAGGGCGGCGAGGGTGAAGAGGCGGGCGCTGGTGGTGGCCTATCGGTCTTCGCTGGTGTCGGTGAGCGCACCCGCGAAGGCAATGACCTGCTGGAGGAAATGACCTCAGCGGGCGTGCTCGATAAGCTGGCGATGGTCTTCGGGCAGATGAACGAGCCGCCAGGCTCACGCCTGCGTGTGGCGCTTTCCGGCCTCACCATCGCGGAGTACTTCCGTGATGTGGAAGGTCGCGACGTGCTGCTCTTCATCGACAACATCTTCCGTTTCACGCAGGCTGGCGCTGAAGTCTCCGCGCTGCTGGGCCGCATGCCCTCGGCGGTAGGCTATCAGCCGAACCTCGCTGAGGAGATGGGTCAGTTGCAGGAGCGCATCACCTCGACGAAGAAGGGGTCGGTCACGTCAATGCAGGCGGTGTATGTGCCTGCCGACGACTACACTGACCCCGCGCCAGCCACGACCTTCGCGCACCTCGACTCGACCATCGTGCTGGAGCGCTCGCTGGCCTCGCGCGGCCTCTTCCCCGCGGTGGATCCGCTCGCCTCGACCAGTCGCATCCTCGACCCGAATATTGTGGGTCAGGAGCACTACGATGTCGCGCAGGCGGTCAAGCGTGTCTTGCAGCGCTACAAGGAGCTTCAGGACATCATCGCGATTCTGGGTGTTGATGAGTTGAGCGATGAGGACAAGCTGACGGTGACGCGCGCTCGTAAGATCGAGCAGTTCTTCTCCCAGCCGTTCAACGTCGGTGAGGCCTTCACTGGTCGCCCCGGTCGCACTGTGTCGCTCAAGGATACTGTGCGCGGCTTCAAGGAGATCCTCGACGGCAAGCACGACGACATCTCTGAGGTGTTGTTCTACATGGCTGGCTCCATCGACGAAGTTGTCGAGCGCGCCGCCAAGGAAGCCGCCGAGGGCGCCTAGTCTGGCGACTGGCGTATCGCGCTGGAGGCGCGCTCAACTGAGCGTGACCCCAGCGCGGCGCATGATTTTGGAAAGGGAGACTGAGCATGGCTCAGCGACCTATGCTGCACGTCATGATCATCACCGCGCAGCAGAATGTCTTCGAGGGCGAGGCTGAGCAGGTCATCGCGCCGGGGAGTGAGGGGCAGATGACGATTCTGCCGCATCACGCGCCGCTGCTGACGACGCTCGACCTTGGCGAGCTACGTGTGCGCGAGCGTGGTGAGGATATCGGGGTGTTCGTCGCGGGTGGCTTCCTCGAAGTCAACAATAACGTGGTGACAGTGCTGGCGGATGAGGCTGAACGCGCCGAAGACATCGACGAGCAAGCCGCTGAACAGGCTCGTCGCCGCGCGCAGATACACATCGAGCAGGCTGGGAGCGGGGCTGAGGCGTCGGCTATCGCGGAACTCGATCGTGCGGTCGGACGTCTGCGCGTGGCGGAACTCCATCGCCAGCGGGGCGGTCGGCGCCGCACGCCACCAGCGGAAGATACGATTCTCCAGTAAACTCGCGATGCCTGTTTACTATCCAAACCAAGAAGAAGCCCTCGCCGCATAGTTCCGGCGAGGGCTTCTTCTTGGGCGCATGTGGCGCGGTGGATTGCGCGATGCGTTCAGTGCTCTTTCGTCTGAAGGCCTTTGATTCGCGCGAGCAGGCGCAGACGGGCATGGAGGAGGCGTGAGTCGAACGGTTTCACCACATAGTCGTCGGCGCCTGCGGTGTAGCCAGCGACGCGGTCCTGGACGGAGGAGCGCACCGAGAGCAGCATCAACGGCAGCCGCTCAGTTTGCGGCTGGCTGCGCAGGTCGGCGCAGAGCGAGATACCGTCCCCTTCTTCGAGATCTACCTCTGAGACGATGAGGTCTGGCCGCTCCTGCGTGACCAATGCGAGAGCTTCCTGCTGGCCGCTGGCGAAGATCAGCGCGCAATGCTCAGCGAGCGCGCGGGACAGACCTTCGCGCGCGCCCAAGTTACTCTCGACGACGAGCACGCGCATGCGCCGATCAGCGGCAGCGTTCCACACCTGATGTTCCAACGCCACGCTCGATACTCCCCTGGTTGGTTCCGAACATTCAGCACGTCATTGTACTTGTCTATCTTGACGCTTCAAATCGCTTCCAGCATCAGGCAATACCCGATTGGAAGTCAGTCGTCGTTCGCAAGGTCTTCCATGCGCTTCGTGCGCTCTTCGGGCGTGATCTTCATCACACGCATGAGCGCTTCGTTGAGTTCATGTGGCTTATAGGGCTTTGGCAGATATTCGTCTACGCCAGAGAGCATGCCCGTCAGACGCTGGTCATGCTCCTGGAGCGCGCTCACGATGATGAGCGGCGTATTGGCTGTCGTAGCGTCACCGCGAATGGTGCGAACGACTTGATAGCCATCCAGGCCCGGCATCTTCACATCGACGATCACACAATCGGGATGTTCGCGATAGAACGCATCGAGTCCATCGACGCCATTGAGCGCTGTGACAACATTGGTAAAGCCGTAGCGCTGGAGAACGTGCTTGGTGTACTCCACGATTGACAAGGTGTCATCGATCACCAGCACCTTTTTCTCTGCGTGTTCGGCTGGATGTGTGGTGACAGGCGCCTGATCATTCGCCATGGTACTACTCTCCGCATACGTTGGCGACATTCGCCCCGATCGATATACCAGCATGAGCGTGGCCCTGCCAAATATATCATCTAGCTGGCGTCTGCTAGTGTAGCATCCCACAAGAAAGCAACCGATGTCGTTGTTCCCAAAGTACTACATCTCCATGTTATGGGTGCTGGCGGCGGAATAGCGACGATGACGCCTATAATATCTGAACGAGAGGCGTGACGCGATGAGACAGCGAGGAGAGACGCCATGAGCGATTCGGTGAGTGATGCGACACAGACGGGGCCAGTGGGTCGAGCGGGCGATCGCTATTCGCGACAGACCCTATTCACGGGCATCGGGGCCGAAGGTCAGCGGCGGTTGGCGCAGGCGTCAGTCGCCATCATCGGCTGCGGGGCGATGGGCAGCGCGCTCGCCAACAATCTCGCGCGGGCTGGCGTGGGACGGCTGCGCATCATTGATCGTGACTTTGTGGAGGTCAACAATCTCCAGCGGCAGACGCTCTACGCAGAAGCGGACGCGGCGAACGCTACCCCCAAGGCGATCGCGGCGGCGCAGCGGCTGCGGGCGGTGAATAGCGACATCATCGTAGAGCCAGTGGTGAGCGACTTCACCGCTGACAATGCGCTCGCTCTGTTGGCGGGTGTGGATCTCGCGCTGGACGGAACAGATAACTTCGAGGCGCGCTATCTTCTCAATGACGCATGCCTCAAGCTGGGCTTACCGTGGATCTACAACGGCGTCATCGCCGCGTACGGGGTGACGATGACCGTGCTGCCACGCGAGACGGCTTGTCTGCGCTGCGCGTTCCCCGAGCGACCGATGCCGGGATACCACGCCGACTTGCGATACAGCGGGCATTCTAAATGGCATCGTGGCGGCGATTGGTGGCGTGAGCGCGACAGAGGCGTTGAAGCTACTCGTGGGGAGTGACAAGCTGGCGCGTGGCCTCTACTGGCTCGATCTCTGGGAAAACGTTTCGGAACGGATCGAATTGCCGCGCCAGGAGCAATGTCCGGCGTGTGGGCTGGGCGAGTACGACTACCTGGATGCCGCGCTGACGGAGGAGAGCGCAACGCTCTGTGGCCGCAATGCGGTTCAGGTGCGAGGGCCTCTGGGCGCCGCGCTCGATCTGGCGGAACTAGGGCGCCGACTGGCGCCACTGGGCGAGGTCGTGGTAAATGACTACCTGTTGCGCGCCACACTCGATGGCTACGAAGTCACTGTCTTCCCCGATGCGCGCGCCATCATCAAGGGTACGGCTGAGCCGAGCGTCGCGCGGACAGTCTATGCGCGCTATGTCGGCTCCTGAGTGAGCGGAATGGGTTAACAGGCGTTTGCTTGCATGCGGCTATTATGGTGATACATAACCACTTGTTGGCGGCTGCGCGCCTATAACGGCGCAATTTCGCAGAGCTGGCGTGGCGCGCCAGAGAGGGCGTCTCTCTGGCGCGCCGTGCTAGCTGGCTTTTGCGTTCGGATGTCTCCCGCAACTGGAGGGGTATACTTCATGGACAAATCATCGTTTGCGAAAGCGATTCAGCAGATTGGGCTGAGCCAACTCACCCCCGTCCTTGAGCAACTCACAAGTCCTTCGATTCGCATCAGCACGAATCCGTCGTATGAGACGGCCATTCAGTCTGGGCAATCGAAATTTGGCGGGATGCCAGACTTGCCCGCGAACATGGAGTGGCCCACGATGAACGGCGCGCCAATGGAGTTCATCGCTCAGATACAGTTCGCGGAGGCGCATCCATATGACGCAGCTCACTTGCTGCCAAACCAGGGACTCCTCTCGTTCTTCTATGACGCTGCGCAGGAAACATATGGCGCAGACCCTCATGATAAGGCAGGGCTAAAGGTTCTCTATCTGACTCAGGAACCTACCAGCCTTCAGCGGACCGATCTCCCGCCGTTGCTACCTGCCGAGGCGCGTTCGCGTGTCTGCTCGGTTGGGTTCAGCCAGGAGCTGACGATGACGCTCCAGCCCAATCTGGAGGTAGCGACGCTCAAGTGGTCCGATGACGATCAAGAGAAGTATGACGACGCGCTGCAAAAGCTGATGAGCGGCTCACAACATCCGATACATCGCATGTTAGGGTTTCCTGACACCATCCAGGACGACATGCGGATGGAGTGTCAGCTTGCCGCGAACGGGATAGCTGATCCAGCCAGCGCGCCAGAGCAGGTGGCGAAGCTGGCGGCTGGAGCGAACGACTGGCTACTGCTGTTGCAGGTTGATTCCGACGAGTCCGTTGGCATGCGGTGGGCGAATGCGGGTATGCTGTACTTCTGGATTCGGCGGGATGATCTGGCGAACCAGCGTTTTGAGCGCGTTTGGGTCGTTCTCCAATCTGAATAGTTGCGTTGGTCGCCTTAAGCAAAAGCCACCAACTGTGACAATGATGTACATGAAGCTCATGGGAGAGTCGAGCATATGGGTATGGGCAAGTCTTGGCATGTGTGGATGCGTGTGGTTGCGCTGGGGATGATGCTGGCGGTCCCGTTCAGCGCATGTAGCGCCGCCACCAGCACGACTGGCAACCAGACGGGGACGACCTCGTATCAGTTTGGTGTGCAGACAAAGACTTCGGGGTGCCAGGCGCACAGCGCGCTGCCAGACAGCGCATGCACACCGGGCGCGATCTTTGAGAGCGCGGCGGTTAGCCAGATTTGCCAGTCCGGGTACGCTAGCTCGGTGCGAAATGTTACGACCAGCACGAAGAATAAAGTCTACGCGGAATACGGTATCACAACGCATTTCACCGGGCAGTATGAAGTCGATCACCTCATCAGCCTGGAACTAGGCGGCTCGAATGACATCTCCAATCTTTGGCCAGAACTGGCAAGCCCGAAACCTGGATTCCACGAGAAGGACAAAGTGGAGAATTATCTTCATGACCAGGTCTGTGCGGGCAAGATTGGACTGCGAGAGGCGCAGATCCAGATTGCGACGAATTGGTTGACCGTCTGGCATCAGATGGGCAACTAAGCTCGTGTGTGATAGCCGTGAATCCGCTCCACGCCACGCTGCTGAGCGCATCTCTCAGCAGCGTGGCGTGTTGTGTTAGCAGCGATTATCCTTCATGTGCTTGACATTTTGGAAAAATAAAGATATATCTTGATATAGCTAAGACAACAGCGCGCATGATGCGAGCGTGGTGCGAGTGGCTCCATCGAAGGCGTGTGGAGCGAAGACAGAACAGCAGAACGTGAAGGAGAATGTCGCAATGGGAAGGCGATTTTTGTTTGGCGGCGGCCCTGGCCCCCGCATGTTTGAGCGCGGCGATTTGAAGTACGCGCTGCTCGAGTTGCTCCAGGAGCGACCGAAGCATGGCTATGAGATGATGAAGAACCTCGAAGAGCGCATGGGCGGCTTCTATGCCCCAAGCGCAGGCGCTGTCTACCCGACACTGCAACTGCTCGAGGATCGTGGTTGGGCTACAAGCGAGACGGTTGAAGGCAAGAAGGTCTATACAATCACTGACGAAGGGCGCGCTGCGCTGGCCGAGGCGGCAGAGCGCCGTGGCCAGCGCGCAGAAGGCGCCCCTGGCCACGGCGCGCAGGATTTTGGACCAGGATTTGGACCGCGCGGGCAAGGTCCACGCCATGAACACCACCGAGGGCCACATGGCCACCACGATGGCCCGCCGCCGCCGCCACCTGGTGGTCCGTGGGATTGGGATGAGCGTGGACCAGGCTTCGGGCCAGGCTTCGGACGAGGATTTGGGCCAGGTTTTGATTGGCGCGCCCGATCGGATATTCGTGATTTGGCGCGTGAGGCGCGTGAACTGGGCAGGCTTTTTCTATTCGCAGGCCGCGAGTCGATCAATCGCCCAGAGCGTATCGAACAACTCCGCGCTATCATTGAGCGAACTCGATCAGCGCTTGAGGGGTTTATCACCGAAACGCGACAGGGACGCTCGTCCCAGGGGTCGAGCGAAGAGGCAGCCCAGGGCGCTGATTCCGCACCAGCGGATGGCGGGCCAGTTGAGCAACTCTGACTAGAGCTTCATAGCACGCGCGAGACACCCTGCGCCATCGTTGAACAATGGCGCAGGGTTGCGTTATGGTTGATGAGATACGGTGAGCATAGATTGAGCGGCGGCATCGTGTGTGGCGCGGAGACGAGTCGCCGACTGGGCGCCGCGCGCGGGAGGAAATGCGCATGATGTATGGAGGGCGTGGTGGTGGTGGACGCTATGGGCGTCTGATGCAATCTCCAGGCAATAACGGCGAGCCTCTCCGCAAGGCTGACGCGCGCACGATCCGTCGGGTAGCGGCGTCGTTTAAGCCGTACAAGCGTGAGATTATGGTGGTGCTGGCGGCGATTGCGCTGGTGAGCATTCTGGGGCTAGTCAACCCCTACATGCTGAAATATTCTATCTCGATCGGCTTTGGCCAGCAGAACTTCAGGGCGCTGGCATTCTTTGTTGGTGTCATGATGGTGACGCCAGTGGTAAGCAGCTTGATCGGTGTCGGGCAAACATTCCTCAATACCCGTGTTGGTCAGAATGTAATGCGTGACCTGCGCAACGAACTCTACACCCATTTGCAGGGTATGCCGCTGCGCTTCTTCACCGATACGCGCACGGGCGAGATTCAGTCGCGTATCTCGAACGATATTGGCGGTGTGCAAAGCGTCGTCACGGATACCGCAACCTCGACTGTCTCGAACGTCACCACGGTGCTTTCGACGGTGGTGGGCATGCTCGTCCTCTCGTGGCAGTTGACGTTGCTTTCACTTGCGCTGGTGCCGCTCTTCGTCTTCCTGACGTATCGCGTGGGGAAAGTTCGCCGTGAGATTACGCGCAACACGCAGCAGTCACTCGCTGAGATGACCGCCCTTGTAGAAGAGACGCTTTCCGTCAGTGGCGTGTTGCTTTCCAAAGTCTTCGGGCGACAGCGGCGCGAGACGCAGCGCTTCAAAGGCGAGAATGAGCGCTACGTCGCCCTGCAAATACGGCAGCAGATGGTTGGCCGCTGGTTCATGATGTTCATCTCGACGTTCTTCTCGATTCTGCCAGCCCTGGTGTATTTGCTCTATGGATACATGTACTTTGGCTCTGGTCAGCATGTTCCGCAGTCGCAGTTGACCGAGATTGTGGCGACGCTGGTCGCCTTCACGACGCTCCAGAGTCGGCTCTACTTCCCGATTGGGCAGCTTCTCAGTGTGCAGATCGAGATGCAGAGCGCATTGGCGCTCTTCGACCGCATCTATGAATATCTCGACATGAAGAGTGATCTGGTGGAGAAGCCCGATGCGTTGGCGCTGGATCCACAGAGTACACGCGGCGAGGTCACCGTTGAGCATGTCACCTTCCGCTATCGCGCTGACCAGGAGCAGCCGACGCTGGACGACGTATCGTTCACGATGCGGCCAGGGACTCTGACGGCGCTCGTCGGCCCAAGTGGAGCGGGCAAGACGACGATTACCTATCTCTTGCCGCGCCTCTACGATGTGGGGAGTGGCTCGGTACGTATCGACGGCCAAGATATACGGGATCTGGCGCTGGAGAGTGTGAGTAATGCTATCGGGGTGGTGACGCAGGAGACATATCTCTTCCACTCGACGATTCGCGAGAATATGCTCTATGGGCGTCCAGATGCGACTCAGGAAGAACTGATCGCCGCCGCCAAAGCCGCAGCCATCCACGACCGCATCATGCTCCTGTCTGATGGCTACGATACCGTGGTGGGAGAGCGCGGCTACAAGCTCTCTGGTGGCGAGAAGCAGCGCATCGCGATTGCGCGCGTCATCCTGAAAGATCCGCGCATCCTGATTCTGGATGAGGCGACGAGCGCGCTCGACACGCACTCCGAGCGGCTGATCCAGGCGGCGCTGGAGCGGCTGATGCAGGGGCGCACGACGATCGCCATTGCGCACCGGCTCTCGACCATTCTCGCGGCGGATCAGATTCTGGTCGTTGACCACGGGCGCATCGTCGAGCGTGGCACACATGCGGATCTGCTACGGCTCGATGGGGTCTACGCGCGGCTCTATAATGAGCAGTTCGTCAGCGCAGCGGAGGTTGCCGAAGTCGGTGACGAGGAGGAAGTAGCCTCGCTGGCCGACTAGTGAGCTACGTTAGAAGAGCATAGGGGCGAGCCAGGAATATGGGCTGGGTCGCCCTTCTTCGCGCTCCTGGGCGGCTGCTAGCGTCGCTGTGTCACTTGCGGTGCTATCTGTGTCGAGCGTAAGGCGCATGACGATGTCATCGTCAACTGTCGCGACCCCAATGCTATCGAAAAACCTGCGCGCTCGCGGCATGGCGCCACCGCTCAAGGTGATGTGGCTGGCGCCGCTGGCAGCCTCAGCGGGGAAATTGTGGATTTCGAGATTGATCGCGGCGAGCGTCAGCGCAGCCGCCACGGCGTTAGATGGCGCGACGAGACTACCCAGACGGAAGCCATTCTCTGGCTTCTCGATGCGGCGGATGATCGCGTACCCCAGCGGGCGCGAATCCAGGGTGTCGCTGGCTGAGGCGACAAGGAGGGCGCACTCTGGCTGGCGCAGCATGGCGTGAAGGATAGCCATCCGGTCGCCGCCGAAAGCCTCGTGGTCGAGTGCGGCGAGGCTGGGCAGCGCTGCGGCGGTGGCTAGCGTCGCGGTATGCGCGCCAGCGAGCGTGATGAGCCGATCGATGCGTAGGTCGCAAAGGGGGGTGTATGCGAACCATGAGGGGGCAATCTCGGTAAAGCCCAGTTGGCGATAGAGTGGCCGTCCGGCCGGTGTCGCATCCAGCCAGATGTTCTGCGCGCCCTGTTCGCGTAACCAGGCGATGGCGTGCGTTGTCAGGAGACGGCCAAGCCCGCGACGTTGTACTGCAGAATGAACGGCTACGTTGCCGATGATGCCCACTGAGCCCGCAGCCAACGCGTTCGTTGTCGCGATTGGTTCGTGCGCGCTGACGCCTTCGACATGGCCAAGCGTGGAAGCGCGTATCACAAAGATCCGTGAAGCGTGCGAAGTCAGTACGGCGCGCACCACGGGATCGCTACGCCTCCAGCCCTGTGCCGCACGCATCCGTCCGATTGCGTCGAGATCGTCGAAGGTAGCGGTCTGAATCTCTGACGCAGCGATCACAGTCTTCTCCTTTGCGCTTGTGGCGACGCACGAGCGCCATCACAGTATCATCACAATACCAGGTAAGCCGTGTATGGTGTGATCCGTGTTGGAACTCTATATCTGTCACCATCTATCATCGCACAATTAGCCTACGGCTGTGCTTCTCATAGATGCTATCTTGGGTGAAAAACGCCATAAAATCTGGCTTTGTGGCCTGTATGAGTGATTGACAGGCTTTCGAAGCCCATGTTACAGTATCAGATGGTACTTTCGATGACAGGCTGCGGCGAGACACGGCGCAGATATGTGTCCTCGTTCGGCTAGGAGGCTTCCCATCATGCCATCTTCAGCCCCAGCGCTCATCATGCTTGGGCTTGCTTTGTTGTTTGGAGCGCTGACTGTCGGAGTGACCTTCTTACTCGGCCCCAAGCGCCCAACACCTGAAAAGCTCGCCCCCTATGAATGTGGCATCGAGGAAATTGAAGCGCCCAAGCAGCGTTTCCCGGTCAAGTATCTCGTGACTGGCATGCTCTTCATTATCTTCGATGTTGAGGCAGCCGCAGTCTTGCCACTCGCGATCCTGATGAGGCGTCTACAGTTGCTGGGATTCGTCGAGTTGCTGGTGTTTGCGCTGATCCTCGTGACGCCATTTATTTACATCTGGCGTAAAGGGGCCTTCTCATGGGACTAGAGCCTGAGGAAGGCGCCACACGCCAGAACCCGTGGGCGCCTGTTCAATATTACAGCAACACGCAGACGCCGCGATTGCCGCGTGGTCTGGCACAGCCTGAGGGCGGCAATATCCTCTTGACCCAGGTAAACAAGGTCATCGACTGGGGGCGCAGCTCGTCGCTATGGCCCGCAACCTTTGGCCTGGCGTGCTGCGCTATCGAGATGATGTCGGCGAGCGCGTCGCGTTGGGATATTTCGCGTTTTGGCGCTGAAGTGTTCCGGGCGAGTCCTCGTCAGGCCGATTTGATGATCGTGGCTGGCCGCCTCTCGGTGAAAATGGCGCCGGTGCTGCGCACCATCTACGATCAGATGCCTGAGCCGAAATGGGTCATCGCGATGGGGGCGTGCGCATCTTGTGGTGGTGTCTTCAATAACTATGCGATCGTGCAGGGGGTCGATAAGGTCGTGCCGGTAGATGTCTATGTGCCGGGCTGCCCTCCGACACCAGACATGCTGCTGCATGGCCTGAACCTGCTGCAAGAAAAGATTCGCAACCATATTCCCAACCCTCCCGATCCCCTTACGTTCGCGGAGTCCAGGTACCTTGGGAGCGAGGACTAGGCGCACGTGCGGCAACGGCTTAGGGGTTCGAGAGGAGATAGGTGGCGCTCATATGGCAGACCAGACGGGACAGGAGACGCCCGGCGCGCTCGCCACGCCAGTCAATCCGTTGGCTGAGGCGACCGTCGCCTTGCTGAACGATCAGTTCGGCGCCAGTGTGCGTGAGGTCGTGACGCATCGTGGCGAGACGACGGTCATCCTTGCGCCAGACGCATTGGTGGCCGCATGCCGGGCGCTGCGTGACGCTCCACAGCTTCGGTATGACATGCTCGAAGATCTCACCGCGGTCGACTGGCTCGAACGCGAGCCACGCTACGATGTGGTGTATCAGCTCGTTTCCCTCCAGACGCGCGCCTCGATCCGCCTGAAAGTTCAGGTGGGAAGTGAGGAAACCCCTGATCCTGAGGTTCCATCCGTCATGGATGTCTGGGCATCGGCTGACTGGTACGAGCGCGAAGTCTATGACATGTTCGGGATTCGCTTCACAGGTCGGGATCATTTGCAGCGGATACTGATGCCAAGCGACTGGATTGGGCATCCACTGCGCAAGGACTATCCCATCTCTGGCTTCTCGCTGCCAGACCCGCATTGGGGTGGTCAGGTTCCACTCAATCAACCATTGGAAGCAGGCATTGGCGACTTGACGCTGCGCACTGCGGATGGCTCAGAGCGTGCGAACGAGAACCATCGCAGCGAAGACGATAAGTGAGCCAATGGCCAATGCTTCCAGAGCGCGCCGATCAGGCCGCGTCGCCGGTAAGGTGAGATAGAGATGCAGCTAGAGGACTCAGTGCGACCCACCACGCTTGACGTGGATGAGAGCGTGCGCCTGGACGATCAAACGCGCCGTGACACCATGACTATTAACATGGGGCCGCAGCATCCCTCTACGCATGGCGTCCTGCGTCTGATTCTCACGCTGGACGGTGAGACAATCCTCAAGGCGATTCCCGATATTGGGTATCTGCACACGGGCATCGAGAAGACCGCAGAGACGAAGAGCTACTTCAAGTCGCTGGTGTTGACCGACCGGATGGACTATCTGGCGCCGCTCAGCAACAACTTCGGCTACGCGCTAGCCGTCGAAAAGCTGCTGGGCATCGAGCCACCAGAGCGCGCGAAGGTCGCACGCATCATCCTGGTCGAGTTGCAGCGCATCGCGAGCCATCTGGTCTGGCTGGCCTCCAGCGCCCTCGACCTGGGAGCGCAGAGCGTCTTCCTCTACTGCTTCCGCGAGCGTGAGTTGATTCTCGATATTTTTGAGCTTTGTTCTGGTGTGCGCATGATGACGAGCTACATCATGCCCGGTGGCTTGCAGGCTGATCTGCCTGCTGGGTTTGAAGGCAAAGTTCGCGACTTCATCGCGCTCTTCCCAGGACGCCTGCGTGAGTACCATGACCTGCTCACCAATAATCGCCTCTGGATTGACCGCACGAAGGGAATCTCGCCGCTCAATGCGGATGATGCGATTTCGTTCGGGTGCAGTGGGCCAACCCTGCGTGGGAGTGGTGTGGCGTATGACGTGCGCAAGGCGTTTCCATACGCTGGCTACGAGCAATACGATTTCGAGATTCCCATTGGCGAGAACGGCGATGTCTATGACCGCTATCTCATTCGCATGCTGGAGATGGAGCAGAGCCTGCGCATCATCCAACAGGGGATGGATCGCTTGCCTGGCGGCGCATGGCAGGTAGCCGACCATAAGATCGTGGCGCCGCCGAAATATGAGATATCGTCGAACATGGAGGCATTGATTCACCACTTCAAGCTCTACACCGAAGGCTATCGGCCACCCGCTGGCGAGGTGTATGTGCGGACAGAATCCCCGAAAGGCGAGTTGGGGTTCTATATGGTGAGTGATGGCTCCGCGCATCCCTATCGCATGCGTGTGCGCGCGCCTTCGTTCGCGAATCTGGCGGCGCTGCCCAAGATGATCGAGGGGCAACTGCTGGCGGATGTGGTCGCGGCCATCGGAAGCATAGACATCGTCCTTGGAGAGGTAGACCGCTGATGATTAGCGATGCGTTGAAGGCGCGTATGCGCGAGACTGCCGCGCGCTATCCGCTGGCCCGTTCGGCGATGCTGCCCTGTCTGCATCTGGCGCAAGATGAGCTTGGCTACATCACACCCGAGGCGCTGGTCGCGGTGGCCGAGGTTGTGGGCGCAAAGCCTGACGAGGTCGAATCAGTCGTCACCTTCTACTCGATGTTTCATCAGGAGCCGCAGGGCAAGCGGGTTATCAAGGTTTGCACGAGCGTTTCCTGTTACCTGAAGGGTTGCGACGAGACGCTGGGGGCGCTGGAGCGTCGGCTCAAAATCCGCCGCGGCGAGACGACACCTGATGGGCGCTACACGTTGGAGGCGGTCGAGTGTCTCGCGGCCTGCGGAATGGCTCCCGCGATGCAGGTGAATGGTGAGTTTGTTGAGCAGGCGACCCCAGAGGTAGCCGAGAAGTTGCTCAGTTTTCTGGAGGCAGGCGGCGAAATGACGCGCGTGCGCAATCGCTGGCGACAGTTCAGTGATGGCGCAGGGATGGCAACTGAAACAGCCATCGGCGCATCGCCAGAGCCGGGCGATAACGGCGCATCCTCCACCAAGAAGGTCGGATAGCCATGGCCGATTTCATTGAGACGCAGGCCGAGAACGCGGCGCTTCCGCTTGGCCCCAGTCCCCGATTTGTCACCGCAAACTTCGATGTGCCTGATATTGACAAGATCGAGGTGTACCGGGCGCATGGAGGCTATGAGGCGCTAGAAAAGGCGTTGAAGACCTTCGAGCCGGACGCGCTGGTCGAAGAGGTGAAAAGCTCGGGCTTACGTGGGCGCGGAGGCGCGGGCTTCTCCACCGGCATGAAGTGGAGTTTCTTGCCAGCTCAGAGCGCGAAGCCGCGCTACTTGTGTGTGAATGGCGACGAGAGCGAGCCTGGCACCTTCAAAGACCGCATGATCATGGAGGTCAGCCCGCACACGCTGATCGAAGGTGTCATCATTGCCGCTTACGCGACGCGGGTGCATCAGGCGTTCATCTACATTCGTGGCGAGCTAGTGCGCGCGGGTGAGCAGGTGGAACGCGCGGTGCGCGAGGCGCGTGAGGCAGGCTACCTGGGCAAGAACATTCTCGGCAGTGGCTTTGATCTCGACATCGTCGTGCATCATGGCGCTGGCGCCTATATTTGCGGCGAAGAGAGCGCCCTCCTGGAGTCACTGGAAGGCAAGCGCGGCTATCCACGCCTCAAGCCTCCTTTTCCAGCAGTCGTCGGCCTTTATGGCGGCCCCACGGTCATCAACAACGTGGAGACGATTGCGACGCTGCCTGCCATCGCGCGCTACGGAGCCGCGACCTACGCTGCGTATGGAACTGAGAAGAGCAAGGGAACCCGTGTCTATTGCCTGAGTGGTCATGTGAACCGTCCAGGCAACTACGAGGCGCCGCTCGGGATTCCGTTGCGCAAGCTCATCGAAGACTACGGCGGTGGCGTGCGCGGCGGGCGCGCGGTGAAGGCGATCATCCCTGGTGGTTCTTCAACCCCGATGCTAGGGCCAGATAAGCTCGACATTCCGCTGGACTACGAATCGGTGGCGGCGGCTGGCTCGATGCTTGGCTCGGCGGGGGTGATCGTGCTGGACGACCAGACGTGCATCGTGGGGGCGACGCTGCGCATGTCGGAGTTCTATCGCGATGAGTCGTGCGGTAAATGCACGCCATGCCGCGAGGGGACGTTCTGGCTGGTGCAACTGCTGGAGCGGTTGGAGGAGGGCGAGGGACGCGAAAGCGATATCGACCTCCTGCTCGACATTTGCGACAACATGTACGGAAAAGTCTTCTGCCCGCTGGGTGATGCGGCGACATCGCCAATTGTTAGCAGCATCAAGCTTTTCCGCGACGAATACATTCATCATGTGCGTGAGCACGCCTGCCTTGTCGGGCCAGGCGCCCACCGCGCGCACGAAGATGTGGCGGCGCACGCGCGCTAATGGCGCCGAGGTGTGACCACTCCTCGCGTCAGGGCGTTTGGGACTGAGGGTATCTTTGCGCCTGCATGCCGCATCAGTGGGACGAAAGTGGGCGAGAAAGCAGATCATGGCTAAGCAAGAAGTAGAGCTAGTCAACCTGACGATAGATGGGCAGCCCGTGAGTGTCCCGAAAGGCTCGGTTATCTGGGCCGCAGCACACAAGCTGGGCATCGAGGTTCCGATCTATTGCTATCATCCGAAAATGGAGCCGCTAGGCGCCTGTCGGATGTGCTTCGTGCATGTGGAGAAGATGCCCAAGTTGGCGACCGCCTGTACGACGCAAGTGGCCGAGGGCATGGTCGTTCGGACGGACACGCCAGATGTGAAGAAGGCGCGGCAAGGGACGCTGGAGTTCCTGCTCATCAACCATCCGCTCGATTGCCCTATCTGTGATAAGGGTGGCGAGTGCGATCTTCAGGACTTCACCCTGCGACATGGCCCGGGAGCAAGCCGCTTCGACCTGAGCAAGCGTCATTTCCAGAAGCCGATCCCCGTCAGCGACGAGATTCTGCTCGACCGCGAACGCTGCATCTCGTGCCAGCGCTGTGTGCGCTTCTGCCAGGATGTCGCGATGGAGAACGGCCTCGTGATGCAGGAGCGCGGCTTCCGCACCGAGGTCGGGGTTGACCCTACTGCGCCGTTCGATTCCATCTTCTCTGGCAATGTGGTGGAGATGTGCCCTGTTGGCGCGCTGACGGCGAAGAGCTACCGCTTCGTTTCGCGACCCTGGGAGCTGAAGCGCGCCGCGACGGTGTGCGGTCAGTGTTCGGTGGGCTGCAATGTGCTGGCGGATGTCCGCGTTGACAAGCTGCTGCGGCAATACTCCCGCACAAACGATGACGTAGATGATGGATTCCTTTGTGATCGTGGACGTTGGAACACCGACCTCGCGAATAGCCCGGAACGCCTGCGGCAGCCGTTGATTCGCAAGAATGGAAAGCTCCAGCCAGCCACCTGGAATGAGGCGATTGGGTTGGTGGCGCGGACGCTGCGCCAAATCATGGAGCGTGACGGCGCGAGCGCGGTCGGCGGTATCGGCTCGACGCACACGACCAATGAGGAGGCCTACCTCTTCCAGAAGTTGCTGCGCGAGGGGCTGGGCACGAACAATATTGATCATTATCACGGGCGTTTCCCACAGGGCGGGCAAGACATGCCCTGGGTGTGGTCTGGCTCTATCGCCGGGCTGGAGCAGGCTTCGCATATTGTGCTGCTCGGAGCGGACACCTACCACCGACAGCCGATCATCGACTTACGCATCCGCAAGGCTATACGGCGCGGGGCGCGCGTGTGGGTCGTCTCACCCGAGGCGAATCGGCTCGATCGGCTCGCCGCTGGTGTGATTCGGGCGAGCGCTGGTCAGACGGGCGCCATTACGCGCGCGCTGCTTCAGGTGACGCTGAGCGAAGGGTTGACGCACGGCGCCTATGCCGAGCAGCGGCAGGGAGCCTTGGCGGCGCGTCTCGGCTCGCTAGCGGATGCGACGCCAGAGGCTGTGGCTGCGGCCTCTGGCTGCGATGCGGAGGCGCTGCGTGCGCTGGCGCGCGAGATCGCCGGTTCGGCTGGCGCGGTCATCCTTTACGATGAGATGGCGACACGTGAGGCGACGGGCGAGACGCTTGCCTCTGACGTATTCGATTTGGCGCTCCTGACTGACAACTACGGACGCGCAGGGGCAGGGGTTGGGCCACTGCTCGCGAACAACAATTCCATGGGCGCGCGCGATATGGGGTTGTTGCCGAATATGCTGCCTGGCTATCGCCCTGTAGATGATGCGCCTGGGCTTGATTATGACGCGATGCTTGCGGGCGGCGTGAAGGCGTTGTATGTGGTTGGTGCGAATCCTGCCCAACGTTTCGGCGACACCCAGCGAACCGCGCTGGCGAATCTGGAGTTTCTTGTCGTCCAGGATCTCTTCTTGACTGACACCGCCAAGCTGGCGAACGTCGTCCTGCCCGCTGTCTCGTATGCCGAGAAGGATGGGACGTTTACGAATACCGAGCGGCGTGTGCAGGTGATCCGCAAGGCGATGCTGGAGCTACCCGGAGCGCGCAGTGACTGGCAGATTCTGCTGGATGTGGCGCGTGCGCTTGGCCTTGACTGGAACTACAGTGGCACAGCGCCGATTCTGGCGGAGATTGGCAAGACAACGCCAATCTATGCGGGTGTTTCGCGACGTGGGCTAGGCGCGACGGGCGCGCAGTGGCCACTGACGCTGGTGGACGGTGATGATGGGGAGCGTGCGTTGAGTGGCTCACCGTTCCTTACCTGGGAGATGTTGGCGCACGGCGTGGCGCGTGGCAGTGGCGAATTGACACTGTCGGCTGGACGGGGGGAGCAGGCCAAATGAGTGATCTTGCCTGGTTTCTCGTCGGGGCGGTGGTCAAGAGTATCATCGCGATTGTCGCACTGCTTGGCGCTTTTGCGTACATGACGCTGATCGAACGGCGGATTATCGCGCGTTTTCAGCGGCGAGTTGGGCCGAACCGCGCTGGGCCATTTGGTGTCTTGCAGCCCATCGCGGATGCCCTGAAGATGGCCTTCAAAGAGGAGATACTGCCGACCAATGCGAGCCGTGTGGCCTTCCTGATCGCGCCCGCGATCTCGGTGATAGTGGCGCTGACGGCCTTCGCGGTGGTGCCGCTGGGTGGTACAACAGCCTGGGGCAATACCACTATCGCGAAGGCCTGGGCGCCCTATGTGGCGGACTTGAATGTTGGCATTCTCTATATTTTCGCCATTGCCTCGCTTGCGGTCTACGGTATCGTACTGGCTGGCTGGTCCTCTGGTAACCACTACTCGTTGCTGGGAGCGCTGCGCTCCGCCGCGCAGATGGTCTCGTATGAGGTAAGCATCAGCCTGGCAATCGCGGGTGTGCTGATGTTTGCGGGGACGATGAGCATGGTGGGCATCGTGCAGGCGCAGGTGAGCCAGGGCATCTGGTTCATCGCGGCGCAGCCACTGGGCTTCCTGCTCTACGGGATCGCCGCCGTCGCCGAGGTCAATCGCGCGCCATTCGATTTGCCTGAAGCGGAGCAGGAACTGGTTGCGGGCTACCTCACGGAGTTCAGCGGTCTACGCTGGAGTCTCTTCCAGATGGCCGAGTATATCAACATGATCACGGCAAGCTCGGTCGTGGCGACGCTGTTCTTTGGTGGCTGGACCCTCGGCGCGCTCGATGGCGTCTTTGGCCTGCCCTTCATCTGGTTCTTTGTGAAGGTCGCCTTCTTCCTATTCATCTTCATCTGGCTGCGCGCGACGTTTCCCCGGATCAGGTACGACCAGCTCATGCGTTTTGGCTGGCAGGTTTTGCTGCCACTCGCGGTGTTGAATGCGCTGGTGACTGCGGCGGTTGTGGCGTTTGGACTGGCCTGGTGGGTGAGCGGCGCTATCAGTCTGGGCATTCTGCTGGTGGCAGGCATCGTGTACTACGTCGCCGCGCGGCGGAGGCGACCAGCGCAGCCGCATGTCGCTGGCGAAGTCTTCGCTGCTCCGACCTCGGTACGACTGGTATCAGGCGCGCCAACAGCGGCGAGCGGTGGCGATGAGCGGGTGACGAGTGCTAGCGCCGGGTCTGGCGTCAAGTAGCGGGAGCGTATCCACATGGCGATGGAAATGATAAAGGGCCTGGCTACGACACTACGCGAGCTTGGCAAAAAGCCCACGACGGTCTCCTATCCTGAGGAAAAGCGCGAACTGCCATCACGCTTCCGAGGGCGGCATGTGCTGCACCGCTACGAGAGCGGGTTGGAGCGCTGCGTCGGCTGCTTTCTCTGTGCAGGCGCGTGCCCAGCGGATGCCATCTATATCGAAGCGGACGAGAACACTGAGGAGCATCGCGTTTCCCCTGGTGAGCGGTATGCGCGTGTCTTTGATATAAACCTGCTGCGCTGCATTTTCTGCGGGTACTGCGAGCAGGCATGTCCGACAGGCGCGATCACATTGGAGAATATCTACGAGTTGTCGAGCATGCATGCTGAGGATCTGGTCTACCACAAAGAGCAGTTGCTGGAGGCGCCTACCGCTGCCACGCGGGGTTCGCTCGATGCCTGGGTAGAGCCGACGCCAGCGGAAACGGTGACGCCGATTCCAGCGCGTCAAGGCTTCTTCGATGGACAGACCGCTTCGGCGGCGGCGGTGGGTCAGAGTGATCTCCCCGCGCGCCAGGCTATAGAGCTTGGCGAAGATGAGGCGGCGCGTGATCAGGCCGCTGTGAAGGAATTGTAGGTGGATGTTGTTTAGCCAGATAGCCTTCTTTGTGCTGGCGGCCACAGCCGTGGCCTCGGCGCTTGGCGTCGTGCTGAACCGCAACGCCGTGTATAGCATGCTCAGCTTGATTCTGAACCTGTTGACCCTGGCGCTCTTTTTTCTCTCGCTTGGCGGTCTGTTCATCGCGACAATTCAGGTGCTCATCTACGCTGGCGCAGTGATGGTGTTGTTCCTGTTCGTTGTCACGATGCTGACACCAGGGGGCGTAGTCGCCGAAGGCCGTGATCCGATGCGGTGGCAGTGGGGAGCTGGAATCGGAATGGCTGCTATCCTCATCGGTGGGGTGGTCTACGCCGCCCTCACAGGCTCAATCACCGCGGATGCGAAAACAACGGGGGCAAGCTCGCTCTCGTCCGCGGTGAGCGCTTTTGGTGGCAACACAGAAGCGTTTGGGATGGCGCTCTTCCACGGGTATTCACTCCCATTCGAGGTCACAGGCGTGTTGCTGGTCGTCGCGGCGCTTGGCGCGGTGACACTGGGGCGTCGGGCACGGCGCGTCGAAGAGTAGGACGGCAAGGAGCTATCACGATGCCACTCTCCGCTTATCTGTCTATCAGCGGAGTCCTGTTCGCCATCGGCGCGCTGGGCGTACTTGCCCGCAGGAATCCACTGATCATGTTCATGTCGATCGAATTGATGCTAAACGCCGTCAACCTCTCGTTCATGGCGTTTGCGCACTTTCTCGACTCTGTACAGGGCTGGATATTCGTCTTCTTGACGCTGACCGTCGCCGCCGCTGAGGTGGTGGTTGGGCTTGCGATCATTGTCTCGATCTTCCGCAGCCGCGCCACGATCGATGTAGACGAGTTGAACTCGCTGAAGGGCTAGTATGTTGAATCTCACACCATACATTTTACTGGCTCCGCTCGTCGGGTTCGTTGTTCTCGGCGTGTTCGGGCGCGCGTTGCCACGGCCGCTCATTTCGCTGATTGGCTGTGGCGCTATCCTGCTGGCGTTCGTCCTGGCAGTCGCGGATCTCGTCGCGATGATCGGAGTGGCGCCCGCACAGCGCGTTAGCGACATATCGTTATGGCAATGGATTACCTCTGGCTCATTTGATGTGCGGTTTGGCCTGCTCTCGGATCCGCTCTCAGCGGTGATGTTGCTGGTGGTGACGGGCGTTGGTTTTCTGATTCATGTCTACTCCATTGGCTATATGGAGGATGATCCAGGATACTGGCGTTTCTTCGCCTTCCTGAACTTCTTCGTCTTTGCCATGACGCTGCTGGTGGCCGCGGATAATTTCCTGTTCCTGCTCGTCGGCTGGGCGGGGGTGGGCCTGGCGTCGTTCCTGCTAATCGGCTTCTGGTATACTCGTCGGTCGGCGGTTGAAGCGGCCCGCAAGGCGTTTGTCGTGAATGTGATTGGTGACTTCGGACTGATGATCGCCATCTTCCTGCTCGTTGGCGTGTACCATGGCGCGGTTGACTACGGAACTATCCTGGGAATTGCTCGGGTGACTCCGGTCAATCCGGTTGATGTGGCGTCAGGCGGGACGCTGCTTGCCATTGCGCTGACGCTCTTCCTCGCCGCCGCTGCGAAGTCGGCGCAGTTGCCACTGCATGTATGGCTCCCCGACGCGATGGAAGGCCCAACGCCAGTGAGCGCGCTCATCCATGCGGCGACGATGGTGACAGCGGGTGTCTATCTGATAGCGCGGGCTCACCTCCTCTTCACCGCCGCTCCTGATGCGCTGATTGTCGTCGCGGTGGTGGCTGGGGCGTCGGCGTTCTTTGCGGCAACCATCGCGTGCGTGCAAAATGACATCAAGCGCATTCTCGCGTACTCGACCATGAGCCAGCTTGCCTATATGTTCATGGGAGAAGCGGCAGGCGGGTTTAGCTCTGGCATTTTCCATCTCGTGACACACGCTTTCTTCAAGGCGCTGCTCTTCATGTGCGCTGGCGCGGTCATTCATGCGCTCGGCGGTGA
Organism: uncultured Chloroflexia bacterium; assembly: GCA_963840335.1. Taxonomy (GTDB): domain Bacteria; phylum Chloroflexota; class Ktedonobacteria; order Ktedonobacterales; family JADMIN01; genus JAKAIY01. The sequence goes on from CAWIYP010000020.1 coordinate 273,206, forward strand.
GCAGGACATTCGCAAGATGGGCGGTCTGCGTGAGGCGCTGCCGCGTGTATTTGGGCTTTTCGTGGTAGCGGGCCTGGCGCTGGCGGCGATCTTTCCGTTTGCGGGCTTCTGGAGCAAAGACGCTATCCTGGGCGCTATCCTCGAACGCGCGACTTTGACAGGCGCTATTGGCTGGTATGCGCTCTATGGCGTGGGTCTGGTGACGGCGGGGTTAACCGGGTTCTACATCTTCCGTCTCATCTTCGTCGTCTTTTTCGGCGCGAATCGCGGCTCAGCCTCGCAGGCGCATGGTGGGTTAGCGAGCAAGCGAGGGCAGCGCATGGAGCTGCATAGTCCCGGCCTCGCGATGATGGCGCCGATGTATGCGCTAGGGCTGCTCTCCATTGTGGGCGGCGCGCTCGATATCCCAGGGAATCTCTGGCTGAGTGACTTCCTGGCTCCCTCGGCTCCAGGCGCGGTTGAGCTAGCCACAGGGTCGTTCTGGCTCTCGATGCTGCTGGGGCTGGTTTTCGCCGTAGCGGGCATTGCCTATGCATGGTCGCGCTACGTGGGTGGGCGCGTTCCCGCAGCGGATGATGCGCGTGTGAGTCCGATAGTGGTCTTTCTGCGGCGTCGCTGGTTAGTGGATGACCTGTATGACGGCGTCATCGTGCGGCCTACTCTGGCGATCGCCCGTATGCTGCGCATCGGCGTGGAGGATGACACACTGGCGGCTGGCTCCCGTGGCCTGGGCAGCCTCGTAGGTGGCGTAAGCGCAGGCCTGCGCGGCTTTCAGACGGGCTTCTTGCGCAATTATACGCTGATGCTCTTCCTGGGCGCCGTCGTCATTCTCGTTTATTTCATCGCTGTGAGCCAATAGCGGCGTTCGCTGGAGCGCCAATGGAATCCGAGTAGATCAACATGACGCAGTTTCCAATGCTCAGCGTGATCGTGTTCATGCCAGTAGCGGGCGCGCTCTTTGCGCTGCTGCTGCCGCGTGGCGTGGCGTGGGGCTGGGGTCTGGCCGTGGCGCTGGCGGATCTCGCACTTGCGCTGGCACTGATCCCGCAAACGCCGCTGAGTGGCGGCTATGCGTTCGTGGAGCGCATGAACTGGCTGCCCGAGCTTGGCATCTCGTATTCGCTCGGGGTGGATGGTCTAAGCCTGTTCCTGGTGAGCTTGAACGCGCTCATCGCACTGGTGGCGCTCATCGCGTCGCGGCCGCAGGCGCAATCTGGGGATCGTATTCGCGTCTATATCGCGCTGATGCTGCTGCTTGCCGGCTCGATGCAGGGTGTCTTCCTGGCGACGAACGTCTTCCTGTTCTACATCTTCTGGGAACTGATGCTGATCCCCGCGTATTTGCTCGTGGGCATGTTCGGAGGCCCGCGGCGCGCATTTGCGGCGATCAAGTTTGTGCTCTATACCAGTGTTGGCTCGTTGTTGATGCTGATCGGGATTCTCTGGATGGGATCACTCGTCTCATCCAATGCGCAAGTGGGCTTCACTCTTGATCTGCCAACACTTCTCAAGCTGGGCGTCCCAGCCTCAGCGCAAGGGATGCTCTTCCTGGCGTTCATGGCGGCATTCGCGGTGAAAGCCGGACTGTTCCCGCTGCATAGCTGGGCGCCTGACGCCTATGTGGAAGCGCCTGCGCCCGTGGTCGCACTGGTCGCGGGAGTAATGGCTAAGACGGCGATCTATGGGATGTTGCGCCTGGTAGCGCCGCTTTTCCCGGTGGCGATGCACACTTACTTCCCGCTGATCGGTACGCTCTCGGTGATCGGCATCCTGTACTTTGCGTTGCAGGCGCTTATCTCGATTGATTTCAAGCGGCTGCTGGCCTATGTTAGCTTGAGCCACATGAGTGTCATCATACTAGGCGTCTTCGCGATGAATGTCGATGGCGAGCAGGGCGCTATCTTGCAGATGATCAATCATGGTGTGATCATCGCGGCATTGTTCCTGATTGGCGATGCCATCGAGCGACGTGTGGGTACGCGCAGACTGACCGAGTTTGGCGCGCTGGCGACACGCCTACCCTGGCTAGCGACCGCATTCCTGATCGCTGCGCTGGCCGCGTTGGGGCTGCCAGGATTGAGTAGCTTCGCGGGCGAGTTTCTGGCGTTTCTTGGCGCGTTCCAGGCGAACTGGGTCTATGGCGTGCTGGCGACCCTGGTGGTCATCCCTGCGGCGTGGTATATGTTGCGTTTCTTCCAAGGGGTGATGGAAGGCACAGTTCCAGAAAATGGGACAGTAGCGGGAGCGTTGGCGCGCTCGAAGGGGCCAATACGCGATATGCGGGGATTCGAAGCGCTGGCCTTGATTCCCTTGATCGCGCTGATCTTCTATCTCGGTATCGCTCCCGCGCAGATCACCACCCGTACTGAGGCGGCGGCGCAGCAGATCGTGGCCGTGACGCAGTCAGCGCCAACAGCGTTCATTGACGGCGCGCATCAAAAGTAAGCACGCGAACGATAGATGTGTGACAAAGTAGGCAAGAGGCAGTAGAGACGATGATAGCAAACTCACCGTTTACCTATATTCCGTCGGGTGGCGATTGGCTTCGCATCCTGCCGGAACTCATCGTCCTGGCGGCAGTGTTTGTGACATTGCTGGCTGACCTCGCATTGCCAGAGGGACGCAAGAGCTGGCTGGCGGCTATCGGCGTGGTCGGTGTCATCGCATCCTCGCTCGCTCTGTGGTATGTGAACAGTCTGGGCGGCGGGACCGCATTCTATGGAATGATCACTAGCGATGGTATGTCGCTCTTCGCGGCGGCGATCATACTCTTCGCGCTTGGTCTATCCCTGCTCTATTCACCGGGATATGTCGAGCGCCAGCGGATCGAGCGGGAGGGCGAATACTACGCATTGCTGCAGCTCGCCGCGCTTGGCATGTTGCTGATGTCGGCGGCAGCGAACCTGATGATCCTCTTCGTCGGACTGGAAACGCTCTCACTCGCCCTCTATATCCTCTGCGCGCTGCCGCAGACCCGCCTTCGCGCTCAGGAAGCGGGCATGAAATATTTCATCTTGAGTTCCTTCGCGTCCGCTTTCTTGCTCTACGGCATGTCACTCACGTATGGCGCGACTGGAAGGACTGACCTTTCGGACATTGCGCATTTCCTGGGATCGCATGTAACAACGCTGGGGCAGGGCTTTGGGCCGCTCCTCATTGTCGGCATCGGCATGATGGTGGTTGGATTTGGCTTCAAGGTTTCCGCTGTCCCGTTTCAGTCATGGACCCCAGATGTGTATACAGGCGCGCCAACGCCGGTGACAGCATTCATGTCGGTTGGCACGAAGGTGGCGGCATTTACGGCGCTGGCGCGGGTTTTCGTTTACGCCTTACAGTCTGAGGACGCTCGCTGGCAGCCAGTGATTTGGGCGATTGCCGCATTGACGATGGTCGTCGGCAACCTGCTGGCTGTGACACAGCGCAACGTGAAGCGCATGCTGGCATATTCGAGTATCGCCAATGCGGGGTATCTGATGGTGGCAGTGGCGACAGCCTCGCCGCGCGCGGTCGCGTCGCTGTTCTTCTATCTGGCGGCGTATGCCGTGATGAACCTGGGCGCGTTTGGTGTGGTACTGCTTGTCGAGCGTGATGATGGTCGCGGTACGGCGCTCGATGACTTCAATGGGCTGGCGCGGCGAAGTCCCGCGTTGGCAGCCGCGATGGCGGTCTTCATGTTCTCGCTGGCGGGTGCGCCGCCGACGGCTGGATTTCTGGCGAAGTACTTCGTGTTCTATGCGGCCATCATCGGTGGGCAGCTACCACTGGCGATCATTGGCATTCTCGCGAGTGTGCTTGGCATGTTCTACTATCTGCGCGTGATCTGGGCGATGTACTTTGTTGAGGCCGAGGAGAGCGCTGAGGAGGCGGCGCCCGTGCGTGAGCCAGCGCTTGCGGCGGTTGGCGCAGGCGCGAGCGGTGGAGCTGAGACAGACGCGGGTGCGATATCGTCCACTGCGGGCGTCGCCCTGACGGCTGCGACTCGCGTGCGTGTACCTCTTGGCTCCGCAATCTCATTAGTCGTTGCGGTGGCGCTCACGCTGCTGATGGCGGTGATCGCTAGCCCACTCGATTCCTTCGCGCAGACAGCGGCCGCGTCACTCTTCCGCTAGCTTCCGCGGCGGCGAGAGGCGCTCACTCGCGCCGGTGGCTTCGGCTTCGCTTTCGCTGGGTTTGAGTGTACGCGCATCACCTGTCTCGCTGGAGTAGGCGGGGTGAGGGTAGATGCGCCGCGCATAAGCCTGCGTACGCGAGTTGCGGTAGATGGCAAGTACGTCGCGCGCCATGTTCCAGGTATCCCGCAGGGGATGAATCTTGCTGCCAGCCTTGTAATACCAGGAAATCGGGATCTCGCGGATGGAATAGCCGCGTAGCTGGGCCATGTAGAGCAGCTCGACATCAAAGCCCCAGCCAGTGATGTTCTGGTGAAGGAACAGGTCGAGCGCGACCTCGCGGCGTATCCGCTTAAAGCCACACTGCGTATCGCGGATGCCAGGTACGAGCAGGCGCTGTACGACGAAATTGAATGCGCGGCCCATCAGGTGGCGGTAGCCAGGCTCGCCGATGCGGTGCGCGCCAGGGGCTTCGCGCGAGCCAATTAGCAGGTCGATATTGGGATATTCCCCACTCTCAAAGAGCGCAAGCTCCTGCGCTGGCATGGAGAAATCGGCGTCGGCGAGAAAAATCCAGGCGCCTTGAGCCGCAAGCGCGCCTGCCCGCACTGCCTCACCTTTGCCCGTGTGGGGAATCTGAATGAGCCGCAGCGCATGCCATCGGCCCATCCACGCGCGCACAACCGCTGCCGTGAAGTCATCGCTGCCGTCGTCAACGACAATCACCTCCGCCAGATAGGGTTGGCGCTGAAGGTAGTCGTAGAGGCGGGCGAAGCTCTCGGGAAGTCGTCGCGCTTCGTTATAGGCTGGGATGACAATGGATAGCTCTGGTCGGGATACGCCTGCGCTCACCGACGCCTCGCTTTCGTGATTTCTGACGTCGTTTGCTACATAAAATCGCGTACGTGACGCGCTTCTATTAGTTGTACGCCGTAAACCTCACTTTGCGCACAAATACCAGAAATTCGGCATCTAAATTTAGGGATGAATGGGTTATCCTGCAACGATGGCGTCACGAGGTGGGCGAGCGCGATTCAGGCGACCTGAGGCGGCAATAGTGTCACCAAGGGGACGAGATGGGCGTTGTGAGCGTGTTAGACTCCCAGAGACCTGCGGCGCGGCTTCGGGCGGTGTATGATAAATCGGATCCCGAAATGCGTTCAGCAACACGTCATCCATCGAGTCCACGCCGATGACCGTAAGCGCATCTCTGGCTTCTGTCGGAACATCGTCAAGATCCTTGACGTTGCGGCGTGGCAGAATGATTGTCATGATACCCGCGCGATGCGCTGCCAAGGCTTTCTCTTTGACGCCGCCAACAGGAAGGATTCGCCCGCGAAGGGTGATCTCACCTGTCATCGCGACATCACGTCGGGTTTCGCGCCCTGTCAGCGCGGAAATCATCGCGACGGCCATGGTCAGGCCCGCCGATGGCCCGTCCTTTGGAATGCTGGCCGCAGGCAGATGCACATGGATGTCGACATGCTCGTAGAAATCATGTGCGAGGCCAAGCTCTTCGGTTCGTGCGCGGATATAGGTTAAGGCCGCTTGCGCCGACTCCTTCATGACATCTCCGACACGCCCGGTCAGCATGATCGAGCCATGTCCAGGCACGACCATGACTTCGATCATGGTGAGATCGCCACCAGCGGCAGTCCAGGCGAGACCTGTGGCGACACCCACTTCGTCGCGCTCCTCGGCCTCAGTGGGAAAGTGTTTCTGCTGGCCGAGATAGGCGGGTACACGCTGTGCGGTCACATGCGCTGGGTGGCGACGGCCTTCGGCGACCCTGCGGGCGACACGGCGCATCACGGAGCCAATCTCGCGCTCCAGGTTGCGAACACCTGCCTCATAGGTGTACTCGCGTATGATGCGCCGTGTCGCGTCGTCGTCAATCTCGATGCGGGCGGGAGTAAGTCCGGCGTCTGTCATCTGCCGGGGAATGAGGAAGCGTGTCGCGATGTGCAGCTTTTCCTCTTCTGTGTAGCCCGGCAACTCGATCACTTCCATACGATCGCGAAGTGGTGAAGGGATCATGTCGAGTACATTGGCGGTCATGATGAAGAGCGCCTGTGAGAGGTCGTACGGAACCTCCAGAAAGTGATCAGAGAAGCTGTTGTTCTGCTCTGGATCGAGCGCTTCGAGGAGCGCTGCGGAAGGGTCGCCTCGGAAATCGGACGAGAGCTTGTCGATTTCATCGAGGACGAAGACTGGATTGACGACTCCCGCCTGTTTCATCGCCTGAATGATGCGACCGGGCAGCGCGCCAACGTAGGTTCGGCGATGGCCGCGAATCTCTGCCTCGTCACGTACTCCGCCGAGCGAGATGCGTACGAACTTGCGTCCGAGCGCGTCGGCGATGGAACGGCCAAGCGAGGTCTTTCCAACCCCTGGAGGGCCTGCCAGGCAGAGGATTGGTGTCTTGCCAGTAGGGGCGAGCTTGCGCACCGCCATGTACTCGATAATGCGGTCTTTTACTTTAGTCAGACCGTAGTGCCGCTCATCCAGGAGATCTGAGACGCGGCGGAGGTCGAGGTTGTCCTGCGTGCGTGTCGTCCAGGGAAGGGCAGTTAGCCAATCCAGGTAGTTTCGCAGCACGCCATACTCTGGCGCCATGCTTGGCATTGCTTCGAGCCGCTCCAGCTCGTGCAGCGCCTTTTCGCGTGTTTCCTCGGGCATACCAGCCGCTTCGATCTTCTCTCGTAGCTCCTGCGCATCGCGCATGGCTGGGTCGTGACCGCTCAGCTCGCGTTGTATGACGCGCATCTGCTCTCGCAAGAAGTATTCGCGCTGTCCCTGGTCTACTTCCTGTTGCACGTCATCCTGAATCTTGCGCTCCATCTCCAGGACTGTTAGTTCGCGTTGGAGGAGTACAAGCGCTCGTCGCAGACGGTCGACGACATCGAGCGTTTCCAGGATGTCCTGACGCACCTGGATGGGGGGTTCTAGCTGGACGATAATATAGTCAGCCAATGCCCCTGGGAGGTCAATGTTGAGCGCCTGGATGTAGGCATCCTCGTTCAGGCGGGGGCTGATCTTTGTCACCGACTCGAAGTGGCGGAGCGCTGTTCGTGCGAGCGCCTCGATCTGTGATGAGCGGGTCGCAGGTTCCTCGAAGGCGAGGCCACGTACCCGGCCATACGGGGCTCGTTGCGTCCAGCGCTGGATGCGGAAGCGGCGCACTCCCTGCACTAAAACGCTGGTGGCGCCATCGGGCAAGCGTATCACGCGGTTGATCACGCATTCGGCGCCCATCTCATAGATGTCTTTCGGGATGGGGTCGGTGATTTGATCGGAGCGCTGGGCGACAATGAGTAGGGTATGATCCGCCGCTAATGCCGCCTCTACAGCTTTGAGCGCTGGCTCCTGGTCGATGTACAAAGGGGCGGTCATGTGGGGAAGAAGAACCGTATTACGCACAGGGAGGACTGGCAACTCGCGTGTCACGCCATCGGGTGGATTATCTTCGCCGCTGGAATGTGTCGCGTCTGTGCCAAAAATATCGTCGTCAGCGCCAACAGACGTACGGCGTGATCGGCGTGTGGGCCGACGCGAGTTGTCCATACTACAATTCCCCCTGGTGGTGGAATGGCCACCGGTGTGCGCTACGCGGTGGATGCCGTGCGATCGGCGCCAATGCGCATCCCTTCTGGCCGTCGCCTCGATGCAGTATAGCCCAGGCAGGCAAGCTCTTTCAAGCGGGAGTGCGCTGATCGCATGGTCGTGATCGTCTTCACAGCGATTATAACGCGCCATCCACATGTGTGGACACAGCCGCCGCCAGAATACGCTGGCAGGGCATACGCAGGTGTCTGGCGCGATCTTCCGGCAGTAGAGGCGCCTCACACCGTCGAATTGGTTTTGGGTTCTGTATTTGCTATGTCTGGGGGAATATGCTCATAAGTTGTGTTAGAGACTCATCAAACCAGTTTATGTGGGGTATACTAGTTAGTTTATGTGTGTATACTAGTTAATACAGGGAAATGTGCGCCCAGCGCAGCTATCCTGGTGGGGTCTGTTTGAGGCGCTTGCCCCTTTTCAATGATCACACTCATGTGGCCGCCAGTTATAATGAGGCGTCTTGGATGGGTGGAAGGCCGAGCGGACATGGTAGTGCTGCATCTTCTGAAGGGGGCGATTTCAAGTGGAGTATGGATTCCCACGATGCCGTAAGTGTGGAGCAGGTGAGTTGGTTCCTCTGTCTGACTTTGGAAGCCAGGGCGCATCAATTCAATTCAAGGCTTGGGTGTGTACGAATCCAACCTGCCTGTATAATGTAAAAATACGGAACGGCGACATCATCATCAACGAGCCAGTCAGTGATGGCTCTATGTATACGCACCGCACCCAACGCTAGCGTATCTGCGCGTTTACAACTTGATCGCCTTGCCGCATTGCTCTGATTGTTGCTCAAGAAGCCTTGGAGCGGTAGCGGGAGGCGCCGTTGTGAACGCGCATTGTGCGCGTGAGGTAAATGTGGCGGCTTGTTTGAGTCTCGAAGGGATGGGCTGTGTTTAATAGGTTTCGTGACGGCATCTTCAAGCGCCAGAACGACGATCAGAATGCGCAGGATGACGCTAACGATACCGTTGATGAGGAAGTGATCGCTTCTGCGGCTGACGCTGACGCTGAGAGTGAGCCTGGCCTGGATGCCGCTGCGCTCGAAAGGTCTGCTAGCGCACAAGCGACTGATCCTGTGGACGCGGCGACGCCTCAGGAAGATAGCGCTATTGCGGCAAATGAACCTCGCCGCGGCTTCTTTAATCCTTTCAAGCTGAGCCTTGGCCGCACGCGCCAACTTTTTGGCCGTGTCAGCGAGTCGCTCGCTCACGAAGACATCTCTGAGGATCTGTGGGACGAGCTTGAAGAAACGCTGATCACCGGTGATGTTGGCGTACAGACGACAGAACGCGTCATAACGATTTTGCGAGAGCGGGCGACAGCGGAGCAGATGACCCACGGCGCGCAACTGCGGGCAGCCCTGAAGGAAGAGCTTGAATTGTTGCTGGGCGACGCCGAGCCGCTGATCTTTTCTGACTCCTCCCCCATCACCGTCCTGCTTTTCGTCGGGGTGAATGGTGTTGGCAAGACGACGAGCATCGCGAAACTTGCCAACCTGCTGAAGCGGCAGAAGCATCGAGTCATGCTGGCGGCTGGCGATACCTTCCGCGCCGCCGCTGTGGAGCAAATCAAGACATGGGGTGAGCGGATCGGTGTTCCGGTCATTGCGCATCAGCAGAGCGCAGACCCGAAATCGGTCGCGGATCCCGCCGCTGTAGTGTTTGACGCCATGCAAGCGGCGCAGGCGCGTGGCACAGATGTGCTGATCGTGGACACAGCGGGCCGCTTGCACACGAAGGCGGGCCTCATGGACGAGCTACGTAAGATCGTGCGTGTGCTTCAGCGTTATGACCCTGAGGCGCCGCATGAGGTCTTGCTCGTGCTGGATGCGACGACCGGGCAGAATGGTCTGGCGCAGGCAAAGCAATTCGTGCAGGATGCAGGTGTGAGCGGCGTTGTGCTGACCAAGCTGGACGGCACGGCCCGTGGCGGTATTGTGTTCGCGATAGCGTCAGAGTTAGGCTTGCCGATCAAGTACATTGGCACTGGGGAGCGAGTCAACGACATCGCTCCATTCGATTCGCAGCAGTTTGTCAACGCGCTTTTTGAGGAAGACTGACGAGCAAAACGCTCGTGGCCAAGCTGTGGCCAAACTGTTAGCTAGTTGACGGTTTCGCCGTGATGCGCGATGATAGTAAGACTTTGTAGACGCTTACGGCGTCTGCCTTAGTAGCGTAACAATCATGTCTGGCGACGGGGGTAGAGAGCACATGGCGGATGAGTCACGGCCAGCGTTTTCGGTGACGGAAATGAATGGCGCGCATCCTGACGCTGTCGCTCGCGCGCTGCCGGAGAATCTCGTGGTAAAGTGTCCCAATTGCCGCGAATTGCTCCTTGCCAAAGATCTTGAGAAGAACCAAAAAGTCTGCCAAAAGTGCGGACATCACTTCCGTCTGACGGCGCCAGAGCGCATTGCGCAGCTTCTCGATCTGGATTCCTTTAGCGAGTTCGCTACCGAGTTGCGTTCGAGTGATCCGTTGAAGTTCGTTGCGCGTTCAGGCTCATACGCTGAGAAGCTCGTCACTGAACGTGAGAAGACTGGACTCGAAGACGCAGTCGTTACGGGCACTGGCGCAATCGAAGGCGCGAAGCTCGTCCTGGCTGTCATGGACTTCCGGTTCATTGGTGGCAGTATGGGTTCTGTGGTCGGCGAGAAGCTGACGCAAGCTATCGAACGTGCTGCCGCGGATCATCTGCCGCTGGTGATTGTCTCGGCGTCAGGTGGCGCACGACAGCAGGAGGGTACCATCTCGCTGATGCAGATGGCGAAAACCTCCGCCGCGCTCTCGCGCCTGGCTGACGCGGGTGTCGTGTACATCTCGCTGCTGACCGACCCGACGACAGCCGGTGTCTCGGCCAGTTTCGCGTTTCTTGGCGATGTGATTCTGGCTGAGCCTGGCGCGCTGGTTGGATTCGCTGGGCCGCGTGTCATCGAGCAGATGATGCACCAGCGCCTGCCGAAAGACGTGAATACGTCTGAATTTGTACTGAAGCATGGCATGATCGATGGCATTTCGCATCGCCGTGAGTTGCGCTCAACGCTTGCGCGGCTTCTGCGCTTGCATGGCTCGGGCGCCCCTGCCGCGAGCCTGTAATCGCTGGCCGTTATCTAGGTTGAGGAAGGGCTGACCGATGGCATATGATCTTGATTTCGAGCGACCACTCGCCGACATAGAGAAGCGCATCAGTCATTTGCAGCGCCGTGGTGACCGCATGAAGGCGGAAGAGCGCGCGCAGGTGACCGAGCTTCAACGTGAGCTTGCGCGAAAGACGCGAGAGATTTATTCCGCGTTGACGCCGTGGCAACGAGTTCAGGTCGCACGGTTTCGGGATCGTCCATATACAAATGATTATATCAAGCGAATATGCGACGATGCTTTTGAGCTGCGCGGCGACAGGCGTTTCGCTGATGATCGGGCGATTCAGGGGTATCTCGCCAGCATCGATGGTCAGACCGTCGTGCTGCTGGGCCACCAAAAGGGCCGCGATCTGAAGGAGCGCGAAGAGTGTAACTTCGGGATGGCGCATCCTGAAGGCTACCGCAAGGCGCTGCGACTCTTCCGGTATGCGGAGCGCTTTCATCTTCCCGTCGTGTCGCTGATCGATACCACAGGCGCGTATCCGGGCCTGGGGGATGAGGAGCGCGGCATTTCGCAGGCAATCGCTGAGAACCTGATGGTGATGGCGGGGCTGCGAACACCCATCATCTGCATTGTCATCGGCGAAGGCGGCAGTGGTGGCGCGCTGGGCATCGGTGTGGGTGACCGCGTCCTGATGCTGGAGCATGCGGTCTACACGGTCGCCGCGCCAGAAGCCGCCGCATCGATCATCTGGCGTGACAATGCCTTCGCGCCTGATGCTGCGCAGGCGATGAAGATTACCGCGCCAGAGTTGCTGGAGCTAGGCATTGTGGATGGGATCATTCCTGAACCGCTAGGCGGCGCGCATCGTGACTATGATGCGGTCGCCGCCAATGTGAAGGCGGCGATTCTCCAGGAACTGGCGCCTCTGCGCGCTCTGCCTGTGCAAGCGCTTCTCGACAATCGCTATCAGCGCTTCCGCGTGATTGGCTTGCAAGGGATCACACAGACAGTCGGAGCCGCCAAGAAATAACGTTTTTGCGCACCCACTCTCAGGGGCTTACTAGTAGCGTCGTTTGCCCCGCTTGGAGATCTTGGCGCGGGTGATCGTCGGGCGAGTGGTGTGATGAACACGAGGATAGCCACCAGCAAGACGAGTCCGAGCGTTCCCCACATATAGCCGTCGAGCAGCGCAAGGAAGAGTGCGGCTCCCAGGGTGATGAGTCCCAGGGCAACGAGGGTTGCGCTCTGCCTGCCTGTTTTGCTGTCTAGCGGGTGACGCAGCCAGCGGAGCGCTGGAGCGGGTAGTCGCATCCACGCTACCAGTACCCCTTGCGAAATGAGAAGTCCTCCTGTCGCGAGCATTAGCGCAAGCCCGAGCATTCCGCCAGGATATGCTAGTTCCATGCCATAGCCGCTGAGTGCGGTGGCTACGAACGCGCAGACGAGGGTCAATGATGCGCGGTTGCCAGGCGTAGCGGGCCGCTCGATGGTGGGTGTGGCGCCTGTGCGTGTGAGTGGTCTGTTGGGATCGTTCGAGCGAGCGATCTGCCCCGCAGGCACCCGTAGCGTGACTGCGGCGCCGCCCACTGCCGCCCCAAAGGCGAGGAGTGGCAGCACATGGGTGAGCCAGCCTTCCCCAATGCTAACAGCCAGCCAGAGCAGCGGAAGCGTCAGCAAGATCAACGCAAGACCCACACAGCCTAGCAGCGTATCGCGGGTGAACCGTGCTGGTTCCGCGTTCTCGAGCTGACGCTCGCGATCTTCACTCATGAGGCGCCTTCATCCTTTGGCGACGTGGGCGACGACTAGCGGCCGTCGCTGATGGGCGCATAGCGTGGATCACTTCGCTGGCGCTCGCGGTTCTCCTCATTCTTGGCGACATAGGCATGATAGAGATCCTCAGCCGAGAAGCCCTGGTCGAGCGCCAGTTGCACCAGGAAATGCAGGATATCTGCCGTCTCCATCAGGCGCTCTTCGCGATTGGCGTCGAGTGACTTGGCATTTTTCCACGGCTTCCAGTTTAGTTCATTGTCCAGTTCGCAGCACTCATGCACAATGGCGCGCGTCCATGTTGTGCAGCGCTCGATCGGCGGCCAGCTATAAAAGCCATCAGGCCGCGTCTGGTGATAATACTCACTCAGTTCACGCTGGCGCTCAAAGATATCGGCGAGCTGGTCGTGCGCGCTCGCTGGGGCATTTTGTGAAGAATTGTTTGGCATGCTGTCTTCTTACTCCTCTATTTGATAGGTAGTCATCTACGCCATTGTAGTGTATCGTACTGTTATGAAAGCTGCGGCGTGTTATCCATGCTGGCTGAAGCGCTGTAACTGACTCCCGTATATTCCTGTATCAGCGTATCGCAATTGAACGCCTGACCTCATCCTTGGGTGTGGGGAATAGGCTGGAGTGCGGCGTGATAGTGCTTCCAGGAAGTGACGGGAGACAATCGCATGATGCTCCGGAGGGAGCCAGTGCAGCAGAATATCCCCGTGAGCGCGGATGACGCGACAGCGCCGTCGAGTCTGCGTGCGTTCTATGAGGAAACCCTGCCGATTGTCTACCGCTATATCTATAGCAAAGTTGGCAATCGCGAGGAAGCCGAAGATCTGACGTCACAGGTCTATTTGAAGGCGTTGCGTGGGCTGGATGTCGCCCGTGATAGCAACGCCATGCAGGCATGGCTGTTTCAGGTCGCTCGCACGACCATCGCGGACTACTGGCGAGGATTCTATCGGCTACGCTCTCGTTCGCTGGATGATCTTCTGGCTGCCGGATGGGATAGCGCAGTCGATGTAGGGCAGACGCGTGGCGATCAGAGTTCAGTTGGGCGGGCGCACCGCATTTTGAACGCGCTCCCTGACCGCTATCGCGAGGTGCTGACCTGCCGTTTTCTGCTCAGTCTTACGCTGAAAGAGACGGCGACACGGATGAATCTAACTGAGGCTAATGTGAAAGTGCTCCAGTTCAGGGCGCTGAAGAAAGCCAGTTCACTGGCTGAAGAGGATGTAGACGGCGATACCTCGCCCTGATAGTTGACAAATGCGGAGTAGCTGGCAAGCATGACATCTGACAATCGGCAGCCGCCTGGCGATGGCGTACCTCCAGAAAGCGCAGACAATTTGAGCGAACTGGAAAGCGCCGAGCAATTCGTCCGGGCGCAGGATCTCATTGAAGATGTACGCGCTGAGCGCCGCCCCGAACTGGGCGCGGGCAGCGCGGATGACGCGCGCCTTCGGGCTACCGCCTCGCTGCTGCATGCGGCTGCGATGGATGGCGGCGTTGTCGATCCTGGGTTTGCCGCGAGCCTTTTTGTGCGACTGGAAGCCGCGAGCGCAGCCACTACCGTAGAGCCAGCCGTTGCGGGGGATGCGGCGCCGAAGCCTGCGGACGCAAACCCCGCAGCGAGACTAAAGCGTCGCTCTGGCGTCACACGGCGGGGGTTGCTCTGGGGCGGATTGGGCGCGGCGGCTGCGGCGCTGACGGGAGCAGCCGTTACAGCGGCCTTGGAGCCTCAAGCGCATGGCCCAAGCGCGCAGCAGACTCCACCACCGACAGGCGCGCTCGTCCCCGCAGGGAGTGGCGTATGGGTGGCGATTGCGGCGTTAGAAAGCGTGCCACTTGGGGCAATCCAACGATTCGAGGCAGGCTCTGTCATTGGTTTTCTGCGTCACACGACCGAAGGATTCATCGCACTCTCTGGGGTGTGCACACACATGGCCTGCCTGCTCCAATGGAATGCGCCTGACAAGACGTTTGATTGTCCTTGCCACGGTGGCCGCTTCCAGGCGAATGGCGTCGCCGCGACTGACGCGCCTTATACCTACCCGCCTTTGCCCAGCATTCGGACGAAAGTGGAGTCAGGACAGGTCTGGGCCTATGTTGTCGGCGTATCCTCCAGCCCTCAGGATTTGCAGCCTGGATCAAGCCCCACTCCGACGCGCGGCGGGTATGGCTAAAGCGTCATAGAGGCTGTTCACATCCCGGATAAGTAATTAGCGGATAGCGTGTGTAGGTGTGTCTTTCTGCGCGTTGCGGGGGACGCGGAGGAGTGGTGAATGAGCGGCGACAGCGCAAGCGAGGAGGCAGCGCGGCCATCTGTTGGCTCGCGGAGCATGCCGCGGCGTGCGCTTGCGCTGATCGTCTCACTGTCTGTGATAGGTATGCTGGGGATCGGCTGGCTGGTGGACGGTCTGCCAGTAGCGCCGACGACAGCGACTCAGGGCGCGCTTTCTGAGCAGGTGGGGCTGACGACTGTCACGCTCATCACTCGTCCGGCGCCGCTGCACGCGAATCAGCCTGAAACATTCACCCTGCGAGTCACGGATGTGTCTGGCGCGCGTGTGGCCGACGCGCAGGCGCGGTGTGCGCTCAGTATGCCTGCGATGGGGATGGCGCTGCCGACGATGAATGCGGAGCCGACTGCGCAGCCTGGAGAGTACGTTTGTGGCCCGCAAACGTTGGATGTGGGCGACTGGTCGCTGGCGATTACCATTACCCTGTCAGACGGCACGACGGGTCATACAGCATTTCAATTGAATGTCATATGACCCGCAGAGGGATTGGGCGCTGTGCTCTAGCTAGATACCAAGCTCCCAGCGCGCATCTTCGGTCATACGCTCAGGTGTCCACATCGGCTCGAAGGTTAGATCCACCTCGCAGGCCTCAACACTGGGCGCTTTTTTGATTTCCTCTTGAACGTTGGCCATCACTTCTGGGGCGACGGGACAGCCAATCGCCGTGAGCGTCATCAGCACGTTGACCTTGCCGCCTTCAATGCGAATCTGATAGATGAGGCCAAGATCGACGACGTTGACGGGAATCTCCGGGTCGTAGCACTGACGAAGCGCGTCTAGCACACTCTCGCTTGTGATGGGGGATTCACCAATGCGCTCGACTTGCTCCTCTGACTGCACGCTCACCACGTTATCTTGCATATGAATCTCGCTTTTTCTCTGGCTCTACGTTGACACTCCAAGCGTTTTGCCGGGAGTGAACAGGGTGAAGGATTTCTGTTAACACTATAGCTGTCGCTAAGGGGGATGGTCAAAGCATCGGGCAAATGCGGTAGAATGGCCCAATATACGCGATATGTACGTGGGAGCCAAGGGGACAGCATAATGGCAGCCTGCCGTGGGCTACGAGGCGCGACAACAACCAGAGAAAACAGCCGAGAAGCGATACTGGAGGCAACACGCGAATTGCTTCGGCGTCTGATAGAGCGCAATTCGCTGTCGCCAGAGGAGATTGCGGCCGCATTCTTCACTGTGACCGATGATCTGGACGCGGAATACCCAGCGCTGGCGGCCCGACAACTTGGGTGGACCCAGACAGCGCTCATGTGCGCCCGTGAGATTCCTGTCCCCACGACTACGGTACATCGCTGTATTCGCGTGCTGATGCTCATCAATACGGAGAAAACCGCAAGTGAGATGATCCATGTCTATTTGCGCGACGCTGTGGCGCTGCGCCCCTCGCGAGCGGATATCTCTGTGGAGGAGCGCGAGCCAGATCCCTCAGTCGATGTCTGACACTGCCCGCATGGCCCATACGGCGACACGCTTGCGCAGGATTTGTCCGGACGTGTACCATGAGCGGTACCTCCGTCGCGGCGGGAGGGGCGCTAGTGCGCGCTCTCAGACCAATGCCGACGGTCAGGCGTGGGGTGAGTGAACGACGAGGAAGTGTTGTGAGCAACGCACATGTCTGGCGCGCGGCGCTGAGCCGCCTGCAGCGCGAGGTGACTGGCGCACAGCTCAACACCTGGCTGCGAGGGGCGCAACTCGTCAGTGTGAACGACGGCGAGGCGACGGTGCATGTGCGCTCGACGTTTGAGCGTGAGATGATCGCATCGCGCTACCACGATTTGATCGAGCGGGCGCTGAGCGATGTGGTCGGCGAGTCAATCAGACTCACTATCGCTACGGCTCCTGGCGGCTCGTTGAGCGAGCGCACTGGCTCCGCGAGGAGCGCAGCGCGTGGGGCTGCGGCGCAAGTCGCATACGAGCGCCCGTTGTTTCTCCTGGAGGATGACGCCGCTGGCGCAGAGTTCCAGGCAGCCGAGCAAACAGATAGCGCAGAGCCAGTGGATGCGACCGCAGTCAGAAGCCGCGAGGTTTCGGCCCAACAGCAAGATCCGGTAGCGCAATTGCGGATGCGCCAGCGGATCCCTGAGTCGCCAACGATCAACAATCACAGTTCTGGTGATGGGCGGGGACGGCAGCATGCTGGCCAGGGGAACGTGACCGCAGGCGCTCGACGAACGCCCTATGGAGAGAGCGGGGCGCCGATGAGTGGCGCAGGCGCCTCGTTTCTTCAAGAACGTACATCCCAAGGGCGGAATGCGGCAGGCGAGATGACAAACATGAGTGACGAGACGCATGGGCGCTACGACACCCCCCGTAACCCTGGGCCTAACAAGCGCAGTGGGCAAGGCTCCTCTTCCTTCGGCGCGAGGCCAACAGGCGCCTCTGAGCCATCTGATACCTCGAAGGGGGGAGTATCGCCACTTACGCCGCCACGCTTGAATCAGCGTTACACCTTCTCCACATTTATCGTCGGTAGCGGCAACCGGCTCGCGCATGCCGCATCGCAGGCGGTAGCGGATGCGCCAGGGTACGCATATAACCCGCTATTCCTCTACGGCGGCGTAGGGCTGGGAAAGACGCACCTGCTGCATGCGATTGGGCACACCGCCCTTGAACGCAACCTGACGGTGCTCTACGTCTCGTCTGAGACCTTCACGAACGAGATCGTTAACGCGATTCTCTATCGCAAGACCGAGGAATTCCGGGCCAAGTATCGTTCGGTTGACGTGCTGTTGGTTGATGACATTCAGTTCATCGCGGGGAAGGATTCGACCGAAGAAGAGTTCTTCCACACCTTCAACAGTCTGTATGAGACGAATCGCCAGATTGTTATTTGTAGCGATCGTCCCCCACGAGCGATTGTTACCCTGGAAGAGCGGCTTCGATCGCGTTTCGAGTGGGGCCTGATTGCTGATATTCAGCCGCCTGACCTCGAAACACGCATCGCCATTCTGCGCGCCAAAGCGGAAGCGAGCGGGAGCCATACACCCGATGAGGTCATCCTCTATGTGGCGAACCGTGTCCAGAGCAACATCCGTGAGCTGGAAGGCAGCATGAATCGCGTGATGGCGTTCGCTGATCTGCAAGGGCTGCCGATGTCTATCGAGACGGCGAAGGCGGCGATGGCGAGCCTGACCGCCGATACACGCCAGCGGCGGGTGAGTATCGAAGACATCGTGAACACGGTCGCCGAATACTACCGCATTCAGGTAGAAGACCTTACGGGTAAGAAGCGCGACAAAAATATCGTTGTTCCACGGCATGTCGCGATGTATCTCATGCGACAGGAAACCGAGGCGTCGCTGCAAGAGATTGGGCAGGCGCTGGGTGGGCGCGACCACAGCACGGTATTGCATGGTTGCGAGAATATCACCCGTGAGGTAAACGAGAACACCGCGTTGCGCAAAGAAGTGATGGCCATTCGTCAGCAGTTGTTGGGGTAATCCAGTCGCATGACGCACCCTCGCTCTATCTCCGATTTCTCGGCGTTTCTCCTCGATCTGGATGGCGTGGTCTATCGTGGCGACACCTTGCTCCCAGGCGCGCGCGAGTTGGTCGAGTGGATAGATGCGACTGAGCGCAAGGTCGCGTTCGTCTCCAACAATTCATTCGCCACAGTTGATGAGGTGGCCGCAAAGCTGGCGCGGCTGGGACGTTCCGCAGCCCGAGGGCCGCGTCGTTACGGCGGGCTGGGCGACGATCTCCGCCATTGCCGAACGCTTCCCCGGCGGTCGGGTGTATCCGCTCACCGGCCCTTCGATGGTCGCCATGATACGCGCGTCGGGCTTGCAGGCCTGTCTGGATGGAGAGCGTAGATGGCCCATTACCCGACGCCGTGCTCATTGGTCTCGACCGTACACTGACGTATGCGCGGCTTGCTCGCGCGCTGACAGCCGCGTTGGCAGGCGCTGCGCTCTACGCGGTGAATCGCGACCCGCGTTTACCGGTGGAACATGGCTTCGAGCCAGGAACGGGAGCGATGGTGGCAGCGGTGGAAGCGGCGTCAGGCATCCGTGCTGAGATGATCGGCAAGCCAGCGCCGGGCATTCTGCTAGAGGCGCTCCACCTTCTCAATGCGCCAGTCGAGCAGGCGCTGATGGTCGGCGATGGCCTGGACCTCGATATCGTCGCTGGACACGCTGCGGGGATGGCCACGGCGCTGACGTTGAGCGGCCTGACGTCGGCTGAGGAGGCGGCGAGTGCGCGCGGTGAACGGCGCCCAGAGTACGTCTTTGATGATCTGGCAGGCTTGCTAGCGGAGGCGCGAGCGGGGCGCTGAAATCGCGCTTCGGAGCAACTGCGCAGGCAGGTGAGATGTGTCTAAGCGCAGGCCAGGCCTGGACAGGGTTGAGGCCTGGTTGGGCGCTTGCCAACCTGACCACACCTATGTTACACTCGCTGTGATGTGCGCTCTGGCGCAATCACGTCTGTGACACCTTGCAAGGCATATGGGCTGTTCCCACTCTGATCGGGAGCCCAGGCAAGCGCGGTTCTAGGCGTGTCAGCCTTCAACTCCCCACTGATTTTTCGCACTCGTTCTCTGTCAGGCGATCGGTGGCGCGGAGGAGCGCTGTCGCGTGGCGCCCATGCCTGGCCCTGCCTCTAACGCAGCGCAGCGTCATCTAGTACGAACCAAGTACTCAGGAGGGCAAAGGCACTCGTGAATAGCAGCATGTGGTGGCTGGTTATCCCCATTGGGGCCAGTGTCATCGCCGTCATCGTCGCCGCGATGTTAGCGCGATGGGTGATATCTCAGGATACCGGAACCGCTGAGATGCGCAAGGTGTCTGATGCGATATTTACCGGCGCGCAAGCGTTCCTGAGCCGCCAATATCGCACGATTACGTATCTCGCGGTTGCGGGCGCGGTGGTCATTGGCGTTGTCCTGGCTCTCTTAACGCAACTCAGCAGCCCAAGCGCTACAGGCATCGATAGTCCGTTCTGGGTCGGCATGCGCACGGCTGTGTCATTTCTGATCGGCGCGTTCTGCTCCGGTATCTCGGGCTATATCGGCATGCAGGTGGCGGTGCGCGCGAACATTCGCACGGCGAGCGCCGCTCGGCGAGGCCTGGGTGATGCTCTGATGGTCTCGCTGCGTGGAGGCGCGGTCTCAGGCTTCCTGGTGATCTCGCTAAGCCTGCTCGGCGTGACACTCCTCTACCTGGTCTTCGCACTGGTCACTGGCGGCGCGACAATTGCCCCAACCGATATTGTTGGTTTCGGCTTCGGCGCGAGCTTTGTGGCCCTCTTCGCCCAGCTTGGCGGTGGTATCTACACCAAGGCCGCCGATGTGGGCGCGGACCTCGTGGGCAAGGTTGAGGCTGGCATCCCAGAAGATGATCCTCGCAATCCCGCTGTGATCGCCGACCTCGTCGGCGACAACGTGGGTGACTGCGCGGGCCGTGGCGCCGACATCTTCGAGTCTACCGCCGCAGAGAATATCGGCGCGATGATTCTGGGCGCGGCGGTGGCGCTCTCGCTGGCGGGTGGTGTGGCCACCAAGGCGGCGCCGCAGTGGGTCATCTTCCCGCTGGTCGTCGTTGGTTTGGGCATCATCTGTTCGCTCGGTGGCCTCGCGATGGTGCGCAAGGGCGCCGTCAGGGAGCCTGGACAGGCAGGTGGCCGTGATCCTGGCGAGATCGCGATGGGCCAGTTGAACGTTGGCTACTACACGACAGCGTTCTTGTCGGCGATCTGCATCTTTGGCGCGGCGTATTTCCTGCTGCAGCCACTAACCGATAAGTGGTGGGCATTTGGCCTTGCTGGTCTGGTGGGCATCGCCAACAGCATCGCCTTCGTGATCATCACGCAGTACTATACCTCTGGCTCGTATCGCCCGGTGCGTGAGATCGCTGACGCGGCGCGTACTGGCCCCGCGACGGTAATCATCCAGGGCATTGCGATTGGCTACGAGAATACGGCGATGCCCGTGCTGGCCATTTGTGGGTCGCTGGGTCTCGCGTACTACCTCGGTACATTGACTGGCCTCGGCTCGCACGGCGTCGTCAGCATCGGCGGCATCTACGCCACCGCTGTCGCGACGATGGGCATGCTGATGAGCGCGGGCTACGTGCTGGCGATGGACACCTTCGGGCCAATCACCGATAACGCTGGTGGCATTGTCGAGATGAGCGGCGCGCCAGAGTCAGTGCGCAACATCACTGATGCGCTCGATGGTGTAGGCAACACGACCAAGGCGTTGACGAAGGGCTATGGCATCGGCTCGGCGGCGCTGGCGGCGTTCCTGCTCTTCAGCGCCTATCTAGACATCATCTATCAGTACCGTATTGACGTGCTGAAGACCGCTCCCGCGGTTGCGGCCCTTGCGTATACGGTCAACCTGGCGAATCCGCCCGCATTCATCGCGGCCCTCATCGGCGCGATGCTGATCTTCCTCTTCAGCTCGTTCGCGATTCGCGCTGTGGGGTCCGCCGCGCAGTCTATGATTCAGGAAGTACGCCGCCAGTTCAAGGCGGAGCCGAAGATCATGACAGGCGAAGTGACGCCAGACTACGCGCGATGTGTGGACATCAGCGCGTCCGCTGCCCTGCGGCAGATGATCGTGCCAGGCATTCTCGTTGTCGCCACACCGATTATTATCGGCATGGTTCTTGGCCCAGAGGCGGCGGCGGCGTTGCTGATGGTTGGCACCATCGGCGGCATCCTGATGGCGCTGTTCATGAACAATGGCGGTGGCGCCTGGGACAATGCCAAGAAGTACATCGAGGCGGGCAACCTGAAGGACGAGAACGGCAAGCCGATGGGCAAGCGCTCACCTGCGCATGACGCGAGCGTCGTTGGTGATACCGTTGGTGATCCCTTCAAGGATACCGCTGGCCCATCGCTCCACGTGGTCATCAAGCTGCTCAGCACGATCACGCTGGTGATGGCTCCGCTCTTCCTCGCGCTACATCCGTAGACGTGCGGCTCGATGCTCCTCTGGGGCGCCGGACGTGGAAACGCCACTGGTCTGTTGTAGACTGCTACAGCAGGCCAGTGGCGTTTTGTGCGCTAGCCGCCTGGAATCAGTTTCTGATCATGATGGAGAAGCGATTGTGCGGAGATGGTTGTGCGCCTGCTGCCTGCTCTTGTGTCTGGCACTGGCTGGATGCGGCGTGGTCGGGAGTGGGTCTACGGGGGATGTCGGCATCTCGCCCTCGCAGAGTCAGACGCCCAGCGCGAGCCTGACCGCTTGTGCGAGCAGTGATTGTAGCGTGGCGGTCAGTGGAGGCGCGCCGCATGTCACGGTCTTTGTCGAGCCTCAGGCGGGCGAGGCGCCTGTGCTCCAGGCGATTCGGAGCGCGCAGTCCTCTGTCTGGGTCGAGGTCTTTCTTCTGACCGACTACAACGTCATCTATGCATTGGAGGATGCCGCGCAGCGGGGTGTGGATGTGCGTGTATTGCTGGACACGAATCCTTATGGCGTTGGTACAACGACGCCGCAGCAGACACTACAAAAGCTCCAGGCGGCAGGTGTCAAGGCGAAAGGGGCGAATCCAGCGTTCCACTATACGCATGAGAAAGCGATTATCGTGGATAACGCGACCCTCTATCTCTTGACCGCGAACCTCTCAAAATCTGGCCTTGGAGGTTCATCCTATGCGGATAATCGTGAGTTTGGTGTGATCGACACGGACGCTACGGATGTGCGCGAGGCCGCCGCTATTTTCCAGGCGGACTGGGCGCATACGACGCCAACGCTCTCTGATCCGAATCTCATCGTCAGTCCAGTCAATGCGCGACAGCGACTCCTGGCATTCATCGAAGGCGCTCACTCGACGCTGGTGGTAGAGGATGAGGAGATGTACGATACCCAGGTGGAGAACGCGCTGATCGCCGCCGCTAATCGTGGGGTTGATGTCGAGATGGTGTTGCCGAAGCCCAGCGCTTCTAGCTCTGGCTCAGATGTCGCGGCGCTCCTGCGCGGAGGTGTCCACGTGCGCTACATCACCAATGTCTACATGCATGCGAAGATGATGGTCGCCGATGGGCATTTAGGTTTCGTTGGCTCTGAAAACTTCTCCGCGAACTCGTTGGATGACAACCGAGAACTTGGTATCCTGATCGCTGACCAGAGCGCAATCGCTACCCTGACCCATACGTTTCAGCAAGATTGGTCGAGCGCCCAAGCAGCCTGATTGAATCGCACCTGTGTCTGCTGGACTAAGAGGAGAATGCAACATGGTACTGGAGATTGCCCAGATCAACGCGCAGCCTAGAAGGGTGGAGGAGCTTGCGGCGGGCCTTCTGGCCGCGCTCCCGGTCATTCGCGGCTCAGAGGGTTGTATATCAGCCACGTTTCGTCGCCAGATCGAAGATCCGACTGTCTTTATTCTTGTTGTCGAGTGGGAGACGATGGAGCACCACACTGTGACGTTTCGCGGTGGCCCGCGCTTTGCCGAGTACCGCAGCCACATCGCGGGACTGTTCGTTGACCCCATCGTTGCGCGGCACTATGCGCTCATCGAAGAGTAATCGTCAGGCTGAGGGCTTGAATGCGTAGACTGCGACATCGCTGACGGGCTGATAGCCAATCTCCTGGTAAATGTGATTGGCTGTGGGGTTGGCCAGATTGGTGAAGAGGAAAACAAACTGGCGTCCCTCGTCGAGCAAGCGCTGGCTCAGGTCGGCGACGAGGACGCTGGCATATCCACGACCTCGCGTCTCTGGCGGAGTATAGACCGGGCCGATGCGCGCGCCATGTGGGGTGGGGCCGCCATAGCCAGCGAGTGAGACGACATGCTCGCCATCCTGCCAGAGATACATGCCACGCGACGGTGAACCTAGTCGGCTGTCAATCTCCTCCTCGATTTCGAGGTGATTGTCCGTGTTCATTGCCTCGCGGAAGAAGGCGCGCAGCCACTCGCGCAGCAGCGGGCGGTCAGCCTCTACGATTCGTCGCGCCGCGCCACCGATTGGCTGAGGCGGTTGCACCTTCTCCAGGCGGTAGATGCGTTCCCGCATATCGAGGCGTGCGCTTTGTCCGCTGAGTCCTGCCCAAAGCCCGGCAAAATGACCTGCGAGCGCATCCGGCCCAGAGACGCCTGGCACATCCGCGATGGCGCTGTGCGCGTCTTCCGCGATGAGACGCAGCACGGTGTCGGTGGATGATGCTGCGCCAGGGGCGAGATGCGAGAGGATGAGGTTGTGCGGCGGTGTCGCTATTGGCGCCGCGACGACCTTGCCCTGTTCATCCTCCACCAGCGCCAGATAGGGTGGCAAGGGATACCTGGCTTCGCCGCGCTGGAGCAAGGTGATGAGGCCGATGGACAGGCAATGCTCCGCCTCGCGCGCGAGCAGGAACGGCAGCGCGTGGGCGGCATAGGTGTTGATGTCGGTAAAGCGGATGAGTCGCATACAGACCTCGTGATGCGCCATTAGAGCGGTAAATTGCCGTGTTTCTTGGGTGGGTTGGTATCGCGCTTGTTCTTGAGCATGTCGAGCGCGGCGATGATCTTCTCGCGCGTGTGGCGCGGCTCGATCACCTCATCTACATAGCCGCGCGCGGCGGCGACGTAGGGATTGGCGAATTTCTCCTGGTAGTCGGCGACAAGCTCGGCACGGCGAGCCGCTGGATCTTTCGCCTTGGCGATTTCGTCTTTGAAGATGATATTGACGGCGCCGTCCACCCCCATGACGGCAATCTCAGCGGTCGGCCAGGCATAGTTGATGTCGCCGCGCACATGCTTGCTGCTCATGACATCGTAGGCGCCACCGTAGGCTTTGCGCGTGATGACGGTCACTTTCGGGACGGTCGCCTCGCAATAGGCATAGAGCAGCTTGGCGCCATGGCGGATGATGCCGCCGTGTTCCTGCGCGACCCCGGGAAGGAAGCCTGGCACATCAACGAAGGTGACGATGGGGATGTTGAAGCAATCGCAGAAGCGCACGAAACGAGCAGCTTTGTCGGATGAGTTGATGTCGAGCACACCCGCGAGGACATTGGGCTGCTGGGCGATCAGGCCCACTGGACGACCATTCATGCGCGCGAAGGCCACGATGATGTTGCGTGCGAAGTGTTCCTGCACCTCGAAAAACGAGTCGCGGTCAACCACACTGCGCAGGACATCCTTCATGTCGTAAGGGCGGTTCGGATTGTCAGGGATGATGCTGTCGAGCGACTCTTCGGCGCGAGTCACGGGATCATCCGTCGCTTCGATGGGCGCGTCTTCCATGTTGTTCGCGGGAAGATAGCTGAGGAGCTTGCGCACCTGGCGCAGACATTCAATCTCGCTGGGCATCGCGAAATGCGCGACACCGCTGGTCGCGTTATGGATGGTGGCGCCGCCAAGCTCATCGAAGGTCACGTCCTCGTGGGTGACGGTCTTCAGCACGTTTGGCCCGGTGACGAACATGTGGCTCGTCTCCTCCACCATGAAGATGAAATCAGTGATGGCGGGCGAGTAGACAGCGCCGCCAGCGCATGGCCCCATGATGGCGGAGATCTGTGGAACTACGCCGCTTGCGAGGGTATTGCGCAGGAAGATGTCGGCGTATGCGCCGAGGCTGACGACGCCTTCCTGAATGCGTGCGCCCCCGGAATCATTCAGCCCGATGATGGGCGCGCCATTCTTCATCGCGAGATCCATGACTTTGCAGATTTTTTCGGCGTGCGCCTCAGAGAGCGAGCCGCCGAAAACCGTGAAATCCTGCGAGAAGACGTAGACCAGGCGACCATCAACTTTGCCATAGCCGGTGACGACGCCGTCTCCCAGGACGCGCTGCTCGTCGAGTCCGAAGTCTGACGAGCGGTGCGTGGCGAACATATCTAATTCCTGGAATGTATCCGGGTCGAGGAGGACGTCGAGACGTTCGCGCGCGGTGAGCTTGCCCTTCTTGTGTTGCGCCGCGATACGGTCGGCGCCGCCTCCCAGACGAGCCTGCTCCTTCATGCGCTTGAGTTCTTCGAGCTTTTCGCGTGTCGTTTTCACTGCTATACGCTCCTCGTGGCGAATCTCAAATCTATGGGTGTGTGGTGGATTATCCTGCTGTGCGGTAGCCGCTTACTCCGAAACGTGGGACTCTGGAGGCGCATCACGCTGCACCAGTTCAAGTAATACGCCATAGGTTCCCTTGGGATGGAGAAAGATGCCACGGCCTTCCGCGGTTGGGCGTGGGACTTCATCCAGTAGCATGGCGCCTGAAGCTCGCAGGTCTGCCAGGGCGCTCTCGATGTCTGGCGTCTCCAGGCAGATGTGGTGGAGGCCGCCGCCGTGCTTTGCGAGAAAGCGCGCGACGCCCGTTTCGTCGCTCAGCGGCTGGAGCAACTCGATCTCGCTGCCGGATGCTCCGCCCAGCGGGAGAAATGCTATCTTGACGCCTTCGCGTGGAAAGTCGATAACGCGTGAGGGCACGATGCCCAGCATGTCGCGGTAAAATGCGAGGGATTCGTCCATGTCCCGGACGACGATGGCGACGTGATCGATGCGAGTGATGGCGCTGCTGAGCATGGCGCGACTCTC
Organism: uncultured Chloroflexia bacterium; assembly: GCA_963840335.1. Classification (GTDB taxonomy): domain Bacteria; phylum Chloroflexota; class Ktedonobacteria; order Ktedonobacterales; family JADMIN01; genus JAKAIY01. The sequence goes on from CAWIYP010000020.1 coordinate 299,566, forward strand.
CTTTGAGTGAGGGGTTCGTTGTATCGTACGTCTGACGCCAAAAGCGCGTCAAGCGGTCGCAGAGGAGCGCCGCCTGGATAGGAGGGTTGGCAATGGCAAGGATTCGAGTTGGCACGGCAAGCTGGACGGATCACGATCCTTTTTATCCTCCAGAATATAACCGCGCCGATATGCGCTCACGCCGCATCGAGTACTATGCGCGCTATTTCGATGTTGTCGAGGTGGATTCGACCTTCTACCATCTCCAACCAGCGCGCAACTTCGCGATGTGGGCTGAACGCACGCCAGATGACTTTATCTTCGATGTGAAAGCCTACGGGGAGTTGACCTGGCATCACCGTGACAGTCAGGGCGTTGCGCAGGCGCCAACAAGCGATACCTTTGGCTATTTCAACGAGATGATCCAGCCGATGCGCGCCGCGGGGAAGCTGGGGGCGGTACTTTTCCAGTTCCCGCCCTGGTTCACCTTCAGCGAGGAGCGCATCGAGTATTTCGACACTATGCGCGAGGCGATGCCGGATGACACGATCGCGGTGGAGTTCCGCCATCGCTCGTGGCTGGAGGGGCCGGAGCTGGAGCAAACGCGCGCGGCCTTGACCGAGCGGCGGCTCGCGTTTTGCGCGGTGGATGAGCCACAGATAGGGTCTGGCTCGGCGCCGCCGGTGATGATGGTGACCGATCCGCATTTTACGATGGCGCGCTTCCACGGGCGTAATCGCAAGATGTGGTATGGCAAGGGCCTGACGAGTAGTCGGCAGCGTTTCGACTACCTGTACACTCGTGAGGAGCTGGCGCCCTGGGTCGAGCGGATCAAGCGTGCGGCAGCGCAACTTACAGGAAGCGAGGCGCATGTCATCACAAATAACAACGCCCGCAACTACGGCATCGTGAATGCCCTCGATTTTCAGGGAATGTTGGGGATGGCGGTTGGTCAGGGGCAGCCGCTGCCTGAGGGGCCGCTGCTTACGATGCGAGAGCGCGATGGCGGTGGTGATGACGGCGCCCCTGCCTCAGGCGCGCCGAGTCTCTGGGGGCCAGAGGTCTAGCGCTAGATGCTCAGATGGCTGCGGTGGTAGAGCAGGTAGAGCATGAGCGCCTGGCGATATTCCTGTTCGCTGGCGTAGCCTTGTCCTGTCACGCGGTCGGTGAGCGCGAAGATGCCTTCCGCGATGCGTAGATCCGCCTCATCGACAAAGCCTGAGCGGCGCAGGACATCGAGCACGGTCGCTGGATCGCCGCTCTGCTGAGGTAGGCCGTAGTTGCGCGCCGCACGCCGAATGTAGGCTTCGAGTTGGTAGCGCAATTGCCAGAATATGAGCAGATCATTGCGTCCATTCGGGCTGCCGCTCGTGGACGACCCCTCACGTCGTGGCTCGGCAGGCCTGGGAGCTGCCACAGGTTGTGGCGATGGCGGCGGAGGGCTGGGGGTGCGCGATTGCCGAGGAGCCTCGGACGCCATGTCATTGAGGTAATCGCCGTAGAGTTCCACCAGGTCAGGCGGCGCCTCACGCAGCGGTGAGCGGCCACCCGCGCCGCTCGGCGGCTGCGCCATGAGGGGGCCAGTCGCTTGCTCAGTGAGACTGAGCGACGGCCCTCGCGCTAGCTGGCTCGCATCTCCAAAGGCGGCGAACGGTGAGGCGTCTGAGGCGGAATCTGTATAGGCAGTCGCGGGGACGGGCGCGGTGGCTTCTGATGGGGAGGATTGCCATCTGGGTGAGGCCGGTACAGCGCTACTAGCGTCACGTCGCGTGGCTGGTTCGCCGCTTTCTCCGTGTGGCGCAGTGGATCGCAGTAGCGCAGACTCTAACACACGGGTAGCGCGCTCGCGCTCTTCGGGCGATTGGCGGCGGTCGTGGCGTGTGGCGCTCGCCCAGGAATAGGTTTGGCGGCGTGCGCCAAAGTCTGGTACGCTGCCATTGAGATGACCGATTGCGCGGCGCTGAATCTCAGCGGCGAGGCGCGGCGCCATTGCGCGGAGTCGTGGCAGGTAGCGGAGGGCGTAGCGGCTGCGCACCGCTTCGTTGACCTCGATATAGCGCACGATCAATCGTTCGATAAAACGGCGGGTCTCTGGCGCCGCAACGTCTGCGCGCTCGATGGCGGCGAAACTGGCGGAACTCAGGAATTGCCGTATTTCATCCGTACGCGCGCGGTCAATCGGGCGTGTCGCCAGCCGATTCGCGCGGAAGTCGAAAAATGGTGGATAGGCGACAGAAGCGGCAAGCGTCTCGGCAAGCTCGGCGCGCAAGCGCTCGATCATGCGCGGCTCCAGCCCACTCATACGCGCTGCCATATCCCTCACCTCTACTCTGACGCTGGCGCCCTTCTTCCGGTAGCGCGCCAGCATTCTGGGCGCAGTCTATCACGTCATTGGTAGCCGAACAACGTCAGTAGCGCATCACGGCTGTTATGTCGGATGTGGTCGTGATTGGTGGACAGCGAGCCGGGGGCGAGATGCTATACTCTTGATGATCTGGTGGCGGCAATGGCTGATGTCAGCCTCTCTGAGCTTCGAGGCAGGTGTCGCATGTCTGCGAACGTGTCTGGTGATGGGCGTGTTGAGGAGTTTGCGTTGCCCGTGCGCGCGCCCTTCGATCTGGCGTTGACTGTGGGCGTGCTGCGGCGTCTTCCTGGTTCCGCGCTCTATACCATCACCAATGATGAGTTTCGCTTTCTCGCTCCCCTGACCGCAAAGCCCAGGTTGTTGGGTGTCCGTATGGCGGCGGCAGGCGAGGAAGTCTCCTCGCTGGCCGTGCGTGCGTTGGATGGCGACCTGGGCGAGTCGGAAGTGGCGCAGGCGCACGCGATGGTCGCAGGGCTGCTCGATGTCAACCGAGACCTCTCACCACTGCGTCAATTGACTGCGAACGAGCCAGAGGCGCGCGCACTGGTAGAGCGACTGGCAGGCATGAAGCCGCCACGATTTCTTTCGCTCTGGGAGGCGTTTTGCCAGATTGTGCCATTTCAGCTTGTGAGCCTGAATTCGGCCATTGCCACGCTTAATCGCTTCGTACAAGCTCTCGGCCCTCATCAGACGTATGAAGATCGTGAATACCGGGGAATTCCTTCGCCCGCAGTCGTGTTAACCGCAGGGCCTGCCGTATTGCGAAGTTGTGGTCTCAGCGAGGCTAAGGCGCGAACACTACTTGCGCTGGCTGAGCGCACGCTGGCAGGAAATCTCGCCATAGATGCGTTCGCTGCGCTGTCGGACGCGGAGGCTATTGCGCGATTGACCGCTATTCCAGGGATTGGGCCGTGGAGCGCTCAGGTGGCGCTTCTACGTGGGCTAGGGCGCCTCTCAGTCTTCCCAGCGGGCGACTCCGGCGCCACGCGCGGACTGAGCGAACTGCTCGCCGGGCGCAGTGATCCGTCCACTGCGGCACAAGAGTTACTCGACCGCATGGGAGATTGGCGCGGGTATCTGTATTTCATGCTGCTAGGGCGCAGGCTGCTCGCATCAGAATCACATTGAGACGTATTACTCCACTGGTCGCTTCATGTGTCCTTCCTGGCCAGAAGCGTAGTTGTGACCCCTCGACAAAGCGCTGTGATCTGGATGTGATGAGACTCAGGTAGGATTGTCAGTGTAGGGGAGCGTGCGGAAGGCGCAAGGAAGCGTTCGACGTCCATCAGGCTAAAACTTGTTAGCCCGAAACGACGCGTCGAGAGAAGTGTATGTTGTACACTAAGTGATGGTGAGCGCTGGTTCTCACCCACAGGGACACTGGTTTCCCTGCGTATCACCGCAGATTCCCGCGAAAGGAGCGGACCACTATGAGTCCCTCAACCATGACCATGAACAAGCCCACAGAACTCGACGACGCAGCCGCCTGGAGCGCGTACCGGCGGACAAAGGTCGGCGATCTTGCTGATAACCTCACGCTACGTGATGGCGCTCTAGTACGCATGCGGGCCATCCGTCCCGATGACGTGGAGTTGTTGCGGCAATTTCACTCGCGCCTCTCACTCGATACTATCGTTATGCGCTACTTCCGCGTCGCGCCAGAGCTGTACCCACACGAGGCGCGTCGGTTGACTCACCTCGACTACGACAATCGGATGGCGCTTGTCGCTACGACAGGTGTAGCTGAGGATGAGCGAATCGTCGGCGTCGTTCGCTATGAGCGTGTGACTGCGACTGAAGGCGAGCTTGCCTTTGTTGTTGAAGATCAATGGCAGGGTCGTGGCATCAGCTCAATACTGCTGTCGCGCCTGCTCAACTATGCTGCGGCTTGTGGTTTCGAGAGCATGATGGCGATTACGATGTCCACCAATATGCGGATGCGGGCGGTTCTCGCGCACGCGGGCTATGCCTTCACATCCTCGTATGCGGATGGCTGCCTGACGCTGACACTCGATCTCCACGCGCCTACCGCACAGGCGTCGCAGGCAGCGAAAGCGGCGCAAAACTAGCGGATTCGCGCACTGCGATCTACCTGACAGGCCAGCGTAAACCCCTCCAGGAGTATGCGCTGGCCTGTTCGTTGTTTCGAACGACGTGAATTGTCCGCAATTTTCATATAGCCGTAAACTACGGACATATACTGTATATTTCGGTAGAATACAAGTACACATAAGATGTGTGGGAGGTGTCAGGATGCGCGCGTCTGATCAGGCGAGTGGCGCTGCGGTGGTTGCGCCTACGCATGTTGTGTCCTGTTTTCTGCTGAGGCAAGATCACGGATTTGATGAGGTACTTCTGGCAAAGCGAAGCGAGCGCGTGCGCACCTATCGTGGCGCGTGGGGGGCTATCAGTGGCTATGTCGAGGCGGCGATGATTCCCCTGGAGCAGGCTTATCAGGAAATTGAAGAAGAGACAGGCTTGCGCCGTTTCGAGGTGACGCTTGTGCGTGAGGGAGAACCCCTGGCCTTTCGAGACGAATCCATCGGGAAGGATTGGGTGGTGCATCCGTTTCTCTTTCTAGCGCATCAACCCGACGCTGTTCGGATTGATTGGGAAGCGCAGTGGTTTGCCTGGATCCCGCCTGAACAGGTTGCCGCGTTGGAGACTGTTCCCAAATTGGTGGAGGCATTGGCGTTGGTCTATCCGCCGGAGTGAGGCTGCAAGCGAGATGGCTATGGAGTCTTTTGACATTGCGGCGATGGTGGAGCGTATCCATTCGGATCACATTCACGGCGCGAGCTGGTTAGCGCGTGAAGCGGCGCGAGACCTGGCTCTCGTGGCAAACGCAGGCGGTGGCTCGCCTGGCGATCGCCTGGCGACTACTCATGCGCTAGCGCGTGATCTTGCGCTTGCGCGCCCTAGTATGGCCGCCATCGCTATGACCGTTGCGCATGTTTGGGAAGCGACAACCGAACTGCTTGGAGATCCACTGGCGCAACTGGCGGCGCTGCGGAACGAAGCGCTCGCTGTGGAAAAGCGATGGCAGTTAGCGGTCGAGGTGATGACTGAGTGGGTACGGGGAATACTTACCACGGCGGAAGGGGCCGTCTATACGCTCAGCCGGTCACACACAGTCGAAGGAGTTCTAATCGCGGTGGCGCGTGATCGGGCGCATACCACCCCGCTGCGTATGATAGTGAGCGAGTCGCGCCCTGGCTCTGAGGGTGTCGCTCTTGCGCACGCGCTCGTCGAGGCTGGCGCAGTAGTGACCTTGGCTTCAGACGCCGCCTGTGCCTCGCTGATGGAGGAAGCCGCACTAGTGATCGTCGGCGCAGATGCCATTCGCGCTGATGGTTCGCTCGTCAATAAGGTCGGGACGCGCTCTCTCGCTTTGACGGCGCATGCGCTCGGCAAGCCAGTCTATGCGCTAGCGGAGAGCTTCAAGGTAGTCGCGCCGACGTATCCTGTAGATCTTCTTGAATCTGCGCCGACATCTCTGCTCGCTCAACCAATTATCGGCCTGAAGGAGCGCAATCCACTGTTTGACATCACGCCAGCAAGCCTCATCACCGCTGTAGTGAGCGAGAAAGGAGTGATGGATTTGACCGCGATTGCGCGGCAGGCCGAGCTGGCAGAGAAGGCGTATTTTGCGCTCATGAGCACAGAATAGTCAGGTCACCGCATTGTTGCTAGCACAGCGCGCGCATAGGCCTCAGCGACTGTCTGGCAATCGAGATATTCTGCGGCGAGCATGATACGGTAGCGGGCTTTCCATTTGCGCGCAGCGGCTGGCGGCAAGCGGAAGAGTGTGTAGCTGGTCGCGCGCCGCTCCAGTTCGCGGCGCAGCGCAACCTCGCCAGTGTCGGTCACGCCAGCCTCGGCAAGGCGTATGACCACGTCGGGTGGGAGCCGCTCGTCAAGAGCGTCAGTTGTTGGCTCCTGAGGATTCATGCGGAGACTCATCCTTCGGATTGCGAATGCGCTATTATACAGGCGTTCAGCGCGCCTGCGGCAAGTGTATGGGTGGCGATGCCTGTCGTCAACGTAGCGCGGGCCGAATTGCGGGAAACAACCGCAGGTTTAGCGAAAGGAGGCTGCGATGCGGGGGGAGGATTTTGTGGGAGGATACGCGGATGATGGAGGATATAGCGGCGTCGCGTTGGCTGATCTCGGCGCGTCGCTGGACGTGTTAGCGCCAGAGGAGGAGATGGCTGGCAGACGGCGTCATCTTTCAACGCGATTCGCGGCGCCGCCTTCACCTGATGCGCTGGTCGAGGAAGTTATCGCCTTGTTAGGGCGGGCAGGCGCGTCAGCGCCTACAGGTGTAGGTGTCGCCGTCTGGGCGCGTGTGAATGCCACTCGTGGCATGATCGAGGATGCGCATTACGGCGTCGAGTGGGAGGAATATCCGCTTGCCGCTCGTCTGGCTGAACGTCTTGGCGTTTCGGTGCGCTTGACTTCAGGCGTAAATGCCGTCGCGCGGGCTGAGGCGATTGCTGCGCCAGGAGCTTCGCCATTTCTCTATATCCATATTGGCCGCTCGGTAGCGTCTTCGCTTGTCGTAGAGGGGCGACCTGTCCTGGGCGCACATGGCGGCGAGGGACGGCTGGAGCATTGGCAGACTGGACTCGATGGCCCCCGATGTGTCTGTGGAGTGGAGGGACACCTCGGGCCACTGGTTGCAGCGCAATCATTGATTCGTTTGGCTATCGGTGTCGCCGCGCACGATGACGAGACGCTGGCGGAGATTCATCGCGTGACGGCTGGGCGTGCTGAGATGCTGACTGCTCCGCAGTTCATCACGTTGGCGAAAAATAACGTCCTACCCCTACAGGAGCTTGCGTTTTATGCGGCGGAAGCTCTTAGCAGCGCGCTCGCGAATTTGATCGTGACGCTCGACCCGCAAGAAATTGTGATCGGCGGCGCTTTCGCTCAGGTGGATGGTGTCTACTTCGATTGGCTGCGTGAGCGTGTGGATCGACGACTGAATGGGTTGGTTGAACGAGTTGAGATCAGGCCAGCCCGTGTGGGGACGCACGCTGCTCTGTTGGGAGCGATCGCGCTAGCGGCTGAGTGAGCGAAGGACTGGGGGGCGGCGAAGTTTCCTGAAGAGGCGCTCGCGTGGCATAATGTGGCGGCGTAGTGTGGGAAGTTGGTCGAGGTGAGACGCTTCGACGTAAGCATACCAAGGTGGCGAGGTCTGTGGCCGTAAGCGATGAACAACTGGGCAATCTGCGTGGTGAGCAACTTGCGCAGCGCTACGAGATTGGCGCTATCTGCGGACGGGGCGCGCTCTGCGTAGTCTACACCGCTAGTGATCTCTTGCTTCATCGTACGGTCGCTATCAAGGTATCGCCACTTTCCGTCGCGGATGCCTATCGAGAAGCTCTGGAAGCTACTGGAGCACTCTCCTACCCAGCGTTTCTCGCAGTCTATGATGTCATCGAACAGGCTGGACGTCTTTACGTCGTTCAGGAATATATTGATGGCCGCCCGCTCTCGTACTACATTGCCGATGGCGCGCCCGCTCGCCGGGCAGTCGCACTGGCGTTGCAGCTTGCGCGCGGCATCGCTTATGCGCACCAACACGATCTCGCGCATGGTGACCTGACAGCTTCCGCGATTCTCATTGATCGACTGGCGATGGCGCACATCAACAACGCGCATCTCCCTCCAGATTGGGATTACTTTTCCGCAGTCGCCGCGACCGTTGCACTCTCAGGAATCGCCAGTGGTGAGGATCAGACGCTTGCGCGATTGGTCGAGGATGAGCGTTTGCGCGATATCTGGGCCATTGGCGCGGCATTGTGGCTGTTAGTCACCAGGCCAATTGGCGAACCGCTTGCGTCCTCTGGAGTCGCGGCCCGTGAGTTTCGTGAAGATGTCACACTTGAGATACGGTCGCTACTCGTACGGGTGCTCGATCTCGCGCGTGAGGATCGCATCGCATCGGCTAATGCGCTGGCGCTAGCACTCGAAGCGCTGGATGCGACCATGACGTTGGCTGCAAGTGATCCCACATTGCCTGTGCCGCCGTCTGTCCGCGCCTTCCGTGAGGCTCGCACTGGTGGTTATGGTCAACGCGAAAATCCGCTGGGATTCAAGACCAATCAGTCCGCATATGCGGGGAATCTTTATTTCGAGTCTGTGGCATCAGGTGAGACTGACTCGATGACGCTAGACAGAAGCCAGACGCGCCCAGCCAACGGCTCATCCAGGCGGCTATCCCCTGGGCGAGTATCCGCACAGGAAGAGCGTCGTTCGGGTCGGTTGCACGGATACACGGATGAGCTTGCCGAAGATTTCGGCGACGCGCCTACGAACCGTCGGTGGATGTGGTTCACGGTCGGCATCGTGCTTTTTGTGGCGTTTTTTCTGCTTGGATATTTGATTGCGCCACAGTTGAGACTCTTCTAGCGGCGCCCCCGAGCGAATAGGAATGATTGCCAATGCGACAACTCTGGGCGCCATGGCGCATGGCGTATATCGGCGCTGGGCCGTCATCTTCAGGATGTATCTTCTGTGAGAAAGCCGCGTCATCTGATGATGCGGGAAATCTCGTGTTAATCCGTGGCGAGCGCTGCTTCGCGCTGATGAATATTTTTCCATACAATAGCGGGCATTTGATGATCGCGCCATATACGCATCAACCAAGCATCCTTGAACTTGATACCGAGACGCTGACAGAGATGATGACACTGGCGCAGCGGTGCGTGCGCGCCTGTCAGGAAGCGCTGGGCGCACACGGCTTCAATCTTGGCATCAATCAGGGGGCGGTCGCGGGTGCGGGTATCGCGGATCATGCGCATATGCACGTCGTGCCACGCTGGAGCGGTGACACTAATTTCATGCCCGTGATGGCTGATGTAAAGGTCGTCCCTGATTTCATCGAAAACACCTATCAGCAGATTCGCGAGAAGCTGCTGCATCCAGACTCCGGCCCTGAGGCGCGTGAAGACCCATCCTGAAGACCCATCCTGATGGCGGTGGCATCACTGTTCGCTTCCAGCTTGCGGTCAGCGCCACACACGGGCTATCATGCCAGATGGAAATGTGGGAAAACCCTGCGAGCCGACGCACTGTGGTGAGGCTTTGCGGAGCCTCCCGCCATGCGCCTCCAAGCAGTTGACCGTGTTTGTCCATTGTCTATCGGGACGAGCGTCATGATAGAGCGTTTGACTGCGTACGTAGCGGGTGACGTGCAGGGCGTCGGCTATCGAGCGTATGCGCGGCGATGCGCACGAACACTCGGACTGGTTGGCTATGCGCGCAATCTGGCTGACGGCGCGGTCGAGGTGGTTGCTGAGGGACCGCGCGAGCTCCTGGAGCGGCTGTTCGCTGAGTTGCGTCGGGGGCCAATCTCCGCCGATGTCTCTGACGTGCGCGCGGTGTGGGGCGCTGCGACCAGCGAATACCAGACATTCTCCATTCGATTCTGAGACCAGAAAGTGAAAGACCCAGATCATGAGTATTGATCGAGAGACGGTCGACCATGTGGCGCGGCTAGCGCGCCTGGCGTTGAGTGAGGACGAGCGTGACCGTCTCCGCGAACAGTTGTCGGCGATTTTGGAGCATATCAACGTGATTGCTGAGGCGGATACGAGCCAGGTGGCCGCTTCCGCCCATATCTTGCCGATGACAAATGTCATGGCTCAAGACAAATCACGACCATCGTATGACCCACAGGATCTGCTTGCGAATGCGCCTGCGCAAGAGGATGGCTATTTCCGGGTGCGCGCTGTTCTTGACGAAGAGTAGTGGTTACCCCCCTCTTATGATCAGTGATCGCTCGGGCGTGGTGAGTAGCGCGCGGATGTGGGGTTCCCTGCGACGCGGCGAGGAGTAGTGTTACGTGGCTGAACTGTGGCAACTGAGCATAAGCGAAGCGTCAGAACAATTGCGGCGGCGCGCCATCAGCGCGGTGGAGCTGACTCGCGCGCACCTCGATCGGATCGAGCAGGTTGAGGGAAATGTGCGGGCGTTCGTCACGGTGACGGAGTCGGAAGCGATGCGCACCGCGGAACATGTGGATCGGCAGCGCGCGGAAGGGGCGAAGCTGGGGCCGCTTGCGGGCATTCCCATCGCCATCAAGGATGTCATCAGCACGAAGGGCGTGCGTACGACATGTTCGTCGCGTATCCTCGAACACTACATCCCGCCATATGACGCGACAGTGATGACGCGCCTCCGCGACGCGCAGGCGATCATGCTCGGTAAAACCAATATGGATGAGTTCGCGATGGGTTCGTCCACCGAGAACTCCGCGTTTTTCCCGACACGCAATCCCTGGGACATCGCGCGTGTGCCTGGGGGCAGCAGTGGTGGCTCGGCGGCGGCGGTGGCGGCGGGCGAGGCGATGGCCGCGCTAGGATCCGACACGGGCGGTTCAGTGCGGCAGCCAGGCGCGCTCACCAATACGGTCGCGCTCAAGCCGACCTATGGACGTGTTTCGCGGTTTGGATTGATCGCCTTCGCCTCCTCGCTTGACCAGATTGGGCCGTTCACGCGGTCGGCGCGCGACATGGCACTGATGATGCAAGCTATCGCCGGGCATGATCCGCTCGACTCGACCTCGGTCAACACCCCAACGCCCGACTACTCCGCCGCGCTGACCAGCGATATCAAGGGACTGCGTATTGGTGTTCCCAGCGAGTATTTTGTCGAGGGGACTGACCCTGGAGTGCGCGCGGTCGTGGAACAAGCCATCGAGACGCTGAAATCGCTCGGCGCTGAGGTGGGCGAGTGTTCGCTGCCGCACACCAGCTACGGTGTTGCGGCGTACTACATCATTGCGCCTGCGGAGTGCAGCGCGAATCTGGCGCGCTACGACGGCGTAAAGTATGGCTTCTCCTCCAAGCAGGTGAAGGGCAGCCTGATCGACTACATGTCAGAGACTCGTGAGGCAGGATTCGGCCCAGAGGTCAAGCGGCGTATCATGCTGGGCGCCTATGCGCTCTCCTCTGGCTACTACGACGCCTACTACCTCAAGGCTGAGAAGGTGCGCACGCTGATCAAGCAGGACTTCGACCGCGCATTCGAGCGGTTCGATGCGCTGATCAGCCCAACCAGCCCTACTGTCGCGTTCAAGATCGGCGAGAAGATTTCCGACCCGTACGCGATGTATCTCAACGATGTCTTTACGATTCCCGCCAACCTCGCTGGGACAAGCGGTCTCTCGATGCCTGGGGGATTCAGCGAAGGTCTGCCGGTCGGTGTGCAATTGCTTGGCCCTGCGTTTGGTGAGCCAATGCTCCTGCGGATCGCCGACGCCTTCCAGCAGGTGACCGACTATCACACACGCATGGCGACACCGCCGTCCGGGAAGAAGAAGGGACGCGGAAAGTGAGTCTCCCACAGCAGAGCTACGGTCGCAACCAAGACGCCATGCGGCTCTTAGTGGCGCGCCACGGCGCTACGGCGCACAATGAGGAGCGGCGCGTCACGGGACAGGTTGATGCGCCACTCAGCGCCCTCGGCCGACGGCAGGCTGAAGCGCTAGGCGAGCGACTTGCGGGCGCGCGATTCGATGCGATTGTCGCCTCCGATCTTTCGCGCGCGCTGGAGACCGCGGAAGCTATCGCGCGTCGTACCGGCCAGCCTGTCATCGTTGACGCTGATCTGCGCGAGATTTCGATGGGTGTGTGGGAGGGCAGCGTCTACGATGAGCTGGTGCGCGACGAGCGGGAACTGCTCATGCGTATCGAGACGGATCCACAGGGCGCGTGGGGCGCTCCGAATGGGGAGACCTGGGCGCAGTTCAGTGAGCGTGTCCACAGGGCGCTCGCGCGCTGGCAGGGACGCTATCCAACGGGAAACCTGCTCTGGGTGACGCACGGGGGTGTCGTCAGCGCATTGCTCCTCCGTGCGCTAGGGCTGTCATTCGAGCGGCGGAGCCAGTTTCGACGTGATAACACGAGCCTCTTTGAATTCGACTATGCGCGCGATGGCACGAAAGTTGTTCGTGCGAACGATGTGGCGCATCTCGAAGAAATTGAGACTGCTGGAGCGGAGATGAAGGAACAGGTGTTGTAGCGCTGTAGTTGCGCATGGCTGTGTGCTTGGCGTTCACAGAGGCGCGTGGAAGGAGTGACTGCATGACTAATCCTAGTGTCACCCAGACGCCAGCCACGGACGAGTTCGCGGCATTCTGGGTTGAGGGAGACTTCCCGGTGCGTTCTGGGGTGCTGGCGCGCCCGCTGATCGATGGGCGAGCGGCGATGCTGGCGATGTGCCGCGCCTTCCTGAGCGCCCAGGATACGATTATGCTAGCGGGCTGGGATATCCGCGCTGACCTGGAGATGGTGCGGGGGGAAGATGCCCATGTTGGTCCGGACGGCAGCCCTGAGCAAAATGCGCTGATCGAGGACTTGCGCAAGGAAGGATTGCCCGAAGAGGCAATCGCGCTCTGGAACGCGAACCGCTTGCAGGTACGTGACGTCCTGGGATTTGCGGCGCAACGTGGGGTGAAGGTTGGTGTGCTGCTCTGGGATGCGCCTACTAAAGGTGTGCATATCACAAATGATCCATCCGAGCAGAAGAAGCTGTTGGAAGAAGTTGGCGTTGATTGTCTACTCGACAATAGCAGTTTCAAAGTCACGCACCTGATGGAGGCGTTACACCAGAAGTGCGCGGTCGTGGATGGCCACATCGCATTCGTCGGTGGCATTGATCTAACGCTCCAAGCTGACGGCGACTATGACCGTTGGGACACACGCTATCACCCCGCTGAATCGCCTGTGCGTGGCTCGACTCATTCTTCCTCAATGCATCCCTGGCACGACGCGCATATGCGCATCGAAGGGCCAGCGGTGGCCGATGTGCGGCGCAATATCATCCAGCGCTGGATGGAGGTGGCGGCGCGGCGCGATGGCCCGGTGTGGCCGGGAGGCTTGCCAGACGATGTTCCTGAGCCTATCTCAGGTGGGTCGCTGGCGCAGATCATCCGCTCGATTCCCAAAGATACCTACGATTTCGCGCCAGAGGGCATTTTCACCATTCGCGACGCCTATATGCGCGCAGTCAGCGCGGCGCAGCGTTATATTTATCTGGAAAGCCAATACTTCTGGCCGGAGACATACCGTGGCATTGATTCACTGCTCTGGGGCGGTAAAAGTCCAGAGATGCTCGCATTTCTGGATGCGCTGGGTGATGCGCTTAATCGGGGTGTCCTGGTGGGGATTGTCCTGCCGGATCACCCGAACTGTGGGCGAATCTATACTGACGCCGGACTTGACTACATTCGTGAACAGGCGCCAGATGCGGTGAAGGCTGGCAAACTGCTCGCGCTGACGCTGGGAGCGGATTCTCGGAGCGAGGACGCGCCTGGTGGGCTGTTTTATCGACCTGTCTACGTACATGCTAAGGTTGGCATCGTAGATGATCACTGGCTCACGATTGGGTCTGCGAACCTGAATAATCGTGGCTTTGGCGCAGATGCGGAAATGAACATCAGTCTTGCTGATCCGCGGGTCGCGGTGGAGCTACGCCTGGCGCTCTGGATCGAGCACTTACAGGCGTCGATTGAGGAGAGTGCGGTGCTGGGCGACTTCGAGCAAGGTTTCGCGGCGCTACGGTCCCAGGCCGACGCCAACTTTACCCGCGTACAGGAACGCCAGCCATTGTTGGGGCATGCGCTTCCATACATCACTGCCGCAGAGAGCGACCAGCGCGGCGTGAAGATAGACTCTGACGACGGGTGGCTCGATGCGCTCGAAGGCGGTTCTGGACCATCGCCCGAGGTCTATCGTAACCGTTATTTTTAATCTTCAAGGGTGTGTTATGCGGCGGACAGCGGACTGCGCGGCGTGTCGCACCCAGGGATCAGGGTCTTCAGCGGCCTCACGTAGCGCGGCGAGTGTGCGTTTGTCCGCGATGGCGCCGAGAGAAGTGGCCGCCGCCGCACGCACCTGCGCCTCACGGTCTTTGAGCAGACGGAGTAGCGGGTTTGTGGATGCGGAGGAAGGATCCATGCCGAGGGCCTGAGCGACCGCCAGGCGCAACCGCGCATCTTCGCTGGTGGCGCGACGTCGTAGCGCCAGCAATGCGCGCCGACCCCCTAGCTGGCCGAGGGCGGAAGCTGCGGCTATGCGCACCTCAGTGTTCGTGTCATCGAGGCGCGCGATGAGGTTGTTGAGCGCCTCGGAGGCTCCGATGGCGCTGAGTGTCGTGACGGCGGCACGGCGCTGCGCCGCGTCAGGACTATGCAAGCCCACGATTGCCGCGCTATTGGCGGCTTCTCCAGCCGCTGGGGCGATGCCGCTGAGCAGGCGTAGCGCCTCCTCAGCGCGCTGGCGAATGTGCGCGTTGCTATCGCGGGATGTCGCTTGAAGCGCTGGTATCGCGCTGGCGCCCGCATAGACAATCGCTTGCTCGACGGCCTGGCGCATGGTGGGATCAGATTGGATGAGCAGTGTCATCAATTCATCAATAGCTTGTGGTGTGGCGCACAGCCCAAGCGTCGTGGTGATCTGCGCGCGCAGCATGCGGTCGAGACTGGGTTCGCGTGTGAGCATGCCGAGATAAGCGGCGCATTCGGCGCCCACCTCCATCTGCGTTCGTCCCAGCACGCGGCTGAGGCGATGGCGTTGCGCCGCATCGGCGCCATAAACCACACAGGCGTCGAGGAGATCGCGGAGGCCTTGCTGGGCCAGGATGAAGGCATGGGAGCGTGTCTGTCGCATCGCGGCGATGCGCATGAGGTGCGGCGCGGCGCCTTCGAGGATGGCGGCAAGGGCGAGCGCAAGCGCCTGCGGGTAGACATCGAGACGGTCAGCCATCCCAGCGCGTGGGGCGATGCTATCGGGGCTGTTGGCGAAGCGGAAGATGCGCTGGGCGAGATCATAAGGTTCGCTGTTTGCTCCTGTCCACAAGGCCACGGGTAGCGCCCACTGGGGTCGTAGCAACTGACTGTTGAGACGTCCTAATCCGTCGTCACGTAGTTCGAGCCACCAGGCAGCCGCGCTCGCCTGCGCCAACGTATGCGCGAAGCTCAGGGTGAGGCCATCCATGCTCCTTCTGAGTATGCCAACGCGCAACCCCGCCTGGATGTCGCGCTCGACGCGGAGGGCGGAGAACTCTGGCATGCCGCTGAGTGCGAAATCTGTCGGGCCAGGTGGGGGGTGATTGGTCAACCACTCATACACGCTTTCGCCGACGGTTAGGGTCGTATCGAGCGGCATATAGCCACCGCGCTCATCCTGCAGGGCGGCGCCGAATGCCGCCCATACCAGCGCGGGTTGTTGGCGTATATCCTCGATTGGCTGGCTAACGGCTGCCTCCAGGTCACGTACAGTCGCCGTGGCGCTCGCCAGTCGAAGCGCGTTGCGCAAAAGCTCAGCTCGGCCCCAGGGGATCATTTCCCCCGCTGCATACGACTCCGCCAGCGCCGCAGAGATCGCAGCCAGACGCAGCGAGCGACCTAGCGGTCGGCGTTCAAATGCACCACCTAGCTCATATACTCCTGGTGTCTGGTCACGGCGGCGCCGTTCAGAAACTCCGCGTCTGCGAATCGCTTCACTCACTTCAGCGACGGGGATGGGCGCCATCTCGCAGGCGCGGAATTGCGCTAGCGGCCCAAGGTCATCCACTACAGAGGCATAGGTTGTGGTCTCGCAGGTTACCACCAAATGGCATGTGCTATAAGGGGTTTCGCGGAATGCCTGTAATGTCTGGTTGAGCAGTTCACGCTCATCGTCGTCGAGCTTGTCGTAGTCGTCGCAGAGCAGCGCTAATCGTCCGGAGCGCATGAGGCGTTCCGTGCGGGCGCCCAACCCCTCTGTGCCGATACGTGTCAGCAGGGCGGCGATATAGCGTGTCATCGTCGGCGCTGTGTCGATTGGCTCAGCGGCGAGGGAGCGGACCAGGCCTGGCAGCGAGATGAGTATCGGTAGCGGTTCGTGTCGCACCCCCAGCAGGATTCTGGCCCAAAGTGGGCGAGCGCTCAGGCTTTTCGCCGTGCTGAGCAGCGCGGTCGTTTTCCCCGATCCCGCTTCTCCCAGAAGCAGCGTCTGTGGCGCGCTCATCAAGAGGTCAGGCGCTGGACGCTGAGTAGCGGTATTCCTGCTATCGTTCACGAGCAGGCGCCCGGCTGGAGCGAATCCCAGGGCGAGGAGTGGCGCATCACGACGTAAGCGCTCGTCGCAATAATCCTGGATGATGCGCATATAGCGTGTAACGCGCGTGACCCAGATCGCTCGCCACATGGCAAGGGCGGCGAGCGCCGCGCAGAAGAGCGGCCCCGCTATCAGTGTCACGAGGAGCTGGAGGTGCGCCAGGATAGCAGCCGGTCCTTGTTCGATGTCGATCAGGGCTGAGCTGAGTTCCTGTCCCATGAGGAGAACAATGATCAGCAATGCCGTGAGCGCCGCCATGATAGCGACAGTCAGCAGCGCGCCTATATAGGTAACGCGCTCGCTAACTTCAGGCGTAGGAGAAGCTGCTGTCACGTTTGTTCCTCAGCTCAGTGGGTAGTGGGAGCGCGCTAGCGCATAGACGCACCCAGCGTGTTTTGCGCGGTTGGGCTGTTCTATCGTACCATGGCTCACCATCGCGCCGTCCAGCACGGGACTTCCTTGCGCGACTGGCCATTCGTGGCTTCAGCCTGGCTGCGTTTCGAGGTATGCTGTAGAGGTCGAGACCATCGCACTCGCCAGTCCACGTTTTGGATGAGGTGGGACGAGGCGAGATAACCTTCCGACAATCAGGAGTGAAATAGTATGACTGAGCCTGCCCCACGTGTACGGCGCCTAGCGCCTGACCTGTGGCTGATTGA
>CAWIYP010000021.1:0-58765 GCA_963840335.1 uncultured Chloroflexia bacterium
CTCGTATTCAGTCGTAGGCCTGGAGTCTACCATGTCGTGGGCTTGGTAATGACCCCATGCTTATCCGAAAGTGTTGGTGGAAACTGACTCGCGGCTACATGGTTCATGTCAATCTTGCGAAATCGCGTCGCCACCTGAGAGAGCTTTCGTGATTTACCTCGTGGACTCAGTACGGTAACGTGTCTATGCAGGCGGCGGCGCACAATCATGATCGGCTCAGCAAGATCGGAGTCATCAGTGATGACGACAGCAGCCTCAAAGTCATTCTCATACGCATCCACGAGAAGATAGGTCGCCAGATTGACGTCTGAACCCTTCTCCTCTGTCTTGATGACCAGCGCAGTCGTGGGCGGAGGATTAACAAGCGGCATGCGTACCTGGCTTTCGAGGAAGGTTCCGTAGTGCGTGGAGAGCATTGGCAGTGTTTCCAGCGCGCGGATGAATGTCTGTTGACGCACGTCCTGTTGTGGATTACCGGGGCGTGGTCGAACGAGGGCGGTGAAATAGCGGATGCGGTTGATCTGAAAGTGTGTGGGAAGTGATCGTTGGCAGAGGTCGAGGATGTTGAGCCACTTGTGCGGAGTACTCTTTACACAGCCGTAGTAGAGGTTGAAACCATCCACATACACGTTCGCCTTAACTGGCGAAGGCGACGATGACGGCAATGTCACAAGCAACCCTCCAGAAAATGCAGACGCCGCCCGAAGGCGGCGCTGCGCCCAGCCAGCGAACCAGCCGGGGGGGTCATCAGCAGTATACCACCGACAGCGAGATGAAGGCAATTACTCGAAGCAAGCTGTCGGTAGCGCGCCATCCGCTGTATTCCACATCTTACTTGAACGCCCTGCCGCTCGCTACCAGCGCGAGGTGATGACCTTGCGTTCGGTGTAGAAGTTTACCGCGTCCATCCCCGTCGCGTGGAGGTCGCCGTAGAAGGATTGCTTCCAGCCGGCGAAGGGAAACCATGCGACTGGCGCAGGGACGCCGACATTGACGCCGACCATCCCCGCCTCGATGCGCATCTGGAACGTGCGCGCCGCCGCGCCGCTGGTGGTGCAGATGACGGCGGCGTTGCCGAAGCGTGAGCGGTTCGCGGTTTCGATCGCCTCGTCCAGTGTTGGCGAGGTCATGACGGCCAGCACCGGGCCGAAGATTTCTTCGCGCGCGACGCTCATCTCTGGCGCGACATCGGTGAAGATGCTGGGGCGCAGATAGTAGCCCTGCGTCGTCGCTCCCAGCGCTCTCGCGGCCATCCAGCGCCAGGCAAGCGCCCTCGCTCAGGCCGCGCTCGATGGCGCTTTCGACCCGCGCGCGATGCTCCGAGCGGATCACTGGCCCCATCTCCGTCGCGGAGTCCGCCCCATCGCCGACGCGCATCACCTGCGCCCGCTCGACCAGCAGTGGCGTCAGGCGCTCCGCCGCGTCGCCCACGGCGATGACCACGCTGCTGGCCAGGCAGCGCTCGCCCGCGTTGCCAAAGGCCGAGGAGAGCACGATGTCCGCCGCCTGGCTCATGTTAGCGTCGGGCGTCACGATGACGAAGTTCTTCGCGCCCGCCAGCGCCTGCACCCGCTTGCCATGCGCGGCAGCCGTCGCGTAGACATACGCCGCCACGGGCTGCGAGCCGACGAACGAGACCGCCGCCACGCCTGGATCGGTCAGCAGCGCATCCACCACGTCCTTCGCGCCGTGCGTCACGCTCAGCACGCCAGCGGGCAGCCCCGCGCGCATCCACAGGTCGGCCAGCATATTCGAGGTCATCGGCGTGCGCTCGGAGGGCTTGTGGACGAAGCAGTTGCCCGCCGCCAGCGCGACCGGGGCCATCCACAGCGGAATCATCGCCGGGAAGTTGAATGGCGTGATGCCCGCGACCACGCCCAGCGGGAAGCGCTGCATGGTCGTGTCAACGTTCCGGCTGACATTGGGCAGCGAGGAGCCTTGCATCAGCGACGGCATGCCACAGGCGAACTCCACCACCTCGATACCGCGTCGCACCTCGCCGCGCGACTCGTCCAGCGTCTTGCCGTTCTCCGCCGTCACCGAGGCCGCCAGGTCATCGAGATGCGTGTCGAGCAGCGCCTTCATGCGGAAGAGCACCTGCGCGCGCTCGATCACCGGCGTATCGCGCCAGGCGGGCCAGGCGGCCTGCGCGGCGGCCACCGCCTCGCGCACCTCCGCCGCCGTGGAGAGCGGCACGCGCGCCAGTGTCGCGCCCGTCGCGGGATTCGGTATCGGCAGCGTCTCTTCGCTGTGCGAGTCTACCCAGGCGCCATTCACCAGATTCTGGATGACACGCGATTCACTCGCGGTTGACATGTGTATGGTTCTCTTTTCTTCAACGTTGGTTAGACCTCACCCCGCGTGGGCGCCGCTCAGGCTCTCGATGCCCGCGCCGATCACGTCCAGCGCCTCGTTCAGGTCGCTTTCCTCGATGACCAGCGGCGGCTGCATGCGGATGACGTTGCCCTCTGTGCCGCCGACGCCGACCAGCACGCCGTGCTCGCGGCAATAGCGGCGCACCTCGCGGGCCAGGGCGGCGTCGGGCGTGCGCTGCTCGCGGTCGGAGACCAGCTCCACGCCGAGCATCAGCCCCAGGCCGCGCGCCTCACCGATGGCGGGCAGGCGGTCGGCCAGCGCTTGCATGCGGGCCAGCGCCGCCGCGCCCTTCCGCGCCGACTGGCCCGGCAGATCCTCGCGCAGCATGAACTCCAGGTTGGCCAGCCCCGCCGCGCACGAGACGGGATTCCCGCCGAACGTGCTGAGATGCTCGCCGGGACGGAACGAATCAGCGATCTCGGCGCGGGCGATGGTCGCCGAGAGCGGGAAGCCGTCCGCAATGCCCTTCGCCATCACCATGATGTCTGGCTCGACGCCGAAATGCTCGACGGCGAAGAGCTTGCCGGTGCGCCCGAAGCCGCACTGCACCTCATCGGTGATCAGCAGGATGTCGTAGCGGTCGAGCACGGCTTTCACGCGCGGCAGATACGAGGCTGGCGGCACGATGATGCCGCCCTCGCCCATCACTGGCTCGATGATGAAGCCCGCGACATCGCCGCTGGTGTGGAAGCGAATCACATCCTCCACCGCCTGCGCCGCGCGCTCGGCCACCATCTCCGGGTCGGAGCCGAAGAGCGAGCGGTAGGGGTAGGGCGTCGGCGCGAAGGCGATGCCGCTGGCATAGGCGCCGCCGCGTGTCTTGCGCGACATGTTGCCGGTGATGCTCAGCGTGCCGAGCGTGCGCCCGTGGAAGCTGCGCTCCAGCGCGATGAACTCGTGCTTGCCCGTGTAGACCTTGGCCAGGCGCATCGCCGCTTCCAGGCCCTCGGCGCCGCTATTGGCGAAGAAGGTCTTTTGCAGGCGCCCCGGCGTCACCTCCGCCAGTCGCGCGGCCAGGTCGGCCACGGGCTGCGCATAGTAGGTGTACGAGCTACAGTGGATGAGCCTGTCGATCTGCTCCTTCGCCGCCTGGCGCACGTCGGGATTGCCATGTCCCGCGTTGACCACCGAGATGCCAGAGTAGCAGTCAATGTAGGAGCGGCCATCCTCATCGACGACGCGCGCGCCCTCGGCGCTGGCCACCACTACCGGCTCGATGCCAGCGGTGAAGCTCGTCATCACGTAACGGTCGTACTTCTCGCGTGTATCCATGGCCAATCACCTCCGATGGGCTGGCGGTTTATGCGGTTGAACGGGCGAGTATGGTGGGCGTGCGCAGGCGAGTAAGGGCGCTCGCGGCCTCGAAAAGGCCGGAGCCACGAAGCGCGGCCTGCAGGCCGGACTCTCAGCCGCGCCTGTAGTGGGGCATGCGGGGGCTTCAGCGCCACCAGGAACTCGGCCGTGCGGCGGCCTTCGTGGCGCGCGCTTAGCCGCGGCCTGAATCGCCGCTGGCATCGCTCCTAGTGCGCCGCCTCTAGCTGCGCGGGTGTCATCGCGCTGACCGCCGCCAGCGACTCCTCCAGGATGTCCAGGCCGCGCGCCATCTCCTCGTCGGTCGTGACGAGCGGCATCAGCAGACGGATGACATTATCATAGAGGCCCGCCTTGATGATGAGCAACCCACGCTTGCGGGCTTCCGTCAGCAGCGCGGCGGCCTCGGCGCTGGCGGGCGTGCGGCCGGCGCGGTCGCGCACCAGCTCCATCGCCACCATCGCGCCCAGCCCGCGCACATCGCCGATCAGCTCGAAGCGCTGCTGCCAGCCACGCATCCGCTCCATCGCCAGCGCGCCGATGCGTTGCGCCCGCTCGACCAGGCCCTCGCGCTCGAAGACCTCGATTACCGCCAGCGCCGCCGCGCACGCCACCGGATTGCCGCCGTAGGTGCCGCCCAGGCCACCGGGCGTGGGCGCGTCCATGATCTCGGCGCGTCCCACCACGGCGGCCAGCGGCAGCCCGCCCGCCAGCGACTTCGCCGTCAGCAGCAGGTCTGGCTCGACGCCGAAATGCTCGATGGCGAACATGCGCCCGGTGCGCCCGAAGCCCGACTGAATCTCATCAATGATCAGCACGATGCCGTAGCGCGTGCAGATTTCGCGCAGCGTCGGCAGGAAGTCGTCGGTCGGCACGATGAAGCCGCCCTCGCCCTGCACTGGCTCGACGATCATCGCCGCCACCTGGTCTGGCCCCACGCGCGTATTGAAGAAGCGCTCCAGCGCCACGCGCCAGCCGCCCGCGCTCGCGTCATCGGGGTCGCTGTGGTAGGAGTCGGCGTAGGGGACGAGATGGATGTCGGGGGCGTAGGGGCCGTAGCCCATGCGATAGGGCTTCACCTTGCCAGTGAGCGCGAGCGCGAGGTTGGTGCGCCCGTGGAAGCTGTTCTCGAAGGCGATGACCGCTGAGCGTCCCGTCGCGGCGCGGGCGATCTTGATGGCGTTCTCGACGGCCTCGGCGCCGCTATTGACCAGCAGCGTCTTTTTGTCGAAGGCGCCGGGGGTGATCTCCGCGAGGCGCCGCGCCAGCTCGATGTAGAGCGGCGGGGTGATGACATGCGCGCAGGTGTGGGTGTAGGCTGCGAGCTGTTCCTGCGCCGCCGCGATCACCGCTGGGTGGCTGTAGCCGACGTTCATCGTGCCGATGCCGCCAGCGAAGTCGAGGTAGGTCGCGCCGTCGATGTCGGTCATGGTCGCGCCAGAGCCGCTCGCTGGATAGACCGGGTGGTAGGTGAAGAGGCCGCGCGGCAGATACTTCTGGCGGTCGGCGTCGAGCGCGCTGGCCGCGCCACTCCGGGCGGAGGAGGGCAGCGGCATGCTTATCCTGGCGCTGGCTGCGGCTGGCTGTGGAACTGGTTGTCGCCTTCATAGTGTGGCGCTCCTTTGACCTTTGGCGCTATGCGCGATGGGAATGTGGCTAGATTGTTGAGGGCGCGCAGTATCGTTGGCTGGCGATCAGCGGGCTACCTGACAGGGGCGGGTAAACCCGCGTCTACGGGCGTGCGCGCCACGAAGGCCGCCTGCGCGGCCTGGATTCCGGGCGCGCTACGCACTCTGCGCATGGTGAGCGATTACGCCTGCCATACGCAGGGCAGAAGCGCATATGGCTTAGCCCGCGAAGGCGAGCTTGGTGGCGCGCACGCCCTAGACGCGGCTTCAGCAGCCCCTGCGCTGCACACTGTATAGCGCCACTATGGACAGGTAAACGGCCCTGCTGACTAATCTTCTCCGCGTTCTTTGGGCCACGGTGGCGCAGGCTGGCAGGCGTCCTAGTTCGCGCCCGCCACGCCACGCGAGAGCCGCGCCTCGAGGCGCGAGGAGACAAAGGCCAGGCTATAGCAGATGACGAAGTAGATCGCCAACTCCATGCTGTAGAGTCCCCAGCGGATTGTGTTATTCGAGATGGCCAGCGAGAGCGAGTACGCTTGGAGCGACAGCTCATACACGCCGAGCACCTGCCAGAAGGAACTATCCTGAATCAGCGGTGATGAAGTTATTGGTGAGCGGGGGCGTCATGATGCGCAGCGCCTGTGGCAGCGTGACATAGCGCGCGATCTGGAACTGGCTCAGCCCCAGCGCTTGCGCCGCCTCGATCTGCCCGTGATCCACCGCCTCGATGCCCGCGCGGATGACCTCTGAGAGATACGCGCCGTAATTGAAGGAGAGGCCGATGACCGCGAAGAAGATGTTGCTCACGCCCTGGCTGGGGTAGAGCGTGTTGGAGTTGAGCGCGGTCAGCAGGTGGTACAGCGCCGTATCCGCGTTGAAGTTGAAGAGGTAGAGCAGGAGCAGACGCGCGCCGTAGAACCAGACGAACAACTGCAGCAGCAGCGGTGTGCCGCGAATCGTCTCGACGTAGAACGTGCTGACGCTGCGGAAGAGCGCGTTCTTCGAGAGGCGCATGAAGGCGGTCGGCACCGCGAGAATCATCGCCAGCACGATCGAGAAGAGTGAGCCGAACAGCGTGAGCAATGTCGCGTTGACGAGCAGCGGAGCGTTCTGGGTTACGGTGCGAATGAGAATATCCATCAGTCGTCTCCGCTACTTCTTGATGCCAGTAATGCCAACAGGCGCATGTCGTCGGGAGCGATGCGTTGGACTGCCTGCCTCGCCGTAACGGGCGGATGAGCGCCGCGATCTCCGTAGGTGGGGACACCCAGGATGAGCATCACGCTGAGCAGTAGCGAAACCGTCAGCAGCAGCGCCGCCAGGATCTGCCCAACCTCAGCCAAGAGCGTCGCCGAGCGAGAAGCCCACCGCCAGCGCGCCAGCGATCCAGCCAAAACGACTGACGCGCCCAGCGCCTGCCCCGTGAGCGTCGTCAGGTTGCGGCCCGGCGCGAAGGAGCGCCCGCGCAGACGCGCCTCCAGTACGCGGGCGAGTCGTCCCAGTGGCAGACTGAGCGCGAGGTAGAGCAGCGCGCCAATCGTGAAGAACTGCCAGGTGTAGACCGGGAAGTGACGCACCAGAATATTGGTCTGCGTCGTCAATTCAAGTACCGCGATCAGGCTCAGGATCGAGGAGTCCTTGAACATGTAGATGAAATCGTTGATGACCGTCGGCAGTGAGATCGGAATCATCTGCGGCACGAGGATGAGCCGCAACGTCTCCCACTGGCCCAGGCCCAGCGTGACCGCCGCCTCATTCTGGCCGCGATCGACCGCCGCCAATCCACGCGCGCAGGTTCTCCGCTTCATAGGCGCAGTAGTTGATGGTGAGCGTGGCGATGCCAGCGGTGAAGGGATTATTGAGCCAGTGCGGCAGGAACAGCAGGCCGTTGTAGATGATCAGCATCTGCACCAGCAACGGCGTATTGCGGATGAACTCGACAAATGCGCGCGCGGGCAGACGAATCGAGTGGAATCTTTGAGCCTGACATCAGCGCGATGAGAAAGCCGCCTACCAGCGCGAGCTGGCATGGAGATGAAGCAGAACTGGATGGTCGTCGCCAGGCCCATCAGAAAGAACGACCAGTAGAGGCTGGCCGAAGTGGTTGGTACCGGAGAAGGCGACGAGGAAGAGTGTCTGGATGAAGTGGACGACGCCGTGGAAGATGGTTCCCAGGTCAAAGAGGGGCGCCTTGGAACCGGTCGCCTCTTTGTCGAAGGCGGCGAGAATCAGCGAGCCACCCAGCCCGAAAACCAGGATGGTGACAAGGAACATTGCCAGAAAGCGGAGACTGGCGAAGGACTTCTTCATGAACGGCGCCCCCTGCCCCCGCGATTCTAGAGGCGCGAGAGCGTGGTGTCATGGGAAGACGACATGGAGCCGCTGGAGCGACCGAATACACACCTCGGCTGCCTGAGGCGGACACAATGGATGTGGCTGAAGTGGAACCGTGCGCTCCGCTTCAGCCGCGGCGGGAAGCCGTGCGAGCGCGGCTCCCCTGACCGAGTGGCGCGGGTCTCTCACTGGAGAGACGATCCGCGCCATTCGGTTTGGAGAGAGGCTGTGCGCTACTTGGTGGCCAGCGGCGGGCAGCCCGAGATGTTGGTTGGGTTATCCGGCAGGAAGTTCCCGATGCACTTCTGCGAGTCGTTCCACATGCCATACTTCTCGAAGACTGCGGCGCCACTCGGGCCAGCGTTGTAGGCGCCGCCAGTCTCGTAGATCTTCTGCAGCGTGCCGTTGTTGTACATCACCTCGATGGCCTTGTTGACCTCAGCCATCAGGGTCGGTGTGTTGGGATTGTTCGGGTCGAAGGCGATGCCGTAGTAGCCAGGATCCAGTGGGCCGCCGACGATCTTGTAGAGGCCGCTGGGGTCATTGGCGCCGTACCACGCCGCGATGGGGGTGTCGATGAACATCGCGTCCACGCGCCCCGACTGGAGGTCGGTGAACGGGGTCGGGGTGTCCGTGCAGCACCTCTTTGATCTTGTTGTTCGGATGGGCGGCGTTCCACTCATCCATCACGTTCTGCGCCTCGTAGCCGGTGCCCGTCTCCACCTTCTTGCCTGCCAGGTCAGCGAAGCTGTTGATGGTGGTGTTGGTCTTCAGCACGACGATGGACTGCGTGTAGACATAGTAGGGGATGCTGAACTTCGCGCCCGCCTGGATGTTGTCGGACGTGATCTCCAGGCCGTTCATGAAGAAGTCGTACTGCTGTGAGGCGAGGCCCTGCTGCCAGTTCGACCACGTGACCTGTGTCGGCTGCTGGGTGACGCCCATCAGCTTCGCCATCGCGTTGGCGATGTCCACCTCGTAGCCATAGTACGGGGCGTTGGGGTTGTTGGCGTCCTTCGGGACGATGTACGGCATGCCGCCAGTGGAGTCTTCGCCCCACTTGAACGTACCGGGGATCAGCGTCCCGGCGTTGCCGATGCTCACCGTGCCCGTCGCGCTGGACGTTGGCGTCGAGGTGTTGCCACCGCACGCGCTCAACACGATCGTCAGCGCCAGCGCGGGCGCCGCCAACGGAAACAGCTTCAGCCGTTTGCCGGGCTTGAGGAGATGACGGAATGGGATCATGACCTGCCCTTTCTGTGGCCGCCGGGGTCTGCGCGCTGGAATGGGCGCAGACCCTTCCTGTCAGAGACTGACCTCACCAGAGATCGACTGGGACGTACCTGGGACACCACGGCGCACGCTAGATCGCGTGCAGCACACGGTCGAGGAACGTGCGCGTGCGCTCGTTCTTGGGATTCGTGAAGACCTCTTCCGGATCACCTTCTTCGACGATGCGCCCACCATCGAAGAACACCACGCGGTCGGCCACGGAGCGCGCGAACCCCATCTCGTGGGTGACCACGACCATCGTGCGCCCCTCTTCGGCCAGCTCGCGCATCACCCGCAGCACCTCGCCGACCAGCTCAGGGTCGAGCGCGGAGGTTGGCTCATCGAAGAGCAGCGCCTTGGGGTTCATCGCCAGCGCCCGCGCGATTGCCACGCGCTGCTTCTGCCCGCCGGAGAGCTGGCCGGGGTAGGCGTCGGCTTTGTCCGAGAGGCCGACCTTCGCCAGGAGCGCTCGCGCTTGCTCCTGGGCCTGATTGGGGGGCAGCTTGCGTACGCGCACTGGAGCCAGCGTGATGTTATCCAATACGCTCATGTGTGGGAACAGGTTGAAGTTGTAGAAAACCATGCCCAGCTCGCGGCGGACAAAGCTGAGCTGGGCGTGGGTCAGGCTGGAGGTCAACTGCTGGCCGTCAATGGTGATGACACCGCTGGTCGGCGTTTCGAGATAGTTGATGCAGCGGATCAACGTGCTCTTGCCCGATCCGCTCGGCCCGATGACCGCGACACACTCGCCGCGCTTCACCGAAAGTCGATGTCTTTGAGGACGTGTTTTTCGCCGAAGTACTTGTTCAGTCCACGCGCTTCGATCATCAACGCGCCCGCCGCCAGCGGAGCCTGCTTGCTCTGACCCAACCGCGTCGGGGGTCGGAAGATCGGTGTTGGCCATGCTGCGTCCCTCAATTGAAGTGATGCCGGGCATGGTCGCGGGCCAGCGGCGAAGTGCGCGCCGACCCATGCGACTGGTGTTTTCCTGTACTACGCGCGTTTTGAGTGAAATGCTCACACTACGCGGTAATACGTGGATGTTGGGCGCAGTATACACCCTGAAGCGGGTGTGGATATAGGGAAGTGTTGGCCACACTGTACACAATTCGTTATCATCGTGCGCGACTGGCGGCTCAGCCCAGCGTGCGGGTGATGGTTTCGGTCGCGCGCATGCCATAGCGCCCCAGTTCGCGCAGGAAGGCCAGCGGCTCGAAGACCAGCTCCGCCCCATGCGCGCCGGTGACACGCGCCGCGCCACTCGCCAGCAGGATGCCCGCGATGGCCAGCGGTACGCCGGTATCGATGTCGCCAGCGCCCACCCCCCACGGGCGGAACGGCGAGACGACCATCTCCTCCACCAGGCGCGCGGGCGCGCCGTCGCGCGTGCCCTCAGCGATGACCCGCAGCACATCGCAATCGCTCGGCTCGGCTGGCTCGCCACTGGCTGCCGCCGCCGCGTTCTGCCGCGCCGCCAGCAGCGCGACCATCACCTCGCGCGGGGCCACGCGCGCCATCGTTCCGCGCTTCACGCCGCGCGCCTCGATCATCTCCGTCGAGGCGAGGCCGAGGTCGACGAGCAGCCGCAACTGCGCCAGGAAGGCTTCCGGGAAGGCGATCTTGAAGCTGGCGTGCTTCAGCCCCTGCGCGCCGAAGGAGACGGGGAACAGCGCCACCTCCGAGTGCAGCGTATACATCGCCTCGACCTGGCCGACGGGCGCGGGGAACTCGATCTCCTCGCCGCCGCTCATCGGCGCGACCGCGCTCCAGGCGCCATCGGCGTAGACCATCGGCTCCAGCGTGCATTCATCGAAGATCGTGCGGATGGAGTAGGGCGGGACGAAGTGCGCGTCGGCTGGGCGCGTGTCGCCGCTCCCGATGCGCACGTCCAGCCGCTCCACGGTGTCGAGGTGATCCGCCGCGATCCGCGCCAGCAGATTCGTGATGCCGGGCGTGCTGCCGATGCCCAGCACAGCGGTGAGGCCCGCCTCGCGGAAGGCGCTATCCAGCTCATACTGGCGGCGCGTCATGTGGAAGAGGCCGCCCAGGTCGGCGTAGGGCGCGTGGGCGGCCAGCGCGGCGCGCATCACCTCCAGGTTGAAGGTATAGTCCGTCGCGTTCAGCACCGCGTCGGCGCCGTCGAGCAGGCGTGTGGTCGCCGCCACATCGCGCACATCGCAGGCGGCCACGCTGACCTTCTCGCGGCCAGCCGCCAGCCCCGCGACCACGCGCTCCGCCGCCGCCACGTTCATGTCGCCGACGAGCACTTCAGAAACACGATCATCTTCGGCCAGCGCGCGCACCGTAATGCGACCCATCGCGCCGCCGCCGAGCACTACCAGACGCACAAGCGACCTCACTGTCGCGCCTGTCCGGCGCGGAAAAAGCATTCGCTCCAGACGCTACACGAACCGCAGGCCCGCGAGCGTCTGGAGCGAACTGGAGTTACACAGCTACAATCAATCCGCTGGGGCCTAGATCGCGGCCACCGGCGCAGGGCTGGCCTGCTTGCGGCTCACCCGTCCCGCGGCGGCGCCGTTGGCCTTCGCGCCCGCTGGCACGCCGACGCTCGCCAGCGAAACGGTCTCGCCCGTCACGGGCGCGGCGGAGACAGCCTTCAGCGTATCTTCCAGGCGGTTCAGCACCTCGTCGATCTCGTCATACTCGATGACCAGCGGCGGCTCGATGCGAATCGTCTGCGCGCTGATGAGCGTGCCAGAGAGCAGGACGCCGCGCTGGAAGAGTCCGGCGGAGACCTTGTAGCCCGTGTCGCCATCGTGGAAGTGCTGGCCAATCAGCAGGCCCTTGCCAGTGATCCGCTCGTAGATGGAGTCGTACTGGTTGGCGAGGACTTCGAGGCGCTGCTTGAAGTAGTCGCCCTTCTCGGCGGCCTGGCGGGGCAGGTCTTCCTCCAGGATGACACCGATCGTCGCGATGGCGGCGGCGCAGGCCAGCGGGTTGCCGCCGGTGGTCGTCGTATGGAAGAACGGATCGTCGATGAAGTGCTGCCACACCTTCTTGTTGGCCATGAAGGCGCCAATCGGCATGACACCGCCGCCCAGCGCCTTGGCCGAGCAGATGATGTCAGGCGTCACGTTCCAGTGGTTCACACCCCAGAGCGCGCCAGTGCGACCCAGACCTGTCTGCACCTCATCGGCGATCAGCAGCACGCCGTACTCGTCGCAGAGTGTGCGCAGGCGTGGCCAGAAGTCGTCGGGCGGCACGATGGCGCCCGCCTCGCCCTGCACTGGCTCCATCACCACGGCGGCGATCTCGTTGCCGACCTCACGCGCGATGCGGAGCTGCTGCTCCACCGCGTCGGCGTCACCGAAGGGGACATGGTAGACGTTGCTGAGCAGGGGCATCGCGGGCTTGCGGAACTTCGCCTTGCCCATCAGGCTGAGGCTGCCCGCTGTCTTGCCGTGGAAGCCGCGCACCGCCGCGATGAAGCCGCTCTTGCCCGTCGCCGCCTTGGCGAATTTCATCGCGCCCTCGACCGCCTCAGTGCCACTGGAGACGAAGAAGGCGTAGTCAATGTCGCCTGGGGTGATCTTCGAGAGCAGGTCGGCCAGCATGCCGCGTGGCCAGTCGAGCAGCTCCTGGGTGGGCATCGGGGCGCGATCGAGCTGCGCCTTGACGGCGGCGATCACCTTCTCATGCGACCAGCCCAGGCTCAGCAGCCCATAGCCGCCGAGACAGTCGATGTATTCGCGCCCCAGGACATCGGTGAAGGTCGCGCCGCGCCCACTCCACTCGACCGCCGCGAAGTCACCGCCCTCGGTGACGGACTTGCGATATTGCAGGAATCCCGAATTGTAGTGATCGCCGAAGTTGCTCACCGTCTGCTTCACCAGCGCCTGCGCCTGGTCGGGCGAGAGCGTAGGTGAGTGGATGATGTCGAGGTACTTGCGCGCTGTGTTGAGCGCGTCGTTGGTCTTGGCCTTGCGAGAACCGTTCATAAAGCTCCTGTACCTGCGGGTGGAGACATTCGCTTGCGCGTGCGCGCCATTGACTGGCGTCGCATAGATGTGCGGGAAACCGGCGATCAGCCTGGCCGAAGCCTGACACCCCGAAATGGTCGGCGCATGTCAGGCTTCGGCCTGCTGCGTCGTCCGATTCCCTGCGCGTATGGCCAGCGGCGCGCTCAGGCGCCGTGGCTCGCTATGCCCTCGGCCCGACCCGCTTGGCGGGCGCTCATAAGAGGGACACGCGACGAGCGAAAACGTGCGAAAAACTATGAACAATACGGGAACAACGAGACGGGAATGCGCGGCTTGCGAATGAAAGTCGCGCGTCTGGTAACGGGCGACCAGCGATCCGTCGGCGCCGTTGGATGAGCGCCGCAAGCGGGTCGCGTGGAATAGGTGGCGCTACTGGCGGTTCTCTTGAGCCGCGCGATATGCGGGCGGAGAAGGCCAGATGGCTATGGGACTGGACTATGTGGACAGCGGAAAGACCGATGATGGCTTACACGGACGAACCGAAAGCATCGGCGGACGCCCCAGGCCAAGGGGGATGCGCGGGGGCGTGGCGCCGCATGGGCGCGGAGGGGGGATGTAGGGACGCTAGGAATAGCAGGTGGCGCGGTGAAACCCTTTATAGGGCATGTAGCATCGAAGGAAGCCCGCTCTCGCGAGCTCGGTCAATGAGGGGTCTGAGGGTTTCATGACGGTCTCCCTGCGATTCGGAAGCGTTGTCTTGCCCTAAGTGTACTCATCGGCCTGAAAAAAGGCAAGTCACAGATTCGAGCCAGCGCCGCCAAGAACTTCTATACATGCTGGCATAGAAGGTCAGTGAGGCAAATGGCGCATCTCGTGGTACAGTCGGCATGAGCGCCCGCGAACAGACGCCCGCGCGCGCTATTGCCGATGTTCAAGCCGATGTTCATGCGACACACGACGGGGCCTCGGAGACGAGAAAGGCAGGTCGGTGAGACGATGGCGACACACCGCACGCGGACAGACGCCAACAGCGCGGAGGATGGCGCATCAACCAGCCCGTGGCCCAGCGCACGGGGAGCCGCGCCCTGGCGCGAGACGCTGACGCCTGCTGTCGCGGCGGCGCTGGCCCTGCCCTCCATCGAGACCATCACGACAGATGCGGTGGATGTGCTGGTGGTGGGCGCGGGCATCGCGGGGCTGAGCGCGGCGCGCGCGGCAGCGGCGGCGGGCGCGCGCACGCTGGCGCTGGAGGCGACGCCAGGCATCGGCTACGGCGCCACCGGACGCAATGCGGGCATCATGAGCGCGGGCATCAATATGGGGCTGGCCGACCTGCCACCCGAAAGTCCTGATCGGCAGATGTGGCCCGCGACCACGCGCGAGTTGCTGGCGCTGGTGGAGGAGTCCGCCCAGCCCGGCGCGCTGCTCTCCGCTTCGCTGACGGGCGCGCTGAGCCTGGCCGAGTCACCCGCGGCGGCGCGACGGCTGGCCCGTGAGGCGCGGGCGCGGCAGGCGCTGGGGTTGCGCGCCGAGCTATGGACGCCCGCGCAGGTGGCCGAGCGCACAGGTGGACGGCTGGAGACGCGCGGCGTTGTCGAGGCGATGTGGCTGCCCGATGAGGGGCGTGTCCAGCCGTTGACGCTGCTCGCGCGCACGGCGGAGTTGGCGCGGGCGGCGGGCGTCACGCTGGCGGGCGGCGCGCGGGTGGCAGGCTGGCAGGCGCGGGGCAGCGCGAAGCAGGGCCGCCATTGGGTCGTGCGGCTGGAGGGTGGCCGCGAGATCAGCGCGCGGGGACTGATCGTGGCGACGGGGCCAGTCCCGACGGCGAACGCGCGCATCTACGCGGTGGCCTGCGCGATCGATCTGCCCGACGATTTCCCGCTCTTCTGGGATGCTGCCCCCTACACCTATTGTGACTATCGCCCCGGCCCTGGCTACATCGTGAGCAGCGGCGGGCGCTATGGGCAGGCGGGCGGCTCTCCGCGCGAGGGAGCGTATTACCAGCGGCTCGCGCGCGGCATGCGGCGCTGGCTCCCGGAGCTGGCGCAGGCGACCCCCACGCACGCCTGGGCGGTGGATCTGGATGTGACCGCCGACCTCGCGCCACACCTGCGCACGCTGGAAGGCGGCGCGGCGGGCGTGGCCGTCGAGGGGCTGGGCGCGCTCGGCGTGCTGCCAGGGGTCATCCTGGGGCGGCGCGCAGGCGAGCAGATGGCGCGGCAGGCGCAGTGAGGGGCCGCCGCGCCGCCGCCACGCTCGCTCAGGAGTTGGCCAGCAGGCGGTAGACATAGCTGGCGATGGCGTTCACGCTGCCGAAGTTTTCGGGCGTGACGTCATCTTCGTTCACCATGCGCGCCATAGGTCTCTTCGATGAAGAGCACCAACTCCAGCACGCCCGTCTCGTCGAGGATGCCGTCTTCGACGAGCGGTGTGTCGTCGGTGAAGGCAGTCGATGTCCCATCAAAGAGGAAGTTCATCACGACATACTCGTGAATCTGCCGCTGGATCAGGTTCAGGCCCCCAAGGGCGGTCGAATTCTGCATGCTATCCGCATCCTCCCCGCGCTTCGTGAGACGATCTCCGCGACCCCAGCAGGGCCGTGCGCCATCCACTATACCGCATCGCGCAACGCCTGCCTAGCGCTCAGAAAGATGGTCGCGCAGACGCCTCACCCGCCCGCCTGCGCCCCCAGCCGCTCGCGGAGCAGGCGCGCCAGCGTAGGGAGATCAGAGCGGGATGTGTGTAAGCAGGTTACGCCATTCAGTATGCGCGCTGAGCAGCCAGACTTCCCGTATGGCGTTGATTGCTGGGCCAATCGCGAGTTCCTGGGGCAATAGCATGATACCGGGACTTTGCGCGTCTGCCGCTAGTTGCGAGAGAAAGCGATAGAAATGATCTGGCATGGTCCGTTTGTCGTGCGAGAGCAAGATGCGGTCATGGGTTGCGGCCCAGGCGAGTACATTGGGGTCTGACCAACCCAGAGTCCCTGCCTCAGAGGCAGTAAGGATATCCATTGTGGGTTCGGCGCGACGAAGCCCCACCACAATATCGCGGTTGAAGTCTTCATCGGCGATAAAGCGAGGTGGGCTATCTCTATGAGCCTCACTCATCACTTGGGCTGCTCGGGAGTAGCATTACCCTGCGTAGCCCTATGCTTTGCGATGCGCTTACGCATATCGGCGAAGAATTCCGGGTGTTGCGCCTCGACCTGCGCCTGGTGGGCAGCGAGCAATTCGCCCGTTTCGCGGAAGTGGCGATCGAGTTCAGGCTGATGTTCCAGATAGTAGGTGATGGCGCCGTAGATAGCGACAAGTGGCAGGCTGGGAAATGCTTCCTGGATACGCTCAGGGCCGTCTCCACGTTTCCAGTTCGCGATGACGCTGTGGAGTGTGACTGAGCTGTTCGCAACGAAAAACTCATCTTCCCGTTGTTGGACGTAGGATGTAACAGCACTCATGTCAGCGCCTCTTTGTTCAGGCTCACCCCTGCGGCTAGCGATGTTCCGCCGCGATGGTTTCAGTGTAGCACAGCAGACGCCTCACCCACCCGCCTGCGCTCCCAGCCGCTCGCGGAGCAGGCGCGCCAGCGTGGGGGCGATGGCGTCGCGCAGGGCGGCGTTGGCATAGCCGACCCAGGCGACGGGCGAGTGCGTGTCGAGCGGGGCGGCGAGCGGGCGCCCCCAGGGGTCGGTGACGATGACGCCAGCCTCACGCGCGATCAGCTCCGCGCAGAGGTCGTAGGGGTGCGCGCAGAGCGAGACGGGCTGCCCTGGCGCGGCCAGCAGCGGGCGCAGGTCAGCGACGAAGCGGTCGTGGCCCATCATCAGTTCGTAGAGTTGTCCGCCAGAGCTGATGTACTGGTCGTCGAAGACCTGCGGCGCGTCGGTGGGTGGTGGGCCGAGCAGTTCCGCGAAGAGCGCCTCCTCCAGCGCCGCCGTCTGGGTCTTGATGCCGGGGAAGAACTTCACCATCGAGGCGAATCCGCCCGCGAGCGTCGTGGCGGCGCTGGGGCGCGGAGTGAAGGGCGTGGCGCCGCCTGTGCGCAGGTCGCGCGTCTCGCCCTGCGCGCCTTGTCCCGCCACCGCCCAGAGCGTATCGGCCAGCGCGGCGCGGGGTGTCGGTAGCTCCGCTTGCAGCGCCAGGGTGATGTCCGCCAGCGTCGGCCACCTCCCCGCGTGCGGCGGCGGCGCTACGCCCATGAGCGCCCATGCGCTGCGCTTGCCATACATCAGCCCGCGCGTCCCGTCGATTGGGTCAACGATCAGCGTGAAGGCCAGCCGCTGCGGGTCGGCGTCGGCGGGGAAGACGCGGCTGCCCGCCTCCAGTCCCTCGGCCACCAGCAGGAACGGCTCCTCGCGCGCCCACTCGTCGCAGAGGGCCAGCAGCGCGCCCTCGCCATGCTCATCGAGGCGATAGATGATGTCGCCGCCGCGCTGCGCCCGCCACTGATGGCCAGCCGCTCCACGCTCTCCGCGCGCAGCCCCGCGCTCACCGCCGCGCGCAGGCCGTCGCCCAGCCGCCGCAGCCACGCCAGCCGCCGGGCCGTGTCTCCCGCCATCGTCGCATCCATCGCGCGCCGCCTCTCGTCGCTGGGCAAGATGCATCTCGTTCGCCATAGTCTACACCTGGCGCCCGCCTGATGTCGCACGCGAGTGTGCGCGGTGTGGCGCCTGAGCGCTTGCCGGGCGGCGTGGTATTGGCTACCGTTATGCGCAGATGACCAGCGCAACGGCGATGGCCGCGCGCGGGCTATGCGCGGCGCAGGAGGTAGCCATATGGACATCCCGGCATTTGGTGGCCTGGGCGATGCGCCCGCTGCGGCGATTGACTATGGCGCGGCGATTCGTGCGGCGCAGGGCGACCCACGTCGCCTCGAAGACCTCTATCAGGCGGCGCGGCGCGCTGGGCAGGCGCAGCGCTTCGCCACGGCGCTCGTCGCGATCAGCGCGGAGCAGCCCGACGACACGCTCTATCTCGCCTGGCGCTATCGGCTGGAATCCGCCGAGGACCTGCGCGCGGGACGGCTGGGCGCGGGCTGGCGGACGGCGATCCCCCTGGGCGTCGCGCTGGCGGTGGTCTACTGGGCGACCTCCGACCCATCGTTGACGCTGGTCAACGCGGCGCCCGCGTTCGTCTTGCTCTGGCCGCCACTGGCCGCGCTCGCCATCATCTGGTTCCTCGCGCTGGCGGGCAATCGCACGGCGGGGCGCATGGGCCTGGCGGCGGGCGCGAGCGTGGCGCTGGCCGCTGTCGTCGCGTATGTCTGGCTCATCCCGCAGGTCGCGCCCGCCAGCAGTGGCAGCGTCGCGACCCAGGCGGGCTATCTCGACCTCATGCTGGCGCATGTGCCGCTGCTGGCCTGGGCGGCGGTGGCGCTGGTCGCGCTGGGGCTGCGCTTCAGCGCGCGTGACCTCTTCGGCCTGGTCACCAAGTCGCTCGAAGCGATTGGCGCGGGCGGTGTCTATGCCATCGCGGGCGTCGCGTTCATCGGCCTGACGCTGGCGATGTTCCAGACGCTGAGCGTGCCAGTCCCCAGCTGGGCGCAGCGCGTGCTGATTGGCGGCGTCGTGGGGCTGCTGCCCGCGCTGGCCGTCGCCAGCGTCTACGATCCTCTGCGGCGGGCGGGCGCGCAGGACTTCTATCGCGGCTTCGGCAAGACGCTGGCGGTGGTGATGCGCCTGCTCTTGCCGCTGACCCTGCTGACGCTGCTGATCTACCTCGCCTTCGTGCCGTTCAACTTCTTCGCGCCCTTCAATCAGCGCAATGTGCTGATTACCTACAACGTCGGCCTCTTCGCGGTGATGGGGCTACTGGTCGGGGTGATTCCGCTCTCGGCGGAGGATGTCGCGCCACGGCTGCGGGTGTGGCTGCGCGCGGGGATCGTGACGCTGGCGGCGCTGGCGCTGCTGGTCAGCCTCTACGCCCTCAGCGCCATCGTCTACCGCGCCGCGCAGGATGGTATGACGATGAATCGTGTCGCGGTCATCGGCTGGAACATCCTCAATATCGCGCTGCTGGGACTGGCGCTGCTCTCGCAGACGCGCGCGGGCGGCAGCGCCGAGGATGGCTGGGTGGTGACGCTCCAGCGGGTCGCGCGGGGCGGCGCGCTGGCCTACATCGCCTGGGGGCTGGCGCTTACGCTCGCGCTGCCCTGGCTCTTCTAAAAAATTCACTCTGATCTTGAGAGGTAAGAAGTAGGGTGTCTTGGCGTGCGCCCGAGCGACAGATTCACATCAATCAATGGCTCAATGATACACCGTCCCCCAGCTCCAATTTCACTTGCGACTGGTCTTGACAGAATAGCCAGCGATCAGTATCCTTTCGTCATACATTGATTTGGATGTTGGTGTGAAAGGAGGTTCACGAGTAGTCTTTTCAGAAGGCTCAAGCGGCCTTACTGAAACGAAATGCTCATGCGGCGGAGGAAGCCGTGTACCCCGCGTAACTCATGCGGCGGAGGAAGCCGTGTACCCCGCGTAACTCATGCGGGCGGAGGAAGCCGTGTACCCCGCGTAACTCATGCGGCGGAGGAAGCCGTGTGGCTTATCGCACGTATGAAAAGCCCCCTCGGCTTACCGAGGAGTGGCGATACTTTCGTAAGGAGAAGTAGCATGCGAAGTCGTTTCACTTATTCCAGCGAACTCCGACGAATGCCGCTTCCCTCTCCGATCGCATGAAGAAAGGAAGCAGGCGCCGCTCCCCCTCCCCCGCTTTGCGAGGGAGGTCAGTACTCCAGGCGTCTCTGGCGCTTCTAGCAAGATTCCTTCGGCTCGCATCACTGACGCTTGTTGGTACTCTTGCTCTTACTGCTATCAATTCAGGCGGCATCGTTAGCGCCGCCCCGAAACAGATTCAAGGCTCTAGACCCTCACCGCAGGAGATAAGGCAGGATCAGCAAATAATGACCAGCCCAGTGTTCTGGCAGGATGTGCGCGCTGGCCTTAAGAAGATTGGACCAGGTGTCAGTTAAGCCAGGTGAGACAAGGACTTTTGTGTTCTATGTATGATACTCCCCAAAAACTGGACAGGGTGGTACGTTAAGAAAAGCAAGGGGCCACAAGCTTAAAGGGATCAGAGCATGGGAACCCACCACTCATCCAGAGAACCAGTCAGCACAGCGTCAGCCGGGCGTCCACGACGGCGGCATAGCAGTGCGTTCAAGGCACAGGTCGCGCTGGAAGCGCTCAAAGGGCAGAAGACGCTGAACGAGCTGGCGAGCGAGTTTGGCGTGCATCCGGTGCAGATCGCACAGTGGAAACGCCAGTTGCTCGACGCCAGCGCGGGCGTCTTCGAGAGCGGTGCGAGCAGGCGCGGGGAGCGCGAGCAGGAGCAGTTGGTGGAGCAACTCTACCAGGAGATCGGCCAGTTGAAGGTGGAGGTGGACTGGCTCCGAAAAAAGGGGATCGTCCGCTTGTCCAACAACGGGCGTTGATCGAGCCGGCGCACCCGCAGCTCAGCATCGCGCGGCAGTGCGACCTGCTGGGGCTGGCGCGATCGAGTTGGTACTACGAGCCACAAGGGGAGACAGCGGAGAACCTGGCGTTGATGCGGTTGTTGGACGAGCAGTATACGAAGACGCCCTTCTACGGGGTCGAACGCATGACCGTCTGGTTGCGCCAGCAGGGCTACGCGGTCAATCCCAAGCGGGTGCGGCGTTTGCTGCGGCGCATGGGGCTGGAAGCGCTCTATCTCGTCCCAAGCCGCATCTGAGCCTGCCGGGAGACCCCGAACGTCGCTATCCGTATCTCCTGCGTGGACGCGCCATCACCGAGGTCAACGACGTGTGGAGTACCGACATCACCTACATCCGGTTGCGGGAGGGGTTTCTCTACCTGACGGCCGTGCTCGACTGGTACAGCCGCTATGTGCTGGCGTGGGAACTCTCGAATACACTCGATACCGGCTTCTGCCTGGAGGCGCTCGAAGGCGCCTTGCGGCAGGGCCAGCCACGCATCTTCAACACCGATCAGGGCGTCCAGTTCACCAGCGCCGCCTATACCGGGCGGCTCGAACAGGCAGGCGTCCAGATCAGTTGGGATGGACGGGGACGCGCCCTCGATAACATCTTCGTCGAACGGCTCTGGCGTTCGGTCAAATGGGAGGAGGTGTACCTGCACGACTATCAGACGGTCGCGGATGCCTACGACGGCCTCGACCGGTATTTCCGCTTCTACAACCACGAACGGCCACATCAAGCGCTGAGCTATCAGACACCCGCTCAGGTGCACGGTATGGCCTCGTGACCAGTGTTACGCCGCTTGCTCCATTAACGTCAATTGGCAGGCAAGCTGTCTAGACATTGGGGAGTACCATAATGCTGATGGTATGAAAGCGGTATTGACTGCTTCATCAGTCGTTCGGACAACTAGTAAGCTGCCGCAGAGTGGACAGTCAGCGGTTTTGATTCCAGCAACGCCATGCCCAGATGGCCCGTGCGTAGGGAGCTTCACCGCATGGGATGGGTTTGATTTTTACGACTTATATGGCTTGTGGGCGGCTTCCATCGATTATTACGTCCCCTACTCATGGAATCTCCCCGCAGGCACTGATTTCATGAGCTATCCGTATTGGACGTATTCGCATGCATGGTTTGAATCTCTCAGCAGCGTGAGCAGCGAGGTGTATACGCCCATACATAGCAACCAGTGGGACTGGTCATCAGGAGGTTGGTTCACAGTTAGTTTCATCTCCCAGTACATCGGGTTCACTCAAGCGCACTGCACAGCCTCTACCAGCTTGAATTACTCTGGAGGTAGTGTCAACGATATTCTCAACCTGAACTGCTGATAAAGCAGTCTCTTGAATTGACACGCGCCAGATGATTATCGCAATAATCCTTGGCACAGTGATGATCATCTGGCTTACCCTTTCAAGGAGGGCTCCGTATATGAATACCAAAAAAGCGGCCTTGTACATTGGTGCAATTTGGATTGTGTTGTTTTTTTTGATGGCGCTGATGACGCCTGCGCACTATGTGGAAACGTCACAAACCGCGCCTGGGGCCATACATGTTGTAAGTAGGGGTGACATAAATGGTGGCTCACTCGGCGCGCTTCTGTTGTCCGCCGTCAGGGCGCTCTTCTTTACGGTCATTATAAGCATCTTAGCTCTGGTCATTGGAACTATTGCGCTAGGCTTTAAACCATTTCTTATACGAATTGGCCTGATGAAAGCGGAGACTGTGAGACTAACTCGCATTTGCCAGCATTCGTCACCACTTGCATTGCTCGTTTTGCTTCCCTAAATCGTCCAGCCAGCATGGACGATGCAATTGGACGCAGTGGTATCTACATTTCTCGCTAGGTCTGCTGCTGCTCGCGTTTCTCGCTGGTTGTGGCTTCTCGAACGCGCAGACTGGTGATGGCGAGAGCGGCTGGCGCTTCGTCTGGCAGCCGCTCGTTGCGGCGGACGCCACCCCCAGGCCGCATTCGCAGCGCACGCGCAGGTGGAAACACCCGCTGGCGCGTTTGCGGCGCCGTCATCTGTCACCTGGCTCCTGATCGGTTCGCAGCGGGCGTTCGCGTTGTCCGAACTAGATCCTGAACATAGCTATGTCTCCCTGGTCGCTCTCGATCGGGCAGGGCCAACGTCGCGCTGGACATTCTCAGCAGCGACCACTATCGGCGGCGGCGTATCGGGCGCGTTCCGGTCTCAACGGGAGCGCAAGCTGCTCGCGCTGCCCAATGAGCGATATGCCACCGTCGGAAGCTGGGGAGACACGAACGGGCCAACCTACTCTGACCGAATCTGGTTCTCGGACGCCCATCTATTTCTACTGCTGGGGTGCGCGGAAATGATAGCTCCAGCGCAGCCAGCGTGGCGTCCCACAGTCATTGGCAGCCATTCGGGATGGGTGGCGAGCGCTGGCTCTTTGGCGATCGTAGCCATTCCACTCAACGCAAAAGGCGTTCTGCTATTCGCGGGCACAGATTCAGTGGCAGTCGTGCGCACGCTCGCGGCTCAGGCGCTTGTGAACGCGCCGCAACTCATTTCGTGGCCGACATAGAAGCGCCGCCCGACCGCTGAAGCCAGCAGTCGGGCGGCGACGGGTCGCGTGTGTCAGGAGCGCTAAATCGAGCTAAGCCTACTCGGCGTCGCCGTAGATGGTGTAGTGCCAGCCCTTGCGCGCTTCACCCGAGCCTTCGAGCATGATGTGCTTGATCTGGGTGTAATCTTCCAGCGCGTAGGGTGACATGTCCTTGCCGAAGCCGCTCTGCTTGAAGCCGCCGTGGGGCATTTCGGCGGTGAGCGGCAGGTGGTCGTTCACCCAGACGGTGCCGAACTCCAGCGCGCTGGACATGCGCATCGCCCGCCGCACGTCGTTCGTCCAGACGGAGCCAGCCAGGCCGTAGCGCACCGCGTTGGCGCGCTGGAGGGCGTCGGCCTCATCCTCGAAGGGCAGCACGACGACGGCGGGGCCGAAGATTTCTTCCGTCACCACGGGCGAGTCTTCCGCGACATCGGTGATGACCGTCGGCTCGAAGAAGAAGCCGTTCTCCAGGCCCGCGACCTGCGCGCGCTTGCCACCCAGGACGATCTTGCCGCCCTGCGCCTGGCCGACCAGCGCCTGCACGCGGCCAAGCTGCGCCTCGCTCACCAGCGGCCCCATGTCGGTCTGCTCCGACGAGGGATCGCCCAGGCGGATGCCCTTCACCAGCTCGGTGAAGCGCGCGAGGAACTTGTCGTAGACCGACTTCTGCACGTAGATGCGTGTGGCGGCGGTGCAGTCCTGGCCGACGTTGACGAAGCCGCCGACGACCGCGCTCTGGGCCGCCGCTTCGATGTCGGCGTCCTCGAAGACGATGAACGGCGCCTTGCCGCCAAGCTCCATATGGAGGCGCTTGAGGCTCTTGGACGCGGCCTCCATGATGAGCTTGCCCGTCTCGGTCGCGCCGGTCAGCGAGATGAGCCGGACATCGGGGTGCGCCACGAGCGCCGCGCCGACCTCATCGCCACCGGTGACGATGTTCAGCACGCCAGCGGGAATGCCCGCCTCGATGGCTAGCTCGCCGAGCGCCAGCGCCGTCAGCGGGGTCTCTGGCGCGGGCTTCAGCACGACGGTGTTGCCCGTGGCCAGCGCCGGGCCGATCTTCCACATCGCCATCATCAGCGGATAGTTCCACGGCGCGAGCTGGCCGCAGACGCCGATCGGCTCACGGCGGATGATGCTCATCATGCCGGGGCTGTAGTCATGCGAGGCCTGGCCCGCCAGCACACGCCCCGCGCCCGCGAAGAACCGCAGGCAGTCAATCGCGAAGGGGATGTCGCTGTCGCGCGCCAGCTTGATCGGCTTGCCGACGTTGCGCGACTCCAGCGCGGCCAGCTCGTCGAGATGCTCTTCCAGCAGGTCGGCCAGCTTGAGGAGCGCGGCGGCGCGGCCACCAGGGCCAAGGCCTGTCCAGCTTCCATCCTCAAAGGCGCGCTTGGCGGCGGCGACCGCGCGGTTGACGTCGTCCACGCCGCACTCTGGCGCCGTGTCGCCAGCGGCGCCCGTCGCGGGATTGATGAGCGTGCGGGTCTTGCCGCTCGCGGGCGCGACCAGTTCGCCGTCGATCAGTACACGATCATTGTTCAGCGTTTTCACCGCCATGGTCTGCTTCCTCTCGTCGTTCGTCTCATCCGGCCCACTCGCGGGCCAGCGCGCTCAAACCTCATCGTTTGCCAGCATAGCGCGCGGCGGTCACACAAGGATACCGCCAGCATACGCAGGCGCCTGTAGCCCCTCAAGGGCCACGCTGGACATCCATCGCCCCTCTCGATTGGCCAGTGTGGCGAAGGCTGGCAGACGGCATGACGCCGCGGGCGTCTACCCTCAGCTACGCCGCGCTCACTCGGCGCCGTAGCTCGCGCGCACCCGCCGCAAGAGCAGCGCCGCGCGCAGGTTCAGCTTGGTCAGCGAATCGCTCAGGTCCACGTCGCAGATGTCTTCGATGCGGCGCAGGCGGTACTTCAGCGTATGGCGGTGGATGTAGAGCCGTTCCGCCGCGCGCACGCCGTTGCCCTCGCACTCCAGGAAGACCTCCAGCGTCTGCGTGAGCTGGCCTTCGTGCGTGCGGTCATGCTCCGCCAGCCGCACCAGCCGCCCGGAGAAGCTGTTCTCCGCGAGCATCTGTGGCGGCAGCGCGTGGAGCCAGTGCAGCAGCCCCAGCTCCTCGAAGCGCGCCACGCGGCGCCCCTCGCCGAGCGCGGGCATCAGCGCCAGCGCCTCCAGTGCGCGCTCATACTCGCGGTAGAGGTCGCCGGGCGCCTCCTGCAGCGCGCTCACGCCTACCCGCACGGTATCCTCGAATGCGCTCAGGCTCTCCAGCAGAAATTCGCAGAAGTGGTCGATCTGCTCGCGGCGGGAGCACTCCAGCAGCGCCACGATGCGC
Source organism: uncultured Chloroflexia bacterium (assembly GCA_963840335.1). GTDB lineage: Bacteria > Chloroflexota > Ktedonobacteria > Ktedonobacterales > JADMIN01 > JAKAIY01. Next base: position 25,233 of record CAWIYP010000021.1, read on the forward strand.
CCGGAGCGCTCGCCCACCACGCAGGGAATATTGTCGTGGCGCGCGGCGTTGCGCGTGGCCAGCTCCACCGTGCGCAGGTCGGCGCCGCCGGTGTCGATCACGACGGCGACATGCGGCGCTTCGAGGCGCAGGTGGAAGCGCGCGAGTTGCTCGCGCAAGGAGCTGTCGGGGCGCAGGTCTTCGGCGAGCAGGCGGCTCAGCACATGCTGCTCCATGCGCTCCTCGGCCTGACTCGCCGTCTGGTTGCGGAAGAGGATCAGCGCGGCGACGGTCGCGGCATGCTCGATGGCGTGGAAGTCCAGCGGCTCCAGCTCGCGCTCGCCCGCGATGATCCAGACGTAGCCGTAGACGCGCCGCGCCACGACGATTGGCATGAGGATGCGCGCCATCGTCATGCCCAGCGCGCGTGTCTCGTCGGTCACATCCACCCGCTGCACGCCCAGCGTCTCGCGCGCCCGCGAGAGCGTGCCGGAGCGGCGCAGATATTCCAGCAGGCGCGAGGAGCTGCGGCCATCGCGGATGGCGTCACGGCGGCTCTCGTCAATGCTCGCGCCGGGGCCGGTCGCCTCCGCCATCACCGCGAAGGCGAGGTCGTCTATCTCGACGGGGCGACGCAGCAGCGCGCACAACTCATGCGCCACATCCTGCAGTGAGCCACCCTCCAGCACGAGGCGTGTGAGCGCGCGGTGGATGGCCAGCGACTGCTTGTAGAGCAGATACTGGTCATGGAGGCTGTGTTCCGAGACGACGCGCACGATGTCTTCGAAGGCGATGTGCCAGGGCGCGAGGATGATGGGGAAGTCGGCTTCGTCGGCGACGCAGCGCACCTCGTCGGGGATGCCCATGACGTAGGCGCCCGTCGCGACGATCATGCCCGCGACCCGTTTCTCGATGAGCTGGCGAACGAGCCTGACCTGACCCGCCACGTCGTCGCGCAGGCCATAGAAGGTGGTGAGCAGCAGCTCATCGGCGCGCACCCAGTCGTCCGCCTGGGGGATGTCCACGACTGCGGCCCAGAGAATCTCGCGATCGAGGCCGCGCTCGCCCGCGACGAGTGTGCTTTCGGCCAGCAGCGGCAATGCGCGCAACTGGCGAATGGTAAGCATGCCTGTTCCTTAAATGGGTAGAGCGCCATGTCTGACGCGCTGAGGGGGTCGCGCGTCCGTCCACGCGACATCGCGCGACTTGCCCCCAGACTATCATGTGGCATTGCCGTATCGCAAGCATTTTCACCCTATCCCTTGGCCACAGTGGACAATGTTACGAACAACCGGAACGTGATACCATGCGGATGAGAATGGCAGGGGCCAGACCCCGCGCCATCATGCGGATAGCCGTGGGCGCCGACACCGCCCGGTATGGGCGAGGAGCTGAGAACAGACATGAGCATCGAATCCATCAATCCCGCGACTGGAGAGGTGATCGAATCCTTCGAGCCTTTCAGCCAGCAGCAGATCGACGAGTCACTCGACCGCGCCCAGGAAGCCTTTCGCGCGTGGCGCACGACATCGTATGACGACCGCGCCGCGCTGGTCATAGAGATTGGCAAGACCCTGCGCGCCCAGAAAGAATCACTGGCGCGCATCATCACGCTGGAGATGGGCAAGCCGATCGCCGAGGCTGAGGCTGAGGTCGAGAAGTGCGCGTGGAACTGCGATTTCTACGCGGAGGAGGCCCGCGCCTACCTCGCCAACGAGCCTGCGCCCTCGACCGCGCGTGCAGAGCTACGTCGCCTTCCGTCCGCTGGGCGTGGTGCTGGCGGTGATGCCGTGGAATTATCCACTGTGGCAGGTCTTCCGCTTCGCGGCGCCCGCGCTGATGGCGGGGAATGTCGGCGTGCTGAAGCATGCCTCGAACGTGACCCGTTCCGCGCTGGAGATCGAGCGCATCGTCAGTGAGGCGGCGGCGAAGGTCGGCGCGCCCGCGCATCTCTTCCAGACGCTGATTGTCCCTGGCGCGCAGGTGGATAAGCTCATCAAGGACAAGCGCGTGGCGGCGGTGACGCTGACGGGCAGCGACCCGGCGGGCGTCTCGGTGGCGACGGCGGCTGGCTCCGTGCTGAAGAAGACGGTGCTGGAGCTTGGCGGCTCGGACGCCTTCATCATCCTGGAGGATGCCGACATCGAGGCGGCGGCGCAGATGGCGGCGCGGGCGCGCTTCCAGAATACGGGGCAGAGCTGCATCGCGGCCAAGCGCTTCATCGTCGTGGAGTCGGTGGCCGACGCCTTCGAGCAGGCCTTCGTCAAGGCGACGCAGGCGCTCAAGGTGGGCGATCCACTGGAGAAAGACACGCAGGTCGGCCCGATGGCTCGCGGAGACCTGCGCGACGATCTCGACACGCAGGTGCGCGCGACGGTGGCCCAGGGCGCGAAGGTGCTGCTCGGCGGCGAGCCGCTGAATCGCCCGGGCGCCTACTATCCGCCCACCATCCTTGGCAACGTCACGTCGGAGATGACGGCGTTCAAGGAGGAGACGTTTGGCCCGGTCGCGGCGGTCATCCGCGCGAAGGACGAGGCCGACGCTATCCGCCTTGCCAACACTTCTGACTTCGGGCTGGGGGGCGCGCTCTGGACCCGCGACACCGCGCGCGGCGAGCGGCTGGCCGCGCAGATCGAGTCGGGCGCCGTCTTCATCAACGGCATGACCGCCTCCGACCCGCGCCTGCCGTTCGGTGGGGTGAAGCGCAGCGGCTACGGTCGCGAGCTTTCGTCCTATGGCATCCGTGAGTTCGTCAACATCCAGACGGTGTGGGTCGGCCCGGCTGTGGGCGCCCAGCCAGTGAGCGCCGCCGCCGAGTAGGGGCGCGCTCGCCTGGCGTATCTGGCGGCGGAGCGAAACCTACCGCCAGGCTCGCCCGTATCTCCCACATTGACGACCAGACACGCGCATGTGACTTGCGGTGAGGCGCGGTGTCTGGGACATCGTGTGAGCGCGGCCGTTGTGTGGGCGTCGTTGTCGCCTGCCCGATCAGGGTCGCCGCCAGGACGCTTGGAGGGCGAGATGGAACACAGTTCGGAGTCGCCGCTCGTCACGGCGCAACGCAGCGCAATCGCGCAGATTCGCGGACGCTATGAGCGCGGCGAGCTGCCATTCGATGCCTTCCGCAGCGCGCTGGATGCGATCACGGAAGCCCGCTCGCCCGAGGAATGCGCCGCCATCCTGCGCGATTTGCCGCACTCGCCGCTGGCCACGCTGGCCGCGCTGGAGTCGCCCGCGCTCGTCCCCAGCGTCCCCGCGCCAGCCGCTGTCGCTACCCCTGCCGCGGCGCCACGACGCATCAGCGCCTTCATGAGCGAGACGAAGAAGACGCGCAGTGGTTGGATACTCGCCTCAGATACCCATGTGCGCGCCCTGATGGGCAGCGTCACGCTCGACCTGCGCCGCGCGCAGCTACCCCCCGAAGCTCACCTGAAGGTGCGCGCCACGATGGGCGAAGTGAAAATCTACGTTCCCGACGATGTGGCGGTTTCCGTGCGCTCAAAGGCGGTGATGGGCGAGGTGCAGGCGCTGGGCGAAAACATCGCGGGCATGATCGCCTCAGGTGATGAGGAGCATATCCCCACCCACACCACGCCACGCGCCCGGCTGATCATCGAGGTCAGCGCGGTGATGAGCGAGGTCAACGTCACGCTGATGGATCCAAACGCCGTGACCATCTCCGAGCTTGCCCGCGACACCATCCGCGCCGCGCTGGAGGGGGTGCGGCGTGGCCTGGAGGCTGGCGCGGAGCCAGCGGCGCTGCCACGCCCCAGCGCGCAGCCCAGCCAGCCAGCGGAGTAGCGGACAAGCGGCGGCGCGGGTAGCGCATGCGCGGAGACACGGCTATACTTGAGGATATGTGCTACCTGTCATGCGGGAACACCGCCGTCGTATACGCTCGATGCTGCCACACTAGCAAGGAGTCGCAGCCATGACGACTCGCCGCACCACCTCCAAAGCCTCAGCCAAACCAACCGCCAAGTCCATCTATCAGTTGAAGATCACGCTGCGCGGCAGCAAGCCGCCCATCTGGCGCCGTGTGCAGACGGTCGGTGGCGTCACGCTCTCTGAGCTGCACGCCATCATTCAGGTGGCGATGGGCTGGGATGGCGGCCATCTTCACGAGTTTGAGGTAGGCCGCACACGCTATGGTGAGCCAGAGCCAGACCCGTTCGGCTTATGGCATGGACGTCAAGGAGGATAGTCGCGCGCGGCTGTACAAGATCGCTCCCGCTGAGGGCGCCAAGTTCGACTATCGTCTATGACTTTGGCGATAGCTGGGAACACGTCATCCTCGTCGAGAAGATTCTGGCGCCTGAGCCGGGCGCGCAGTATCCGCGCTGTCTCGCTGGCCGTCGCGCCTGCCCGCCAGAGGACTGCGGCGGCATCTGGGGGTATGAAGAACTGCTGGAGACGCTCCAGCATCCAGAGTCCCCCGACTATGCGGAGATGCGCGAGTGGATGGAAGCTGACTTCGACCCCGAAGCCTTCTCGGTGGAGGAGGTCAACGAAGAGTTTTCCGCGCTCGCCTCCCTCGCGTCGCTCGATATGCGACAGCTCGCGGATGGCATGCTGGAGATAGTCGGCGCCGACGTGAACATCGTTGGCAGTCAGATACAGCTTGGAGCGGGCGCGCTGACGGATATGCGCGGCGTGAAGCAACCGCTCAACATCCCACTCGACCAGCTTGGCTATCGCTTCAAGACGCCGCCGCTGCTCGTCGGTGGCATGGCGATGGAGTACTACGGCTTGCGCGCCGCGGACGCGGTTATTGACTTTGTGGTCACACGCGACGACTACGCGGGTCTGGCCGCGCTATTTCCCACCCAACTGAAAGAACTCGCTGGCGACCTCGGCGTTTTCCATGAGCGCTTCGAGCTATGGACAAGCATCATGCTCTTCGACTATGACGCGCTGGCGGTTGATGCGATTGACAGCGGCGCGTACCGCGTCATCTCGCTGGAGAAACTGCTGCTGCTGAAGGCGCTGGGCATGGATCAGGCGAAGAACGCCATCGATGCGCTGCTGCTCGCTGACCGCATCCGCGCGCGGCAATATGGCAAGGCGTGAGGCGGCGCGCGCCTCGCTAGCCCAGCGCGATGACCGATGGCTCGCGGGCCGATGCGCGCGAGGTCGAAGGCGGCGAGCAGATCGCGCGGGGTGGCTGGCTCGCCCGCTGGCCAGAGGCCCACGCTGGCCGCCAGCGCGCCGACCACCTGCGCTCGGCGTCATGCCGCGCGCCCGCAGCGCCGCTAGCCCGGCGGCGGCGTCACGCTTGGCGAGCCGGGCGCCCGTGGCATCTGTGGCGAGGGGCAGGTGGGCGTACTCCTGTGGCGGGGGATAGCCCAGCGCCAGGGCCAGCGCCCGCTGCGGCGCCGTGACGGGCAGCAGGTCAGCCCCGCGCGCCACCTGCGTCACCGCCCATCAGCGCGTCATCTACCACCACCGCCAGGTTGTAGGCGATCAGGCCATCGCTGCGCCGCACGATGAAGTCGCCCGTCGTCTCGCTGACGCGCTCAGTCTGCGGCCCCAGGATGCGGTCGGTGAAGCTGATCGGCGCATCGGGAACGCGGAAACGCAGCGCGGGACGCCGCCCCGCCGCCTCACGCGCGCGGCGCTCGCGCTCGCTGAGGTCGCGGCAGGTTCCGGGATAGCGCGGCGGCTGGTCGCCCGCGTGCGGCGCGCTGGCGATGGTGGCGCTGGCGGGCGGCGCGTGCAGCTCGGCGCGTGTGCAATAGCAGGGGTAGAGCAGCCCCGCCGCGCGCAGCCGGGCCAATGCGCCAAGGTAGATCGCCGTGCCGCGCGCTCTGGACGTAGGGGCCATACGGGCCGCCGAGGTCTGGCCCTTCGTCCCAGTCGAGGCCGAGCCAGCGCAGGTCGTCGAGCATCTGCCGGGCCGCGCCAGGGCGCACGCGCGGCGTGTCAATGTCTTCGATGCGCAGGATGAACGTCGCCGCCAGCGGAGCGGGCCAGCAGCCACGCCAGCAGCGCCGTGCGCAGGGCGCCCAGGTGCAGCGCGCCGGTGGGCGAGGGAGCGTAGCGTCCGCGCATGGCGCCGCTCATCCCCCGCCTCGCCGTCGTCGTCAGCGGTCATCGGGCAGCGGGTAGGTGTGGACGCCCGCCAGCGCGAAGGGATAGGGCGGGCGGCACTGCGCCGACCACGGGCAATCGCTGGCGTCGGGCGGCAGCGGCGCGCGGACGATGCGCCGGGCGCCGTTCTGATCGAGCAGCGCGCTGACGAGGCAGACGGGCAGGCCGATGACGCCGAGATGGCAGCCCGCGAGCGACGCGACCGGCTGGAAGCTGGGATGCTGGATGCTGTAGGCGCCGGCCTTGTCGTGTGGGTCGCCAGTGGCGATGTAGGCGGCGATTTCCTCGTCGCTGAAGTCGCGCATGCGGACGCGCGTGGCCGAGGTCGCCGAGCGCATCGTCCCGTGCGCGGGGTCGATCAGCGCGACGCCCGTCGCGACGGTATGCTCACGCCCCCGCAGCGTCCGCAGCATCGCCGCCGCCTCCGCGTCATCCGCGGGCTTGGCGAGCGAGCGCCCGCCGATCAGGACGGTGGTATCGGAGGCCAGCACGCGCCCGATGCGCCCCTGCGCCCGCAGCGCCCGCCACGCCGCCAGCCCCTTCTCGCGCGCCAGATATTCGCCGAGCAGCAGCAGCGGCCCCTCGTAGGCGGCGCTCAGCCCGTCCTCATCCACTGGCACGACGAACTGCTCGAAGGCGATGCCCGCCGCGCTGAGGAGCTGGCTGCGGCGTGGCGAGGCCGAGGCGAGGTAGAGGGGCGGGGTTGTCTCACGCGCGCTCATGCCTGCGCCTCCGTCTCCGCGCTGCCCATTGGCGCGATGGCGTCGAGCGTGGCGATGTTTTCGATGTGCGCCGTCTGCGGGAACATGTCCAGCGGGCGGACGGAGCGCAGACGATAGGCGCCCGTCTTCAGGCAGAGATACGCCAGGTCGCGCGCCAGCGTCGTCGGATCGCAGGAGATGTAGACGACGACGGGCGGGCGGCGCGTCGCCAGCGCATCCAGCACGGGACGCTGGCAGCCCGCGCGCGGCGGATCGATGATGAGGCCGTCGATGCGCTCGGTGCGCTGCGGCAGGTCATCCTCCACCTTCGCCTGGATGATCTCCACCTGTGGCGTCTCGCGCAGGTTCCAGCGGGCGTCGCGCACGGCGCTGGCGGACTCCTCGATGGCGAGCACACGCCCCGCGCGCTCGGCCATCAGCCGGGCGAAGACGCCGACGCCGCAGTAGGCGTCCACCAGCGTGACATCGGGGCCGCTGGGCAGCTCGGCCAGCGCCAGCCGCGCCATGACGTTCGCCTGCGCGGTGTTGGTCTGGAAGAACGAGCTGGGGCGGATGCGGAATCGCGCGCCGCCAAGCTCCTCCTCCATCGTCTCGTCGCGCACGTCCAGCCCGGCGGACTCCAGCCGCGCGCGGGTGGCGGGCAGCGGCGCGGGTACGAGCAGCATCTGCCCGGTGGCGACGCCGTAGCGCACGAGCGCCTGCGGATGTGGCTGCGGCTCCTCCGCCAGCGCCGCCAGCGCGTCGTTGATGCGCGGCTGGGCGATGGGGCAGGCGGTCAGTGGGATGACGCGCCGGGTTCCGCGCGCGGTCAGGCCGACACGCCCATCGCGGTCCACGCTGAAGCGCATGTGGTTGCGATAGTTCCACGGCGGCTCGCAGCCAATCGCGGGCAGCACGGGCGGCTCAGCGAAGCCGACGGCGCGCAGCAGATCGCGCACGCGGGCCGTCTTCCACGCGAGTTGCGCGGGGTAGGGCATCTGCTGGAGCTGGCAGCCGCCGCACTCGCCAAAGACCGCGCAGGCGGGCGTCACGCGCTCCGGCGACGCCTCGACCACGCGCCGCAGCCGCACGACCGGCGGAGGCGTCCGCCGCGCGCGCTTGCGCCCTGGACGCGGCAGGCTCCAGCTCACCTCCAGCTCCACCAGCTCGCCGGGCAGCCCGCCGATGAAGGAGACCTCCTCGGTCGCGCGGCGCAGCTCCGGGCGGGCATCCCACGCGGGGCCATAGACCGCGCGCAGGTCGTCCTCGCTCGGCGGGGCGAGCGGCTGCGTCACGCTGGCGCGGGCCTGGCCATCCGGCTCCAGCGCCTCGACGCGCGCCAGGTAGCGCCCCACGACGAGGCGCCGCGGCTCTTGCGGAGGCGTCTCGGCGAGTGGCGTATCAGGATGTGGCTCTGCGGTCATAGCTACCTAACGTATGGTGTGGGATGATGGCTGGTTGCGCGTTGGCCCCCACCCCCAGCCCCTCCCCCGCGCGGCGGGAGAGGGGAGCGGATTCTGGTTCCCCCTCTCCCGCCGCGCGGGGGAGGGGGTTAGGGGGTGGGGGCGCATCCGCGCCCAAGTATACCATCTGCCAGGCAGGCAGGCGGGCTACTCCCCGCCTAGCGCCATCCGCCAGCCTGCGATACTCCTCGGAGGCGAGGAAGGTCTCCGTGAAGTAGCGCAGGGTGTGGCTGAGGTTGAGCGAGCCGATACGCTCTGGCGCGACAAACTCCAGCGCTTCCCCCTCGCCGAGGATCAGCTCATCCTGGCGAGCGGTGGTGCGGGCGCAGAAGATATGCCACGCGAGCAGCCGGGCGCTGTCGGGGCTGGTGGCGCGCACGCCCTCCCAGAAGAGCGTCAGCGGGCCGGGAATCGTCAGCCCGGTCTCCTCCAGCAGCTCGCGTCGGGCGCCTTCCTCAGGCGTCTCGCCTGGCTCGATGCCGCCGCCGACCAGCCCCCAGACACCCGGATCAGCGTGCGCATCCTGCGTGCGCAACTGGATCAGGAGCCAGCCGCGCGTATCCACCAGCAGCAGACCCGCGATGCGCCGCGCGATCACCGGCGCTGGCGTGATTGGTTCATCCATCCTGCTCTGCCTCTCCAGTCATCTCAGCCCAGCGCGAACCGCCCACGACTCGCGCCGGGGGAAGAGCGTGGGGAGCAGCGCCTTCGCCGCGCCCTCGGCCCAGACATCCGGGAAGGCGTGATGTAGCTCCCGCAGGTCACGATGGCCAAAGAGCAATTGCAGGAAGACGCCCGGCGGAAAGCCCGCGTTCGCCTCGCCCCAGAGCGGCTTGCGCCAGTTCGCGACCTCCGCGAGCCGTCCCTCGCGCCAGACCATGCGCAGGCCGCCGCGATAGAAGTCGAGCGCCAGCTCGCCCGTGTAGCCCGCGAACGGCGACGCGGCCAGGCGCCGCTCCAGCGCGGGGGCGAGCCGTCGCAGCAGCGCGGGCAGATCATCCACGCGCACATACCAGGCGTAGGTATCCAACGGCTGTGTGCCCAGCAGCGTCGCCAGCGCCACCAACGCCGGATGACGCTGCGGCAGGATGAAGCTCAACGCGCGGAACGGCGCGCCCCGCATGGGGGACAGGCGTCATCTCGCCGATGCGCTGGAGGCCGCGCAGGGCCGAGGGAAGCGCGTCGAGCCAGTGGCCAGGCCGCAGCCACAGCCCGAAGACCTGGAGCGCGCCCGACGCGATGTACATCCCCGTCATCGTATAGCCGACCACCGCGCCGTCGGCGTCTTCGACGACAAAGACCTGCATAAATGAGTCACCGTCTGGGTCGCAGTCGGTAATCGCCCAGCGCCAGTAGGCCGTGTCAATCGGCGTGGAGACGAGCCAGCCGCTGCGCTCCGCATCGTAGAAGCGCGCAACCGCTGGGATGTCGGCTGTGGTCGCGCGGCGCAGGGTGAAGCGCTCCGGATCGTTTGCCTTCGCCGCTGGAAATTCGGTGATAGCGACGCGCACGCCGCTCTCCAGTTCGACGGCGTACTCATAGCCGAACTGGCGATAATACCACGGGATGCCCGTAATCACCTGCGCCAGCTCACCCAGCGCCTCGCTGCGCGCGTGGATCAGCCGCAGCACCTCACGCACCAGCCCGCGCCGCCGATACTCTGGGAGGCTGCCGACGATCTCAGGCCGCCCCACGCCGAAGCGCACGCCGTCGTACTCCCACGCCTGGCTGAGCAGGCAGGTCGCCGCGACGATCTTGCCCGTCGCGACCTCCTCCACCAGCGCGAAGCCATCCTGCCCGATCAGCGGGTGGCGGTCACTGAGGAGATCGCGCAGCCAGGCGATGACGCGCTGATTGGGGGGATGCTGCTCGCCATCGCGAAAGACCAGTCCATAGAAATCGGCCAGACGGTCGGCGTCGGCGCCTGTGGACCAGCGCAACAGCAGACCGTCGCCCAGGTCGCGGCGATACGCAGAGTCGGCAAGCCGATGTTCCGGTTGCTCTGAAGGCTCCGCGCGCGTCCCTGGATGTGTCATTGTGGAGTCCGTCATGGTCTCCTAATCCCTTCCGCGCGCCCGAATTCGGAGCGCGCATACTCGTAGTATGCCATAGGACGGATACCGAAATGTACTGTTGAGGTGTGTCGGTCATATGCCAATTCTGAAGGTCATCCCGACATTTCTGGACACAAGCGGACAAAATTGGGACTAAAGATATTTCTTCAATAGCCTATTCGCCTTACATACTGGCGGTATTGTGACCAATCGCGCAGCGATAGTTTATCATTGCAACAGTGAATTCAAGCGGCCCCATGAACCGTCTGCCAAGTACTTTACGGAATAATTTGGACATACGGGTCTCTTTACAGGGCTAGCGCACGGCGGCTATGCTGCCCACATTCTGTGATTATGGCTCAGCACGCTCATGGAGTATGCAGCGTGTGAGCGCCACGAGCGCGCCCCAACCTGCGGGGCGGCGTGGCCAGAGAGCCACTGAAAACAAGCGAAAAATCTACGTAGCACAGGGAGGTAATCTTGTATGGCGCAATCCGCGAAAGGCGCACCGTATAACACCGCTGGCTCAGATATGGAGCCAGGCGCTGCGCACGGCGCCGTGACGTCGAAGGTGGATGAAGAGAAGGCGCTTCCACTGCCGGGATGGCTGACGAAGCTCTACTACATCTTCCCGATTATCCTCTACCTCCCTGACGCCATCTTCAATTACTACGTCTATTCTGATGGCATCACGACGCAGTCCAGCAGCATGCTCGGGCAGGCGTTCTGGTCGGTGGTCTGGGGCTTCGTCGCGATTGGCGTCGTGGGCATGGCGTACCTGCTCTCGGTGCTGGCGCCGTGGCACTGGAGCCAGAACCATCGCTTCCAGGCGTTCTTCTGCGCGGTCGGTGTCATCATCGCCACCGTCATCACCACCTGGAACAGCCTGGCATTCCGCAGCGAGCATTTCGTCAATTTCCCGACAGATACCTGGGCGAACGCGGTCTGGCCGCAGCTTGCCACCTTTAACTTCAGCCTGACGATGGTGCTGGTCTCCGTCGCGCCGCCTTTCTGGGGCCTCTTCTGGGCGATTGTGCAGCCGACCGAGAAGAACCGTGACCTGCGCCACCTGCAGATGTCGCACGCCGAGCGCGTGATGAAGACGCAGCAGGAAGCCGAGCTGAAGCGCATCAAGGCTGAGGCCAACGCCAAGGTGCGTGAGGCGCAACTACGTGGCATGGCGCAGACAGCGGTGGCGGCGCGCGAGCAGGCGGCGGGCTTCCTGGCCCAGCGCCGTGCTCAGGGCGCGCTCGAGGCGGCGACGAGACGCCTGCGCTGGAGTCTGGCGAGAGCAGCGTGAACGCTGACGATACGGTCATTCCGGCGGAGCAGCCGCCGATGCCACTCTTCACGCCGAACCCACGCCGTGAGCTGGCGGGCGCCGGGCGCGCCTCGCGCGAGATGTACAACCACGCCGCCCCGACAACGGGCGCCGCGCGGCCCGCGCCGATCAACTCGTCTGCGGCGGCCATGGCCCAGCCTGCCCTGCTGAGCGACGTGACCGCCGACACCTTCGGCGGCGCCGATGCGGATGTGGCGGCCTCGTGGCCCGCGCGCCCGCGCCCCAGCGTTGGCGCTGGCATCGCCGCCTTCTTCCCCAGCGAGAACGATGCCATGACTGGCACCACTGGCCCGCGTCCAGCCATTCGCCGGGGCGCTGAGCCAAGCCCGCTGCTGCGCACGATGAACGATCCCCATGCGCGCACGGTCGAGCAGGTGGAGACGGTCATTAGCGAGCTGAAGACGTCTGGAATCCAGCCGGTGCAGCGTGATGTCGTGGCGCGCCTCCAGGAGCGCTACAACGTGGACGATGCCACGGCTCGCAAGATGGCCAACATCTATCGCACGGCCAAGAAAGAGCAGCGCGGCTAGTCCGCCCGCCCCGCGCGCCAGGTCGTAGCGTGGGCCAGCTACCAGCAGTGAATACCAGAGAGTACCAAGCGCGGCGCGTCTGAATGTCAGACGCGCCGCGTCATGTTATGATGCGACTATTCATCTGTGAGCAAAATTGCGTACACATCATCCATGCGAAGACACTGGGGCCGAGTGCGCCGAGTTGAAGCCGAGAGGATGTCATATGTTGGGGTCGTCGCGAGAGACTGAGAGGATGCGCGAGCAGGCGCATGGCGCCGCGCTGGTGGGCCAGCGCCTGGGGACGCTGGCGCGCTCGCTGGTGGTGGCCACGCTGCTGGCCGCTAGCCTGATGGTGGGGCTATCGGTAGCGCGTACGACGCCGGGAGCGGGCCTCAGCGTCTGCGCCTGTGGTCTGGGCAATACCGTGACGATGGTGGCGAATGGCGCGCCCGCGCTGGCCTATGCGCCGCCCAACGACGCCACCGACGCCCCCGCAGGCATCTTCGCGCTCGACTACTACGCCAATAAGCCAGTCGCGCTCTCCGAAGACCTCAGCCGCATGCCCAACGCGCCTGATCCCGCCTCGATCAAATGGCAGTGGGACTTTGGCGATGGCTCGGCGATGTCCGACCTCCAGAAGCCCACGCACACCTATTCCAGGCCGGGAACGTATACGATTGTCGTCTCGGTCTACGAGCCGGTCTCCGGCCAGTGGGGCGTCTTCGACAACGCCATCATGCATGTGATCTCGGCGCCGTTCAGCAATCCTCCCGTCGCGCAGGCGCGGGCGCTGACCTCGACCGTCATCACCGTTGACCAGAAGATCACCTTCGACGCTACCGGGTCGCACGCGGTTAGCGGCTCGACGCTGCATGAATCCTGGAACTTTGGCGACAATACGGTGGTCAGCGGCGCGAAGGTGACGCATCTCTTCAAGCAGGCTGGGCGCGGCTTCGTGACGCTCACCGTCACCGATGCGCGCGGCGCCAAGGCCATTGCGCAGGTCGGGGTGGTCATTATCGAGCCAGCCCAGGCCGCCATTGTTACCGCTTCGCCCACGTCTGCCATTGTCGGCGCGATCCGTCAGCTTCGACGCCTCGAAGACGACGCCGCCCGCCGATGAGCCAGTCGCGGTGGCGTGGGACTTCGGCGATGGCACGCCGCTGGTGACGACCTCGACCCCCACCGTCGCGCATACCTACCAGAAACCAGGAACGTACTCCGTCACCGTCGGTGTCTATGGGCAACTGGGCGATGGCGGTGTCACGACGGTCAAGGTGACGGTGGTCGGCGCGCCGAAGGCCGTCGCAGTCCCAGGCGCCAGCGCCGGGCCAAACTGGCTGCTGATCGGTGGCGTCGCGCTGATGGCGTTGCTGCTGCTGGCGGCGGCGATCTTCTTCTGGCTCGACCATCGCAAGCGCGCGGAGGAGGAGCGGCGGCGCATCCGCGCGGCGGAGCTGGCGCGGGCGCGGCGCGTGAACGGCGCCCCGCAGCGCTCCCGCCTCCCCTCAGGCCAGCGCGACATGCGCGACGCGCGCGACATGAGCGAGACGCGCGAGCTACGGCGCGATGGCCCGCCCCGCCGCGAGCGTCAGCCCTATCCGACCCGACTACGGCGACCGCCGCCGCTAAACATCGCCGACAGCGACTCCCCAATCTCGCGTAAAATGGTGGTGACGCGCGCGACGTGGCGATGGGCGCCACGCGGTGTGTATTGTGGCGCTACGGCGCGCCCAAATCGGGGAGAGCAGACGCATGAATGGCGACGACGAGGCGACCCAGCGCGATGCGGCGGCTGATCAGGATGATCTGACAGGTGAGGAGCAGGAGATCACGCTGACATTCAGCTACGAGCCACAGGCGACGCTGGAGGAGCTGTTCGGCATTGGCGAGGAGACGCTCTTCCAGGCGTTCGATCTGGCGCTGGCGCGGGTGGGCGTGACGGAATCGGTCGAGGTGAGCGTGCTCATCACCACAGATGAGGGGATACGCACGCTCAATCGCGACTTTCGCGGCAAGGACGAGGCGACGGACGTGCTCTCGTTCCCGCTGCTCGATCAGCCGATCGTCGAGGCGCCCGCCGATCAGCTCTGGCAGGCGGGCGAGGACGGCGCGGAGGCGGACGAGGACGAGGACGACTTCAGCGATGATTTCGCCGATGACGACGATGGCGAGCAGGCGCTGAAAGGCAAGATCATTCTGCTCGAAGATGGCGGCGACGAGGACGCGGAGAATCTCGAAGATGACTTCGACGAGGACTCCGAGGTCTGGCCGACGCATCTGGGCGACATCGCCATCGCGCGCGAGACGACGCTGCGCCAGGCGCAGAACGGCGGGACACAGTGCGGCCTATGAGCTAGCGTTTCTCTTTGTGCATGGCGTGCTGCATCTGGTAGGTTTTGACGACCACACCGACGCGGGCTATCAGGCGATGGTAGCTCACCAGGAGGCCGTGTTGGCGGAGGCTGGCGTCGCTCACTAGCGGCGCGGGCGTGACGCGGCGGAAAATCGAGGCGGCCCATGTCCCATCCCACTATGCCAGGCGATCCTTCGCGCTCTGGTGTCCATGAGCGCGAGCCGGAGCGCGAGCCAGAGCCTGCGCCGCGCGGCCCCAGCGCGCCACCGATTCCGCCGACCTCGCGCGGTGAGTTGACCGCGTTCCTCAATAGCTTCGTCTACGCCTGGCATGGGCTGGTCTACGCGGTACGTACCCAGCGCAACGCGCGGGTGCATATGCTGCTGGGGTCGCTGGCGATTCTGCTGGGGATTGTCCTGCGCATCTCGCCGGTGGAGTTCGCGATGGTCTTCATCGCGATTACGCTGGTTTTCATCGCGGAGATGTTCAATACCGTGGCGGAGGCGTGCATTGATCTGGTGACGCGCGAGTATCATCCGCTGGCGCGCATCGCGAAGGATGTGGCGGCGGGCGCGGTGCTGCTGAACGCGATGCTCTCGGTGCTGATCGGCGCGCTGGTCTTCATCCCGCATCTCTGGCCGCTGGCGCAGCGCTTGCTGGCGCGCCTGTAGGGGGAGAGTCGCGGCCCTGGCCGGCCTCTCCCGGCGCGGAGAGGGGCGAAATCGGAGACGCTGCTTCCCTCTCCTCGCGGGAGAGGGGCTGGGGGTGAGGTCGCGCCTCAGACGAGGATGAGGCTGATGGCGATGGCGCTGCCGAGGCCGACGAGCCAGCCGAGCACGACCTGTCCGGTTGTGTGGCGTCCTAGCTCGACGCGCGACCAGCCGACGAGCGCGGTGGCGATGGCGGCGGGAACGCCCCAGCCCGGTGCGAAGAGCCAGAGCAGCGCGGCGCAGCCAGCGGCGGCGGTGGCATGGGCGGAGACTTTGTAGACGTAGTTGATGACACCGTCAATGGTGTTGGCCAGTGTAAAAGCCAGCGCGGCGATGATGGTGACGCGCGGCGCATCCATCCAGAAGTAGATGGCGGTGAGCAGCAGCGACGAAGATCAAACCGACGGGGTAGAGCTTATAGCGCTGCTCGCGGACGCTGACGTCGAAATCGGTCCAGTGGCCACGCGCGACCTGATAGGCGACCAGCCCGGCCACAGGGGCGGTGGTCGTGACCAGGGCGACGAGGCAGACGATGAGCGCCTGACGCATTGAGGATGTCTGGGTGTAGGTGATGGCGCCGAGGGTCAGCAGCGGAAACGCGACCGGGTGGACAATCGCGGAGACCGCCGCGGCCAGTGTCTGACGCAGCGGTTTCTTTACCACTACCTTGTCCAGTTCCATGTCATATCGCTTTCCAATGGCGACGAGGCTGGGCGTCGCCAGACCACTCTCCCTGCGAGGCGCAAAAACGCAAGGGCATTGTATGAGGCGCCGCCCACCCTGTCAATGTAACAGGCGCAACAGATTGTGGGAGGCAGCGCGTACTGCGTGGCGAGTGGCGCGGTGGGTAACGTGGCGAATATCTGGCAGGCTGGCGCCATTTTGTGGGCTGGCGCGTATACATACCGATTGGATTGCGGCATAGCGCGAGGTGGGGCGCTCGCGGCCTTGAAAGGTCGGAGCACGCGGACGCGGCCTGAAGGCCGATATCCCCACCCGCGACAACGCCTCCAGGGGCTTCAGCCCCATCCGCGCCGTGCGACGGCCATGTATGTATGGCCGCGACCCATCGTCGCCTACTGGACGTGTCGCGCGGCTGCGGTATAATCCGATAAGTCTCTGGCGCTGGGGGATGGCTCGCCGTCCGCTACGCCTGTCTATGCGTCGCTAGCGCACGCGCAGCGCAAGCGATTTCACCTGAAAGCGAGGCGCGAGCGAAGATGGAGCAACAGTCATCGCTCCGGGCTACGCCGGTCGCGCAGTCGCCTCTCACGCGAGTGAAGGCGCTGCTGCCCACCCGGAACGCCCTGAACAATCCACAGGGAGGCCCGCCCAATCGGCCCTCCAATACCCCCGGCGGGCCTGGCGGCCCGGGTGGCCCCGCAGGCGCCGGGAACAACCGCCCGCGTGGCTCCGGCCTGAGCTGGATCTCGCGTCTGCTGCTGCTCGCGCTGATCGTGCTGGTCGGCGTCGAGTTGTATAACTGGCTCAACGTCAGCGCCAATGGGCCGTCAATCAACATGTCCTACAGTGACTTCATCAACTATGTTGATAACAATCAGGTCACGTCGGTCACGATTGACAGCGGCACGATTGATGGCGTGTTGTCCAGCCAGATCACCTACAAGCAAGCTGACGGCACAACCGTTACGTCGAATAAGTTCACCACCTACGAGAATTTCACCAACGATCTGCCCATGCAGCAGGCGCTCTCTGACCACAATGTGAAGGTCAACGTTAAGTCGTCTGGGGCCAGTGATTTCTGGTGGAATGTGGTAGGCACCATCGTGCCGATTCTGCTGCTGCTGGGCCTGCTGCTCTGGTTCTCGCGTCGGGCGACCCAGAACCAGCAAAACATCTTCAACTTCGGACGCAGCCGCGCCAAGTTGATCATGGAGGATCGCCCCAACACCACCTTCGCCGATGTGGCGGGTGTGGATGAGGCGAAAGCCGAGCTGGAAGAGGTCGTCGAGTTCCTCAAGACGCCGCAGAAGTTCCAGCGCCTCGGCGGCAAAATTCCGAAGGGCGCCCTGCTCGTCGGCCCTCCAGGCACAGGTAAGACGCTGCTCGCGCGCGCGGTCGCAGGCGAGGCGGGCGTGCCGTTCTTCTCGATGTCTGGCTCTGAGTTCGTCGAAGTGCTGGTGGGCGTTGGCGCGAGTCGTGTCCGCGACCTCTTCGACCAGGCCAAGAAGGCGGCGCCAAGCATCATCTTCATCGATGAGATTGACGCCGTGGGCCGCCAGCGCGGCACCAGCCTGACCACCAACGACGAGCGCGAGCAGACGCTGAACCAGCTCCTCGTCGAGATGGATGGCTTCGACTCGCGCCAGGCCGTCGTCGTGATCGCGGCGACCAACCGCCCCGACAACCTCGATCTGGCGCTGCTGCGTCCGGGCCGCTTCGACCGCCGCGTGACGGTGGACCGCCCCGACTGGAAGGGTCGCCAGGCGATCCTCAACATCCACGCGCGCGGTGTGCCGCTGGCCTCTGATGTGGACATGCAGACACTCGCCCGCTCGACGACTGGCATGGTCGGCGCTGACCTGGCGAACCTCGTCAACGAGTCCGCGCTGCTCGCCGCCCGCCGGAACCTCGACCGCGTGAACATGCGCTGCTTCTTCGACGCGCTGGATCGCATCCAGCTTGGCGCCGAGCGGCCGCTGGTGCTCACGGAGGAAGACCTGCGCATCGTCGCAGTGCATGAGGGCGGTCACGCGCTAGTGGGTCTGCTGACGCCGCACTCCGATCCGGTGACCAAGGTGACAATCGTGCCGCGCGGACAGGCGCTGGGTGTGACGCAATACACCCCCCTCGACGACCGCTACAACTACTCCAAGACGTACCTCTTCGGGCGCATTATGACGGCGCTCGGCGGGCGCGCGGCGGAGGACGTGATAATCGGCAGCATCACCACCGGCGCGGAGAATGACCTCCAGCAGGTCACGGCCATCGCACGCAACATGGTCGCCCGCTGGGGCATGAGCGAGCGCGTCGGTCTCGTCTCCTTCAGCGACCGCCCCAGCCCTTTCGGCGCGGGCGGCGACATGGGCCAGCGTGACTACAGCGACGCGACGGCGGCTCTGATCGACGAGGAGACGCACATCCTGGTCGAAAGCGCCTACAAACAGGTGCGGACGATGCTCTCCGACCACCGCGCGACCCTGGAGCGGATCGCGACGGAGCTACGCCGCCACGAGACGCTCGACGCGAAGCAGCTTGCGCAGATTCTCGTCGAGACGGGTGTGAGTCTGGCCGAGGTCGCGCCGACGGCGGGCGCCGAGACGCTGCCCGACACGCAGCCAGCGGCGGCCGGAGACGCCACAGCCAACGGCGGCTTCGGCGCGACCGCACCAGGCATCCCCGACAGCGGCCTGGGCCTGCCGCAGAACTAGCGCTGGCCACACGCGACGCGGGCTGGGTTCCCTCTGGGACGCCCAGCCCGCGTCGTTTGTTGTGTTGGGGGGACTAGGGTGGGATAGCGCGCTTGCCGCGTTGCGCTCCAGCGGGCTATCATGCGGCAGGAGCCGTGATCGCTTGCCAGAAGGGAGTAAGGCGCTGTGGAGATACGCGCATTGACCGAGGACGACGTCAAGACCTATTGGACGCTCCGGCTGCGGGCGCTGCGCGAGGAGCCGGAAGCCTTTGGCTCGACCTATGAGGAGTCGAAAGAGCGACCGCTGGAGCTGGTGGCCGCGCGTCTGCGCGAGATGGCGACGATGGACGATTTCATCCTGGGCGCGTTTGTGGATGACCCATTGGTCGGCATCGTCGCCTGTGTTCGCGAGACAGGGCGTAAGAACCGCCACATCGCCAAAATCTTCCAGATGTATGTCGCGTCGGAGGCTCGCGGCCAGGGTATCGGGCGGGCGCTGATGGACGAGGCGATTGCGCGGGCGCGGAGACGCGAGGGGCTGGAGATGCTGACCCTCGATGTCGTCACTACCAACGCCGCCGCCCGCGCGCTCTATCTGAGCCTGGGATTCACCGTCTTCGGGACAGCCCCGCATGCGCTGAGGCAGGACGATGGCAGCTACTTTGACGAAGACTTGATGGCGCTGACGCTCTGACTGGCAGGGCGCACAGCCGCGAATAATCCAGACGATACCTGACGCCAGACGATACCCAATAGAGGAGGGCGCGCGATGACGCGGCAAGATGGTGGCGATGGCGCCGCTGAAGCGAAGGTGGCGAGCGTGAGCGGGCCGCGACCCGTGCGGGCGCCACGCGGGACTGAGCTATCCTGCAAGGGCTGGCAGCAGGAAGCGGCGCTGCGGATGCTGATGAACAACCTCGACCCCGATGTCGCCGAGCAAGCCAGACGATCTGGTGGTCTACGGTGGCTCTGGCAAGGCGGCGCGCAACTGGGAAGCGCTTCGACGCCATCGTGGCCTCGCTGCGGGCGCTGGAGGGCGACGAGACGCTGCTGGTGCAGTCGGGCAAGCCGGTGGGCATCCTGCGGACACATCGCCGGCGCGCCGCGTGTCCTGATCGCCAACAGCAACCTCGTGCCGCACTGGGCCAACTGGGACGAATTTCGGCGACTGGAGGCGCTGGGCCTGACGATGTACGGCCAGATGACCGCTGGCTCGTGGATCTACATCGGCTCGCAGGGCATCGTGCAGGGAACGTATGAGACGTTCGCCGAGGCCGCGCGCCAGCGGTTCGGCGGCACGCTGAAGGGGACGGTCACGCTGACGGCGGGGCTGGGCGGCATGGGCGGCGCGCAGCCGCTGGCCGTCACGATGAACGAGGGCGTCTCGATCTGCGTCGAGGTGGACCCGCAGCGCATCCAGCGGCGCCTCGAGACGGGCTATCTCGATGAGATGGCGCCTGATCTGGACGAGGCGTTGCGCCGCGCTGAGGAGTACAAGGCGCAGGGCGTCGGGCGCATCATCGGACTGGTGGGCAACGCCGCCGAGGTCTTCCCCGAAATCGTGCGGCGCGGCGTCCACATGGACCTCGTGACCGACCAGACCTCCGCCCACGACGCGCTCAACGGCTACGTCCCCGCCGGGCTGTCGCTGGAGCAGGCGGCGGCGCTGCGCGAGGGCGATCCGGCGGAGTACGAGCGGCGCTCGCTCGCCTCGATGGCCGAGCATGTCCACGCGATGCTCGATTTCGATGAGATGGGCGCGGTGGTCTTCGACTACGGCAATAACCTGCGCGGGCAGGCGTTGCGCGCGGGCGTGGAGGATGCGCTGCACTTCCCCGGCTTCGTCCCGGCCTTCATTCGCCCGCTCTTCTGCGAAGGCAAGGGGCCGTTCCGCTGGGTGGCGCTCTCCGGCGACCCGGAGGACATCCACCGCACCGACGAGGAGTTGCTGCGGCTTTTCCCCGAAAACGCCTCACTCGCCCGCTGGATTCATATGGCGCAGGAGCGTATCCAGTTCCAGGGGCTGCCGGCGCGCATCTGCTGGCTGGGCTATGGCGAGCGCGACAAGGCGGGACTGGCCTTCAACGAGCTGGTGCGGCGCGGCGAGGTGAAGGCGCCCATCGTCATTGGCCGCGACCATCTCGACGCTGGCTCAGTCGCGTCGCCCTACCGCGAGACGGAGGCCATGCGCGATGGCTCCGACGCCATCGCCGACTGGCCGATCCTGAATGCGCTGGTGAGCACGGCGGGCGGCGCGTCGTGGGTCTCGTACCACCACGGCGGCGGCGTGGGCATCGGCTATTCGCTGCACGCGGGCGTCGTCATCGTGGCCGATGGCACCGACGAGGCGGCGGCGAAGCTCTCGCGCGTGCTGACCAACTGACCCCGGCATGGGTGTACTCCGCCACGCCGACGCGGGCTATCCCGAGGCGATCAAGGTCGCCCGCGAGCGCGGCGTGAAGATCCCCATGCTGCCAGCGGAGGAGTAGTTGCCTGCTACGCCGCTGCCATCAGCAGCGTGGTGGAGGGGTCGGGGCAGCTCCAGGCGGGCGCGCTGATGGTTCCGCTGGCGATGAGCGTTGGTTGGCCGCTGGCCGCGTCATGCGTGACCTGCTCGACATAGAGGCCCGCTGGCGCGTTGTGGGGCGCGGCGAGGGCCTTCCCCTGCCAGGTCGCAGCGGCGCTGGCGAAGGTGAAGGCGGAGCTATCGCCGCTCCATGGGCTGGTGGCGGCGGGGCGCCACCGCGGCGTATCCGTGGGCGCCGTGAGCGGGGTGGTGTAGGTGAGCGTTCCCTGCACGCTCCAGTCACTCGTGCGGATGAGCCGCGCGCCAGTGGTGTCTTCGAGCAGCAGCCAGCGGCCATCGGGCGACCAGTAGGCCTGGGCGAACGGGTCGCTCTCGGCGATGGTCGCGAGCGGCGTCTGCCCGGTCATTGGCCAGACGAGATAGCCCGTCGGCGTGGCCAGCAGTAGCTGCGAACCATTGGGCGAGAAGGCGGCGTCGCGCAGGCCACTGACGCTGGTAATCGTGTGGGTCGCATGGCTCGCCAGGTCGAGCAGTGTCAGCGTGACGGCGCCATTCGCGCCCGCCGAGGGGTAGAGCAGCGCATCGTGGCCGGGCTGCCAGAGCAGGCGCGCGGGCATACCGTTGCCTGGCAGGCTGATCAGCGCGTCACTCGCCACGACGGCGCCCACCTGCGAGGCCGCGCCCACGCGCACAGCGCCCGTCGGATCAATCACCGCGACCCGCGCGCCATCGGGCGAGAGGGTGGGCAGGGTCGCCGCCCCCAGCACGACCTTGGTCGCGATGCCCACGGGCTGATCGTTCTGCGACTGGATATAGATGGTGGAGACGCTGCTCGCGTTGGGCAGGTATTCGCGGTACAGCAGGCGATTCCCTTGAGGATTCCACCAGGCGTCGCTGCGGAATTGGCCTTGCGCGCTGGCGCTGATTTGCGTGGGCGTGCCGCCGCTGATGCTGACGACGGCCAGCTCGGAGATGCTTTCGCGCTCGGCCCAGGTCGCGCCAGCGGGCAGCGTGGGCGTGGCTGCGCCATAGCGGAAGACGAGTTCGTGGTGGTCGGGAGACCAGGAATAGCCACGGACGTTGTGCGGCGCAATCTCTCGCGGGTTGGAGCCATCAGGATTGGCGACCCAGAGTTGATCGCCGCGCAGATAGGCGATCTGCGCGCCGCCGGGGTGGATGGAGCATCCAGCGAGCAGGGCGCCAAACAGCGCCAGACAGAGCGCCGCCAGCGGCCAGCGCAATACCGCCCGCATGCTATGATGCACAACATTTCCTCTAGGATGAACGACTTCACACAACCGCTCTGTACGAGAGCTTCCCCAGCGACGTGTCGCTGTTACCTGACGGGATCAGCCTCGACGATGGGGCCAGTAGGCTTGCTCTTGGCCACGATGTTGTCGAAGTGTTCGTTCACGATTTCCTGAGGGAACATCTTCATCAGATTTAGCGCGAGCAGGCCCAGCGCCATCCAGTCAATCGCGCCATCCACTGGCAGGAAGCCCAGCGCCAAAAGGTCGCCCAGGCCCGGTATAACGGCGACAAACTCAGCAAGCGCCTCCGGTGTGATCAGCGCGGCCAGAACGAAGACGATGCTGCCAATGAAAAGCGCTTTGGGAAGGAACTGAACCCGCGAGTCGCGCATGACCGCGCCAGCGACTTTGAGCGTGCGCGGAAGATGCGCGAACGCCTGGAATGCGTTGATTTTCGATCCGCCGCTTGAATCGCCGGCGCTCGTGGTTTGTTGGGTGCTGGTTGCCATCGCAGCGCTTCCTCTCTGAATCTGAACTAGCGAACGGTGATACTGCTAATCCAGGCGCCCTGCTCAAGCCTGGCTGAGCAGGGACTTTCTACATCCAACTACGTACTTCACGGAAGATTTGTTGCAGCCCGCTTGTCTTGTGGGTGAGAACCACTGCGCTACCGGTCAGGCGTCTCGTCGCGTTTCGGCCCGAAGCGCGGCAGCGGCGGTCGCTGCCAGTTCGCGTCGCGCCAGGGTTCGGGCGCCTCCATCTCGGCGGTCGCTGGCTCGTCATCGTCCCATTGCGTGTCGTCGTCGCGCGTCGCGTCATCGCGCGTCGCGTCATCGGCGCCCCACACGGCGTCCTCCAGAGGGCGCTGCGGTGTGATTGGCGCTGGCATCGGGCGCTGGCATCGGGGCTGGCGCAGGCTCCGCAGGCCAGGAATTGTGGCGCGGCCCCTGTGTCTGTGGCCGTTCCGCCTGGTAGCGCCAGGGCGTCTGTGGCTCCGGCGCGGGCGGCGCAGGCGGTGGCGTGTACTCCACGCGCTCCGTGGCATGCGCGCTTGTGGTGTCCATGCCCTCACCATCAACGCCACTAGCGCCATCGCTAGCAACGCGATTCAACGCGCTGGTCTCGCGCAGCCAGGCATCTTCCGCGCTCTCGCCAAATGCCTGCACACTAGACGCGCTGGGGTTGTCTGGATCAACAAAGCGCACATCGTCGGTGTACATCTGCTGGTCGCGCGGGTCGCTATCGAGGTCTGGCAGGTTGGGCTTGGTGAAGTAGCGCGCGGCTGAGGGCGCGGTGAGCGGCTGCGAGGCTGCGTCCGGCTCGCCCTGGCGTCTACTGCCCCACGGATCGAGCGGGCCAGATGGCGCGGACATGTCGGGCGTGAAGGTCTCGCTGGCGCTGACCGGACGCGAGATCGGGCCGGAGGTTGGCGCAGGCTGTGGACGTGAGATCGGGCCGGAGGTTGGCGCAGGCTGTGGGCGCTGGCGCTGGCCACTCGCCGCGCCGCGCACCTGATCGTAGAACTCCACCCAGGCCAATAGCTCATCCGGCTGATTCAGGCGATGCAGACGGATGCGAGCCTGGCGCCCGCCGCCGCGCAGGGTGAGGTATTCCGGCACACGCGGCGACCACGCGAAGCTGCGAATGCCCGTATCTCCTCGCGCGGCTAGCCGTAGCGCCAGCCGCCCCAGCGCGACGCCGAAGAGGATGATCCCGCCGACGGGATGGCGCGTGCGCTCGACCTTCGTGACCTCGCCCCAGGTGAGAC
Organism: uncultured Chloroflexia bacterium; assembly: GCA_963840335.1. Lineage (GTDB taxonomy): Bacteria > Chloroflexota > Ktedonobacteria > Ktedonobacterales > JADMIN01 > JAKAIY01. The sequence continues at coordinate 49,358 of CAWIYP010000021.1, forward strand.
GTGAACGCTTCAGCAGCGAGCGGGACACGACGGCGCGCTGGTCGATGGTGTAGCTCCGCCGTTGCAGAAACGCCAGCGTGAGCGCTACCAGGCAGAACAGCGCGACCACCACCAGCGCATAGCCCAGTGGATTCGTCTCAGGCAGTAGCAGCGCGAAGTAGACACCCGGCAGCGCTAGCATCACGGCGGCGAATGCCCACCAGCGGGCTTCATCGCGCACCATCTCGGCTGCGGTGAAGGGGCCGCTACCGGTCGCTCCCCAGGTACCACCATGGTCACGCCAGAGTCTGTAGCGCTCGTACGCTTCGCGCCGGAAGCGCGCGTAATCGCCGATGGCGTCTTCACGCACGCTGATGCGCCGTCCGTCGCGGGCGATAGCGACGACCCAGCGATAGCGCCGCCCGTCGAGCGCCTGCATGCGCTCCATCAGGCGGGTCAGCTCGCTCCAGCGAATCTCCACACTCCACGGGCCACGCACGACGCTGATGCCACGCGGGCCGACACAGACGGCAAGCGAGAGCTTGAAAATATAGACCAGCGCCGCCCAGTAAATACAGAGCAGCAGCATGCCAAAGAAGACCGCGCGCCCCGCCTCGCTATTCACGCCCATCTGCCGCCATAGCCATGCGCCGTTGCCCAGCAGCACGGCGGCGAGCACGCCGAGGAGCGCCAGATCGCCTGCGCGCGGCGCGTGGAAGACGCTAACTTTTTCCGAGAGCGCCACATCTTCCAGTGGCATTGTCATCGGCGCGGCGCCCTCGCGGCTTCGTGGGTACGTCACGCTTCCTCCTTTGCCCTCTTCCTGGCGCTCAGCGCGTGGCGCCGCAGTGTAGGGGATATCTTCCATCCGCGTCTACTCACGCGGGCGTCGGTGAAATGTACGACGCCAGTATATCAAGTGTCTGCAAACGCTGGCAGTGCGACAGTACCCTGGGTCTAGTGCGACTCTGGCTTGCGGGCGATGACACAGACCCAGCCATGCTCACCAACATGGTCGAGATGCTCGGAGACATGAACCTCCAGAACCTCCAGCCCGGCGTCAGCTACCAGCGTGCGGGCCTCGTCGGGCGTGTAGTAGGCGTAGAAACGGCGCGCGCCTGGAGCGGCGTCGGTGGGGTACGGCTCGTACCGCTCGGCCTCCTCCTCTGGCTGGCGATCCTTCAGGAAGAGCGCGACAGGCGCGCCAGGGCGGGCGACGCGCGCCAGTTCGGCCATCGCGCGTGGGGCCACACGCTTTGGCAGGTGCAGCAGCGAGGCGGAACACCAGACACCCCGGCAACTCGCGTCGGGCAGGTCGAGGCGCCGCAGATCCATTAGCGCGTAGCGGATCGCGCCGACCGACAAGCGCCGCGCGGTGCGCTCGCCCGCCTCATCGAGCATCCCCTGCGAGATGTCCACGCCCAGCACGGGCAGCCCGGTGGCGGCGAAGGCGCGGGCGTCGCGCCCCGGCCCGCAGCCAGCGTCCAGCAGGGGGATGAAGTTCAGGTAGTCTTCGAGCGTGATGTCATCGCCGGGGCGGCCCAGCTCCGGGATGGGCGCCGCTCCTCCGCCTCGGCCAGCAGCGCGAGGAACTGCTCCAGGCGCTCAGCCCAGAAGGGGCCAGCTTTCTCGTTGCGGTCGCCGTAGTCACGCGCCGCCTGGTCATAGGTCGCCGTGGTGATCTCCACCGCCTGGGCGAAGCGTGGATCCTGTGGGGTCATGGCTGGCTGCTCCCTGTCTCTGGCCCGCGTGGCGTGGGCTAGCGCGTCGCGGGCTGGCGCTCGGCAAGCGCGGCGAGCATTGAGCCGAAGATCAATTGGCCATCTTCGCCGCCCACCAGCGACTCCGCGCAGCGCTCCGGATGCGGCATCATGCCCGCGACGGTGCGCGCGGCGTTGACGATGCCCGCGATGTTGCGGCGCGAGCCATTCGGGTTGGCGGCGTCGGTGATGTCGCCGTTCGGCTCGCTGTAGCGGAAGAGCACGCCGTTGCTGGCCTCCAGCGCGTCGAGCATCGCGTCATCGGCGTAGTAGTTGCCCTCGCCATGCGAGATCGGCACGCGGATGACCTGGCCGGGGCGCATCAGGCGGGTGAAGGGCGTCGCGGTGTTCTCGACGCGCAGGTTCGTCCACTGGCAGCGGAACTCCAGGCTCTCGTTGCGCAGCATCGCGCCCGGCAACAGCCCCGCCTCCAGCAGAATCTGGAAGCCATTGCAGATGCCCAGCGCCAGCCCGCCGCGCTCGGTGAAGGACTTGATCGCGCCCATCACCGGAGCGAATCGCGCGATGGCTCCGGCGCGCAGGTAGTCGCCATAGGAGAAGCCGCCCGGCAGGATGATCGCGTCGCAGCCCTGCAGATCGGTATCCTGATGCCAGATGCTGACGGCTTCCTGGCCCATGACTGGCCCCAGCGCCCGCAGGCTATCTTTGTCGCTCCAGGTGCCGGGAAAGACAACCACACCGAATTTCATGCGTTCCGCTCCGCTCTCATCGCTGTCTGGGCTATGCGCCGGGTCATCTTTGTCGTAAGAGGCATGGGGTGGGGATTAGCCCTCGACCCATTCCTCGCCGTCCTCGTAGAGTTCTTTCTTCCAGATGGGCACGGTGGCCTTGAGGGTATCTATGGCGTAGCGGCAAGCCTCGAAGGCCTCGGCGCGGTGGGGGCAGGCGACGACGACGGCGACACTGCACTCGCCTATCTCCATCCGCCCGATGCGGTGAACTAGCGCCACGCCGCACTCTGGCCAGCGCTGGCGCACCGCATCGGCGATACGCGCCAGCTCGCTCTCGGCCATCTCTGGATAGGCGTCGTACTCCAGCGCGCGGACACGCTTGCCGCGCGCATTGTCGCGCACGACGCCCGTGAAGGTCACGACGCCGCCCGCGCCATCGGTCGTCACGGCGCGCTCCAACGCGCGAATAGCGTCGCCGTCGAGCGGATCGCGCGTGATGCGGATGATCGGCGTGGGTAGCGCCTGGGTCGTTTCGTCTGACACGCTCAGCCTCCCCCTAGCGGTGGAATGAAGGCCAGTTCGGCGCCCCCGCGCAGGGGCGTCTCGGCCAGGGCATAGGCGCGATCCACCGCCGCCGCGCAGGCAGGCAGCAGCGCCGCCAGCGCGGGGCGCCGCTCGGCGAGCAACGCGCGCGCCTGCGCGACGGTGGCGCCATCGGGAAGCTCGATGTCCTCCTCGTTGACGCCCACCGCCTCGCGCAGTGACGCGAAATATCGTATCCGCACGCGCATCTGGTCGCGCTCCTCCACTCGAATGACGCCACCATAGCAGTGTACGGCGCCAGGCCATGCAGCCGCCAGCGCGAAAGGTGTGAAGGTTCATCAACAAACGGGCTGAGCAAACTGGCGCCTGATGGCGTTTTGGGCCAGCGAAGCCCGGTCGACGCGGGCTGGGTAGGCGGCGGGGCGTCGCCGATGGGCAAGACGCATCGTCTCGACGTCGGGTTCGGATCCTGGGTCCGCGTCGGCGGACCTCGCGGCGGAACGCCCTTCAGGCGCGAGTTTACTCGCCAGCCGATACTACTGGACTGGCTCCTGGCGCCGTTGAAGCCAGGACGCCAGCAGTTCCGCCTCACGCGCTGAGGTGATGCCCGCGCGCCAGTGATGATCGGCTGGCCGTGTCGCGGCCCAATCGAGCGTTGCCCGCACCGTGTCGGCCAGGGGGCGTGTCGTGAGTCCGGCAGCCTGAGCGCGTCGGCAGTCAATCGCCGAGAAGCCTGGGGCATCAGGGTCGCTCGATGGAATCCAGAGCGGCATTTCTGTCCAGGGCGCTATGCCAGCGTCAAGGATGAACTGATCTTCAATCCAGGTGATATGCGCATCCGCGCCAGAGACGACGCGGCACGTATCCAGCATGTCCCCCATCGTGATTGGTTCGTTCGGCCCGGTCGCGTTGTAGACGCCTGTTTCACCGCGCTCCACCATGCGCAGAATCCATGCGGCAAGATCACGCGCGTCAATGAACTGGACAGGGGTGGAAGGATCACCCGGCGCCACTATCTCTCCACCATGCGCCACGCGGTGCGGCCAGTAGGTGAAGCGATCGGTTGGATCGTGCGGCCCAACGATCAAACCAGGCCGTATGATGAGCGCATGCCCGGCGCGCTGCTTCCACAGCCTGCTCGCATAGCGCCTTCAGTGGGCCATACGTTTCACCCGTCACGTCCTCGACAGAGGGGTCTGCGAGTATGCCGACGGGCGCTGATTCATCCTGATTCGGCTGGCTCGTCGAGGCATAGACGGAAATCGAGGAGATAAAAGCGTATACCCCTACTGAGTCGGCGAGCGCCTGCGCCGAAGCCCGAACAATGCGCGGCAGGTACCCGCTGGTGTCGATGACGACATCCCACTGCCGCTGCCTGAGCAGCGCGAGACCCGCGTCTCCATCCATTCGATCGCCATGCAGGCGTTCTACCTCCAGGAAAAGGTCGGGATTGCTGTGACCCCGCGTGAACAGGGTGATCTCATGGCCTTGCGCGAGCGCGGCTTCGACGAGATGACGCCCCAGGAAGACGGTGCCTCCCAGCATCAGAATGCGCATGAAACCTCCATACACTGTCCCGCGCGATGTGTCCAAATCGTAACTGCGGGCGAGCAATGATCTGCGCGCTGACGACCACGATGCTGTCCCGCCTGGGTGCGCATCTTCCCGGACATTGCCATCCGCGCGCAATGGCCGGGCGCCGTCATCAGGCGTCTGGTGACGACTGCCCTGCCACTGTCTGATTTTACCGTTGCGGGTACTGTGTCCGCCTCACTATTTCTGCCGTAAAGTTGACACTCCGCACGGGCTAAAGCCCGACGGATTCTCGGTTCACCCCCGCAGGCTACCGCCACGAGTCCCCGAAGGGCCTGCCCGGCCCATTGGATGTTTCTGGCCGCGTTCTCGTCTCTGTCGAGGACGAGGCCGCAGGATGTGCAGACATGGGTGCGCACGCTCAGACTTTGGGCACGCGTTCCCCACAGCCGCTACAGTCCTGCGAGGTGTAGGCTGGTGGCACGGCTACAACCCGACGCCCGGCGCATGCTGCCTTGGCTTCGAGGATGGCACGGAACGCCGCCCAGCCCGCGTCACTGATGGACTTGGCGAGGTGATGATTCCGTACCAGGTTGGCGACCCGCAATTCTTCGAGATAGATCGTGTCGTACTGGCGCAGAGATGCAGCGCGGTCTTGTGGTGGAAGTCGGCGCGCTGGCGCTTCACCGTCTGATGCGCCTTCCCCAGTAGGCCCACCGCTTTGCCGCGTCGCTTGCTGCCCTTCTTGCGCCGGGAGACACGACGCTGCGCCTTCTTCAGCTTCTTCTCGCCCCGCCGATGCACACGCGGGTTCTCAACCACTTCTCCATCGGCGGTGATGAGGAACACCTTCAAGCCCACGTCGATGCCCGTCTCGCGTCCGGTGGGCGGCAAGGGCTGGGCTGGCACGTCGGCGCAGGAGAGGATGGCGTACCAGCCGTCCGCCTCATGGGAGATCGTGACGGTTTTGGGTGTGCCTTCCAGCGGGCGGCTCCAGCGGACGGCGACACGGCCCAATCTTCGAGAGAACGAGGAAGCCGTTATCGAGCCGCGCGCCGTTGCCATATTCCTTGTAGGTGAAGGAGTGGTAGCGAGTGCGCCCCTGAAAGCGTGGGAAGCCAGGTGTCTGTCCCGCCTTCACGCGGCGAAAGAACGCCTGATAGGTCTTGTCCAGCCGCGCCAGCACATCCTGCAAGACATGACTATGAATCGCCGCGTACTCAGGCAGGTCGGCGCGCAGGTCTTTCAGTTCCGCTTGCTGCTGATAGCGGTGAGCGTCACCCCACAGCGGCGGTAGGCGGTGATGCGCTGCTTCAAGCGCCGTGTTGTAGAGCGTGCGACACCGCCACAAGACATCCTCAAGCTGGCGCTCCTGTCCAGGCGTCGGCTTGAGCTTGTACTTGTAGGCTTTGCGCACGCGCTCTGGCATGACTACACGTCGTCCTTCTCACGCGTATGCCGCTCGGCATACGCGCGTAAGGCCCAAATCACTTCCCCGTTGAACGAGCGTTCATGCTGCTTGGCGAGCGTGCGTATCACGGCCACCACGTCCAGCGGGAAACGTATCGAGATGCGCCGCTCACGTCTCTCTGTATCTTCCATGTATTCATTCTATCATAGGATAGGATACACGGTAAGACGAGCGGACTTCTGGCTAAAGCCACGAGCGCCTATCCGCGCGCCCTCAAGGGACGGCGGCTTGCGGCGGGCTAAAGCCCTTTCATCTGTCAGTCGTTCTTGCGCGGCGCCGCTTGCGTGACAAGCTCCGTGAAGAGCCGCACGCCATAGCCGGTGGCCCCCGCCTCGCCCTCCGCGTCACGCGCGCTGCGCACGGCGGTATAGGCGATGTCGAGGTGCGCCCAGGGTGTCCCGCCGACGAACTCGTTCAGCACCTTCGCGGCGACAATCGAGCCGCCCAGGCGGCCACCGGTCTGCTTCATGTCGGCGATGTCGCTGCGGATGAGGCGCTCGTACTCCTCATCCATCGGCATCGCCCAGACGCGCTCGCCAGAGGCCACCGCCGCCTGCTCGATGGCGTGCTGCAAATCCTCGTTGTTGCTGAAGAGGCCCGCGCGGTGCGCGCCCAGTGCGATGCCGATGGCGCCGGTGAGGGTCGCGGCGTCAATGATCGGGCTGTAGCCCTGCTTGACGGCGTAGCTCAGCGCGTCGGCGAGGATGAGCCGCCCCTCGGCGTCGGTGTTGTTGATCTCGATGGTCTTGCCATTCGACGCGCGCAGGATGTCGCCCGGGCGGAACGCCGAGCCGCTGGGCATATTTTCGGTGGTGGGGACGATGCCGATGACATTCACGCTGGGCTTGAGCAGCGCCAGCGCGCGCATCGCGCCGATCACCGCCGCGCCGCCGCACATGTCCGTCTTCATATCAACCATGCCCTCATGCGTCTTGAGCGAGAGGCCGCCAGAGTCGAAGGTGATGCCCTTGCCGACCAGCGCCAGCGCCCGCGCGTTCTTCGGGCCGCCGTTGTAGCGCAGCACGATGAAGCGCGGCTCCTCGACGCTGCCCTGATTCACGCCGAGCAAGGCGCCCATCTGCTGCTCGCGCATCCAGTCCTTGCCATAGACCTCGCAGGCCAGTCCGACTTCAGCGGCCATCGCGCGGGCGCGCTCGCCAAACTCAGTGGGGGTGAGGGTGTTGGGTGGCTCGTTGCCCAGGTCGCGGGCGAAGTTGGCGGATTCCGCGAGGATGCGTCCCCGCTGCACCGCTGAGCGCAGCGCGGGCTCGCGTCCTCTGCCGAGGATGGTGATGGTCTCGATAGCCTTGCGCGGCTTGTTTTCGCGCGGCGCTTTGTACTGGGTGAACTCGTAGAGGCCGAGCAGCGCGCCTTCGGTGGCGGCGCGTCCGGCGGAGGCGATGTTGACGCCCGATTCCGCCCAGGCCAGCGCCAGCCCGACGTGACGCGCTCCCGCCGCGCGCAGGGTGCGGCTGGCCAGCGAGGCGCAGCGCCGCACGCGATCAACCGTGAACTTGCTCCGGGCGCCCAGGCCGACGATGGCGACGCGCGTCGGCTCGATCTTGCCGAGGGTGTGCACCAGCGTCACTTCATCCGCCGCGCCGGTGATCTCGCCGCTGGCCAACAGCTCGGCGATGACGCCCGCCAGCGCCTCATCCAGCGCCGCCGCTGGGCCTTGCAATGTGGTGTCATCCGAGAATACGCCGACTGCCAGCGCATCGCCGCCGAATTGCTGCACGTCGCGCGTGCTGACTCGCACGTCTGTCATCGTTGTCTCTGCCCTCTCCCATTGCCATGCGCCGATTGCGCGCGTCACTCACCGCCACTTGTTCCACGCGCCGCGAAGTGGTCGCCGACATGTTGGAGTCAAGCGAATCGCCGCGCATGCGGATGCTCAATCTAGCATAGCATGGATAGCGGTTTTTGTGGAATCCAAGTTGCCAGAATGTGCGCTGATTTTCGTCAATTTGCCCTGTTTAAGCCTTATTTCCTTCGAGGCATTGCCTGACCTGGGCGATCAGATCCTGCGGCGGATAGGGTTTGGCGAGGTAGTGGGTGGCGCCCGCGTCCATCGCCTTCTGGATGATCTCGCGGCGTCGCTCGCCAGAGCTGATGATGATAGGGATCTGGGCAGTGGCTGGGGTCGCGCGCATGTGGCGGAGGAGGGCGAACGCTTCAGCGCTGCTGTTGCCAAAGATGAGGTCGGAGACGACGAGCTGAATGCCGCCCTTCTGAATGATCTGCCAGCCTTCTGCGAGTGAGGTGGCGGTGAGGACGTTATACTTGGCCGATTTGAGTTGTTTCTCGGTCAAGTGGATGCTGAGCGCATTATCCTCGATCAGGAGGATCGTGGCAATCTCATGCTGTGTGGTGGATGGGATGAAGGCGGAAGCGCTAAACATAGAAGTCCTGCCTTGGTAGCGCGCGGATGTATGCAGCCGCAATGAATACCATGCGCGCCAATCGCGTATGGCAAGACTGGCCAGACACTACTCCCGCTACTACATGCCCCTCATTAGCTAGCACACGCCAGCCCTACCAGCATTGTATCGCACGCTACCCAAGGTTGGTCAAGTTAGATGCGTCACATATAGAAATGAAGGCAAACACCGTGCGGGACGGCGCCGCGATGATTTCTAATACATCATTACCCGCCCCTGCTCTCCACCGTCGCGCCGCTTGTCTCTCGCTAGGCTCATGTATAGTAGTAGCGCTTGCGCGGTGTGTGTAGGGTAGACGACGGAAGGGCGACATACGGCATGGCGACTTTGCGCTGATGCGGCGGATGCGGTTTGCGCGGGCGCTGCGCTCACGGCGATTTGCGCTGCTCTGGGGTGGGCAGACCATCTCGGCGGTGGGCGATGGAGCATTCTATACAGCGCTGGCCTGGCAGGTGCTGGTTCTCACAGGCTCAGGGACGGCGATGGGCTTTGCGCTGGTGGCGGAGTCTGTGCCGCTGGTGCTGTTCATGCTGGTGGGCGGGTCGCGTGGCCGACCGACTGCCGCGACGGCTGACGATGCTCTGGTCCGATGGCGGGCGCGCGGTCGTGACGATAATCGTCGCGGCGCTGGGCTTCTCGCATCATCTGGCCTACTGGCATCTGCTCCGCGCTGGCGGCGTCCTTTGGGCTGGCTGAGGCGTTCTTTCGCCCGGCGTATCAGTCCATTCCGCCAGAGCTTGTCCCGGTGGAGGATCTTCCTTCGGCCAATGCGCTTACCAGCTTTAGCCGCAGTGTTAGCACGCTCGTCGGCCCGGCGATTGGCGCAGTGGTGATCAGTGTGGTACACCACCAGGCGCCTTCGCGTTCGACGCCCTCACCTTTCTGGTCTCAGCGGTCTTTCTGCTGCTGATGGGGCGGGTGGATACCCAGCGCCAACCGCGCACTGCGGATGCGGTCGTGGCGGAGGGCGCGCTGGAGTTGACCAGCGT
>CAWIYP010000022.1:0-101567 GCA_963840335.1 uncultured Chloroflexia bacterium
TGCCAAGCGAAGCAGGGCGTTGGGTGGATGCCTAGGGGCCAGGAGCCGAAGAAGGGCGCGGAGAGCGGCGAAACGTGGATGGGGAGCTGCAAGCGAGCGAAGAGCCATCCGAACCCGAATGGGGCAACCTCTCGTCTGTCATGAGACGAGGCCCACAGCTGAATGAAATAGGCTGTGCGGTGGGAACCGCGGGAACTGAAACATCTCAGTACCGTGAGGAGAGGAAATCAACGGAGACTCCCGGAGTAGCGGCGAGCGAAACGGGACCAGCCCAAACCGACAGACCGCTTTCGGGCGGTGTGCGGGGTTGTAGGCGCTTATCGTCCTTGTCCGGGCAACCGGGGGAGGCGCTTTTTGAGAGACAGTGTGCTTGTTAGGGGAAGCTTGTGGGAACGGGCGCCGCAGAAGGTGAGAGCCCTGTACCCGACGGAGCGCACTGGGAGCGAGGTAAGCAGCCTGAGTACCACGGGACACGGGAAATCCTGTGGGAAGCAGGGGGGACCACCCTCCAAGGCTAAGTACTCCCTGGCCACCGATAGGGAACGAGTACCGTGAGGGAAAGGTGAAAAGCACCCCGAGAGGGGGATGAAAGAGACTCTGAAACCCAACGCCTACAAGCAGTCGGAGGACGTGCCGCGCGCGCGGTTTACCGCATGTGTGGAGTCTAACGGCGTGCCTTTTGTAGAATGATCCGACGAGTTGATGGCGGCAGCGACGTGCCTGGCTACGGCCGCGGCCCGGGCAGGTTAAGCGGCGGTAAAGCCGTGGAGCCGGAGCGAAAGCGAGTCTGAAGAGGGCGTAAACGCTGAGGAGTTGCCGTCACCAGACCCGAAACCGGGTGAGCTATCCATGCGCAGGGTGAAGCGGGGGTAAGACCTCGTCGAGGCCCGAACCCACCAGTGTTGCAAAACTGGGGGATGACGTGTGGATAGGGGTGAAATGCTAATCGAACCCGGAGATAGCTGGTTCTCCCCGAAATGCATGTAGGTGCAGCCGTGCGGAGAAGACTGTCTGGGAGGTAGAGCGCTGGATGGGCTAGGGGCCTATTGCAGGTTACCAAACTCAACCAAACTGCGAATGCCCAGATAAGGCGCGCACGAGTGAGGCGGCGGGGGCTAACCTTCGTCGCCGAGAGGGAAACAACCCAGACCGCCAGCTAAGGTCCCCAAGTCACGACTGAGTGGGAAAGGTAGTGGGAATGCCCAGACAGCCAGGAGGTTGGCTTAGAAGCAGCCATCCTTGAAAGAGTGCGTAACAGCTCACTGGTCGAGTGTTCCTGCGCCGACAATAACACGGGGCTCAAGTCGTGCACCGAAGCTGCGGATTGTCTGAGGTGAGCAGCCTCAACAGTGGTAGGGGAGCGTTCGGGAATAGCGGAGAAGGGTGACTGGGAAGCCACCTGGAGCGAACCGAAGCGCGAATGTCGGAATGAGTAGCGAGAATGGTGGTGAGAACCCACCACACCGGAAGCCTAAGGGTTCCTGGGCAACGGCAATCGACCCAGGGTCAGCCGGGACCTAAGCCGAGGCTGGTAGCAGCGTAGGCGATGGAGAGCAGGTAGACAGTCCTGCGCCCGTGACACATCGGCGACGGGGGGACGCAGCAGGCAAGGTCAGCTGCCCGAATGGACAGGGGCAGTCGCGGTCTAGCGGTGGGAGTCCAGGGAAATCCGGACTCCAGGACACACCAACGGACGGCGCGAGTCGCCGCTGAGGCGACGGAAGTGACGTGGTGGCCAGGCTGCCGAGAAAAGCCTCTAGCTGAATGGATGTGTGACGGCCCGTACCGCAAACCGCCACAGGTGGGCAGGGGTAAGGACCTCAAGGTGGACGAGCGATCCTCCGTTAAGGAACTCGGCAAATTAGCCCCGTAACTTCGGGAGAAGGGGCGCCTCGGTAGCGTGAGGGGGGAGATCCTCCGAGCGTGAGGAGGCCGCAGGAAGCAGGCTCAAGCGACTGTTTACCAAAAACACAGGTCTCTGCGACGGCGCAAGCCGCGGTATAGGGGCTGATGCCTGCCCAGTGCCGGAATGTTAAAGGGAGGCGTGAGCGTAGCGCTGAACTGAAGCACCGGTGAACGGCGGCCGTAACTATAACGGTCCTAAGGTAGCGAAATTCCTTGTCGGGTAAGTTCCGACCCGCACGAAAGGCATAACGACTTGAGCACTGTCTCGACGGAGGGCTCGGCGAAATTGAAGTACCCGTGAAGATGCGGGTTACCCGCGACAGGACAAAAAGACCCCGTGGAGCTTTACTACAGCCTGGTCTGGGCGCGAGGCCGCGTCTGCGTAGGATAGGTGGGAGCCGGAGAACCATTGCTTGTGGGCAGTGGGGAGGCAACGGTGAAATACCACTCTTGCGCGGACTGGCGTCTAATCGCCGGCCATACATCTGGCGGCGAGACAGGGCCAGGGGGGTAGTTTGACTGGGGCGGTCGCCTCCCAAAGAGTAACGGAGGCGCCCAAAGGTTCCCTCAGGGTGAATGGACACCACCCGGACAGAGTGCAAGGGCATAAGGGAGCTTGACTGCGAGGCAAACAGGCCGAGCAGGGACGAAAGTCGGGCGTAGTGACCCAACGGCGCCGAGTGGAAGGGCCGTTGATCAACGGACAAAAGCTACCCCGGGGATAACAGGCTTATCTTGCCCAAGAGTTCATATCGACGGCAAGGTTTGGCACCTCGATGTCGGCTCGTCGCATCCTGGGGCTGGAGTCGGTCCCAAGGGTTGGGCTGTTCGCCCATTAAAGCGGCACGCGAGCTGGGTTCAGAACGTCGTGAGACAGTTCGGTCTCTATCCGTCGCGGGCGTAGGAGTGTTGAGGGGAGTCGTTCCCAGTACGAGAGGACCGGAGCGGCCAGACCGCTGGTGAGCCGGTTGACCTGCCCAGGTCACCGCCGGATAGCTATGTCTGGAACGGAGAAGCGCTGAATGCATCTAAGCGCGAAGCCGACCCCAAGATGAGCGCTCCCGCGTGGCTTCGGCCATGCTAAGACCCCAAGTAGATGACTTGGTTGATAGGGCGGACGTGTACACCCGGTAACGGGCGGCGTCGCGCAAGTGACGCGCACAGCGCACCGTCCCTAATGGTCGTCGGCTTGGCATCCTTTCCGCATCTTCTGTTGGGTCAGTCATTGTCGGCTCACAGGTACGTACTACGTGCGATCTTGGTGATCGTGGGTGTGCGCCCCGGCAAAATTGAGGCAAACACGATATCGCTTGTGAACGCTACGGCGCAGGCTTCGGCCACCGTGGCGAGCGCACTGAACGGCGGAATGGGTCTGCGCGTCTCTGACGTGCGGCCCATCCGCCGTTTTGCGTTTGGGCGCACGCTGTGTCGGCGCCCGTCATTTCTGGCCGATTCCGATGAGGGCAGCGTGAAATGAATGATGAAATTGTCGTGACCGATGACCTGGAGCTTCTGCTCGATGCGCTGCCGCCGCGCATCCGTCTGGCTGTGCGCCGTCAGGGTGTCGAGAATCTGCTGGAGATTGTGCTCGATCTCGGTCGCCTCCCCGAAGCGCGCTATTCCGAGGAAGCTGAAGACCTGGGTGAGGAGCCGGTGACCGCCGAGGATCTGGCGTATGTGGTGGGCCGTATCGGCCAGTTTGGCGACGACAACCGCGCGGGCATCGAGCGCACCCTGCACCGCATCAGCGCCATCCGCAACCGGCGCGGCGAGGTCGTCGGCCTCACCTGCCGCGTCGGGCGCGCCGTGCGTGGGCCGGTCGCGCTGATTCGCGATGTCGTCGAGCAGGGGCAGTCCATCCTGATCCTGGGGCGACCCGGCGTCGGCAAGACGACGCTGCTGCGCGAGGCGGCGCGGGTGCTGGCGGATGAGCTGGGCAAGCGCGTGGTGGTGGTGGACACCTCCAACGAGATCGCGGGCGACGGCGACATCCCGCATCCCGGCATCGGGCGAGCGCGGCGCATGCAGGTGGCGCATCCGGCGGAGCAGCACGCGGTGATGATCGAGGCGGTGGAGAACCACATGCCCGAGGTCATCGTGATCGATGAGATCGGGACGGAGCTGGAGGCGCAGGCGGCGCGGACGATTGCGGAGCGCGGCGTGCAGCTCGTGGGGACGGCGCATGGACGGACGCTGGACAACCTGCTGCTGAACCCGACGCTCTCTGACCTCGTGGGCGGCATTCAGGCGGTGACGCTGGGGGATGAGGAGGCGCGACGGCGGGGGACGCAGAAGACGGTGCTGGAGCGCAAGGCGCCGCCCACCTTCGATGTCCTCGTCGAGCAGGAGGAGCGCCACCTCGTCGGCATCCATCTGGATGTGGCGGCCTCGGTGGATGAACTGCTGCGCAACGAGGCTCCGCAGCGCCAGATGCGCGAGCGCCTGCCCGACGGCAGCATCCGCCAGTGGAAGGAGCATGCCACGCGCCTGAAGCGTCCCGATAACGTCGGGCTGCCCACGCGCGAGGGGCCATCGTCCCGCGTGGAGGGTGGCGCGCCGTCGTGGCGCCCGTGGCGCCGCGCTGAGTGGAACGCGGGTGGGCGATCAGTGGTGGGAGCGTCGCACGCCGCAGTCACTCACGCGCAGCGGCGACGACGGCGAGCCGCGCTGGCTCGACCCTGAGCTAGCGCACAGCGCGGGCCTTGCCACGGAGCATGACGCGGCGCGTGGCGGTGAGGCGGAGGCCTTCCGCAAGCGGCGTATCTATCCCTTTGGCGTGAGCCGTGTACGCCTCGAACAGGTCATCCGCGAGCTGGGTCTGCCAGCGGTGGTCAGCCGCGATGAGCGCGACGCCGATGCGCTGCTCGTCCTCAAGAGCGTCTATCGCAAGCAGCCCGATCGTGTGGATGCGGCGCAGGCGAGCGGCATGCCTGTCTATGTGCTGCGCAGTGGCGGTCTGGAGCGCCTGCGCGAGACGCTGAGCGAGATGTTTCATATCGCGCGGCGTTCCAATGGCGCTGAAGTAGCCGATGATCTGGACGACGAGGAAGAGCCAGACGACGACCAGGTATGAGCCGTCGAAAACTCACAAAAGCCTAAGCTAAGGCCATCGCGTGGGACGCCTGGCTATGTCATACTTGCTCGGCGTGACGAGCCGAATCTCGACGCCAGCGTGACCATCTGGCAGTTCTTCGGGGCTATCACCTGTAGCGGCTGTAGCGCGCTCGCGGCTCAGGTCAGCGCCTGACTGATGGCGCCGCAGACGTAGGTGACAATGTTCTGGCCAGAGCCGTACGAATTCTGCTCACCGGAGTAGACGGTGACAATATACGTCTCGGAGCCGACGATCACAATGCCGGATGAATTCACCGCCCAGCCGCCGTCTGGCTCTGGCACCCAGCCGTTCTTCATCGCCACGTTCGCGCCAGCGGGCGCCGTGTCGCCGACGCCGAAGCGCTGGTCGCTTTCGATGCTGCGCATCAGGTGGAAGGCCAGCGCGCGGTCGGCGCTATTCAAGACCTTGCCCTCGTACAGGAGCGTCAGCAGGTGCGCCATGTCGGCGGGCGACCACTCGCCCCAGCCCCAGCCGTTGACGTTTGGCGTGTAATCCGTGATGCCCCATTGGCGGAAGTAATAGATCTGCCCGCGCTGATCGCCCAGCGTGTCGTAGATGACCTGGGCGGCGTTATTGTCGGAATGCTCGATCATCGCCGTGAGCACGGAAAGCTCGAAGCTGTTTGGGCTGCGTCCCTGTGACTCGATGTGGGCGAGGTAGGTGACCATCAGCGGCACCTTCGCCGAGCTGGCCATCGTAAAGAGGCCGTGGGGATTGTAGGTATAGGTCGTGTTGCGCGTGATGTCGTAGGCGACAGCGCCGACATTGTTGCCCCAGCTTGTCAGGTATTTGGTGAGGCTCGGGGAGAGCGCATCGAACCCAGCGTAGACCATGCCGCTGGGCTTCGTCGCCGTCAGGGCGGATGCGGCGACCCACGCGGCGCCGCCGCGGCCAGGCGTGCTCCAGTGGGCGGCGTACCAGAGGGCGGCGGTGCGCCACTGGGTGGCGCCGGTGAGCGTGATGGGCGCGTTGGCTCCCAGGCTAACGGCGGTAGCGGCGGAGCCTGCGGCGACCCGCAGCGCGCCATCTTCGCTGGTCCAGCGCTGACTACCCGCGCTGACGATCGCGGCAGGGGCGCCGAGGGTGCGCAGGAAGTCCAGTCCGACGGGTTGTAGCCAGGTTGTGTCGGTGTCGCTATCCAGATCGGTGATGATGACCGTCTGCCAGAAGACCTGCGCGAGCAGGTTGTGCGGCTGGCCATTGACGCTGACAGTGATGGGAGTGGCCTCGGTGAGCGGCTCGCCGAGGTCGGCTAGCCAGCCATTGGGGGCGATCTGCGGCTGGTTGATGAATTGCCAGATGGCCGCCGGAATCGCGTGACCGACCAGCTTGCCCGCGCGCTCGCCTTCCACCACGAAGGAACCCTGGGCGAGTGTCACAATTTGTGGCAGGGCAGCGTTGTCTTTGATGGATTTGGTATGTGCGGGCTGGGGAACTAGCGCCGCCGCGTGGGTCGCGTCGCGAAGCGTCACGTAGGTCGCGACGCTGCCCGCGCCGATGCTGGCGACGCTGCCCGCGCTCAGGAGCGCCTGGCTCAGTGGCAGCCAGATATTCCCGCTCGCGGCATCGCGCACGCCTGCCCGCGCAAGCGCTGGGTCGAGGTCGCCGGGCGCTGTCGCGCTCGCGGGAAGCGTGGCCACCGTCACATGCAGCAGCGCGCCCGCCGCGAAGAACTGGATGAGGCCGAGGTTGCACTGGTACGCGAGGGTGATCGCTGGCCCAAGCGCGCTTACGCCGCCACGCGCCGCATAGGCGCTGGCGAACTCAGGATCCACCGGGTAGCTCTGGACGCCAAATGCGCTGTCCGCTGGGTCGAGTGGTGTCTGCGTGGTGGCGGTGGCCCAGATGGTCGCCCCGCGCGGGATGCGGTCTGGCGGGCCGCCGAAGGGGGATGTGAGAGCGATGGCGGGCCAGAGGCTGGAGACGAGAATTGCGGGCAGCAGGAGCAGCGTCGCCGCGCCTGCCAGCCATGCCCAGAGCGCCAGGCGCAGGCGGGGCCGACTTCGCAGCGGTGTCATCCGCAGCGGCAAGATGCGCGAATCGTCCGGGCCTGGCGGCAAGAGCGGCGCAGGCTCCGTGTCGGTCGCGGTGGTGGTAGTGGCTGGCAGCGGCGGAGATGCGGGCGAAGTTGGCGCGGCGGCAATGCGGACTGTCTCCTCCGCTGCGATGTCCGCGGGCGCCTCCGTGCCGCCCAGCGTCGCTGCGGTGGTGGCGTTGTCGTCTGGCGCGGCGAGACTCTGCGCACTCTCGGGCGCTTCGTCTTGAATAGCGTTCGGCTGTTGTGGAGTGTCTGTGTTCTCTGTGTCCACCCGTGGCGCTTCCTTCCGCATCCGCTATGATGCCTGCTCATTGCGGCGCTTACCAGTTATCATATATGTAGACGGTTAAGCTGTAGATGTCTTATCAAACGGAGTTCCGCGAATCTGGCGCCATTTTCCCTCATGCGGCGCATGGCGCAAAACGCGGATACGTGCTCTTAATTAGTAGTAACGAACGGGGGGCGAGCAGAAACATCGGTCAGCCATGAGGGTTCACAGTGGGGAATCCTCACAGGCGGGCGCTCTATGGCGCTGGAGAGGCGGCGATGTATGTTGTCGAACTGGTTTGCGAGTGGTGGCGCGCAGTGGCTGCTCACCGTTGGCGGCATCATCCTCGTAGACATTGCGCTCAGTGGTGATAATGCGCTGGTGATCGGCGCCGCCGCGAGCCAACTGGCGCGACGCCAGCGTGTGGTCGCGCTGTTCTGGGGCGGCCTGGGCGCGATTGTGATTCGCATCGCGCTTACCGGCATTGCGACGGAACTGCTGCTCATCCCGCTGCTGCAAGCGGTTGGCGGCGCGGTGATTCTCTTCATTGCCATCAGGATGCTCTTGCCAGAGAAGGCCGCCGAAGACGCAGGGCGGCGCACGTCCGAGCGCTTCTGGACGGCGATTCTCTCGATTCTTGTCGCCGACCTTACCATGTCCCTCGACAATGTGCTGGCGGTGGGCGCCCTGGCGCGGGGGAATCTGACGCTGCTGGTGTTTGGCCTGGTGGTGAGCATGGCGCTGTTGCTGCTGGCCAGCGCGCTGGTGGCGCAGCTCATCACGCGCTTCTGGTGGCTGATGGATATCGCGGCGCTGACCCTCGCCTATCTCGCGGCGCGGCTGGTGATCGAAGATCCCATCGTCTCGAAGTTTGCTGACTTGACGGGTGGGCGGGCGATCGCGCTGACCGTGGGCGTGATGGTCGTCGTGGCTATCCTGGCGGTGGCGCTGCGCATCTCGCAATATCGCGCCCGCCAGCGCGCGTCCGCCATCGCGACCGATGCCCCCGCGACTGTGGAGGCGCCGGAGGCGGACAGCGCCCCGCGCTGAGGCGGCTCGCTCGTGGGAGCGCTAACGCTACATGTCGCTCATCGCCTGGGCGGCGGTTGTCACGCGGAGACGCTCTTCGCGCAGCACGTTGGCGAGGCGCTGGATGGTCTCTTCGCCTTCGGGGGTCAGGCGCACCTGCACGACACGGCGATCCTCGCCGGGGCCACTGGGTATGCGCTTGACCAGGCCGCGCTCCTCCGCGCGGTTCACCAGGCCGATGACGGCGTTGTGACGAATCTGCAGGCGCTCGGCTAGCTCAGTGATGTTGGCGGTTTCGCGACCAGGGAAGCCTTTGATCGCCAGCAAGAGGAAATATTGTTGCGGTGTCAGGCCGATGCGTCGCGCCTCGACTTCTGTCTTGCGCGAGAAACGCCGTAGCGCATACCGCAACGCCGCGACACCCTCGATCTCGCTTTTGCTCAGCGGCTGTATCGTGGTCGCGTTCTCTTCGGGGGGCGCTCGGCGTGTCGCGCTGCGGGGAGCGTGGCCATCGCTAGTTCGCTGCGTCATAGATTTCTGCCCTCTCGATTGGCTTGATCCGTGTTGACGCGCTGTGCGCTATGCTGAGGCAGCGCTAATGGGCGTGTGAATGGTCGCTCTCGGCGTTATGCGCCTCGATTTCGCCCTCGGTAGGCGCGCGCAGAGCCGACTTCGCGAAGAATACCGCGAATACTCCCAGCAGAATCCAGAAAGCCACGACAAGAATGATAGGCAAAATACCGCCAAGCATAGCTTGTACCTCTTCTTGCGCTGGCGTCACAATACGCCAGTGAAACACAGTAGGATGATGGACGACGCAATGCGCGCCTGTCAGTGGCTAGTTCCAATGTATTCAACGCAGGCGCCCCCGCCAGAGTACCACACATTGGGCGCTCGCGCATGATTTTTCGCCAGTTGGCCCATCATCCGCCACGCTGGACATTGCCTAGCCGCATGTACACATAATGAAGGCGAAGATCGGGCGGGTTTTGCCATCCTGCGGGGGGAAAAGACGATGACACTGCGGCTCTTGCTGGTGGAGGATCACACCTCAGTGCGCCAGGCGCTTCGCGAGGGGCTGGAGGCGACTGGCGAGGTGCGCGTGGTCGCCGAGGCCGCCACCGCGCGCGCGGCCATCGCGGCTGCGGAGACACACGCCGATCTCGATGTGGCGCTGATGGATGTGGAGTTGCGCGACGAAGAGCTGGGCGCGCACGCTATGACAGGCGTCGGGGCGGCGGTGGCGATTCGGCGGGAGCGGCCACGCTTCCCGGTAGTCTTCTACTCCATCCAGGATGACGACTCGTATTTCCGCGAGTTCCGCGCGGCGGGAATCCTCAGCCACTATGCCTACGTCCGCAAGAGCAACTACCTGCTGCCCTCCATGCTCACGCCGCTGCTACGGGATGCGGTCGCGGGGCGCAGCTTCATTGATCCGGAGATCGAAGATCGGGTGGACGAAGTGCGCCGTCGTGACGCCGTCTCGCCGCGTGGTCTGCTGGAGCCGAACGAGCTGCGTGTCGCGGAGTTTCTGGCGCAGGGGCTGACCAACGAGCAGATCGCCGCGCGCCTGGGCCTGCGCGATGCCCGCGCCGTCAGCCGCACGAACGGGCGCATCTACGACGCCTGGCGTCTGAGCGAGACGACCACCGACGAGAAGGTGGCCCGCGCCCGCGCCGCGCTGATCTACCTCTATGACCGCCCTATCATGTGGGATGAGCAGGGACGCGCGCTCGCGCCTGACCGCAAGGGCGGCTGGGTTCCTCTTTTCGATGAACCAGCCGACGGCGACGGCGACTCGGCCAACCCGTCCAGCGGCGCGGGTGGGGAGCGGCCATGAGCGCGCAATGGGTGCAGCCCGCGCTCGCGCTGGCGGCTATCGGCTTCTCAGTCTTTAGCCTCATCACCTATCTCTGGCTAGGCCTGACCACACTGCTGATGAGCGAACGACGCAGCGCCGTCACCTGGATCGGCGGTTCTGGGCTGCTCTTTGGCGCGCTCTTCTTCCTCTGCCACGGCGCGCTGGTGGCCGCGGGCGCGTCGTCAGCCCCGCCCTCGACGACGGATCTCTGGTGGCGGCTTTCCTGGGCGCCCGCATTCGCGGCTCCCCTCCTCTGGGCGGCGATAGGTCTGCGCTACACGGCGCTTTCTGGCGCGTGGCAGCGGCTGCGCGCGCCGATGCTGATAGCGGTCGCGGGGCTAGGCGCGGTGACGGTGCTGCTGGCGCTGTTGAGCTGGCCGTCCATCGCGCATTACCAGGACTTCATCACGCTGCTCGACGATTCGCTGCGGCTGCGGCATGGCGATGGGCTGCGTGTCTCGCTCTGGGTGCCAGCGCTGGGCGTGGCCTTTGTCATCTATGTCGGGGCGTGCGCCTCGCTGCCGTGGGCGGCGCTGGCGGTGCGGCGGTTCGCGCCCACCATCGAGGCGCGACTGGCGGCGGGTGGCTTCACGCTAGCATCTGGCGCATCCCGCGCCACAGCGCCAGACACGTCCTCGGCGTCGCGTGCGCGTCCGCAGGAGTCCGCGCTGCTCTGGGAGCCGCACGACGCCTGGGACCGCGCTCGTCCCGCGCTGCTGGCCGCCTCGCTCTGCATGCTGGTGGCGGGCGGCGTCGTGGCGGTCGTCGGCCTGATGACCGCGCTCTTCGAGCATGGCGCCGCGAGCGCGGTCACACAGACATTGTCAGGAGTGACGGCGCCACCGCAGCCGGGCCACACGGCCCTGGCGCTGGTGCTGGCCGACCTCTGTGTGCAGATCGCGCTGGCGGGCTTTGGCCTGCTGATGGGCTGGGCGGTCGTGCGGCAGGGTGTGTTGGTTGAGCGACGCCTGCCACAGCGCGGCTACCTGAGCCACTGGCGCGGCATGGCGGCGGTGGCGGGGGCGCTGGCGGCGGTCGTTGCGTGGATGGGCGCGCTGGAGCCGGTCGCGTTGCCCGATCTGCTGCTGCTGGTGGCGCTGGTCGCGGTCGCGTTCGCGCTGCTGACCTGGCAATCGTATGTGGCGCATGACCGCCTGCTCGCGCAGCTACGCCCCTTCATGGCCAGCCTCTCGCTGGGCAACGCGGGCTGGTTGGCAACGAATCCAGCGGAGGTGGAGCAGGGCGTTGACCAGCTTTTCACGAGCCTCTGCCGCGATGTCCTGGGCGCCGCGCATGGCCGCCTCGACATCTCCGCTGGCCGCCTGCGCCATAGCTACTCCTACACGGCCCCAGCGGACGAAGGCTCCCATGATACTTCGCTGGAGACGCGCGACTGGACGCTGCCCGTGAGCGATTCGCGGGGTACGGTGGCGCTGTTGACACTCGGCCCGCGTCTCGATGGAGTGAGCTACACCTCCTCTGATCTTGAGATCGCGCGGGCATGTGGTCTGCGCATTCTCGACGCGGTGGGCGAGTTCGCGACGGCGCAGGCGGTGGCGTCGCTGGCGCGGCGGCGTGGGCTGGAGGCAGAGTTGACGGCGGCGCTGCCCCGGCGCGTGCTGCATGATGATGTGCTGCCACGGCTGCACCTGGCGATGCTCCGGCTGGAGGCGCAGCGCGGACGCCTGCGGAGCCAGCCC
The DNA here is from genome assembly GCA_963840335.1 of uncultured Chloroflexia bacterium. Classification (GTDB taxonomy): domain Bacteria; phylum Chloroflexota; class Ktedonobacteria; order Ktedonobacterales; family JADMIN01; genus JAKAIY01. The sequence goes on from CAWIYP010000022.1 coordinate 11,917, forward strand.
GTCGCAGCGGTGGCCTCTGGCGCGCCAGCGGGAGAGGCGGTGGGCCGCCCAGTCGCCGCGTTGGATGATGATCTGGGCGAGGTCGTCGCCGAGCTTGGCCGCGCGCACCGTGACCTGGCCGCGTTGATGCGCGCGGCGCCGATGGCGAGCGCGCGACGCCTGGAGCATGGCTTCACGGGGGCGCTGCGGGGCGCGCTCGACGGCGAGTTCCGGGGCGTCTTCGATGCGGTGGAGTGGGATGTCTCCGACGAGGCGATGGCCGCCGCCGATGCGCTGCCACCGATCGTGGCTGACCTGCTGCTCAGCGCCACGCTGGAAGCTGTCCGCAATGCGGGGCGCCACGCGCGCGGCGATGACCTGCACCGCGCGCTGCGGCTGCGTGTGCGGCTGATGGCAGAGGAGCAGGTGGTGATTGCGCAGGTCAGCGATGATGGCGTGGGGTTATCCTCGCCCACGCCCACGACGGCGCCAGCGGGGACGAGTGATACACCAGCGGCTTCGGGCGCCCGCGAGCGTCCAGCGGCGTCGCCCGTGGGGGCGGCGGGCGCGCGTAGTGGCCTGCTGACACATGGCGCGCTGATCGCGCTGGCGGGCGGTTCCCTCAACGTGGGCAGTGGCGACTCTGGTGGCGCCGTCGTCACGATTCGCGTACCGCGCTCCAGTGACCTCGGCAGCGACCTTGGTGGCGAGGCGAGCGAGAGGGCGCCAGCGGTTGATGATGTTTTAGCAAATAGCGTGTACACCGCGCGGGACAGGGCGTAGGGGCGGGTAAACCCGCGACTAGGGGCGTGCGTGGGCCAGCAGTGTGGCGCGGAGCGGGGCGAGCAGCTCCTGCCCCCGCAGGCCCTCACGCCAGCGCGCGGGGATGCTCTGCGCGCCGTAGCGCAAGCCCGCGATCCCACCCGCGACGCAGGCGGTGGTATCTGTGTCGTTCCCCAGACTGATCGCGGCGCGCACGGCGTCGGCATAGTCGCTGGCGGATTCAACCGCCCAGCGCGCCGACCGCAGCGTGGCGACGACATAGCCGCTGCCATCTCCCGGCGCGGGGTCATCTGGCCGGATGTGGAATTCAAGCTCGGCGCGCTCCTCTGTCGTCGCTGGCCAGCGTTCGCGCAGCGTCGCCACCGCGCTCTCCCAGGGCTGCACGTCTTCGGCCAGGATGCGCCGCGCCCAGAGGCAGTAGAGCGCGCAACAGACCTGCGCCCGCAGGTGGCCATGCGTCAGGCGTGACTGCGCCATCGCGTCGGCGATCAGGGTCGCGTCGTCCCCCTGGCTCCAGAGGGTCAGCGGCAGCACGCGCATCAGCGAGCCATTGCCCAGCGCGCGTTCGCTGCGTGAGCCAGCCTCCAGCGGAGGGACGCCGCGTTCCAGCGCATTGATCGCGGCGCCTGTCTGGATGCCGATGTCGAAGACGTTGCCATCCACCGCCAGATAGCCCTCGCCCGACCAGCGAATAAAGCGGCGCGCGAGGTCACCGGGGTCGAAGCGGCCCGCGTCGAGGAGCGAGGCGAGCAGGCAGAGCGCCAGCGCGCCATCATCCGACCATGTGCCAGGGAGGACATGATGCGCGGGAGTGAAGCCCGGCGGCGGGGTGTAGTCTAGCTGGTCGCGTGGCGGAATCTGGCTGGCGGAATGAAACTCGTAGGGCACGCCGAGCGCGTCACCGATCAGCAGGCCCAGCAGACCTCCTTCGATGCGGTCGAGCTGCGTCGGGGTGGTCATGCGAGGTAGCTCGCTTTCTGTCAAGCGTTTGGCCTCAGAGGGCGATCCAGTAGCGCGAGACGCGCCGACCATACGTGGGCGAGTAGCCCTCGCTGGTCAGCACGCCGCCATTGCGCAGGATGACGCGCACTGAGGAGGTATTGTCGGGGTCGCAGGTCAGGAGAACATGCGAGAGGCCCAGCGCCCGCGCATGTTCTAGCGTGTTGGCGAGGATGAGCGCGCCGTAGCCCTTGCCGCGCTCGCTCGGACGGATGCTGTAGCCGATGTGGCCGCCCATATCCTCCAGCGTGGGATTGAGCGTGTGCCGCAGCTTCGCGACCCCCAGCAGCCGCGTCTCCGCGGGCGTCTCGCGCGCGAGCAGCAGCACTGTTTGCGCGACCCGCGCGGGCAGGCGCACGATGCCATGCGCCTCCTCGTCGCACTGGCGGACGTAGGCGGGCCAGTCAGCGGCGGCGGGGCCGAGGAAGTCCTCGCCATGCGCGCCGTATTCCCCCGCGCACTCCTGGTACGCGGCCTCCAGCGCCACTGTCGGCGCGATGAGGCGTATCGTTTCCTGTGTCATCTTCCCGGCTCCTTGCGCTTTCGCGCGCTGTACCCCCCCCACCGCCGCGCAGCTAGTGTCCTGTGTAGACTGGAAATTGTCAAGTACGCAGGACGGCGCAGGGCGCGCTCTACAGCCTCATGCCCTATGTGAACCCGAAGAGCCCCAACTCACACATCACGGAGACCCCTGCCTCGATAATGGTGAGTGTGGATGGCGGGCTGCATTTCACCAGCGCGCCCAGCGAAGGGCTGCCCGCGAAAGCGGAGATGTGGCATCTCTACGGAACCTTGCCCGATGGCTCGGTCATCTTTGGCGTCGGGCCACAGCCCCTCACTCCCTACGACGCGCCACAGATCCTCTACTCCTGGAAGAAGGGCCAGAGCGCCTGGACACCGATCAGCACCATGATTGCGGCTGGCGTCGGGGCGGTGATCGTTCCGCGGGCGACGAATGGCCAGCAGAGCATCATCGTCGTGGATATTGACGGCAATATCATCCCGGTAAAGCTGCGCTAACCCTGGCGCCACACGCCACAATATCGTATTCACGCCCGCCGACGTACCGCGCGATACATCGGCGGGCGGCGCCTGTGTCCGCCATGCTATACTTTCTGTAGTGATGCTGATTTTTCGCTACCAGGAGATAGTTTGTGCTGACCGGAACGACTCAGAACCAGAATGGACATCAGACCCACTCCGCGACCGCGCAGCATCCCGCGAGCCTCTTCGAGCCGCTGCGCCTGCGCGAGGTGACGGCGCGTAACCGCGTGATGATTTCGCCAATGTGCCAGTATTCCTGCGACGACCGCTCTGGCCGCGCGACGGACTGGCATCTCGTCCACCTGGGCGGCTTCGCGACGGGTGGCGCGGGCATCGTCTGCGTGGAGGCGACGGGTGTGGAGGCGCGCGGGCGTATCAGCCCCTATGACCTGGGCCTCTGGGAGGATGCGCAGATCGAGCCACTGGCGCGCGTCACGCGCTTTCTCCGCGAGCAGGGCGCTGTGCCGGCCATCCAGCTAGGGCACGCCGGGCGCAAGGCCAGCGTTGACCGCCCGTGGACGGGTGGCAAGCCGGTCGAGCCAGGCGCGATTGGCTGGCGGGTGGTCGGCCCCAGCCCGATCCCGTTCGCCGAGGGCTACCAGGCGCCGGAGCCACTGACGGCGGAGGGCATCGCCGAGGTGACGGCGGCGTTCGCGCGGGCGGCTGAGCGGGCGCTGGCGGCGGGCTTCGAGCTGATCGAGCTGCACGCGGCGCATGGCTACCTGCTGCACCAGTTCCTCTCGCCCGTCAGCAATCAGCGCGAAGACGAGTATGGCGGCTCGCTGGAGAATCGCATGCGCTTCCCGCTGGCGGTGGCGCGGGCGGTGCGCGCCGTCTGGCCGGAGCGCCTGCCGCTCGTCGTGCGCGTCTCGGCGACCGACTGGCTGGAGAGATGAGCCTGCGGTTTCAAGCTGGACGCCAGACCAGACGGTGGAGTTCGCGCGGCGGCTGAAGGACGAGGGCGTTGACGCGATTGACTGCTCCAGCGGTGGCAATGTCGCGCACGCGAAGATTCCCGTCGGCCCCGGCTACCAGACGGCCTTCGCGGAGCGTGTCCGGCGCGAGGCGGGGATGCCGACGATTGCCGTGGGGATGATCACCGAGCCGGAGCAGGCCGACCAGATCATCCGCTCCGGCCAGGCGGATGTGGTGGCGCTGGCGCGGGCCGCGCTGCGCAATCCGCATTGGGCGCTGGAGGCCGCGATGACGCTGCGCCAGCCAACGCCCTTCCCGCCGCAGTACGAGCGCGCCGCCCGCTAGCTAGCGCGGCAGCGGTCAACGGCGCGCACGCCGTCGGGGCCGCCGATGTAGACGCGCTCGGTCATGGCGGGGAAGATGCCGTGCTCGACCACGCCTGTCGTCGCCTTGAGCCGCGTCGCCAGCGCGGGGATGTCGGGCGCGGCGTCGAAGGTCAGGTCGAGGATGTAGTGGCCGCCGTCGCTGATGAATGGCTCGCGCGGCTGGATCGTCGCTGGGCGCCTCCGCGAGCGTGCGGCGGACGATGCGGCAGCCGGGCGCCGCGAGCCGCGCGGCGGTGTGGCGCCAGCCGAACATCTCGACTTCGACGGGGATGGTCGTGCCAGCGCCAAGCGCCGGGACGATCTTCGTCACATCCACCAGGATGATGCGGTAGCGGCTGGAGGCGGCGACCAGCTTCTCGCGCAGCAGCGCGCCGCCGCGCCCCTTCAACACCTGGAGGTCGGGCAGCGTCACCTCGTCGGCGCCGTCAATGCTGAGGTCGAGGTGATCTACCTCATCCAGCGGAGCCAATGGAATGCCGAGGCTCATCGCCAGCGCCTGCGTGCGCTCGGAGGTGGCGACGCCGCGTACACGCAGCCCCGCGCGCACCCGCTCGGCCAGCGCGAGGAGCATCTGCTCGGCGGTCGAGCCTGTTCCCAGCCCGACGGTTGCGCCATCGGGAATCTCGCGCACCGCCGCCTCCGCCACTGCGCGCTTCCACGCGGCCTGATCCGCCGCCTGCCCGCCGCTCATCGCTGTGCCTCCTCATGGTGGTCGTCTTGCTCACGTCGCCTGGGTTATCGTCGCGCGCAACCTCACGCCCAACCCCGTCTCCCACAGGGAGATAGGGCTTTCAGGCTTCGCCTGCTCTGGCCTTTCGCGGGAGAGGGTCGGCTCAAGGGGGCTGAGGTCGCTCAGATCAGCGGGACATGCTTGCCTGCGCTCCGGCTGAAGCCCCTGCCCTCGCGCACCTGGCGCGCGCGCCCGCGATCCTGCGCCGCGTCACTGGTGAGCAGCGGGAACGGGCGGTGGAACTTCGCGTCGAACTCGCGCGCCTTGCTCTCGGTCAGCGCCGCGCGCCGCTCGAACGCCTCGGCGTAGATGGCGCGCTTCTCCTCGTCGCCGATGACGCACTCCAGCAGCCAGGCCAGCGCGAAGTCGGGCTTGCCTCGCGCCGCGTAGTCGCGCGCCTGCGCCGTCGCGTCGGCCCCGCTGGCCAGCGCCTCGCGCACCAGCTCGCGGATGGCGTCGCGCGCCTGCGCCGCGTAGAGCGCCGCGAAATCCTGGCTGGGTGGATGCGCTATCGGTCATTGGGTTGATTCCCCCTCGGCGCGCTCGACGCTGGCTCAGCGTCGCCCGCCTGCTCGGGCTGCTCGGTGACGGCTGGCGGCGCGAAGGCGCGTCGTCGCCCACGCTCCGGCGTGACCCGCAGCGGCCCGAAGGTCGGGGCGAGCGCGCGCGGCACGGCGCCGGTGAGCAGCGTGCCATCCTCCGTCTCGCTCTGGCGGTAGACCTGCCCGCGCCGATGAAACAACTCCACCAGACTCACCCCGGTCGAACGGAATCAGCACCTGCATGCGCACCATCCGCTCGGCGATGACCTCACCGACCCGCCGCATCAGCGCGTCGAGGTTCAGCCGCTGCGTGGCGGAGACTGGCTCCGCGTTCGGGTAGAGCGTCACATCCACATGGCTGGGGTCGGGGAGCAGGTCAATCTTGTTGAGCGCCGTCACGCGCGGCTTATCCGCCGCGCCCAGCTCCGCCAGCACATCGCTCACCGTCTGGCTCTGCTCGATGGCGTTCTCGTGCGTCACGTCCACCACTTCGAGCAGGACATCGGCCTCCACCACCTCTTCGAGCGTCGCGCGGAAGGCGGCGACCAGCGTCGTCGGCAGCTTCTGGATGAAGCCGACGGTATCGGTCAGCAGCACTTCCTGATGGGTGGGCAGGCTGATGCGCCGCGTCGTCGGGTCGAGCGTGGCGAAGAGCTTGTTCTCGGCGAGCGCGTTGGCGGCGGTCAGCGCGTTGAAGAGCGTGGACTTGCCGGCATTGGTGTAGCCGACGACGGCGACCACCGGGGCGCCCTGGCGCGCACGCTGGCGGCGCTGGGTGGCGCGCGACTGGCGCACCGCTTCGAGGTCGCGGCGTAGCTCCGCGATACGCGCGCGGATGCGGCGGCGATCCTGTTCCAGCTTGGTCTCGCCGGGGCCGCGCACACCGATGGCGCCGCCCGCGCCGCCGGTCGCGCCACGCGAGCCGCCGCCCACGCGCGAGAGGCCTTTGCCGTGGCCAGCCAGACGCGGCAGGCGATATTCGAGCTGCGCCAGCTCGACCTGGAGCTGGCCTTCGCGGGTGTGGGCATGCTGCGCGAAGATGTCGAGGATCAGCGCGGTGCGGTCAATGACGCGCGCGTTCGTCAACTCCTCCAGGTTGCGCTGCTGCGACGGCGAGATCTCATCGTCGGCGATGACGAGATCAATCGCCTGTTCGCGGCAGATCGTCGCCAGGTCGTTGGCGCGGCCCTTGCCGAGATAGAGGTTAGCGGTCGGTGTGGGCAGCCGCTGTGTGAGCGCGCCGACCACCTCGGCTCCCGCCGTCCTGGTGAGCGCCGCCAGTTCCGCCAGGGAATCCTCGACATCCCACAGCGCATCTTCGTGATCTACATCGACCGCGATGAGGTAGGCCCGCTCCGGGCGATTCTCCGCTTTCAGGTCGATGATGGTGTCGCTTTTGGGCGTAGTGTCTCTTCCTTCCTGCGCGACGCAGCGTCTGCTCGCCTACGTCACTCCTGTCTTGTGTGTGGGCATGCTGACGCATTGTATCACTGGCCCATGCGTGACGCTAGCTGAACAGCGCCGCGCCACCCATTCTCCGCGCCGCGTCAGGCGTCGCGTGCGTATACTACACGCGATGGCGATAGGGCTGCGAGAGCACGCGCGCGTCGTCTCGCCTCGTGGTGATAGGAAAAGCGAGGGACAACGATGTTCATGCAGCGCGCGGTACCGCCGATGCGCGAGTCGGAGGCGCACGATCTGGGGCGGCGCGCCCTGTTCGCCTCCGTTGGCGGGGGAATCCTGGCGTTCCTGGCGAACGATGGGGCTGATGGGCCACTACACGATCATTCCCTCGATTGCGGTGGCTGTCGTGACGGTGGCGCTGGTCGTCGTGTGCATTCGCCAACTCAACGCCGCCGACCGCCTGCCACCCGAGGAACAGCGCCCCGCCACCGACCGCGTGCGCTACCTGCTCATCACGCGGATGGAGTATATGGGCTTCCTCGTTGCGTTGCTCATCTGCGAGCTGTTCAACCAGATGATCTGGCTGCTGCCACTCGTGACCATCATCTCAGGCATTGCACTATCTGGCGCTGGGACGCATCCTGCCCTCGCGCTCGGCCTACATCAAGGGGGCCATCCTCTGCCTGCTCGCGGTGGGAACGCTGTTGCTCGCGCCGCCGCTCTATCCCAGGGGCGCCGCGTCATCCACGCAAATCTATCTGTGGTGGGTGATCGTCGGCCTCGGCGGCGGCGCCGTCCTCTGGTTCGACGCGCTACAATTGTTGCTCGGACGCAGGACGCGCACGACCAGCGCCAGCCGCGAAGTAGGAGGAGAGAAGCGAACATGGGCGACCATGACGAGCGCGCGGAGTTCTTCCAGGCTATCGAGCGGGGCGAGCGCGAAGCGGTGGCGCGACTCATCGCGGCGCATCCTGCCCTGCTCAGCGCGCATAGCGCCACGGGCGTCTCCGCGACCCTCTACAGCCTCTACTACGGCGAGCCAGCGATTGCGGCGCTGCTGGCCGACGCGGGCGCCACGATGACCGTCTTCGAGGAGGCGGCGCTGGGGCGGGCCGAGTCGCTGGGCGCGCTGCTGGCGGCGCATCCCGCGCAGGCGAACGCCTTTGCCGCCGATGGCTTCACGCCGCTGGGGCTGGCGGCGTTCTTCGGCCAGGCCGCCGCCGCGCAGGTGTTGCTCGACCACGGCGCCGACCCCAACATTCCCTCGGCCAACGCGATGCGCGTGGCCCCGCTACACTCGGCGGTCGCGGCGCGGAGTCTCGACATCGCGGAGACGCTGCTGCGGCATGGCGCGCAGGTCAACGCCACTCAGGCCGACGGCTTTACCCCTTTGCATGGCGCGGCGCAGAATGGCCAGACGGAGATGATCGCGCTGCTGCTGGCGCATGGAGCCGACCCGCACCCGCGGACGGACCGGCGACCAGACGCCGCTCGACTGGCGCCAGGCCGAGCGGCAGGATGCGGCGGTGGCGCTGCTCTCCGCTCTGCCCGACTAGCGCGCCCGCTCTGGTCTCGCTCGTGCGCGCAATCGCGGCAGGAGGCGCAATGTGTCCGCCTGCTTGCGCGTTATATGGGGTCACGGCGCCGCGAGAGCAGCGACTGTGAGACCTTCACGGCTGGGAGAAGTGATGACTGACGAACTGCGGGTGACACTCGAAATCGGGCCGAAAGGCAAGCAGGTGGTGGCGGTGGCGCCAGATTGGCCTGGCCTTGAGCGCGGCGCGAAGACCGAAGAGGCCGCGATTGCGCGGTTACAGGCCTACCTTCCCCGCTACGCGCCAGTGGCGAAGCTGGCGGGGATGGGACGCGCAGTTCACGGCGCTCGGCGCCGTCGATGTGGTCGAGCGCTATCCAGGCATTGGCTCAACGGACTTCTGGGGCATCTCGTTCGCGTTCTCACGCATCGACAGCCAGGCCATGTCGAGCGAAGAACTGGAACGCGACCTGACGCTGCTGGCAGGCGTGCTGGGAGTATTTCGACGCTGTGCGTTCGCGCGTGTCGGCGGAGCTACGGAAGGGGCCACGCGGTGGCGGGCGAGATCGGGATCGAATCGTTGGGCATGTGTTGGGCGCGGAGCAGGACTGGGCCACGAAGCTCGGCGTGCGCGCTCCTGAAGGCGCGCTGCTGACTGACGAGGGCCTGAGAGCGTACCGCGACGCCTATCGCGCTGCCATTCGGGCGTTTCATGCCCAGGGCAAACCAGCCCGCACGTGGCCGCTCCGGTATCTGATTCGGCACACCGCGTTTCACACGCTGGATCACGCGTGGGAAATGGAAGACAAGGACCTGACCGCCAACCGCGCGTGAGTCTACAGTACCGCAAATCAAGCTTCATGCGAGTGGTCATCGTCTGGCGCCGCGTCGGCTTGCGCCAGCAGCGGCGCGAACTCCGGCGCGCTCCAGAGCGCGTCGAAGGCGATGAGTTGATACTCCGCGATGCCAAGCTGGCTGAAGGGGTCGTCGCGGATCAGCGCGCGGGCGTCGTCCTCCGAGGCGGCGCGGGCGAGGATGACGCCGCCCGTCGCCGGGACACGCGGGCCAGAGACGATGAAGCGGCCCTCGGCGTAGTGGCGGCGCAGGTAGGCGCGGTGCTCCTCCACATGCGCCGCCACCTCCTCCGCCGGGCGCACGTAGGTCAGCAGGATGAGATAGAGTGTCGTCATAGACACCTCCCAATCACAGAACAGTTCTGGCTCCCCCTCTCCTCACGGGAGAGGGGGTTGGGGGGTGAGGTCGCGCTAGTACGCCCGCGCGAAGATCGCCCACGCCGCGGCGGGCTTGCCGCAGTGGACGCAGACGGCGTCGGCGGGCTGCTCGGGATGCTCCAGGGGCAGGTTGCGGATGGTCGCCTGCGTCCCCGCCTTCACCCGCGCCTCGCACTCCGCGTCGCCGCACCACCACGCCTCGATGAAGCCCTGCTTGCTCTTGTCGGCCATCAGCGCACGCAACTCCTCGTAGTCCGACGCCTGATAGGTGCGACTCTTGCGGAAGGCCAGCGCCTGATCGTAGAGCGTCTGCTGAATCTCGGCGAGCAGCGCGGGCACACGCTCGGCGACCGCGCTCACCGCCACCGACTCCTTGGCGGAGCGGTCGGTGCGGGGGACGAGCATCACCTGCCCATTAGCAGCGTCGCGGGGGCCGATCTCGATGCGCACAGGCACGCCGCGTAGCTCCCACTCGTTGTACTTCCAGCCGGGACGCTCCTCGCGCCAGTCGGCCTTCACGCGCACGCCCACCTTGCGCAGCGCCGCCTCCACCTCACTGACCAGCGCCGCCACCACCTCGCGCTCCTCGTCTTTGCGCCAGATAGGTACGATGATCGCCTGCGTGGGCGCGACACGGGGAGGCATGCGCAGGCCGTTCGCGTCGCCATGCGCCATGATGAGCGCGCCGATGAGCCGCGTGCTGGCGCCCCAACTCGTCGTCCACGCCGTCTTGAGCTGGCCATCGGCGTCCTGGAACTCGATGCCGAAGCTGCGCGCGAAGTTCTGGCCGAGGTTGTGTGAGGTCGCGGCTTGCAGCGCCTTGCCGTCACCCATCATCGCCTCGATGCTATACGTACGCAGGGCGCCCGCGAACTTCTCGCTCTCGCTCTTGAGGCCAGGGATGACAGGGATCGCCAGCTCCTTCTCCACGAAGTCCTGGTAGACATCGGTGAGGATCATCAGCGTCTCCGCCTCGGCCTCGTCTTCGGTGCGGTGGACGGTGTGGCCCTCCTGCCAGAGGAATTCACTGGTACGCAGGAAGGGTCGCGTGCGCTTCTCCCAGCGCACGACGTTGGCCCACTGGTTGTAGAGCAGAGGCAGGTCGCGGTAGCTATGCACCCACTGCGCGTACATGTAGCCGATGACCGTCTCAGAGGTGGGGCGCACCACGAGGGGGTCTTCCAGCTCCTCGCCGCCCGCCCGTGTGACGAGCGCGACCTCAGGCGCGAACCCCTCGACGTGCTCGGCCTCTTTCATCAGGAAGCTATAGGGGATGAAGAGGGGGAAGTAGAGGTTTTCGTGGCCAGTCGCCTTGATGCGGTCGTCCAGCCCGCGCTGCATGTTTTCCCACAGGGCATAGCCGTAGGGACGGATGACCATGCAGCCGCGCACAGGCGAGAGGTCGGCCATGTCAGCCTTGTAGACGACATCCTGATACCAGCGGGCGTAGTCGTCCAGATCGGCGACATCCTGCACGAGCTTGGCTTCGCGCGCCGTCTTCTCAGTTGTTTTCTCGCTTGTCTTCTCGTTCGCTTTCGCGCCTTTGGCGCTCTTGGCGCCCTTCGCGCCCGTGTCGTTCGCCATGTCGCTATTCCTCCGTCGCTGCTCTGGCCCCCACCCCCAGCCCCTCCCCGCGCGGCGGGAGAGGGGAGTTAGGAGAATTCCGGTTCTCCCACTCCCACTCCCACTCCCGCCGCGCGGGGGAGGGGGTTAAGCGAATTCCGGTTCTCCCACTCCCACTCCCGCCGCGCGGGGGAAGGAGTTAAGCGAATTCCGGTTCCCCCTCTCCCGCCGCGCGGGGGAGGGGGTTAGGGGGTGGGGGCATTGAGCGCAAACAAAACGCCCGCCCTCGCGTCACGCTGGTGACGTCTTGAGGGCGGGCGATGATTCCCGCGGTACCACCTCAGTTGTGGCGCGCGTCGTTGTGTTGGGTCGGCGTTGTCGCGCCGCGCGCCTGCTCTGCCCGCACTCCCCACAACTGGTGGGGTGATGCGGCGTCCCATGGTAACGGGAGACATCCGGCGACCTTCGGCGCGCTCGCGCTGGGCGGCGGCTTCGGTCGCGGCTCACGGGCCGGTTTCGGCGGGGCGTTCGCGTCGGCTTCCACTCTCCCGACTCGCTGTGGCGCTCTGGCGCCCGCCTACTCATCCCGATCTGCGCTCTATTATGCCTAAGTGTAGCCCGCATAAGAGGCGGACGTCAAGGCAAACGGCGGGCCGTGCGCCTACCGCCAGTTCTGGACGGTGAGCGCACGGCCCTGGATGCGCTAGCGTAGAGCAGGACTGAAGGAGCATGTTACTGCTGCTCGTTGTTGCGGCGGCGGCTGAATGCCCAGATCACGATGCCCAGGATGATCAGCAGCAGCAGGACGCCGATTAGTACGGGAATGAGCGGGAACGAGCTACTGCTCCGACGACGAGCCGCCTGACGATGCGCCACCAGTGCTATCGGTACCAACGCCTGTGCCTGTGGAGGGCGTATCAGTCGCTACCGGAGCGGTGGTTGGCGTGTCGGTCGCCGCAGCGGTTGGCGTGTCAGTCGCGGTGGCGCCTGGCGTGCCGGTGGCCGTGGGTGTCGTCGTCGAGGCCGCGGCTTGCGCCTTCACCGTCTGCGTGACGCAGCTCGCGGCGCCGATGTTGCCCGCCGAGTCAACACCGCGCACACAGAATGTGTGGGTTCCCGCTGTCAGACTCGTGATGTGGACATAGGCGGTTTCCGTCACGGAGTTGAACGAGCCATCGTTCGGGAACATGGCTTTGTAGGTGTCGCCATCGATCTCGAATTGGGCGGACGTGACCGTAAATCCGCCTGTCTTCGAGTCGCTCAGGTGGCCGCTCAGCAGGACATTACTGTTGGTGAACGACGGGCTGGGGCTAGCGGCGACACCGCTGGCGATTGGCCCAGCGCAGATCGTCGCGGGCTTCGTCAGGAAGGACGTCGTGGTAATCTTGCCCGTCGCGGCGTTGCCAGAGCCAGCTGGCTTCGGGCCATTGGCGGCGCCCCACCAGTTGTGGCTCGCGGCGATGATGCCGCCGGTGGTGGCTGCGCTCGCGCCAGTCGTGTTGCCCGAGATGCAGTTCTGCGACGCGGAGACGCTGGCCCCGGTCGGCAGCGCATCAGCCTGCACGCCTGTCGCGAATCCGGTAATCTCGTTGTTGGTGACGCTGATCCTGGTCGCGGCGTCAGGGCTGATGACCTTGATGCCAGCGAGTGGCCGGACTGAGCCGCTCCCCTTGATCAGATTGTGGTCAACCGAGATGCCTGAGCCGAGCAGACCGTTCGTCACGATGGCGTAGCCGTGGCCGCCGCTGCTGGACATGTTGAATGAGTTGTACTTGATCGCAACATTGGTCAGTGTGGACGACGCGAAGGAGTGCAAGATGATGTCGGGCGTCTCAGCGAAGGAGCTGCCCGATGCGTGCGCGCCATACTCGTTCATCACGTTGTTCGCGATGGTGAGGTTGCTGAACTTGCCGACGTAGCCGGCGTAGGGATAGCCGGAGTCCACGCCAACGGCCAGGCCGGGATAATGCCCGAAGGTGTTGCCAGAGACGTTGTATCCCGCCGTCATCTCTACACTAGAGAAGCCGTAATTGTCCGAGAGGAAGAGGATGCCCTCAGCCCAGTAGGCGATGCCTGACGAGGTGGCTGTTCGTGTTGTAGATCGCGTGCAGGTTCAGTGTATTGCCCGTGAAGTTGATCACGTTCGGATCATCCTCGAACAGGGCGGCGCGGAAGACATTCGAGAATGTGTTGCCGGTGATATTCACCTTCGCGTTGGTCTGGACAACCAGTGAATCAACCTGATCCCCACAGCATGCCGGGGTTGATCGTGGCTGTTATCTGTGAAGACATTGTTCTTGATGGTGATGGTGTCGCTGGAATGGGTGTCCTGGACGACCTCGAGTATGCCATCATCGTTGGAATCGTTGAGGATGGCGCCTTCGATGGTGAAACCAGAGATGGTGACATTCCCCGCTGGGGTGAACGTTGATGGGATGTTGATGACGCCGCTGATCGAGGATCCATTGGCGGGAAGGCCACGGATAATCGTGCTGCCTGCGCCAGCGCCCACGAGATTGATCGGCTTGTTGATGATGACCTGGGTATCTTTATTCGTTGCGCCAGATTCGGTGTTCGCGTCGTACGTGCCCGCCTTCACGGTGATCGTGGCGCCCGGACTGGCGGCGGCGATAGCGTCGTTGATGCTGTTGTAGCAGGTGGCGCCGATGCTCACCCTGGTACAGGGCGTCAGTGAGGCGGCGTGCGCTGGCCGCGCGACGAAGACATAGCCCAGCGCCATTGTCGCCGTCAGACAGAGGCTGAGCGCTGCCAGCGTCCAGCGCGAGCTTACGAATTTGCGCACTCCATGTTTCCTGGCAAGCGCAGGCGTTGTATTGTCGTGCTTGCGATCTTCACTCCCCATCTCCACTACCTCTTCTCAGATCGTTCTTCGCTGGCCTGGCGCCGCTCCATCGCGGTGATTCCCAGCGGCCAGCAGTTTTTCAGGCGCCAGACCGCGCATAGGTTGCGGTGTGGCGTGTACGCCGTGGTTCAGACGGAGGGCGTGGAGGCGCATCCATTACGCTGGGACAGGCGCCTACGCCATAGTGTTAATAGTCAGGAAGCGATAGCCTCAGTCGCGCCAAAGACCTCGACCAACTATTGACTAACTATCAACAAACTTCATATACAATACAATATTTGACCAATAATTGAGACGAGTATAGAGGCTAGCAGTAACCTGCCGTCGTGATATTCGCAAGCTTGTCTAATCGCCACTTCCCACGCGATGTTATACTGCGGGCAGGCTGGCGCGGCGCTGGAGGCCGCGGGCTGGCCGTCGCCCCTCATGCGCGGTGGGTGATATGCTGTGGATGACAGACGCGATTCCATGAGACAAGGAGCATAGGCCCCATGCCCAAGCATCTGACGATTATCCTGCCGGATGACGCCTATGGCTCGCTGCGGACGGTCGCGGACGCTGTACACCGCACGCCAGAGGAACTAGTCGCGCAAGTGGTGCTGGAGAAGCTCGGCGCGCTCGAACAGCAGGGAGCGCAGCCTGCGCCAACGGGTCAGGATGCGTGCGCTGTGGCGCTGGCGGTGATGCGCCAGCGACGCCATCTCGCTGAGGCGCAGCCGTCTCCTCATCCACATGGCGCTCCCCCCTTGCCGCCACTGGGCAGCCCTGAGCGGGCGCTCCTGGATGCCGCTGTCGCCCGTGATCTTGGCGATGCGCTTTCCCAGTCTGGCCTGAGTGTTCTCGATCTGATCGAGCGTCGGTAGGCCGGAGCAGCGGATGCCAGCAGCGTACTATCTCGATACGAGCGCGCTTCTTCCGCGCTTGCTGCGTGGCGCTCCGGGCTATGCCTGGGTGAATATGCTGTGTGATCCCAATCAGGGGAATCTGATAGCGATCGCGGAGATAACCGAGGCTGAGGTGGTAGCGGCGTTGCATCAATTAGCGCGCGGTGGAACCCTCAAACGTAAGCGCATCGAGACCGCGTTGGCGCTCTTCTGGGATCAGGTGGATCAGGGCCAGTACGCTGTTATCTCCATCTCTTCCGTTATCGTGCGGCAAGCGGCGGAATTATGCGCGCTTCATCCCCTCAAAGGATATGACGCCATACAATTAGCCTGCGCGCTGGTCTTTCGGGAGGACGTGCGCGAGGCGAATAGGACGCTCGCCAGCGCTTCATTGGCCGACCCCATCTTTCTGAGTGAAGATCAGCGCCTCATTGACGCGGCCCTGGGCGAGAGATTTGTGGTGGATACCCCGCTCGGCCACCCGTGATGTCCGCCCCGATTTGTCTAATCGCCATTCCCACACGATGTTATACTGCGGGCAGGCTGGCGCGGCGCTGGGGGCCGCAGGCTGGCGAGCGCGGGGAGGCGAACGGCATGGCGATGGGCGAGCGCGTGGCGATCATCGGCGGCGGGGTGACGGGCGCCCTCTGCGCTGTGCGGCTGGCCGAGCGCGGCTTTCGCGTGACCGTGCTGGAGCAGGCGCACATTGGCAATGGCTCATCCAGCCGTTCGGCGGCGGGCATTCGCGCGCAGTGGGGCGTGGCCGAGACGATTCGTGGGCTGCGCTACGCCGAGTGGTGGTATGGCCAGTTCCACGAGGCGCTGCGCACACCGCCGAAGAGCCGCCAGCCCGTTATCCAGCGCAACGGCTACCTCTTCCTCTTCGAGGATCCCGCGCGGGCTGAGCCGGAGCGGCGTGAGGCGGTTGCGGCGGCCTGGGCGCTCGGCCAGGAGAATCTGGCGCGGCAGCGGGCCGAGGGCGCGCAGGTGGAGGCGCTGGCCCCCGCCGAGGTGGCGCGGCGCTGGCCCTGGCTCGACGCCGATCAGCTCATCGGCGCGGCGTGGGGGCCAGATGATGGCTTCCTGCATCCGCATGTGATCTATGGCGAAGGCTTTCGGCGGGCGCGTGAGCTGGGCGTAGACATCTGACCGAGACGGCGGCCCTCGGCGCGCAGTCACGCGGCGGGCGCATCACCACGCTGGAGACGACGCGCGGCCCGCTGGCGGTGGACTGGGTGGTGAACGCGACCAACGCCTGGGCGCCGCGCGTCAGCCAGCGGCTCGGCGGCATGGCCGCTGCCCATCGCGCCGACGAAGCGCTACCTCTACCACTTCGAGCCGACGCAGCCGATCATGGACGCGACCGCGTGGGAGCGCATGCCGATGCTGATCTTCGGGATGGGGCCAGGACGTGGCGCGCATGCCCGCCCCGATGGCCCGCTGCTGCTGATCGGTGGCGCCGGGGCCGCTGAGCCGGAGCCAGACTTCACCGACGCCGACCAGGACGCCATCCGCGACGGCTTCAACCACGCCGTCGGCATCGAAAACGCCGCGTGGGATCTGCTGGCGCAGGTGGATACCTTCGCGCCCGCGCTGGCGAATTGTGGCGGGGTAAAGGCGACGACCTGCGGCTTCTACGCGATGTCGCCGGATGGCTCGCCGCTGATCGGGCCAGACACGCGGCTCGCCAACCTCGTCCATGCGGTCGGCTTCTCTGGCCACGGCGTGATGCACGCGCCGATCACCGCGCTGCTGGTGGAGGCGCTGCTGGCGGGCGATGCGCGCGACGGCGTCGTGACGCTGCCAGAGGGCTTCGGCGCCATCCATCTCGCCGCTTTCGACCCCGCGCGCGACTTCAGCGCCACGCCGGTGGAGTCGGCGGTGCTATAGCGAGCGTCTGCCGAAGAAGAAGCGCAGGAACTTCATCGGGCCGGAGTAGTAGCCCGCGCGACGCAGCATCCGCCTCCGGAAGTTGTACGGCGCGCGCAGCCAGCGGGTGGCGGCGTAGTAGCCCGTCCGCGTCTTGATGCGGCGCTTGGCGCGGGTTACGCCGAGCATCGTGCTGAGCGACGGACGACGGTAGCGCAGGAGCTTGAAACGCGCCATTGGGCGGTCTCCTTTCAGCCAGTCTCCGTGGCGCGGCGTCGCACTGATCCTCTGGCGCCGCTGCTGGATATCCTACTGCGAGTATGGCATGCGCGCGGCGCAAGCGACAAGCGCCCGCTGAAAAGTGGATACGACAGACGCCCGACCAGCCGCGGTTTTCACTGACTGGTCGGGCGTCGCGTGTGGGAGCGTTTCGGGCGCTAGCTTGCGGCTTAATAGATGAAGCTGACGCCTGCGCCCGCGTGCGCGTAGCGGTACGAGACACGGCCAAAGCCGCCGCCATTCCACCAGAAGGCCGTCTCAGCTACCAGGAACCAGCCATTGCGATAGACCGCGACGACATGCCCCACGTGTCCACCAGAGCTGGCGCCCTGCACGCCCGGCTGGAAGACCACCGTCGCGCCTGCGCGCGGGGTGTAGCCCGTGGGCAGGCCACGCGCCGCTGCGTTGCGAGTCCACGCGGCGGCGTTGCCCAGCCTGCTCACGTTGTCATGCGCGAGCATTGCGGCGCCACTGGTGCACCAGCCCCAGCTATAGCCCTGATAGGCTCCTCTGGGCTGCGGATAGGCGCTGTGCCCTGTCCAGGCCCATTGGCTCAGGTTGCGCGGCGTCGCGGCGTAGAAGCCCGCCGCATAGGTCGTGACACTCGTCGTCGTGGTTTTCTTGACGGCGCTGGTCGTGGCGACCTTGGCCGCGCTGGTCGTCACGCGCGACGTGACGCCGTAGTTGGGCACCCAGCCCGGATTCTCTGAGATGAGATGTCCGCCGGAGCGTGTCCAGTGTTGGGTGCAGTGGTAGGCGCCGTTTGACCATCCATAGCAGAGCCAGCTTCCCTGCACGCTGTAGCCACGCTGGTAGTGGAGTCCAGAGGCGGCGTGCGCGGTAGAAGTGGTAGCGCCCACCAGACCTGCGGTGAGCGTGCCTGCGACAACAAGGGCCATAGCGGCCGTGCGCGGGCGAAGGGGGTGTAATAGCTGCAAGGGGAGTACCTCCAAACGTGCAGCGGATAGCTCAGACCTCGGCCTCACCAGGCTGGTCTGGCGCGCGAAACAATCGCTTGTGGCGCGTGCGTCTCCACCGCGCGCGACCTCAATCATCTCTTCGGTGGCCCTATGCGCCCACAGGCGCGTCAGCGAGGAGAAGTTGACCACACAGTGTCATAGGACAATGTCAGCATCACGTCTGACATCACAGCCGGAAAATATACCGCATTGATTCTGCCAAATCGGTTTTGTCGGGGGGTGTCTAGCCTATATTGGTGATATGATAGTCCTTGTTTTACTGTATTTATTGTCAATTAAGCTGTTGCGTGGCCATCTTTCTCCCATTTGAGCGTCCTGTGAAAACATGAATGAATCTCAATGAAGTGTTCAGAGTTCTCCAATATGGCGGTTTTATACTCCTGACTGTGAACGGCGAATCTGGCTGCTGAGTGAGAGCAGCCAGCGCCGATTCTTTCGAGAAGCCCGAAGCGAAGATGCGTTGGTGGAAGCGCAGGTTTCGGGCGCATCGCCAGACCACACTGCGCCAAACTGACTGGCCATGTGGAACCAACACAGGGAGAGAGGGAGAACCATGATCAAGACTATTATGAGCGCCTGGAGTGGCCTGTTCGCGAGCGATGAGGCCGTGAAGATGACCGTGCAGGGCGCGCGGTCGCGCCAGAGCGAGCGCTATCCGACGCACGCGCGTGTCGTGCTTTCGAATGGCCAGTTGATGTACGTGCGCCATGCTAGCCTTGCGGCGGCCAAGGATTTGCTCGCCGCGCAGAACGCCATCGAGCGCCGCCAGCGCGAGGCGCGTCTGGCGCGCATGCTGAGCGCCGCCAGTGAGGCCGCCGAGGCCGTGCGCTAGGCGCCATAAGCGATGACGCCACCAACATGAAACGCCCCGCCGGGAATTCCGGCGGGGCGTTTCGCTGATCCCAATAGCTGACGCTAGCAGCCCTGGGCGACCGAGGGGAAGTTGTTGAGGTAGGTGAAGTACCCCTGCTCCGCGCGTGAAGGATCCTCGCGCGCGAACCAGGAGTAGTGCGCTTCGTCCTCAGGATGATAGGTAATGCCGTTGCTCATCGCGATCTTGAAGCCATAGCCCACTACCGGGTCACCAGTTTCGAGGTCGCCGGTGCAGCCATATTGTGGCGCAGTTGGGGTGAGCCAAGGGGTAACCGCGTTGTTCACAAACGGATCGTCGTACCACTCCTGCACCTCATGGCTAAGCCCATGGATGTCGGCGATGTACGACTCGGTATCACCCAGATTGGCTCTGAAGATGCCCTGTGTGCTGTAGGAGGCGAACATGTAGGTCTGCACCTGCTGCTTGCCGTTGCCATTCAGCGATGACGTTGCGCCGTGGTAGCCCAGGACGCAGCAGTTGCCGGGGTTGCCGATGTACAGGAACGTGTTGTTGACGAGGATGATGGGGAGTGTATG
Organism: uncultured Chloroflexia bacterium; assembly: GCA_963840335.1. Classification (GTDB taxonomy): domain Bacteria; phylum Chloroflexota; class Ktedonobacteria; order Ktedonobacterales; family JADMIN01; genus JAKAIY01. The sequence continues at coordinate 31,313 of CAWIYP010000022.1, forward strand.
CGGATCAATATGCAGGTTGTTGATCGCCTCATGCAAGCGATTGCTGAACCAACTGATATTGATCAGGCCGATGTGCGCGCCCGTGCGGCTCCCCACGACGATCTGGCCGAGGTTCTGGGGGACGACGAACGACTGGGTTGGCAAGACTGTCGGCTGGCCGAGCAGCACATGATAGCCAGTGCCGGTCATGCCCCACTGTGCGCGATAGATGGCGTCGCCCACCTGGGTTACGTCGGATGGCTCATTCACGGTGCGGCCAGCGGCGAAGGAAGGCGGCGCGCTGGCGCTCCCGGCGGCGTCGGCTGCGGCGCCAACATTCGACGTCTGGAAGACGGGAGAATCAATCGTCTGCTGGAGGTTGTCCGCGCCGTTGAGCGTGTGCACGGCAGGGTCAGCCGAGACGACGAAGGTGAAGCTGAAGGGGATGATCTCCGTTGGGATTGTGGTGGTCGCAGCGCCATCAGCGGGGTTCGTGCCGACCATCGTGTAGGCATAGGTGGTGGTGTTGCTGGGGTCGGTGAACTGCGAGCGGAAGTAGGGGATCGTTGTGGCGGTAGCGGAGAAGTTGGTCACACTCCCATCGGTAGTGAACCGTGCGGCGCCAATGCCGTCACCCTGGGATGAGGACGCTGGACTCGCCTGGACGCCGCCACTGCTGAAAACCATGCTCAACGTGAGCGCCGCGATTGTGGGCAGGGCCATCGTCGCCATGCCAACGGTTCCACGCTTCTTGGTCTGGAACATGAACGCTCCTCACTTGTCGTGATCTGTCGCCGGGGCGCCCGTCTCATTGCCCCTGCGCAGACGCCAACGGTAGATTTCCGTACCACCAACATGAGCGCGTGACTGTCCGCTGTCGCTGGCGCGGTCGTGGAGGCGAGTGGCGCTGCGCTTGGTGGTTAGGAGAAACAGGCTTCTCGGGTTGCAGTGGAGCCGTGCGCCCTGGCAGTAAGCTCAACAGCGGCGTTTTACGCGGAAGCCTTGTATGGTAGAACGAGAAGCGCTCGCCGATGTCACAGAAAAACGGCCCGCAGCGGCAATTCTGCTGAGGAGTAGTGGTTTCAGTGGCATGGCGCAGCGGAGCGACGCCGAAGACGCGCCATGCAAGAGCGTTTACACACGAAAACGCCTGCGCTGAGGAGCAGTCTCACGCATCATGGGGCATGTCGCGGGCGATGGGGATAATACCGCCCATCGCCCGCAAGTCTTGGTGTGTTCCTGCCGTCGCTGGTAGCGGTGGGCAATCCACCGGTGGCCATCTATCAGACGTAGTCTACGCCGCGAGGGCCACGTGGGCCACGCGGACCTCGCGGGCCGCCCTCGTAGCCGCCACGCCAGCCAGGGCCGCCATGTCCGCCAGGGCCGCCGCGCCAGCCAGGGCCACCACCCCAGCCGCCACGCGGGCCGCCGTCATGCGGGCCGCCGCCATACCAGTGCATGCGCATCATGCGCCGGAAGGCCCATGGGCCGAAGAACAGGCACATCATCATGATTCGCCCCAACCCCATTCGCGGCCCATGGTGTCCATGATGGCGATGGTGATGTGAGCAGAAGAACGGAAACATCGGCGCCGCCTCCTGAATCGTTACGCGCGCTGGGACGCGGGGCCTGGCCACAGGCGCTGCGCGGGGGCCTGCCGGGCGTCGGGGGGAGATGCGTTCGGCGTATATACGTTCTGAGACTGGTCTCGGTTAATACCAGCCCAGCGCCACACGCGCCGCTCGCCCAGGATGATAGCGTCCGCATGCGGGGCGCCAGAGACGGCGGTTTGGCCGCGTATGTTGGCGATACCCCGGCAATCTTCCTGCGATGTTCCGGCGATTCTCAGGGAATGGGCGCGTTTTCTGGGCTATCGCACGCCTCAGGGGCCGTGCGATGCGCTATAATCCGAAGGTTGGAGCGCGATGCGGCGCGCGTGGACGGCAGGAGAGAGGCGCGACAGGCGAGTACGTATGCCGAAGCTGTATGGGTGGGTACGCGAGGTCGTGCCAGAGAGTCCCGCTGATCTCGCGGGAGTCCAGCCGGGTGACCTGCTGAAGGAGATCAACGGCCAGCCGGTGCGCGACCTGGTGGATTACCAGTTCTACGCCTCCGAAGAAGAGTTGACGCTGGGCATCGAGCGCAACGGACGCGCCATCGAGACGCTGATCGCCAAGGCCAGCGATGAGTCGCTAGGTTTGCTCTTTGGCGAGGCGCCCGCGCCCTTCATCCGCATCTGCGCGAACAAGTGCGTCTTCTGCTTCATCAAAGGGCTGCCGGAGCGCAATCAGGCCGTGCGCGGGCAGCCGCTGGGCATGCGCGATTCGCTCTACATCAAGGACGACGACTACCGCTACAGCTTCCTCTTCGGCGGCTTCATCACGCTGACGAATCTGAAGGAGGCTGACTGGCAGCGGCTGGAGGAGCAGCGCCTCAGCCCGCTCTACGTCTCGGTGCATACGACGAACCCCGACCTGCGCCGCCTGATGGTGGATGGCCCCCGCGCGGGCGACATCGTGGCGCATCTCCAACGGCTGGGGAGCATGGGGATTCATGTCCATACGCAGCTCGTGCTCTGCCCCGGCGCGAACGACGGCGCCGAGCTGGATCGCAGCATCCGCGAGCTGGCGGCGCTGCGGCCAACGGTGGAGTCCATCTCGGTAGTGCCGGTTGGGCTGACGAAATACAACAACATGATCTCCGTCGAGAAGCTGCCGCCGCTGCGCCCCTACACGGTGGAGGAGTCGCGCGCGGTGATGGCGCTGGTGGAGGGCTGGCAGCGGCAGTTCGCGACTGAGCCGGGGGCGCGTGGCCTGCCCTTCGTCTACCTCTCGGATGAGTGGTATTACACGACACGGCGGCCCTTCCCGCCCGCGCGGCACTACGGCGGCTATGCGCAGATCGAGAACGGCGTCGGCATGACGCGCAAGCTGCTGGACGACTGGCGGCGCGAGAAGGCGACGCTGGCGGGGCAGGCGGCGGGCGCGCAAGCGGTCACACGCGGGCGGCGGATGGCGATCCTGACAAGCGCGATGGCCGCTCCAGTGATGCGCCGCATCGGGCGCGACATCGCCCGCGCGACGGGGCTGGAGACGCGCGTCATTCCCGTGGAGAATCGGCTCTTTGGGTCGATTGTGACGGTGGCGGGGCTGCTCGGCGGACGCGACATGCTCGACGCGATTGCGGCGGAGCTAGCCGATTTCGGCCCGGATGACCTGATTCTGGCGCCGCGTGTCAGCCTGGATAATCCGGGCGTGCGTTTCCTCGACGATGTGACGCTGGCGGAGTTCCACGAACAGGTCAGCCCGCGCGTGATCTTCGCCAGGACGGCTGAGGAGCTGCGCGCTGGGGTTGATGGGCTGCTGGCGGAGCCTGCGGGGCTGCGGCCTTGAAAGGTGGGCGCACGGGGGGAGATGGAAGTCGCGGCCTTGAAAGGCCGGCGCACGGGGGAGATGGAAGTCGCGGCCTTGAAAGGCCGGCGCACGGGACGAGTGGGGCTAAAGCCCCTGGTGGCGTGGCCACGGATCGTGGTGGTATCGGCCTTCAGGCCGCGTCCGCGTGCGCCGGCCTTTCAAGGCCGCGAGCGCCTTACCTGCGCCCATCCGCCCTGTTTCCGTTGCGTCACCATCAACCGCTGGCGTTGCGTTTCGCCTATTTGAGGATGACATAGAGCTATGACAGGACATCGTTGGCTGCGAGGACGCCTGGCGCGGGTCGCCTCGCTGGCGCCGTTGGTCGCGCTGCTGGGGCTGGCGGCGTGTGGCAGTCATGGGAACGCGCCGCCGCTCAGTAATTCGGCGACGGTGGCGCTGGTGGGCGCCTCTGGCACGGGGTCGCTGGGGTCAGCGCGGTTCACGCCCTTCTACGCCGCGCACATCGCCAGCTATTACAAAGGCGTCGCGGTTCCCTATTCTGGCGCGCAGACGCCTGTGGAGCTGCGCCAGGACTCTTGCGTGGGCAAGCCGCTGGCCGCGCTGACGGAGGCCACCGCCGCGCCCATCGCCAATGCGCTGCCCGTTGCGCTGGACCCGACGAGTGGCGTGGATGTGGCGGTGACGACGAGCGGGAATCTCTACGTGGTCGTGCGGGCGACCGCGAATGATGCGACGGCTCCGGAGCTGGCGTGCGGGCATCCGCTCTCGGGGCTGAAGCAATACTTCGACCTCTATACGCCGGGGCAGGGCAGCAATGGCTATTCGCTGGGCATCGCGCTGATGGAGCCGATCGTGGCGACGCGCGTGGCGGTGACGCTGGCCAGCCCGGCGGCGACGGCGACGACCTGGGCGGTGCGCGCCGATTCGTGCGGTGGGGAGCCGCTGGCCCAGGGAACCATCGCGGCGGGCGCGACCAGCGCGAGCGGCGTCGTTTTCTCCGCGCTGAACCCCGGCCACTGGCGCATGTCGCTGGCGACGAACGGCGGCCAGAGCGCCTGCGCGACGGTGGCGGGGTAGGGCGCGGGGTTGGTGGGGGCGCGGCCTTGAATGGTCGGCGCACGGGACGACTGGGAGTCGCGGCCATAAATGGCCGGCGCATGGGACGACTGGGGCTGAAGCCCCTGGAGGCGGCGGCGCGGGCGGTGGCGGGAACGGACTTCAGGCCGCGTCCGCGTGCGCCGGCCATTATGTAAATTAACAAATTGAGGCGGATACGGCGGGCGCGGAGCCGTGGCGGCTGAAGCCGCGGCTAAGGGTGGCCTGTGGGCCACCACGAAGCCTGCCTTCGCAGGCTCGAACCTCGCCGAAACCCAGGCCGCGAAGGCGGCCTTCGTGGCGCGCGCGCCCTTAGACGCGGGTTTACCCGCCCCTGCGCCCCGCCGATGCGCGGCTATCCGTCCTATTTCGTCAAATTGCATCAAGGCCGCGAGCGCTCCGCTAGCCCGCTACTCCTCGCGTAGCAACTCCCGCGAGAGATCGGCTACGAGGTCGTAGCGGCCATAGGAGGGGACAAGGTACGTTCCCTGGATCAGCCCGCGTGCCCGCGCCTCGGTGATAAGCTCCTGCGCCAGGGCAATGCCGACCTCGCGCGCGTTCTCGCCCGCTTCGCGCATGCGGCGGCGCACCTCCTCCGGGATGCTGACACCGGGGACCTCGTTGTGCAGGAACTCTGCGTGCTTCGAGCTATGCGGCGGCATCATCCCCAGGATGATCGGCACATTGACCGGGCCGAACCGTTCCAGGAAGCGCTCCAGCGGGGCAAGCTCGTAGATTGGCTGGGTCATGATGAATTGCGCGCCCGCGTCGAGCTTGTGGCGCAGGCGATGTAGCTCCAGCTCCGTCTCGGTCATCTGGCTGTGGTCGGGGTCTTCGCCCACATGATGCGCGTCGGCGCCGTGGGCCAGCTTGCCCCGCGCCCGCTCCTGATCCACATCAATCAGGCTGTCTTCCATGTTCAGGTTCAGCGCCACGCCAATGAAGAAGTTGGAATGGGAGCCGAGCGCGCTGCCCGCAGCGTCGTGGCCCTCGTTCATCCCCTTCAGCACACCCACCAGCCCGACCGAATCCACATCCCAGACGCCTGTGAGGTTGGGATAGTTGCCCACGCGCACCGGGTCGCCCGTCAGCGCCAGGATGTTGCGCGAGCCGAGAGCATGCGCGCCGAGCAGGTCGGATTGCAGCGCCATCAGGTTGCGGTCGCGGGTGGTGAAGTGCAGGATGCTCTCCAGGTCGAGGTGGTCGCGCAGCAGCCGCGCCATCGCCATGCAGCTCATCCGCACGCGCGCCATCGGGCTATCCGCGATGTTGATGTAGCGCACGCCCGCCTCGCGCAGCCGCTCCGCGCCCTCCAGAATCTTGCGTGGATTCAACCCTTTCGGCGGGTCAAGCTCGACGCTGACGACGAAGCGCCCCGCCTCCAGATCCTCGCGCAGCCGCGCGCCTGCCGTGTCCTCTTCCTGCGGGGCGGCCTCCGCTGGCGTCGGCTGGATGACTGCGGGCGCGGCGCCGCTCCAGCGGGTCGCCTGCGCGGGCAGGTGAGCGCTCAGGCTGGCGCGCATGGCGGCGATATGGTCGGGCGTGGTGCCGCAGCAGCCGCCAATCAGCCGCACACCCGCCGAGGCGAAGCGCTGCGCGTAGTCGGCGAAATAGTCGGGCGTGGAGACGTAGAGGAAGCGGTTCTCGACGCGCTTGGGCAGGCCAGCGTTGGGCTGGGCGGAGAGCAGCACATCGCGTTCGGGGTCTACGCCCATATCGCGCAGCGCCGCCGCCATCTCCTCCACCGCGTCGAGGATGCCCGCTGGCCCGACGCTGCAATTCGCGCCGATGACATCCACTCCCATCTGCGCCAGCGCGCGCGCCGCCTGGGCGGGTGTCTCGCCCGCGAGCGACTGGCCATCCTCGGTGAAGGTCATCTGCGCGACGATCGGTAACTCGCCAACCTCACGCGCCGCGAGCGCCGCCTGGCGTAGCTCTGTCAGGCTGGAGAAGGTTTCCAGAATCAGCAGGTCAGCGCCACCCTCGACCAGGCCCTCGATCTGCTCGCGGAAGAGCGCGCGCAGGGTGAGCAGGCGCGGGTCATCTTCGCGCAGGTTGGCGGCGATGGTCTGGCCGCTGGGGCCGACGGCGCCCGCGACAAAGACGGCGCGCCCGGCGATTTCGCGGGCCTCACGCGCGAGCGCGGCGGCGCGGCGGTTCAGCGTGCGCGTCTGCTCGGCGAGGCCATAGGCGCCCAGCTTCGCGGCATTGGCGCCGAAGGTGTTTGTCTCCACGATCTCGGCGCCCGCGAGGATGTAGCGCTGGTGTATCTGCTGCACGAGGTCCGGTGCCGAGAGGGTCAGCTCATCGAAGCAGCGACCGTGCATGAGGTGGGCGCTGGCATGCGCGTAGAGCATCGTGCCCATCGCGCCATCGCAGAGGACAGGCCCCTGTCGCAATCGTTCCAGCGCTGGCTCACTCATGGCGATCCTCGTGTTTCCGCAGGTCGTTTGGTCGGATGATGGAGAGATACGGCGCGTCCGCGTGACAGGGCGATTCGTAACCGCCACCCCATCGCGCGGACGCTCTCAGCGCAGTATAGCCCCTGCGCCTGGGGCCTGTCGAGATGCGCGGCGCCGCCCGACTGGCGAGTGAATGCGGCCACCGTCTACGCCCGTATTCCCCTATCCACCCAGTTCCTTCGCCTGCCGCTCCGCCTCCTCCGCCTCCGCCACTCGCCCCAATGCGCGGTAGACAGTCGCGTGCGCCTTCCAGTCCCGTGGATCGTCGCGATCGAACCCGCGATCGAAGGCCACCAGCGCCTCCGCGTATTGCTTCAGTTCACGCAGGGCATTACCTTTGTTGAACCAGGCAGTGGCATTGTCGGGATCCAGCGCCAGTACCTGGTCATAGGCTACCAGCGCCTCCTTGTATCGCTGGAGATTATTGAGGGCATTACCCTTGTAGAACCAGACAGTGGCATCGTCGGGGTCTAGCGCCAGCACACGGTCGAAGGCTACCAGCGCCTCTTCGTATCGCTGGAGATTATTGAGCGCAAGCCCTTTGTTGTACCAGGTGGTAGCGCTGTCAGTATCCGAGGCTAACGCATGGTCGTAGAGCACTATCGCCTCTTCATATCGCTTCAGTTCACTCAGGGCATTACCTTTGTTGTTCCAGACGTCCGGGTCGTCGGGATCCAGCGCAATCGCGCGGTCGAAAGCTACCAGCGCTTCCTCGTATCGCTGGAGATCTTTGAGAGCGATGCCCTTGTTGTACCAGATGTCATGGTCGTCGCGATTCAACGCCAACGCGCGGTCGAAAGTTACCAGCGCTTCCTCGTATCGTTGAAGGTGGTTGAGTGTATTGCCCTTATTGCTCCAGACCCACGCCTGTTGATCGTTCAACGCCAGCGAGCGGTCGCAGGCGGTCAACGCCTCGGTGTAGCGCTCCAACTCGCCAAGCATCCAGCCCGCGCTGCCCCAGGCCTCGGCATTGCTGGCGTCGCGTTCCGTAGCGCGTTGGAAGTAGGAAAGCGCCTCAGCCCATCGCTGCTGCGCCGCCAGCGCATCGCCCTGGGTTATCAGGTCATCCACCGATTCGCTGGGCTGTGGCGTCATCGGAGCGGGCGTCTCGCCTGCCGGGGTCAGCGCCAGCAGGCGCAACATACGCACGATCATCTCATCATGTGCGTAGGGTGTGTGGTTTGGCCCCTCGATGCGCTTGAAGCCTGAGAGATAGAGCAATTCGTCCATCGCGTTTGGCTTGAGCGGCGCGACGACCACTGGCAGGATAATGCGGCCAGGGTCACTCATGCGTAAGGTGAAAGCCCACTCGCATTCGTTTTGCACCCACGCCGAGGCGATGGCCTGCTCCGAGAGCAGCACGAGAAAGACCGGGCGAGCGCGTAACTCCCTTGTGATTTCCTTCAGCAACTGACCAGGGCCCAGATTGTGTTCGTCGAACCAGACATCCGCGCCCGCTCCACGCAGCCCCATCACTACCGTCTCAGCCACAGCCCTGTCCGCCGAAGAATGGCTCAGGAACACCTGCATCGTCGCCATTGGTCGCGCCCCTTCCCGTCACACTCGCGTGCCTTACCGTCTGGCTGTGCTATTTTCAGTATAGCGACAATCGACACGGAAGGGCTAGTGAAGTGGGGGATGTAATCGTAGGCGTCGCGCATCTCGCCAGACGGAATAGCGCGAAGGCCCCCTCATCAGCGCGATGAGGGGGCCTTCGCTGGTTGGACGCGCGCCGGGCTACATCAGCTCGGCCATCATCTTGTCGAAGGTCTCGCGCGACGGACGCAGCGTCTCGTCGGTGAGGTGCGCTAGCGGTGTCGCGGGCAAATGCTCTAGCTGGCCCAGGTTCGGGCGATGCTCATCAATGTAGAGCAGGCCGGTGATAAGCTCCTGGCTGCGGTGCGCATCCTCCAGCAGGCGCAGCGCGGCGTACTTGTCGCGCGGGTCGTGCTTGTCGTCGAGCTTGCGCAGGCGGATGTGGGCGCCGTCGTGCATCTCCACATCCACCGTCTGCCCTTCCTTGTAGTCCACGGTGATCTCCTCCTTCGCCGGGATGAAGGAGAACTCGGAGACGATCTCCTCGTGCGCCTTGCCCCAGGCATAGCTCTTGGTGGAGTCCTCGTGGTCATTGAAGGAGACGCAGGGACTGATGATGTCGATCACCGCTGTGCCGTTGTGGCTGAGCGCCGCCTTCAGCAACTCCTCGACCTGGCGTGGGTCGCCCGCGAAGCTGCGCGCGACAAAGCCGCAGTCCGCCACCAGCGCCTCCAGGCAGAGGTCGATCGCGGGTAGCTCGTTCACACCCGCGTACTTCAGCTTCGACCCCTCGTCAGACGTGGCGGAGAACTGGCCCTTGGTGAGGCCATAGACGCCGTTGTTCTCGACGATGTAGACCATCGGCACGTTGCGCCGCACCATGTGCTTGAACTGTCCCAGGCCGATGCTGCCGGTGTCGCCGTCGCCGCTCACGCCGATGGCCGCCAGCGTGTGGTTGGCCAGCAGCGCGCCCGTCGTCGCCGAGGGCATGCGGCCATGCAGGCCGTTGAAGCCATGCGACTGGTTGAGGAAGTAGGCGGGCGTCTTGCTCGAACAGCCGATGCCGCTCATCTTGATGAGCTGGGTCGGGCGAATCGAGAGGTCGAACGCCACCGAGATGATACGCTGTGAGATCGAGTCGTGGCCGCAGCCCTTGCATAGCGTCGAGGGCTTGCCCTTGTAGTCGTTCTTGGTCAGGCCGATGAGGTTGAGTCCTCCGGTCGGCGGTTCCTGTATAGCAGCCATGAGACTACCGCTCCTGTTCCGATGTGACGATTGACTGCGCGATCCACAGGCCGGTCAGGGGCAGGCCGTCGCAGAGCGAGACGCTGCGCATGGCCGCCGCCTTCGCGGGCGCATCATGCTGGAGGATGTGGCGCATCTGACCGTCGAAGTTGTTCTCCACCACATAGAGCCGGTCATACTTCGCGGCGAAGTCCTGGAACTCCTTCGTGGTGGGCAGCGCGCGCAGGCGCAGGTAGCTGGTCTTCATGCCAGCCGCTGCCAGCATGTCGCGCGCCTCGCGGATCGCTGGATCATTCGAGCCGTAGCTGATGATGCCAACCGTGGCGCCCGTGACTTCATCCACCACGGGCGCGGGGACGAGCGTGCGCGCGAACTCATGCTTGCGCGCGAGGCGCTCCATGTTGGCCTTCCACTCGTCCGGCTTCTCAGTGTACTCGGCGTTGGCGTTGTGGCCGCTGCCACGGGTGAAGTAGGCGGCCAGCGGATGCTCGGTGCCGGGGAGGGTGCGCGGGCCGACGCCATCACCATCGCCCTCGTCGCTGTAGCGCTTGAAGCCGCCCAGCCGGTCGAGGTCCTCAGCGGTCAGCACCTTACCACGGTCGAAGGGCTTGTCGGGGTAAGCGAATGTGTCACTCATCCACAGGTTCATGCCCAGATCGAGATCACTTAGAACCAGCGTAGGCGTTTGCAGGCGGTCGGCCAGGTCGAAGGCCTGCCAGCCGAACTCGAAGCATTCCTCCATGCCACCGGGCAGCAGCAAAACGTGGTGGGTGTCGCCGTGGCCGAGGTTGTACGCCATCAGGATGTCGCCCTGCGAGGTGCGCGTGGGCAGGCCAGTGCTCGGCCCCATCCGCTGGATGTCCCACACGACGCAAGGGATGTCAGCGAAGTAGGCGTAGCCGATGTACTCGGTCATCAGCGAGAAGCCAGGGCCGGAGGTCGCGGTCATCGCGCGGGCGCCCATCCACCCGGCGCCGATGATCATGCCGATGGCCGCCAGCTCATCTTCCGCCTGGACGATGGCGTAGTTACGCTCCTTGGTCTCGTGGTTGATGCGCAGTTCGCTGGCATAGTCGGTCAGCGCGTCTACCAGGCTGGTGGATGGCGTGATCGGATACCACGCCGCGACGCTGAAGCCGCCAAAGACGCTCCCCATCGCGGCAGCGGAGTTGCCGTTGATCATAATCTTGCCAGCGGTCTTGTCGGAGCGCCGCACGCGGAACGGGGCAGGCTTGGTGAGGTTCTGGCGGGTGTATTCGACCGCCGCCTTGACCACCCCGAAGTTGAGGTCAATCGGCTTCTGCTTGCCGTTGAAGTGCTCGGAGATGGCGCGCTCGATCTCGTCGAGGTCAATGCCCAGCAGTTCCGCCAGCGCGCCGACGTAGGCCATGTTGGCGACGTAGGGGCGTAGCTCGGCGTTGGCGCCGGAGTCCTTCGCCATCTGCTGCACGGGCAGCGCGTAGTAGGTGATGTCGGTGCGCTCTTCGGGCAGCTTCCATTCGGATGGGCAGATGACCATGCCGCCTGGCGCGACGCTGGCGATATCCTGCGCTGCCGTCTGCCTGTTCAGCGTGACGACCACCTCTGATGTGTTGCGGCGACCGACATAGCCGTCCTCGCTGACACGGATATGGAACCAGGTGGGCAAGCCCTGAATATTGGATGGGAAGATGTTCTTGCCGCTGACGGGGATGCCCATGCGGAACAGGGCGCGAACGAGAACGTTGTTCGCTGTTTGGCTACCAGAACCGTTGATGGTGGCCGCCACGATGCAGAAGTTATTGACTCCCGCGGGACTATCGTGGAGGTTCTCCACCAGCGGACCTCGCTGTACGCTCGTGGTGCTCATTGGGTATGCAGCGGCGCCGACTCGACTACACCAGAAGCCGACGTCGCTTCTCCTTTCGCTAGCGCGGTGCGCGCTCCGCTGACTGCTTCTGTCGTCTATCATCCCCACGCGCCCGAAATGATCGCGCGGGTTGAAGCTATGCGGCGCCCAGAAGTCGCGTGGCGCGTCTGCTCCCTCACAGCGTGGAGGACGCGTTGGATTCGTGGCCCTGGGGGCAGACGCCGACACGCGGCCCCAGAAGGGTCAGCGCGCCTGAACGGCTCGCAGGCGGGTGAGGCGCTTGCGCGTCGTGTCCCGCGTCGGGTGGACACCATAGTCCCCCCTACCGTCGCGTCACACACTCATTATAGCGCGCGTTCGGGGCAGGATGTTGCGAGAAATCTCACAGTGCGGCAGGTTGTAGCTAGCTAGCGAAAACATGGGGGAAATCGTCGGCGCGAGAGCAGGGACAGATACGACGCGAGAGCAGGGGCGGGTAATGATGTTTAAGAAATAACCGCGAGCACGGGCGAGGCGGCTGGCGGGTGAACCCGCGCCTGGAGGGCGTTCCGCCGCGAAGCCCGCCGTCGCGGACTACAAACCAGGCGGCGCAAGAGACCCCGTCCGCCTACCGACGCCACTGTTCCGCCAAGACTTAGGCCCGCGTCGGCGGCCTTCGTGGCGCGCGCGCCCTTAGACGCGGGTTTACCCGCCCCTGCTCTCGCTCGCGCCGTATCCACAGCGCCGCGCCCGCCGTATCCGCGTGGCTAGAGCGGCGAGCGTTCGCGGCGTAGTTCCTCGAAGAGCTGGCGCTCGCGGTCGTTGAGGCGCTGGGGCAGCTTCACCTGCACGCGCACGAGCAGGTTGCCTCGCGCTTCGGAGTTAGGTTTGGGCATGCCCTTGCCAGAGACGCGGAACATCTGGCCATTCTGCGTTTCTGGCGGCACGGTGAGGGTGATGCGCTTGCCGTCAATCAGCGTGAGGGTCAGCTCGCCGCCGAGCATGGCGGTGGTCAGGGGCGCGTGCGCCTCCATGATGAGGTCGTCGCCGCGGCGCTCGTACTGTGGGTCGGGCTTGACGGTGACGATCAGGTAGAGATCACCGCGCGGGCCGCCAGTGGCGCTGGGCTGTCCCTCGCCCGCGACGCGCACCTTCGTCCCCGTATCCACGCCCGCCGGGATGTTGACGGTGATGCGCCGCTCGCGCTCGACGATGCCCGTGCCGCCGCAGGTTACGCAGGCGCGTGCGCCGATCTTGCCTGTGCCATTGCAGGCCGAGCAGATCTCTGGCTGCTGGATGGTATAGAGACGCCGCGCGCCCGAATACGCTTCACGCAGGGTGATCTCGACGGGCTGCTCGACGTTTTCGCCGCGATTGAGTGGGCTGGAGCCGTTGAACGAGCCTGACGCGCCCGCTGAGCCATTCGCGCTGGCCGAGCGGCCACGCGCCGTCGAAGCGCCCGCGCTGCCCCCACCACTGGCGGGCTTGCGCCCGAAGAGCGCCTCGAAGAAGTCGGAGAACCCGGTCGGGTCGGGCATGTCATAGGAGCCGCTGGCGCCAGCGGAGCCGCCAGCGCGTGTGCGCGTGGCGAAGGGCGCACGCTGGCGCGCAGTGGAGGCTGCGGGGCCAAATTGTTCTTGCCAGTTCGGCCCCAGCGTGTCATATTTGCGCCGCTTCTCAGGGTCAGACAAGACCTCGTAGGCCTCGTTGATCTCCTTGAAACGCGATTCAGCCTGCTTATTGCCAGGGTTCACGTCTGGATGGAACTTGCGCGCAAGCTGACGAAACGCTTTCTTGATGTCGTCAGCGCTGGCGGAGCGTGTGACCCCGAGTACTTTGTAATAGTCTTTGTAATCCATGGCGTTCTGTTCGATAGCTCTCAAACACGGAGTCCGGAGCGCCAATCAGCGGCAGACGCGCGCGGCTCGTGCGCGTGATCGCCAGTAAGTGCGCGTAGTGGCGCGTGAACAACTCTCATATAATGAGTACGAGTCCGCGCTGAGTCAGGTTCGACGCCATTGGTCAAATGTCCTGGCGCGCGAGCCGCTGTGGCGCAGGCGCCAGCGGCTCGCCAGTCTGACGACGGCGGTTAAGCGGCAGGCCCGGCGCTCACCTTGACGCGAGCGGGGCGCAGTGTCTCGTCGCCCTGCCGATAGCCCTTGCGCACCTCCTCGATGACGATTCCCTCTGGCTGGTCGGCGGATGTGACCATTTCGATAGCCTCGTGGATGTACGGGTCGAACTGCTCGCCAACGCTGGGAACGGGGGTCAGTCCCTCGTTCTTCAGCAGTTCGTTGAGCTGCCACTGGAGCATGCGCATGCCCTGGCGGAGACTCTCCTGATCCATCGTCTCCTGGAATGCGAGCGCACGATCCAGGTTATCAACGACATCGAGCACCTTGGCGAGTAGCTCGCGCTTCTCGCGGCGCACACGGTCGGCGCCGACGCGCTCCTGGCGCTTGCGGAAGTTCTCCATCTCGGCGCGCTCACGCAGGTATTTGTCCCAGTTTTGCGTGGCTTCGGCTTTGGCTGCGACAAGCTGCGCCTCCAGCTCGGCGATGCGGGCGGCCTCGCTGGTAGGCGTGGCGGAGGCGTCGGCCTGGGCGCCCGTCGGGGCGTTGTCGTCGGATGCTGCCATGAGTATCTCCAGTATGTCGCTCATGTAGACGTTTGTGTCGTATCGAGGGCAAGTGGATCGCCACCCGTCGTCGTTGGCTCTGCGCCAGATGGCGCCCGAGCGGATGAGATCAGTGACTTGCCACGGCGCTATCCTTCTGGCTGATTCTGGGGCAGTATAGTCTGCGTCGTTTCGGCCTGTCAAACGGGATAGGCGCACAGTTGGGGCGTGTCCTGGCGGGTCACGCAGCGATGTTACGCCGCCTGGTGGGACATAGGACTTGCGGGTCAGGTGTTGCTTCTGGCGCTTGTGTTCGTCCTGGATGACAACGGCTCTGTGTCATGCCACTCCTCATATGATGCTGAGACCGCGCGCATTTATTTCGCTGGCGAGCCGATTTCTCCTACCTCAGACGCCAGGCCACCCACATCCAGAGAGAGTGACACATGATGTACGCGACACGTCTTTCCGCATCCAAGCGAAAATCGCTGGCGCCACAGAGTCGCCCGGCGATTCTCAGCCGCGCCCTGGGCCGCCTCGAACGCGAGCATGTGGCGCTGCTGCTGGCGCTCTCGGAGCTAGAGTCGAGCGCCCGCGCGCAGACCTCTGATAGCGCCCTCCGCGCCGCGCTCGCGCCGCTGCTGCGCAGCGATCTGCGCCGCGCGCAATATGCGCTGAGCCGCGCCGACGCCGGCCTCTATGGCGTCTGCGACCACTGTGGCCGCGCCATCGCGATGCGCCGTGTGCAACTGAATCCGGCGACGACGCGCTGCGCTGGCTGCGAGGCGCATCCGCGCGCCTGAGCCACCCCACCCCTGCGCTGGCTGTTCGTTTTCCTCCGCAACTCTACCAGGCGTGCGCGCGTATTCCCATGGAAATAGGCGGCGCCGCGCCTCTCTGGGCGACTCTGGCGCCGCTGAGCGTGTGAGATGGTCGCGAGGAGGGCGCGGAACACATGATGTATCAGCCATCAGAGGGGAACGACCCCCTGCATCCAGCCGGACAGCCGGTAGGGCCGAACTATCCTTCACAGCCGCCGACGTATCAGCCGCCGACGTATCAGCCGGGCTATGGGGCTGGGCCGCAGCCGGGCTATCCGCCGCCACCCGCTGGCCCCTCGCAGCCGCTGTATGGCGCCGGGCAGCCGGGGTACCCGCCGCCGCCACCGCCACCGATGCAGCCGATGGCCTATGGGGTGCAGCGCCCCGCGCGCACGGGCCAGGGCGATGGCATGGCAGTGGCAGGGCTGATTCTGGGCATCCTCAGCATCGCTTCTGCGATGGTAGGGGTTTGTGGCTTCATCTTCGGTGTGCTGGGGCTGATCTTCAGCATCTCAGGCCGCCAGTCAATTCGCAATCAGACCTGGGCGACGGCTGGCCTGGCGCTATCGGGTGTTGGCCTGGCCATTACCATCCTCCACGGCTTCGGCTTCACCCTCCCCGGCCTGCCATAAGCCCAGCGCCAAACGCATAAAAACCGCCGGAAGGGATATTCCTTCCGGCGGCGTTGTGTCTCTCGCTGGGTGGCTGGGGAGTCGTTACTCGCCCAGGTTCGCCCAGTCGGTGTAGGGCTTGAGTGACACGTTCGGGCTGTTGTAGAGGACGTAGATCGTCTGTTCATCCACCAGTGGCAGATTGTGTGGGTCGCCGGTGTAGGTCGTCACTTTGCCGCTGTTGTCCACCAGCTTGATGACGAGGCTATGCGAGCTGTCCACCTTGTTCGTGCCGACTTGCGTCTTCGAGAGCGCCATCCCCCAGAGGTCGAAGAACTGGCCCAGCGTGTACTTCGCTCCCGCCTGATCAGACTCGTTGTGGATGATGTTTGGCTCGCCATCATGCACATGCAGCGGGTAGAGGCAGCCAGCCGTGTTAACGAGGCCGATGCCTGGCTGTGCTGTCACCTGTTTCCCGTTGATGTACAGGTCGAGGTACTGGTGATGGTGCAGCGCGCCACCCTGCTGTGTGAGGCACTGGAGGCCATCCACGGTCTGGCCCGTGGCGGGCTTGAGGCCCTGGCCCGACTGCGCGCTATTGCCATGCGCGACGAGCTGGCTGATGCCCAGCACGAGCAGCAACACAAGGATGATACCGCCGCCAATCAGGCTGTACTTCTTGATCTGTTGCTGGCGTAGCTGGCGCTGGCGCTCGACCTTGCGCTCGGCCTGGCGCTGTTGATACTGATCGCGGCGCGTTTCGCGCCGCTTGTCACGCCTGGTGACCATGCCTCCTGGCCCACTCATGGATGTGTTATTACTCCTGCCATCCACGCGCGGAGCATCGGCTCCGTGGGGGGGTGGCTGCGGCCCCGCCACGGCTGGCGCGGTGGGGCGTTCCTGTTTGCGCTGTCGCAGCGCTATTCAGCGGCAGTATATGGCTGGCGCGGACGGGGTGTCAACGCGAGCGGGCAGTGTGCTACATTCTCTTTGAGATTTCACATGGCGCCGTACCGCTGAAATTGCTAGATGGAAAGGCACGCTATGACTGACACGCTTCCAGCGGCGCTGCTGCTCGACCTCGACGACACGATTCTGTCGGACTCTTTGAGCGCGGAGACAAGTTGGACGCGCGTGTGCGATGTCTACGCGCCTACTATCGCGCCCTGGACCGCGCCCGACCTGCTCGACGCCATCAACACGTATCGCGCATGGTATTGGAGCGACCCTGAGCGACATCGCGAAGGGCGCATGGATCTTACCGCCGCGCGTGTACACATCATCGCTGAGGCGCTGCGTCGGCTGTGCGTGAACGACGAGCGTGGGGCATCGCTGGCGCGAGACATCGCCCACGACTACACCGAGTTGCGCGAGGCTGGACTGGAGCCGTTGCCTGGCGCTCTGGAGACTGTGGATGCGCTGCGTGAGCGCGGACTGCGGTTGGCATTGCTGACGAATGGCGCAGCGATGGCGCAACGTCGCAAGATCGAACGCTACGACCTTGCGCGCCGCTTTGAGCTGATTCTTATCGAAGGGGAATTTGGCTGCGGCAAGCCTGATCCGCGCGTCTACCACCATGCGCTGCGTACGCTCGCCATCTCGCCCAGTGAGGCGTGGATGATAGGCGACAATCTGGAGTGGGATGTGCTGGGGCCACAGCGGATTGGCATCGCGGGAGTGTGGGTGAACCCCGCTGGCCTGACGTTGCCAGACAATGCGACTGAGCGCCCTTTCCGCATCATCAACACGTTGGCCGATCTGCTGCCCTGACGCACGCCTCCCCTACACCACCCGCGCGAAGATCAGCGTATCGCGCAGGCTGCCGTCGTGGGCGCGCATCTGGTTGCGGAGCAGGCCCTCCTGCGTGAAGCCGAGGCGCCGCGCCACCGCCGCGCTGCGGGTGTTCAGCGCGTTGCAGCGAATCTCGATGCGCCGCGCGCCTAGCTCGCCAAAGACATACTCCACCAGCGCCGCCGCCGCCTCGGTGATGTAGCCCTGGCCCTCAGCGGGGGCGGCCAGCCAGTAGCCGATCTCGTAGGAGGGCACATCGGCCTCGCGCAGATGCAGCCCCAGGCCGCCGAGTAGTTCGCCCGTCTCGCGCGCGAAGACGCCATACGCACATTCGCCCCGCTCCCACTGCGCATTGAGTTGCTGGATGACCGCGCGTGAGGCCTCGACGGTGGTGTGTTGCGGCGTCCACGGCAGCCACCGCGCGATATGCTCGCGCGACGCCGCGACGGTCGCGTAGAGCGCCTCGGCGTCGGCGGGCTGGTAGGCGCGAATCGTCAGCCGCGCGGTGGTCAGGACATGATCGCGCGGCGGGATGAGGCGGGCTGCGGCGTCCATCGGCTGGCTACTCCGCCTTCTGCGCGACGATCTGCAGCCAGACGCGCGGCACTGCCGTCAGCCCCAGCTCCTCGAAGGCCTGCGCGGCGGCGTTGTAGAGCGCATCGGCGCCGATGGGGATCGGCACGCCGGGGAGCGCGCCCTCGATGAAGAGCCAGTAGCGGCCAATATCCTGCCAGGAGCTGAGCGGCATCTGCACTAGCTCCTCGGCGCGGTCAACGACCGTCAGCCCGCACTCCGCCAGCACCTCAGCGTAGCCGTCGGCGCTGAGCCATTGCATCGCCATCGCCTTCTCCTGGCGCGAGGTACGCACGCCGGGATGATTCGTGCGCAGCCAGCCCAGCGCGCGGCGGGTCCAGAGGTGGTAGAAGCGCTCGCTCCCCGGCGCATAGGCGCCCGTGTAGAAGGAGCTGTTGATGGCGAGGTAGCCGCCTGGACGCAGCGCGGCGGCGAGCTTGCGGATGACATCGGCCTTGTCGGGAATGAGGTGGATGGCGTTGCAGAAGAAGGCGGCGTCGGCGTGGGGGCCAAGCGCGGCCACCTGATCCACCTCGCCCTGGATGAACTCGACCTTGCGGTCGCGCAGACGCTCGCGGGCGATGTCGATCGCCTCGGAGGATGGCTCGACGCCGATGACGGAGCCAGGGCGACCCACGCGATCTAGCTCATCGAGAATCAGCTCCGTGACCGCGCCCGTACCAGACGCCAGTTCTACCACGCGCGCTGGCTGGCCCGGCGCCAGCGACCCATCAACCGTCTGAATCGCCCGACGCGCGAGTGATTCGTTGACATCATGGTAAAACTGGTGCCGCGCAAACGGGTCGAAGGTATAGCTGCTGGCGACTGAGGGTGTCTGTGTCACGATGCGCTCTCCTGTTCCTCTCCCGACATGCCGCCGCCAGGAATCCGGTTGCGGGCTAGACGTCGCGATGCTATAGGGCGCGCGGGGCGCCCATTGTCACGGAGTCGAATGCGTTTTGGTGTTTATGGTGTTTAACGTGCGTATCGCGTCAGCCCCCACCCCCAGCCCCTCCCCCGCGCGGCGGGAGAGGGGAGTTCCGGTTTCTCCTCTCCTTGTGGGAGGGGGACCCCGCGAGCTAGCGGGGCAGGGGCCAGGGGGGTGAGGTCGCGCCTGGCGTCAGATGCGACTACGCATCTCCATTAGAGGCGGCGCCACACGGAAATGTTTCACGGCCTGCGCGATGAACGCTCGCTATGGCCAGCGCGCTGGCGTGTGGAATGACCCCGCCGTATAATTCAACGGATGTGCGCGCCATTTTGCGCAGATTCCACACCGCCAGGGCTGGTTCCGCGACAGGCGCGGAGCGCGGGCGGGGGCTGAGGGAGTGTGTCATGCGGGCGGATACGCCACAGGCAGGCGTCGCGGTTGGCGCTGGCAGCAAACCTGGCGGCAAACTGCGTATCTTTCTGGAATCCATCAAATTCGAGCATACGATCTTCGCGCTGCCGTTCGCCTATCTGGGCGTGGCGCTCGCGGCGCGCGGGAGCCACGGCTGGCCCGGCATTGGCCCGCTGATCTGGGTGACGCTGGCGATGGCGGGCGCGCGCACCGTGGCGATGGCGGTCAACCGTCTGGCCGACGCCAGCATGGACGCGCTCAACCCGCGCACGGCGAATCGCGCGCTTCCCCAACGGCTCATCAAGCCAGTCGAGATGGCGCTCTTCGCGCTGCTCGCGGGCGCGGTGATGGTCTTTTCCGCCGCGCAGCTCAATCCGCTCTGCCTGGCGCTCTCGCCGGTGGCCGTGATCTTTCTGGTGGGCTACTCCTATACGAAGCGCTTCACCTGGCTTTGCCACTTCTTTCTCGGCCTGACCGATGGCATCGCGCCGATTGCTGGCTGGCTGGCGATCAACCCGACCATCAGCGTCGCCAACCTCGTGCCGCCGTTGCTGCTGGGGCTGGCGGTGGCCGCGTGGGTGGGTGGCTTCGACCTGATCTACTCCTGCCAGGATATTGACTTCGACCGCGCGCATGGCCTGCACTCGATTCCGTCGCGCTTTGGGCCGCAACGTGCGTTAGAGCTTTCCGAGATGATGCACGGCGCCTCAGTCGGGCTGCTGGCGGCGGTCGGCGGCATCCTGGGGCTGGCGTGGCCCTTCTGGATCGCCGTGGGCGTGGCCGCGTGGCTGCTGATCTGGGAGCATCGCCTCGTTCATCCGGAAGACTTCTCGCGCCTCGATGTCGCGTTCTTCAACATGAATGGCTACATCGCCGTGTCGGTGTTTGCCTTCTCGCTGCTGGCGGTGATTCTTGGCTGAGTGGCCCGCGCGCCAAACGCATAGCGGTCGTGGCGCGTATTCTCTTTGTAGTGTGTTTGTGAATGGCTATCGTGGCGCGAGCGCGCCGTGCGATACAGGCGAGATGATGGAGACACTGGGCGAATGGAACAGAAGCTAGACGCGACCGCGATGATCGCGCGTGGCGATGAGTTGCTCAAAGAACTGCGGGTGAATGAGGCCGCGGCGGAGTACGCGCGGGCGGCGCAGACTGACTCGTCGGCAGTGGGCGCGCACCTGGGGCTGGCCGAGGCAAACCTTGCGCTGGGGCAATACGGCGTGGCGGGGATGGCCTGCCAGGCGACCCAGCGTCTCGCGCCGAACACGGCGGACGCCTACATCGCCCAGGCCATCGAGATGACGATGGCGGGGCGCTACGACGCCGTGCTGGCCGCGCTCGACCGCGCCGTCGAGCTGGACCCGCCGCGCGCGTACGCCCATGCGCTGCGAGGCTATGCGCTGCGCCAGTTGCGCCAGAGCTACGACGCCTCGCTGGCTGAGTCGAAGGCGGCGCGCCTCTCTGGCACGCACGACCTGAAGAAGCTCTTCCCGCCAGTGAATCCGGTCGTGCCGGAGGTCTTCGCGACGCCAGCCGCCGCGCAGGTCGCGCCGACTGAGGCTGGCCCGCGCCCGTGGAGCGAGCGCTCAGCGGCGGAGCGCGCCGCCGTGCGCGCCCGCTTCGCCACCCGCAACATCCCCGTCATGACGTACACCCTGATAGCGATCAATGTCGCGGTGTTCCTGGTGAGCGTCGTCTTCTCGAACTTCGACTTCTTCTCGCCGTCGGACTTTAGGCTGCATCCCAATAACCCGCTCTATCTCTACGGTGTTGAGATTGGGTGGGGGTGGCTTCAGACACATCCGCTCGACTGGTATCGCGTTTTCACGGCGATGTTCCTGCACCAGGGCATCGTCCATGTCGGCGTCAATATGCTCTCGCTCTACTTCGTCGGGGTCATCTCTGAGCAGATTTTCGGGAAGCGACGTTTCCTCGCGATCTATCTGCTCGCGGGCATCGCCGGGGGTGTGGCGCAGGCGTTCCTTGTGCCAGATGGCGCGGCGCTAGGCGCTTCGGGCGCGATCTTCGGCATCTTCGGCGCGTTCGGCATCTTCTTCCTGCTCCACCGGCGGTCGCTTGGTCCTGCGGCGAACGCGATTATTGGGCAGTGGTTCTTCTGGCTGGCGATCAATATCGCCATCTCGTTCAGCGGGAACATCGCGCTCTATGACCACCTGGGCGGCCTGGTCGCAGGGCTGGCGCTGGGCGCGCTCCTCACGCCAGTGAGCGTGCGGAGAAGGTAGCGACGGGCGGAGAGGGGCGGCTGAAGCCGCGTCTAAGGGCCAGCGGGACACGAAGGCCGCCGACGCGGCCTGGATCACAGGCCGAACGTCCCGCGCGGGACGTTCGGCGCGGTAGGGCGTTCGCTGCCTTGTATGATGTTTTAGAAAATAACGCGAGCGCCACGCGGGGCGGCTAGCGGTTGAAACCGCGCCTGGATGGCGTTCCGCCGCGAAGTCCGCCTGCGCGGACTCGGAACCGGGCGATGCAAGACAAACCGCCTGCCCATCCGCTACCAGATTCGCCAAGACCCAGCCCGCGAAGGCGGGCTTCGCGGCCTGCGGGCCATCCAGGCGCGAGTTCACTCGCCAGCTTGCTATTTTCTAAACCATCATTAGCCGCCCCCCACACTGGTCCGCTGATCCGCCTCAAATGTTGGCATTACTCTTCGATTCCTTCTTTGTCCTGTTCATCAAGAACGGCAAAGAAGGCTTCCATGGTGTCATATTGAGCATTTTGGCCAAGCGTTGCGCGTGCGAGCGCCTCATCCAGGCTCGCATCCCACTCCGCATTCTGGCGGGCGATGGCCTCGCGTTCGGCGAGATGTTCCCGTAGGAGCGTTTCGGTGAGTGCTTCTGGTGTCATCCCTCGCGCATGAGCGAGGGCTTCGATGATGCGATAGATTTCGTCGGAGACCGGGACGGCGTGGCTCATCTCATTCATCCCTCTAGAATGCCTTACGCGCACTTGCTAGTGTACCATCAGCCGCCCCTGCCTTCGCTGCTACTCCTCGGGCGTGGGGCGGGTGGCGCCGCAGCGGCCACAGCGCTGGGCGGCGTTTTTCTGGATGTCCAGGCCGCCATCATCACGCAACACTTGCAGATCGACGTTGCGCCAGACATGGCCCTTGGTCACGCATTTCTTCGCGCCGATGTGATCCATGCCGTCGTTGAAGAGCATGCCCGCGATTTGGCCCCAGATGGGCAGATCGGTCAGTCCCATGTCTCGCCTCCGCTCTGGTGATGTTGATGGTCTGGGCCGCGCCAGACGCTATTCGTGGATGGTTTCGCGCGTCCAGGGGTGATCCTCTGGCAGGGCCGCCGCGAACGCCTCGACAAAGGCGTCGAACTCGGGGATGTCGTCGCGATAGACGACCCAGGCGCGATGGAGTCCACGCGCGCCGACGCGCTTGTAGACGGTGACGCTGACGGCGACACCGCTCTTGAAGAGTTCTTCTTTCACCCGCGCGACGCCGCCCCAGGGAATGAGTTGTGGCTCCGCGCCACGGTCGGCGCGTGTCACGCCGCGCTCGTCGAGGCGCAGGGTGAAGGGGGTAGGCGCGACGACGCGCAGGTAGCCGACGAAGCCCGCGATGAAGATCGCGCCAATGATCGTGCTGACCAGCGCGCTCGCGCCCTCGGAGTGCGCGATGAAGAAGAAGATCACCGCGACCAGCGCCACGCCGATGCCCGTGATGATGCGCTTGCGCAGGCTCACGCCGGGGCTGACCCACTCGCGCGGGGTCACAGGCGCGCGTGGCCCCGTCTCTGGCGCCGCGTCGGCGGGGGTGTCTGGCTCTTCCGACGCGATTGGGTGGCCAAGGTCTTCCATCATGGCGGTGTTGTCCTGTGTCTGCGCTACTGGTACGGTGTCGTGGATGCGGGGCGCGCCACCTGGCATTGTATCAGTGCGGCCCACGCCCGGCAAATCGCTCTGGCGCTGGGTCAGCTTACGCGGGTCGTGTGGCCTGCCGCCGCAGATATTCCAGGAAGCCGATGGTGCGGCCCCACTGGTAGGTCGCGTGCGCCGCGAGGATGCGCGCGTCGCCCGTCTGCCCGCCACTGACGGCGGCGTATTGCGTCTGCGCCCAGGCGAGATCGCTCGCCAGCGAGGTATCGCCGCTGGCGTCCAGGGCGCGCAGCCGCGTGACGCTTCCCAGCGCGCCGGGGTAGCGCGGATCGCCGCTGGCGCCGAGGATGTGGCGTGGGACGAGATCGCCATGCAGCGCCGATGACAGCTCATACAGCCCATTGTAGAGCGTCCAGATGGGCGTGACGCCTGCTGGCGGTAGGCAGCAGAGCGCGTAGACGGTCAGCGCGAGCTGCTCCAGAATCGCCTCCATATGTGTCGGCAGGCGTGACTCGACGACGTGCCGCCAGGCGAAGCCGCAGCGCCGTAGACGCGCTTCCAGCGGCTCACCGCGCAGCGTGTAACCGCTGAATGGCGGCCACCAGGCCTCGTCGCGCGGCGCGGCGCGGACTTCAGGGTAAGCGGCTTCGAGCGCGGTGAGATAGCCCTGGGTCGCCACCTCTAGCGTGGCGGCGGCGTCAGTCAGGCGCAGCAGCCCGCTTGCGAGTCGCTGCAAGAAGAGTTCGCCAAGGGAATGATCGGGATGCGCGGCCCCAGGAAACGCATCAACCAGAACCAGCAGGAATTCCGCCTCGACGCCCACTGCGCCGAGTGCGCGGGTCAGGGCGTCGCGTGTCTCTGGCGCGATACGCTGGGCGCTCAGGCCATCATAGAGGCGGGTGTCCCAGCTTGACGTCTCCAGGATGGTGGCGGAATGGCGTCTGGAGTCTCCCAATCCAACAGTCCCCATGCGCGGGCCTCCTCCCCAACGCGCCGCCGTAGCATCGGTCGGCGCATGCATACCGCGATAAGGCGATTGTAGACTGTGGGACGCAGGCAGGCAATGAGAGTAGGAGTATGGGGACGTGGAAGGGAAGCGGCGCTCGTGTCGCACAAGCAGCGCATAGGCGATTTGAGATATACTGTTGAGAATACGCAGATGCTTTGCGCGATGGGGCGAGGCCGCCCCGCAGACCAGTGAGGCGCGTCATGGCGATCAGAGACGATGAGGAGCGGGTCACCCAGACCTCTTCACGCCTGCGCGCGCTCCAGCAGATCAACGCCGCCGTCAACTCCGCGCTGGACATCGACCAGACGCTGCGCATCACCGCGCAGGCCGTCGCGAACGCGCTTGACGCCGATCTCTGCGCGATCTTCCTCTTCGACGACTTCACCCAGGAGCTGGAGCTGCGCGCGACCAGCGATCCCTCGCCCTACCGCATCCCGCAGTACCGCGTGGCGCTGGGGCAGGGCTACACGGGGATGGTGGCCGAGCAGGGGCGCCCGCTCCGCGAGACAGATCTCGCCCTCGCGCCCGACCGCTACGGCGACGAGGCGGCTCGCTATGAGACGCCGCCGCGCGGGCTGGTCTCCATGCCGATCATCTACTTCACGGTCGAGAATCTGGAGGGCGTCATCAACGTCCAGATGAACACACCGCGCGCCTTCAGCGATGACGATCTGGCGTTTCTGGAAGTGCTGGCCGGGCAGCTTGCCATGAGCATTGAGAACACGCGGCTCTACGAGACCACCGACCAGGAACTGCGGCGCAAGGTCAATGAACTCTCCACGCTGCACAATGTCTCGGCGCTGGTGGCCTCGTCGCTGGTGCTCGATAACGTCCTGCGCACCATCGTCGAGAAGGCGGTGCTGTTGAGCGGGGCGCATCGCTCGGCGCTCTTCGAGCTGTCGCCCGCCACGCGGCGGCTGCGGGTTGTGGCCTCGCATGGCTTCGAGGATGACGCCGTCTCGCGGGCGAGCGTGATGGTCGGGCAGTGCTGCGCCGGGCGGGTGATCGAGACGGGCGAGCCGAGCAGCTCCATTGACTGCATGCGCTCCGATACCGGCTGCTTCCTGCATGGGATGAGCGACGAGACGCTGGGCGACCAGCACGCCGTGCTCTGTGTCCCGCTGATGACAGTGCATGGGCCGCTCGGCTCGCTCTGCGTCTTCAGCAATCAGCGCCACATGCTGAGCCAGCAGCAGCTCCAGCTTGTGATGACCTTCGCCAATGTCGCCGCTATCGCGATGGAGAACGCCCGCCTCTTCGAGGAGACGCGCGATGGGCTGCGCAAGCGCGAGGCGTTGCTGCGCGAGATGCACCACCGCGTCAAGAACAATCTGGCGCAGGTGGCGTCGATCCTCAATATGCAGCGACACCGCTGGAAGGATAGCGAGGCCAGCGCCATACTCGCGGAGTCCATCAGGCGTATCCAGGGGATCGCGGCGACGCATGATCTGCTCTCTACCGGTGAGGTGGGGATGGCGTCCAGTGGATGAGATCGCGCGCAAAATCGTCGGCGTCATCAAAGCCGCGTTCATCTCACCGGATATGCAGGTACGCTTCGTGGTTGGCGCGGCGCCGTACCTTCTTGCCCAGCGAGCAGGCGACAACGCTGGCGATTGTCCTGAATGAACTGATCTCGAACGCTATCGAGCATGGCTTCGAGCAGCGTTCGAGCGGGCGAGATTCGCATCACTGGCGCCCGGCAGGACGACCAGATCGTCGTGCGCGTGGCGGACGATGGCGTGGGCCTGCCCGATGGCTTCTCGCTGGAGACGGCCGAGGGGCTGGGGCTACAACTGGTGCGGACGTTGGTCGGTTCCGACCTGCGGGGAAGCGCGACGATGTACATGATCGAGGGCGACCCTGACGCGCGCAGCGATGAACATGAGCCAGCGGAGGCCACGCCTGCCTCAGAGGCCACGCCGCGCCGCTGGACGGTGACAGAGTTGCGCTTCCCGGCGGTGGCGGTGGCGCTGGGCGCGCCAGAGACCGCGCGCATCGAGGCCGGGGGAGCGGGCGCAATCGAGCTAGGCGGGCGGGCGGGCGATTACGGGTGGACCGCGGTAAGGGCGTGCGCGACACGGAGCCTGCCTGCGCAGGCTGGGTCTCGGCGACTGCGCAGGCGGAATCCCAGGCCGCGCAGGACGGCCTTTGTGGCCCGCAGGCCTAGACGCGGCTTCAGCCGCCCCTCGCTCTTACGCGCGCCTGACTCGCGCGGGCTCAGAGGATGAAGCGGTGTGGCGGGAAGAATTCGGGATGCGCCACCAGCGCGCGCAGCGACCACCACCGCGGGATGGCGCAGAGGTAGGGTAGCGCCACGCCCAGGGGATAACGCGCGAGCCGCGGGCCAGCATGGGGCGCCGCTCCAGCGCTGAGCATGGCCACGTGATGATTAGCCCCATAGGTGAAGATCGTCATGGCATGAAGGGCGGGGGCCTGAGCTGACCGGGCGGCAGTGGCACGCTGGCTCGATGAGCCGTAGAAGCTGTTCAGAGAAAGATTTCGCCGCGACTCTGCCACCTCGCCGCGAATACCGCCACGACGGCCCGTGACGCCACAGATCGAACACGGAGCCCACGCGGTGGAGAGCGCCCCGCGGAGCCCTCGAGAGGTTTCGCTTGCGGCGCGGAGGCCTCCTCGGTCGACGCCATCAGGTCGCCCAGCGCCATCCGTTCGCCGCCGACCGCCGACCCTGCGCCGCGCGCTCGATGCGCGCCGCAGCGCCAGACCGCGATCCAGGACTCGCCCGACCAGAGGAAAGGTCGGCGGTTGAGCGGCTGCCGCGAGCAGCGCCCGGCCCAGACGATCAGCGCCGACCGCCGGCCCGCCAGCGTCACGCGGAGGGCCAGCCGCTGCCAGCGCCCGCCAGCCGCAGGCGGCTCGTCCACAGCTGGCGCCGGCGCGCGCTCTGGGCCTCCGCATCGCCCTCGCGCATGCTCCGTCCTCCGCCGATGCCGCGCGCCGCCCAGACGCCGCTCGCTGGAAGGAACAGTATACCTGCGCCGCACGCGCGGTGGGCTGGGGCGTATTCAGTGGCGGCGGACCTGGGAGGAGGCAGCCGCTCCAACCCGCGCGCTGATGAAATCCGACCATCTCCGTCGCCGCCGCGCGGGCCTCGGGCAGCAGGCTGGGGAAGATCGGGAAGACGTGGAACATCCCCGGCCAGACGTGGAGCGTGACCTCCACGCCCGCCGCACGGGCGCGCTCGGCCAGCGTGCGCGAGTCATCCAGCAGCGTCTCGGCGTCGCCGACGTGGATCAGCAGTGGCGGCAGGTCGCGCAGGTCGGCGAAGAGCGGCAAGGCGAGCGGCGTGCGCGGGTCGGCCCCGGCGAGGTAAATCCGCCCGGCGCTGCGCGATGCCCGCGCCGCGCAGCATCGGGTCAGCGGCGGCGCGGCTCTTCGCGGTGGCGCTTTCGCCTGTCAGGTCGGTCCAGGGGGAGAGCAGCGTCGCGCCCGCTGGCAGCGGCAGCCCGGCGTCGCGCGCGGCCAGCAGCGTGGCCAGCGCCAGCCCGCCACCCGCGGAATCGCCCGCGAAGATGATGGCCTCTGGCGCGACCCCCTGCGCCAGCAGCCAGCGATAGCCCGCGAGCGCATCATCCACGGCGGCGGGGAACGGACATTCCGGCGCGAGGCGATAGTCCAGCCAGAGCGCGCGCGCCCGTGTCCGCCGGGCGAGGAAGCCCAGCAACGTCGCGGTAGGTCGCCATATCGCCGAAGGTGTAGGCGCCGCCGTGCAGGTAGTAGATGACCGCGCCGTGTGTCGTCGCCGTTGGGGATGACCCAGCCCGCTGGTGAGCCGCCCGCGTCCACGGCGGTGACGGTGGCTCCCGCTGGCGGGCGGCGCACGGATGCGCGGATGCCGCCGCCGTGCGGGTCGGCGCGGCCGCCTCGACTCGCGCGCTTGCCCAGCCAACGCTGCACGCCTGTGACGCGCATCACGCCGATCAAGAATCGCGCTTGTGGGCTGATAGCCATCGGTGTTGCGCTCCTTCCAGGGTGCTTACGGGCTGCCGCGCGTCTCTCCTGGGCGAGGCGCGCGGCGCGGGCGCGGCCCTGCGTGGCGCCGGGGCGTCCGCCGAGCCAGCCGATCAGCGCGGCGATGACGAGGTAGAGCGTGACCGAGATCAACTCGATGACGACCTGCTGGCCGATGGTTCCACCCCTGACGCCCACTGGACGAGGTGCGCCCGTAGCTATAGATCGAGAGCAGGACGCCGTAGACCGCGAATGTGACCATGCCCGCGATGGCGCCGTAGCCTGCCTGGCGTGTCTCGCGTCCGGCATAGAAGCCCGACGTGGAGAACGCGAAGAGGATGAGCAGCAATTCGAGGCAGCCGAGCGTGATCTGGCCGGGATGATTCGGGTCGATCGACCCGGCCCCAGCGTGGACAGCGAGATAATCGAGATCGAGCTGTAAGATGATGTACATGGCGACGCCAACGAGCGCGCCCCACTTGGCGGCGGAGAGCATGACGCGGTGTTTCTCCAATGATGGGCGCCCGCGCGCGTTGACATGGCCGCACGGACGGGGATGATGGGCAAGGATGGCTGTCGCGTGGCGCGAAGGATGCCGCGCGCAGGCCGTCTGGCCTCCGCCGAAGATTATACAGCGTCTGGATAGCGTGCGGCGCGGTATCAGCGACGCCAGCGGTTGAAACCGTGCCTGAAGGCGGCTGGCGCCGCCACAAGACCCGCCGACGCGGGTCGAATTTGGGTCCGCGTCGGCGGACCTTGTGGGCCGCGAGGCCCTTCAGGCGCGATTTCAATCGCCAGCTTGCTATGGATAGCGTGCGGCGCCCTTTCGTCTGCGCGCGTTTCGGTGTACCATGGGGCGGGATGTCGCAACGGCGCTCAGTCCCGCCCATGACAATGTCGTCAGCCGACGTCGGGGATGCGCGTTACACGCGCATCGCTCACGCGGCGCAAGCAGCACAGAGGAGATGCGGCCTCAGCCTGAGGCGGCAGGAATGTAGATGCGCTATTACAACTCGATTCTGGAGACGATTGGGAACACGCCGCTGGTGCGCCTGAGCAAGGTGGCGGCGGGTGTGCAGCCGATGATGCTGGCCAAGGTGGAATACTTCAATCCCGGCGGCAGCGTGAAGGATCGCATCGGCCTGGGGCTGATCGAGTCGATGGAGCGCAGCGGCAAGCTCAAGCCGGGCGGGACCATCGTCGAGCCGACCAGCGGCAACACCGGCACCGGGCTGGCGCTGGCCGCCGCCATCAAGGGCTACCGCCTGATCTGCGTAATGACGGATAAGGTCGCCGAGGAGAAGCGCAGCCTCCTGCGCGCGTATGGCGCCGAGGTGGTGATCTGCCCCAGCAGCGCGGCGCATGGCGACGCCGAGCACTACCAGACCGTCGCGGCGCGTCTCGCCCGCGAGATGCCCGGCGCGTGCAGCCCGAACCAGTACGCGAACTCGGAGAATCCGCTGGCGCACTATCACAGCACCGGGCCGGAGATCTGGGAGGCGACGGAGGGCAAGGTGACGGCCTTTGTCGCGGGTGTCGGCACGGCGGGTACCATCATCGGCACGGCGCGCTACCTGAAGGAGCGCAACCCCAATATCAAGATCATCGGCGCCGACCCTGCGGGCAGCATCTATTCCCACGACACGCCGCACCCCTACAAGGTCGAGGGCATCGGGACTGATGTACTGCCGGAGAACTGGGACGCTTCGGTGGTGGATGAGGTGATCCGCGTGGACGACCGCACGTCGTTCGCGCTGACGCTGCGGCTGGCGCGCGAGGAGGCCATCCTCTGCGGCGGGAGCAGTGGCACGGCGCTGGCGGCGGCGCTGGAGTACGCCAAGCGCGGCGGCCCGGATGACGTGATCGTGACGCTGCTGCCCGACAATGGGCGCGGCTACCTCTCGAAGATCTACAACGAGACGTGGATGCGTGAGAATGGCTTTGTGGAGCAGCCGCAGCAGCCGACGCTGGCCGATGTGCTGGCCTTCCGCCACTCCTCGGAGCCGCAACTGCCGCCGGTGATCGGCGTGGAGCCGGGCGATCCGGTGACGGTGGCCATCGAGCGCTTCCACGAGTACGGCATCTCGCAGCTACCGGTGATCGAAGATGGCGAGGTGGTCGGCTCGCTGACGGAGACGCAGCTCCTCCAGCGGCTGGCGGGTGGCGAGCGGCTGGGCGATCAGCGCGTGCGCGACTGGCAGGGCGCGCCGCTGCCCGCGCTGCGCGAGACGGCGACGGTGCGCGAGGCCTACACGCTCTTCGCGGGCGGCCAGACGGCGGTGGCCGTGCTGGGCGACGCGGGCCTGCGCGGCGTCATCTCCAAGAGCGACCTGATGGAGTTCTGGGCGCGCGGGGAGGAGTGACCTCACCCCGACTCCTCTCCCGCAGGGAGAGGGGAGCGCCAAGCCTGCCAGCGATAACAGTGGCTGGCGCGACGATGCGCGGCAGGAGGATTCCCCCCTCGCGGGCGAGGGGGTGGGTCACGCCGCCGCGCTGCTATCTTCTTCTCCTGCGCCTCCAGTTCCTTCGCCTTGCGCTCAGCCTCATCGGCCTCGTAGGTGCGTCCCAAGGTTCTCAGTGTATAGCCTTGCCATACCAACCATTTACGATAATTGCGGTCGAGAGCATAGGGCGTGCTCGTAGGCATCGAAGGCCTTCCTGATAGCGATCTAGGTTGTAGATTACGTTGCCCTTGTCGCCCCAAGCAATGGTGTGATTGGTGGTCGAGGGTGATGGCATGCTCGCAAGCGTCGAGGGCCTCCTGATAGCGACCTAGGCTGTCGAGCGCGCTTCCCTTATTGCTCCATGAAGAGGCATCGTTGGGATCGAGTGCAATGGCTTGGTCATAGAAGGTCAATGGCTTCAGTGAGTTCCCGAAGCTGTCGAATGCGCGCCCTTGGCGCTATGCGCATAGGCAAGAAAAGGATCGAGCCTGAGCGCCATCTCGGCAATGGGAAGTGCTTCCTGCGGGCGTTCGAGCCATGCTAGAGTCTCGGCTTTACCTGCCCATGCGAACGACATTACGCGGATCGAGGCACAGTGCCTCCTCGAATGCCTCTAATGCTTCCTCATGGTGAGCGTCGTATTCGAGATAGATAGCCAAGCTGGCTCCAGGCGGTGACAGAGCGCGGATCGGACTGCGTCGCACGGCGGAACATATCGATGGCATCGGCGCGCTGCCCGATGCTCACCAGCGTATTCCCTGCTGCAATGAGCGCCTCGGCGTCATCCGATGTGTTGGGCGCGGCTGGCGCTTGTGTGGACGTAGCAGGCGCTGTGGGATGTGCCGGGATGTGTGGCGCGTTGGGATCGATGGCGAGCGCGGCGCGACGGGCGGCCTCGGCGACGGGCCAGGGGCGCAGGCCGGGCTGCTCGACCCGCCGGAACACTTGCAGGAAGTCCCAGATGTCGTCTTCCACCACCGTCGCCGCCAGCACTGGCAGCATGACGCGGTTCGCCTTGTCTTTCTGCCAGCGGTTGTATGCCCAGGTACATTCATCCTTGACCCAATCGGAGGTCAGTGCGGCGGGGGTGAGGATGACGATAAAGACGGGGCGCTGGCGAATCTCGTGGCTGATGACATCTACCAGATGCCCGGCGGTTGCGTTATGCTCATCGTACCAGACATCCAGCCCGGCCCCACGTAGCGCGGTGACGAAGGTATGGCAATACGTGTCGTCTTTGTGGCTGTGGCTGACGAAGATGGCGGGCGCGCTCATGGGGTTCGACCGTCCCTTTCGCTGAGGCCGCTGCTGGCTGCTCTCTCGCGCTGTAGTGTAGCATGTGATTGCACTCAGGCTCAATATCTGGCTGTGCGGATTTTTACCACCCACTCGTTTTGTGATTTTCTGAAGCTCAGGAGGCGACCAGCGATGACCCAGCCGACACCGAAGGCGGGCGCGCCACGCTGCGGGGCGTTGGCGCCAGCCTTCGCGCTGCCCGATGTCGCGCGGCCAGCCGAGGCGGCGCCCGTGCGGCTGCGGGCGTGGCGGCAGCGGCGGGCCGTGCTGCTGGCGCTGCTGCCGGAGGGCGCGAGGGAGCAGCGGATCGCGTGGCTGCGGACGCTGGCTGCGCGGCGCGCGGAGCTTGCGGAGGCGCAGGTCGTGACGCTGGCCATCGCGGGAGGCGAGCGCGCGGCGGTGGCCGACCTCTGGCGCCAGGCGGATACATTCTTCCCGCTGCTGGCTGACGCCGAGGGCGCGACGCTGGCCGCCTACCTCGGCGCCGGGGCCACGCTGCCCGCGCTCGCGCTGGTGGATCGCTACAGCGTGCTGCTGGCGCTGCTCCCCGCCGCCAACTCCGATGCCGCGCCCGACCTCGACGCCGCCCTGCGTGAATTCGCCTTCGCCGAGCAGAGCGATTGCGCCTGCGCGCTCCCCGCCTGGCCAGCGGAGGAATAGCCGCGTGGGGAGCGCGGGAACCAGCGCGGCCGCCTGCGCCGTCTCGTAGTTGCGCGGGCTGACGCGCGGCGTGTGCGCGAGATGGAAGCGGTGAGTGAGCGATGCGAAGGATGTCATTGCGGCGGCGAACCGTCCTCATCGGGCTGGCGGTCGCGCTCGTCCTGTTCGTCGCATTCGAGGTCGGTGTGCGGCAGATCACCCCTGACGCCATGCAGTATCAGATCGTGACGATCAATCTAATGGGGCCTACAACCACACAGAGCGGGACGATCACCGATCCCGCGACCATCGCGAAGTGGCGCGCCGCCATGACAGCCCAACCAGAGAAACGGCTCTCAGACGCCTATTTCACGGCGTGGTGGGGAACTGGCTGCTCCTATGGCACGACAGTCAGCGGAACAGTGAGCTTTACCTGGCATGGTTTGCCAGTCGAGGTTGCCTCACCCGCGCCGGGCTGCGCCTTCACCTGGCTACAGCTTTCGAGTGGCGGTTTGCCTGATCCACAAATCTATTCCGTGGACTTCGATACGCTACTGAAGAGCTGATGGGTGGCAGTATGCAATTGCGGCCTTGAAAAGGCCGACGCACGGTGGGGTGGGGCATAAATGCCCTGTAGGCCGCCAACGGTGGGGTGGTCGGACTTTAGTCCGTGTTCGCCGTGCGCAGGCCTTGCAAGGCCGCGAGCACTACCCTTCGCCGCCCGCCACCTCGTCGAAGGTGTCCTCCAGTGCGGCGAGGGTCGCGCGCTTGGCCCGCAGCAGCAGCCCCACCTCGCGGTTCGTCGCCAGCCGCGCGCCGCGCTCCAGCAGGATGTCCACCATCGGGCCGTGGATGTCGAAATGCTCGCGGTACGTGCCAGGATACTGGATGAAGCGTGTCGGCATGCCGCAGGCGCGCGCCGCATGCAGCAGCTCCTGCGTTCCCTCCGCGCCGTGCAGGTCGGAGAGCAGGTGATACATGCGGTCGCCCCGCCGGATGCCCGGCCTGAGCAGGTCGCGCGTCGCCAGCATCGGATGCAGCATGATCGCCATAGGGGATCCCTCTCGCGTCGTTAGTAGGTCAGCAGCGGGTAGACATCCAGCCCGGGCAGTTGCGCGCGGCCACCCAGCGCGCTCAGTTCGATCAGGAACGCCGTCGAGACGACCTCCGCGCCAAGCTGCCGCGCCAGCTTCACCGTCGCCGCCACCGTGCCGCCGGTCGCCAGCAGATCATCCACGATCAGCGCGCGCTCGCCGGGCGCCAGCGCGTCGCGGTGAATCTCCAGCACGTTCGAGCCGTATTCCAGGCTATACTCCACCGCCATCGTCTCGGCGGGCAGCTTGCCCTGCTTGCGCACCGGCGTAAAGCCCACCCCCAGCAGATAGGCCAGCGGCGCCCCAAAGAGGAACCCGCGCGACTCGATGCCCACCACCTTGCTGATGCCCGCGCCCCGGTAGCGCGCCGCCATCGTCTCCAGCGTGAAGCGCAGCGCCACACCATCCTGCAAGAGCGGCGTGATGTCGCGGAAGAGGATGCCCGGCTGCGGGAAGTCTGGCAGATCGCGGATCAGCCCCTTCAGCCAGCGCTCCTGTTCCGGCGTCAGGGGCGTCGCTGGCGCCAGCGCGCCTGACTGGGTGGGTGAAGTCATATCGGCCATAGCGATCTCGGCTCCTCTCATCACGTCCGTCACAGTGGCGGCGTCTGGCGCGACGCTGACCGCTACGCAGTATATCATGGCGCGGCTCAGCGCCGCCGCTTCACTGCTTGCTTGACAAAATGTACGGCAGGCGCGTATAGTAACGGGAACTATCCCGCATTGTGAGCTATAGCGTCACTGCCAGATAGCGCTGTGCGTGGAGTGCGATTTGGCGCTCCGACGCCATCCTCTCTCTTGCGCCGGGTGGATCTATCCGGCTTCCGGCGCCCAGTGTCACCCTAATTCGTCCCCTCGCCGGGCCAACCCCTCTCTTGATGAGCGTGGCGCCCGCACGGAGGTAGCCGTTTGAACCCATTTGAAATTGTTCTCCTCATTCTGGCGCTCGGCGTGATCGGCGTTGGTGGCTATCTCTTTGGGCAGCAGCGCTCTCAGTTGCGCTACCAGGAAGCCCAGATTCGCCACGAAGAGCAGATGCGCCAGGCGGCTGAGGCGGCTGAGTCGCGGCTGCTACAGTTACAAGAGGAGCAGCGCAGATCCCTCGCGGAAGCGCGCGACGAGTCAGCGAAGATACGGACGTCCCTGGAGAGTGATGCGCGTGAGCGGCGTGACGAAATCCGGCGCCAGGAGCAGCGCATCCAGCAGAAAGAGGAGTCGCTCGACCGCAAGAGCGAGGCGATGGAGCGGCGCGAGCGCGGGCTGAACCAGCGCGCCCAGGAGCTCGATACGCTGCGCGCGGGCGTCGAGGCCATGCGCGAGCAGCGCATCAGCGAGCTGGAGCGCATCGCCCGCATGTCCGCCGATGAGGCGCGGGCCGAACTGCTCACCATCGTCGAGGAGGATGTGCGGCGGACAGCGGCCCAGCGCGCTCGTGAGATCGAGGCCACCGCTCGCGAAGAGGCTGAGACCCGCGCCCGCGAGATCATCACCCTGGCCATCCAGCGGTGCGCGTCTGACCAGGTCTCGGATGTGACCGTCTCGGTCGTGCCGCTGCCCAACGACGAGATGAAGGGGCGCATCATCGGGCGCGAGGGGCGCAACATCCGCGCGCTGGAAGGCGCCACGGGCGTTGATCTCATCATCGACGATACGCCCGATACCGTCATCCTCTCCGGCTTCGATCCCGTGCGGCGCGAGGTCGCGCGCATCGCCCTGACCAAGCTGATCCTCGATGGGCGCATCCATCCCGCGCGCATCGAAGAGGTGGTGGCCAAGGCGCGCCAGGATGTCGAGCAGAGCATCCTGGAGGAAGGCGAGCGCGCCTGCATGGAGACCAACATCACCAACCTCCCCGTGGAGCTGGTGAAGCTGATCGGGCGCCTGCACTTCCGCACGAGCTACGGCCAGAATGTGCTGAACCACAGCATCGAAGTCTCGGTGCTGGCGGCGGCGATGGCGCATGAGCTGGGCGCGGATGTCAACGTCTGTAAGGTGGCGGGGCTGCTGCACGACCTCGGCAAGGCGATTGACCAGGAGGTCGAGGGGCCGCACGCCATCATCAGCGGCGAAATCGCGCGGCGCTTCAACCGCTCGCCCAAGATCGTGCATGCCATCGTGGCGCACCATGCCACCGAGGCCGAGCCGCAGTCGTTGGAAGCGGCCATCGTGCAGGCGGCGGACGCCATCTCGGCGGCGCGTCCGGGCGCGCGGCGCGAGAC
The DNA here is from genome assembly GCA_963840335.1 of uncultured Chloroflexia bacterium. Classification (GTDB taxonomy): domain Bacteria; phylum Chloroflexota; class Ktedonobacteria; order Ktedonobacterales; family JADMIN01; genus JAKAIY01. Next base: position 67,105 of record CAWIYP010000022.1, read on the forward strand.
CATTGACCTCTACATCAAGCGGCTGGAGGCGTTGGAGAACATCGCCAACTCCTTCAAGGGGGTCGAGCGCTCCTTCGCCATCCAGGCGGGGCGCGAGGTGCGCATCATCGTTCGCCCGGAAGAGGTGGACGAGACGGCGGCTGGCCAGCTTGCCCGCGATGTCGCGCGGCGCATCGAGGAGTCAATGGATTATCCCGGACAGATTCGCGTCTGTGTCGTGCGTGAGACGCGCGTGGTGGACTTCGCCAAATGAGTGACACGGCGTATTCCGACATGCCCACGCGCATTGACCTGCACACGCACTCGAACGCGTCCGACGGCCTCTTCGCGCCTGCCGAGCTGGTCAGGCGGGCGCGCGAGGCCGGGCTGGATCTGATCGCGCTGGTGGATCATGACACGACGGGGGGCATCGCCGAGGCGCAGGCGGAGGGCGCGCGTCTCGGCCTGACGGTGATGCCCGGCGTCGAGATCAACACCGACATCAACGGCGGCGGTGAGGCGCACATCCTCGGCTACGAGGTTACACCCGACGACCCCTCGCTGACGAGCAACCTGGGCATGCTGCGGGGCGCCCGCGAGCGGCGCGGCGAGCGCATGGTGGCGAATCTGCGCGCGGCGGGCTTCGATATTACGTGGGAGCGGGTGCGCGAGATCGCCAAGGGCGCGGTGGGGCGCCCGCACGTCGCCCGCGCGCTGATCGAGGGCGGCTACGCGACGAGCGTCTCCGACGCCTTCGAGCGCTACCTCTCGCGGGGCCGCCCTGGCTTCTCGCGGCGCTACAAGCTCTCACCCGAAGACGCGATCCGCATCATCCGCAGCGCGCGTGGGGTCGCGGTGCTGGCGCATCCCGCGGGCATCGCTGATCTGGAGACGCGCGTGCTGCCGAGTCTGGTCGAGGCGGGGATGCAGGGGCTGGAGTGCTACTACGGCCAGTACGACGACGCGACCGTCGAGCGGTTGGTCGGGCTGGCGCGGCGCTTCGGCCTGATCGCCACCGGCGGCTCCGATTACCACGGCCCGAATATGCACCCGACGCCGCTGGGTGGCCGCGCCGTGCCGCTGGAGGCGCTCGCCGGGATACGCGCCGCCCGCGAGGCCGCGCTGGCCCGCCCCGATGAGCCATTCGCGCTGACACCCCCCACCTTCTGAGCGGTAGCCGTTCCGCTCGCGGCCTTGAATGGCCGACGCACGCGGAATCGCGGCCTGAAGCCCGACGACACTGCCAATGACGGCGTACAGGGCATTCATGCCCCATCCCACCGTGCGCCGGCCATTCATGGCCGCGACGGCGTAAAACAGCGCCAACCATTCATGGCCGCGACGACACAATAACGCTGCGCCGCCCGTCTCATCTAGGATGAGTCGGGCGGCGCTGCTCTGTCGCGAGGGTCAACCCTCGCGCTTAGTAGACGATGATCGGGATGCCAGCGCTCGCGAAGGCGAAGACCTTGCCCATATCGCCGTTCGCATAGTGGAAGTTGATGCAGCCGTGCGAGCCACCATTGAAGGCGGCGGGATCGTAGTGCGGCAGGTTCGTCAGGTAGCCCATGACGTTGTTGTCGCGCCACCAGCTATCATGCATGTAGTAGCCGTAGAGCGAGTAGCCGAACGAGTAATGGATCGGCGTTGGCGCGTAATAGAAGGGTGATCCTGGCGGGTCACTCGACTTGAAGAGGTCGCCTCCTGGAGGGCCTTTCAACGGCGGAAACGCGCAGTGAATGCCCGGCACTGTGGGCTTATCGGGGCTGCCAGTCGTCACGTCGAAGGCGTCGGGCTTGCCATTCGCGCCGATGACCAGCTTGCCATCGGCGAAGAGGCGCGCCTTCTGCTCGCGCAGTGAGACGACGATGACCTTGGTGTTTTGCAGCCCATAGTAGTTGATCAGATCGAGGTCGGTCTGGTGCGCCTTCATCGACCACGCAATCCGGGCCGCGTTGCTCTTGGGCATCTGCGCCAGATTGGAGATCATGGCCGTGAGGTTGTGAATGAACATCTGCGCTTCGTTTTCGACGCCCTGATAATCAGCGGTTGTGTCCGCCGACGAGACACGTCCCTCGCGGTATGTCGCCTGATCGTAGCGCACCTGGGCATCCTGAATGGCGACCGTATCTTTCTTGTCATAGCGCAGGTTGTCGTCCGCGTACTCGTAGGCGTTGGGCGTCTTGTACAGCACGCCCGCATACGTGACGTTGGTCGTCGTTGACTGCCCCTGATTGATGAGCGCTCGAAGGGTGATGTTCGTGTCGTAAAAGGCCTTGACCTTGACCAGATCGAACGCGAGGCCTTGCTCCTGCTTCCGCACCGTCTTGGTCAGCGCGGCGAGGGCGCTGGGTGTCTGCGCCGCGGCGAGCGCCTTGATGTCCTGGGCGGCCTCCTGGGCATACTTCCCATTCAGCTGAAAATCTGGGACGTTCGGATAGAAATCTGACGGGGGCGCATAACCAGTGGGATTGTTGGTCAGCGTCCACACCGCGTTGTAGTTCGGTACGTCCGGATTATTCGCCCGATGGCTCTTGAGGTAGGCGTTGGCCGCTTGCGTATCGGCCTGATAGGTGTTCACGTCGTCCTGGAAGCTCGCCACTTCGGCGGCGACGCGATTATGCGCGAGCGACGATGGATTCATATCCGCTTTCAGTGTCGCGACCTGCGCCTGAAGCGCGACACTGAGCGACGCGAAGTCATCGGCGGTGCGCGCGGCCTTGAATGTCGCGAGCGCTTGCGACGGCCAGGACGAGAAGTAGAACGTCGGCGTCTGAACCTTCGGGGTCACCATGATGGGCGACTTCGCATAGTCTGATTGCGCGTTCCAGAATTGCGCCGGGACGAGGCCGTAGCTGGGAATCTCGCCCCCCTCTGACGCGCACTGCAACACTTGCGCTGGGCCTGGCTTCTGCGCCAGCGTCGCGGTCTGGGTATTGACCAGGTTGGTGAGTGACTGGATCTGCTGATAGTCGGGAAGAATCTGCGTGACGGCGGCGCTCTGATCGAGGATATAGCCGTCAACGGCGAAGTAGTCCTTGGTGGTCGAAGCGGCGGCAAGCTGCTGCTGCGCCAGCGGCACGGTGGGATCGAAGAGCTTGGCCTCGTTGGTCACATCGTCTATGCCAGCGCTCTTCGCCGTGGCGAGCGCCGACTGGAGCGCGCTCAGATCGTTCGACGCCTGGGCCTGCGCCTGGCTCGGCGACATCTTCTCCAGCGTGACGACCTGATTGTAGAGCTTGGTGTACCCATCGGCGGCGGACTGATAGGCGCTGCTGGAGCCGCTCGATGTACTCGCGGCCAATGCGTTCTCCTGCGCGATGATCGGCGCGAGCATCTGCGCTGGGACACCTGCCTTGACGGTGGCGGTGTGTAGCTCGGTGTCGAGCTTGGCCTTGTTCGCGCTGGCCGCCGCCTTCGCGTCCGGCCCGCAGGCTGCGAGCAGCGGGGCAACCAGTGAGAGCGAGAGCAAGAGCGCCCCGACAAGGCGCATGGCGTCCCTGCGCGCGATGGGTGGGGCGCGCGTTCCATAGCAGATCCCATCCCTCAATCCATTCTCCAATACGTCCGCTTCTACGGTACAGCGATTGTTAGCCACGCGAGCAGCGCTTCTATCTTCGTCTGATTGCGATCCACGTCTGGATGACGCGACAATCTATTGCGTATGACGAACGAATGCGAAATTGGTGTACAGCGGGCACCGTCTGGTCGTTGACATTCGCGCGCAGCCTTTGCTTGTAGCATGATTCTACGCTTTGTGGGGATGTTTTATGTGGTAGCGCACAGTCTTCCCTGATTGATCTTCAGATGTGACCTCCTCCATATTCTTACACCGCTTGATACGTATAAGCTGTTCGCAATCTATCGAGCCGCATTGGTTATTGTCAATCCAGGACGACTCTGTTAGGGTATGCAATCAAGTGGCGTCATGAATCTGTTCGATTGTTTTCTGGGGGAGCGAGGAGTACAGCATGCCAATCTCATCTGCGCGCGGCGCACGTCGAGCTACAGGCGTCATCGCTCTGATGGCGAGTGTGGCGATGGTCATTTGGGGATGCGCCATCGGGACTGGTTCAACGTCTGGAACGTCTACAGGAGGATCGTCATCCACGTCCTCCGCCACCGCGACCTCTACCAGCGGCTCAGCGCCGACGGCGACCCCGCGACCCGCGCCGCCGCACGCCTTCGCCTGGTATCAGCGCGACGCCCACGATACGGCGCAAATCTGGGCCAGCATCAACGGCGCGGCGCCACACCAGATCACGCATGTCCCGGCGACACCACCGCCGGATACCTGCGTCACCAATAAGAATGCCTGGGGCACACCAGTCTTCTCGCCTGACCTGACCCACATCATCGCGTCGGAAGGTAACCCGCAGTGCGGAGGAGGTAGTATCGCTCAGGGGGCCCCGTACCTGGTCTCCCCCTCGACAGGCGCGATGACGAGAGTACCTGGCCCGAATGTGACGGGCATGTATGGGTTCACCATTCCATCCGAAATGCGCGGCGCGGGCTGGATTAACAACTCGACGGTCTGGTTCACCACATTAAGCACGTTCTATACCTATCACCTGGGCGACGCGCATTCGGTGGAGCTGCCGGGCTTTGCCACGATCGGCCAATACAACGGGCTAAATGACGCCGTTGTGCGCGGCACGACGCTCTACTTCGAGTTGACGGTATCGAGTAGCACGCAAGAGGTCTATTCGCTGCGGCGCTATGACCTGAGCACCCACACCATGATCCCCGGCGTGATTAGTCTGGGGACTTCGGGAATCAATGTGTACACCGGGCTGCCAGGGCAGTCGCTCAGCCCCGGCTGGGATGTCTCGCCAGATGGCTCGCATATCGTCTATCAGGTTGTCACAAAGAGTGGCACAGGCATTGGCGGGACGAAGATCTTTTACGCCAACGCTGACGGCTCCGGGGCGACGCGCATCGCCACCGCGCTCATTACAGCGCGCCTGATCTGCATGCAGTTCTCGCCGGATGGTCAGTGGGTCGCCTTCACAACGGCGCTGCCCTCGCCCGCGACACTGACGGCGAGCGTTTCATCGGCGGGTGGCTCGGGCGATCCGACCTTCCACGGCTACTCGCCCGACACGACCAGCTATCCTGTGTGGAAGTGGGATAGCAGCGAGTTCTGGGCGCAGGCCTCTGGCGGGCTGTACCACTTCACGCGCGGTGGCTCGTCGGGCATGGGTGTCGCGGGTGGCCTGAACCCCTGGTACACCATCGGCAGTTGACGCGCTCCTGTGTTGGGGGAAGGCGAGCGGGAATGGGGGAACAGACAGTTCCTCCGCTCCCGCTCGCGCTGTGTGGCGTGGGCTGAGGTTATTCCGGCGCTCATCCAGACCTACTGGTGATGGCCGCCTGTGGTAGTCTGTGGCAGGTGGCGTTCACGGGAGAACGCCCCGCGGACGGTTGCCAGGGGAGGCTTACGCGCATGGCGTTGATCGTACCCTCGATTCTCTCGGCGGACTTCGCGCGGCTGGGGCAGCAGGTAGAAGAGGCGCAGGCGGCGGGCGCCGACCGCATCCAGATTGATGTGATGGATGGGCGGTTCGTGCCGAACATCACCGTGGGGCCGATGATCGTCGAGGCGGTGCGGCGACACACGACCCTGCCCCTGGAGGCTCACCTGATGATCGTCGAGCCAGAGCGCTACATCGCGGACTTCGCCAGTGCGGGCGCCGACATCATCATCGTGCATCAGGAAGCCTCGCCACACCTGCACCGCACCGTGCAGCAGATCCACACGCTGGGCAAGCGCGCGGGTGTCGCCATCAACCCCGCGACGCCGCTGGCCACATTGCAAGAGATTCTTGGCGATATTGACCTCGCGCTCTGCATGACGGTGAATCCCGGCTTCGGCGGCCAGGCGTTCATCCACAGCATGGTGGACAAGATCGAGCGGCTGCGCGCGATGATCCAGTCGCACGGCGGCGCCTGTGACCTGGAGGTGGATGGCGGCATCAACGTCGAGACGGCGCCCATCGTGACGCGGGCCGGAGCGAACGTCCTCGTGGCTGGCTCGTCGGTCTATGGCGCGCCGGGTGGTGTGGCGGCTGGCGTCGCCGCGCTGCGCGAGGCCAGCGCGGCCGCCGCCAGCAAGTGAGGCCGCTCCAGCGGGATTCGCAGTCCCCTTGTTCGTAGACGTGGGGCGCCCAGCCGGTGTACAATGGGCTTTAAGCTGCGGATGTATGCCAGGCGCGTGCGCATGCCTTGGCCGACCGTGAGCTATGCCAGCGTGGATGCTCCGCGCAAGCGCGTGGGGCGCGCCGTTCGCGCGCTTACCACCGCTGGCGCTTCGGAGGGATGCGCGCAAGGGAATGAAGGGCGTCGGCATGAAGAAGATTCTCGTCGCTGATGATGATAAGTCCATCGCTGACCTGCTCCAAAACGCATTGGAGGCGGAAGGCTACGAGACACACGAGACCTTGCAATCTTTGCGCTTCTATGATGCGGTCATGGAAGTGCGGCCTGATCTCATCCTGCTCGACCTGATGATGCCGTATCTGGAAGGCGAGGATGAGCTGCGCCTGCTGCGGATGAATCCCGCGACACAGAATATCCCGGTAATTGTGATCACGGCGAAGCATGAGGCCAAGCAGGAAGAAGCGAAATATCGCCAATTGGGCGTCATTGAGATCGTGACGAAGCCGTTCGACCTGGACAAGCTCGTCGCGCTCATCAAAAGCACGATTGGCTGAGTGGTGGTCCGGCGTTACGGGCTGACGGCGCCCCAATAGGAGCCGCCGGGAGGAGACACACAGCGTGGCGGAGACGGATACGCAGGCTGGGGGCGCGGGGGCTGCCGCGCCAGATAGCGACGCGCGAAATCGGGTGGCGCTCGACGCGATGGGCGGCGATTACGCCCCAGCCGAGGCCGTCAAGGGCGCTGTGCAGGCGGCTGGCGAGTACAACATGGGGGTGCTGCTGGTCGGGCCGGAGCCGTTGCTCAAAGCCGAGCTTGCGAAGTATGACACCACCGGGCTTGACCTGGAGATCGTCCATACTGACGAAGTAATCGCGATGGATGAGCATCCCGCCGAGGCCGTGCGTAGCAAGCGTCGCAACAGCATTACCCTCAGCCATGAGCTTGTGCGCGATGGCAAGGCGATTGGCGCCGTCTCCGCTGGCAATAGTGGCGCGGTGATGGCCGCCGCCGTCTTCACGTTTCGGCGCGTCAAGGGTGTGGATCGCCCGGCGTTCGGCGCTGTCCTTCCGGCTGCCGGCGGCAAGCAGGTGATGGTGCTCGATATCGGCGCCAACACCGACTGCAAGCCGCAATGGCTCGCGCAGTTCGCGCTGATGGGGTCGGCCTACATGACGATGATCTTCGGGCAGGAGCGCCCGCGCGTGGGGCTGCTGGCGAATGGCGAGGAAGAGACCAAGGGCGACCAGCTCACCCAGGAAGCGCACCAGCTCATCAAAGCCGCCGCCGCGACGACAGGGCTCAACTTCATCGGCAATGTCGAGGGACGCGACATCAACGCGGGCGGCGTGGATGTGGTGGTCTGCGATGGCTTCGTCGGCAATGTGGTCTTGAAGTCGGCTGAGGGCCTGAGCAAGATGCTGCTGGAGACGATCAAGAAGGAACTGATGTCGGGGCTGGTGACCTCGCTGGGCGCGGCGCTGGCCAAGCCCGCGTTCGACCGCGTGCGCAAACAGCTCGACTACGAGGAGTACGGCGGCGTGCCGATCCTGGGCGTGAACGGCGTCAGCGTCATCGCGCATGGCAGCTCGAAGGCGAAGGCGATCAAGAATGCGATTCGCGTGGCGCGTCAGGCGGCGCAGGCTGACCTGCCCGCGACCATCGCCGCGAGCATCGGCAAGATGGAGGCGACCTCGCCCGCCAGCTAGGCGAGTAGCGGATTATGCGCGATCACCCGCGAGGAGTGTACGCGATGCATGACGCCGACCTGAGCGAGTATGACAATCGCGAAATCCTGCGTATCGGTGATACCGTTCATCGGCCAGCGCACTGGTGGACGCCAGCCGTCCACCAGTTGCTGAAGTACCTGGAATCTGTTGGATTCCCGTACTCGCCGCGTGTCCTCGGATTCGACGACGAGGGGCGCGAGGTGTTGCGCTTCATCGAGGGTGAATCTGGCGGCGATAGTTGGGTAAAGATCATCACTGATAGCGGTCTGGCGAGGTTTGCCAGACTACTGCGCGAGTACCATGAAGCGATTCGTGGCTTCGAGCCATTGCCTCAGTCGCAGTGGGCCTATAGCGTTGGTGGCCCCAAACCAGGAGAGATCATGTGCCACGGCGACTTCGGCCCGTGGAACATTGTCTGGCAGGGCGAAGAGCCGGTTGGCATCATCGACTGGGATATGGTTCTCCCGGCCCAGCCTCGCTTTGATGTCCTGTATGCGCTTGAGTATGCGGCCCCTTTCTGCGATGACGCAACGGCGGTTGAGTGGAACCATTTTCCGGAGGCGCCTGAGAGAAAACACCGCATTGATGTCTTTACCGCAGCCTATGGCCTTGAGGAGGTTGGCGACATCGTGGGTGATGTGGCAGCGTTGCAGCGACAGGTCGGCGGTTTCGTGGCGCGCCTTGCCGAACGCGGCCTCCAGCCACAGGCGGATTGGGTCGCTCATGGCGAGTTAGATGAAGTCGAGAAGAAAGCGGTGTGGACGGAGATGCACCGAGCGCTTTTTTCGTAGGCGCCTCCGCCTGCGCTCTCTGACCAAGCGCCACCTTACCTATGGAAGCGGAGACGCGGCTCTGACCTGGTTTGCAAGCGAGTGGCCCCCACGCGCCGATCAACTCTGTATCAGCGAGATCAACCCGTTGAAGTAGGTCTGCGTGATGCGCTGCGCATCGGCGGCGGTGGCGCCCTGCGCGAAGGTGACGACGACAACGGATGCGCCGCTGGCGGGTGTAAGCGTTCCCGTCACGATTTCCAGTGAGTCGCCGTTCGTAGTAGCGGTCGTCACCATGAGTGAGCCAGAGCCGATGACGCTCTGGGGGACGATGGCGGTGGCTCCAGCCATGTTGGCGCTCGCCAGCAGCGAGAGAATCTGGCCTCGGTCGTGATAGCTGGTGAGATCGTCATTGATCAGCGCCGTGTAGAAGAGGCCGAGGGCGCGCGCCGAACCCTGCGCCTGGGTGGGCTGGTGGGCGACGAACTGGAGGCCGGTGATGTGGTGTTGCGTGAGGAAATCGTTCATGCCTGCCGCGTCGCCAACCAGCGCATAGTCGAAGGTGAGCGCCTGCGCGTTGCCCGCGACGAGGTCATGCGCGATGGTTGGTGGCCCATTGGTCGCGTTGGGCTGCGCAGCGACGATGCCCTTCGCGTAGAGCGCCGTCAGCAGCAGCGGGATGACCTGCGTCCCCAGCGGCTCACTCTGGTCGAGCGTCGCGGTGTGGTAGCTGGAGCCAGTGGACGGGAAGTAGAGCGTGGCGGCGAATTTCGGGCCGAGCGTCCCCGCCACCTTGCCAAAAGTCGGCGAGAGCGCGCCCAGGTCGCCGATGGGATGGGCGGTGGTGGCGCTATTCGCGGCGATCAGCCCACTGGCGGGTGTCCAGCCGGAGCCGCCCGCCGCGCGCACCGGCCCGCTCCAGGTCACCTGCGCCCACCGGACACCAGCCCGCGTCGCATAGCGCGTCACCTTCGCGGGGAAGCCTGGCTCCAGCGTGGCGATTGTGGCGGAGCCGCCGGGGGTGGTGGTGATGCGCAGGGTAGCGTTCGCGACCATAGCGACTGGCTTTGCCAGCGGCGCATCATAGCTGAGCGACCACGGCGCCGCCCCAAGCTGAAAGCTCGCCGTGGGGAGGCGCCAGAAGCCGAAGACCTGGCCACCGAGCGCCGTGGGCAGCGCGCCGACCACGCAGAAGAGCGCGAGCAGCCCCAGCGTGGCGCCAAGCCAGTTTGAGCCACCCGATGGCCTGGCGCCCTTTGCCGCTGGCGTCGGACTGGCTTGCCGCTTGGCGCGGGCGGGTTGTTTCGCCGCGGCCGCCTTGCGTGGCTGCGCCATTATCTCGCTACTCCCATACACTGCCGTCCTGTGTCGCCTTTGAGGCGATTCGTGGCGTCTGGCTCATTCCCTCGTACTACGCGATCAGGGCGGTTCTGGTTGTGTCCACCGCCCACTTTTCAGGCTACCTGTGAGGCATTGTATCATGGGCGCCCGGCTGGCTGATTGCTGGGGGCTGGGAGGTCATGCCACCGCCTCGCGCGACCAGAGCGAGAGCGCGCCCCCAGTTGCGATGGGATAGAGCGTCACCTGGCTGCTGGCATAGTTGATGGTGATGGCGCCGACACGGGCGAAGACATCCGAGCCGAGGAGGCCATCCACATGCGCGGTGCGCTTCAGGTCGAGTAATGACGCGCTGGTGATCGTCATCGCGGGGAGCGCGGCCTTGCCCATCGACCACTGCGAAATACTGTATGGCGAGACCTCTTCGACGCCACCCACGCCAGTGATTTGCTGACTGGGGCCAGCCGGCTTGAGTCCCAGCTTATCAGCCAGACTCAGATCAATGAGCGTGAGGCTGGCGCCCGTGTCAACCGCCATTGGATAGGGGCCTTTCCCGTGGATCATCACCTGCACGATGACGAGCGTCGCGCCCTGGTCGCCGTGGCGAATCTCCGCTGGCACGGTGATGCCATGCGCGGGCGTCTCGGCGAGCGTCACCGGGGGAAAGAGCGCGGTCGAGCATCCCGCGAGTGATAGGCAGAACAGGCCGAGCGCGCAAACGCCCCCGAGCAGCCATGCCCGCGCGCCCATGCCCCGCGTATGCGCTATCGACCCCATGTCAGACTCCTTCAGACGCGGTGAATCGCGTGTGTTCCAGATGAGATGACTCGCGCGCCCGCGTCCGGCATGCGAGCCACAGTCAGGCAATATGCCCTCTTGGCGCCATCGCGGACACCGCGCGGATGATGGCGTACAATAGGAGAGCGTACGCCTATGCGTTATACGATAATTCCGCGTCCAGAGGCGGTATGATAGACACATCGGTTCGACGGTTTTAGGGAGGAAGCAGATCGGTGACAGACGACACACCATCGACGCCACAAACAGGGCAAGAGAGTCAGCCTGATCTTTCAACCGCAGGGACGCGCCTCGATTCGTCCAGCGCGGGCCAGCCGGGCGCGGGCAGCGCGGCCCCCCAGCGCGCGGCTGCCGTCACAGCGCCGCTCGCGATGGATGCGCCCATCGCGAGCGAGCTTGGGCTGACATCCGCACCTACTGAGACGCCCGCCGAAGAAGAGGCCGCCGCGCCTACTGAGACGGTGGAGGCTGAGACGTCCGCCGAAGAAGAGGCCGCCATACCTGCCGAAGCGCCGGAAGCCGTAGAAGCGCCGCCCGCCGAGGAGGAAGCCGCCGCATCGGCTGAGGCGGTGGAGGCCGCTGAAGCGCCCGCCGCTGAGGAGGAGACGTTCGCCGCGCCGACAGAGACAGTGGAGACGCCGGAAGCCGCCGAAGAGATCGCCGCGCCGGATGGTGCGATGGCCACACTGCCAGAATCGCCAACCGCCGAAGACGCGACGCTGGTGGGGATGCGCAATGGCGCGGAGCCAGCGGAGGCTGTCGCGGAAGAGGCGCCCGTGCCCGCCGAGCCAGCGCCAGCGGCCACGGAGGCCGCGCAGCCCGCGCAGGCCACGGAGGCCGACCGCGCACGCAGCGCGGAGTTTACGCGCTACTACGCTGTGCGCACACATCTCGGGCCAATCGCCTTCTCGCCAGACCTCTCGCAGGTCGCCTATATCACCAACACGTCTGGTCAATTCAATGTCTGGCGGCAGGGTGTCGGCGGCGGCTGGCCCTCGCAGGTGACGACCTTCGAGGATGAGTCGGCGCGCTCGTTGATCTGGGCGTCCAATGGCGAGCTTATCGGCGCGGCGGATCACGCGGGGGGCGAGCAGTACGACCTCTTCGCCGTACCCGCGCAGGGCGGCGTCGTGCGCTACCTGACGCAAAACCCCGACGCGCAGTATGAGCTTTCCGAGGAAGGTCTCTCGCCCGATGGCCGCTACCTCGTCTATTCCGGCAACGACCGCACGCTGACCGATGGCGATGTGCTGATCCGCGATATGCAGACCGGCGAGACGCGCCGCGCGCTGGCGAACGGCCACTACAACGTCGCTATCAACTGGTCGCCTGATGGCCGCTACGTGACGGTCATGGACATCCGCAGCAACACCGATATGCGGCTCTGGCTGCTGGAAGCGGCGACAGGCGAGGCGCGGGAACTGCTGCCGCACGACGACGAATGCTATCTGGCGCCGGGGCCGTGGCTGCCCGATAGCTCAGGCCTCTACCTCATCACTGACCGGGGTTGCGAGTTCAAGGGCATCGCGCGCTACACCCTGGCCGATGACACGATGGAGTGGGTGCTGAAGCCTGAGTGGGATGTCGAGCAGGTCGCGCTCAGCGCCGATGGTCGTCGTCTGCTCTGGACGCTGAACGAGAGTGGTCGCAGCCAACTCCACCTGCGCGACAATGAGCAGGCGTCGCTGCGGGTCTCGGGGTTGCCCATCGGCGTCATCGAGTACATGAAACTCTCGCCCGATGGTCAGACTGCTGGCGTTGCGCATCAATTCCGCGACGGCGCCCGCCGAGGTCTACATCCTCTCGCTGGGCGCGGTCGGCGTGGTGACGACACCGCATCTGCGCCGCCTGACCTATGGCATGCTCGGCGGCCTGAATCTCTCCGATCTGATCGCGCCGGAGGCTTGGTGCGCTATCGCAGCTTCGATGGGCGCGAGATTCCCGCGTGGCTCTACCGTCCACGCGGCGCGAGCGAGACGAATCTGGCGCCCGTGGTGCTCTCGATTCACGGCGGCCCAGAGGCGCAGGAGCGCGTGGAATATCGCGCGCTGTACCAGTTCCTGCTTGCGCGGGGCATCGGCATCCTGGCGCCCAACATCCGTGGCAGCACGGGCTATGGCAAGGCTTACCAGAAGCTGATCCATCGCGACTGGGGCGGCGCCGAGCTGAAGGACATCCAGGCGGCGGCGGAGTACGCGCGCTCGCTCTCGTGGGTGAATCCGCATAAGCTGGGCATCTATGGCGGCAGCTTCGGCGGCTTCGCGACGCTCTCGGCGGTGACACGCTTGCCCGACTACTGGGCGGCTGCGGTGGACATCGTCGGGCCGAGCAATCTGCTGACCTTCGTGCGCAGTGTGCCGCCGACCTGGCGCCGGATGATGGCCGCGTGGGTGGGCGATCCCGACACGGACGCCGACCTGCTGCGCGAGCGCTCGCCAATCACCTATGTGGAGCAGATCCGCGCGCCGCTGCTGGTCTTGCAGGGGGCGAATGATCCGCGTGTCGTCCAGGCGGAATCCGACCAGATGGTCGAGACGCTGCGCGGCATCGGGCGCGACGTGGAGTATGTCGTCTTCAGCGATGAGGGCCACGGCTTCACCAAGCGGGTGAATCTGCTGCGCGCCTATTCGCTGACGGCGGACTTCTTCGAGCGCCACCTGAAATAGCGCCGTCGCGGCCATGAATGGCCGGCGCACGGTCGGATGGGGCATAAATGCCCTGCGCGCCGCGTTCAGAGGTGTCATCGCGGCCTATGAAATGGCCGGCGCACGGTGGGATGGGGCATAAATGCCCTGTCCACATGCCGCGTATCGGCGGCGTCGTCGGGACTTTCAGTCCGCGCCCCGCGTGCGCTCGGCCATTCTATGGCCGCGAGCGTAGCGCGCCACCTGAAATAGCTCACACGTCGCTTGACATCGCGGGCGCGCTTGGGGTACCATACCTGAGTCGCCTGCGATGTCAGCATCGCGAGCGCATGTACCCGTAGCTCAGTGGATAGAGCGTTGGTTTGCGGAACCAAAGATCGGAGGTTCGAGTCCTCTCGGGTACACCACAGAAGCCCCACCGGGTCAGCCGGTGGGGCATTTTTGTTCCCTCAGCGCGTGTCAGCGCGCGTCAGGGATGGCGCGAGCATATGAATGACGCCTGCCACAATCGTATGTGACAGGCGTCGGTCGTTGGCTTATCGTCGGCTAGCCGTTGCGATGGTTCAGGGCGAGCGCCTCATCGAGACGCTGACGCAACTCTTCCAGCGCGCCGAGCAGGTTGGCGTAGGGCGCGGTCGCGTTCAGTGTATCGAGCGCCGCCGCCAGCTCATTGGCGCGCATGGACATCTGCGTCACATATTGCAGGTGTTGCGGGTTATCAACCACCTGGCGCACGAGGTCGCGCAGACCGTTCAGGTCGCCCTGGTAGGTGACACTATCGGCTGGCGGCTGTTGAGCGAGCGCGCCGCCGACCCGTTGGCGCGAATCTTCCAGCGCATTGCGGTAGTGTTCCGCGACCTGAATCGCCTTGCGCGCCTGCTGGGTAAGCTGCGCGCCGATGGTCGCCATCTGGTCGCGCAGCTCTTCCGGCTCTGGCTCCTTCGGTGGCGCGGGTGGCTCTGGCGCCGCCGCGACCGCTGGGATGGAGAATGCGCATCTGGCCGCCCGGCGCCACTGGGATGGCGAAGGGGTCATCCTCGGCGACCGGAGCCGTGGAGCGGGAGCCGTTCATCGCTGGCTGCGACTGCGGAACGTGCGAGGTGTCAATCTCGAAGTAGCCGCTGGCGATCTTGAAGCGGCACTCACCGATGGTCACGTCATCACCCTCGCGCAGCGGTGTCTCGCCCTTGATTTCCTGGTCGTTGACCTGTGTGCCGTTGCTGCTCCCCAGATCGGTGATGGTGTAGCCGTTCGGAGTGGCTTGCAGCTTCGCGTGGAAGCGCGAGACGAGCGGGTCGCCATCGAGATTGATCTCGCAGCTTGGCGCGCGGCCCACGCGCAACTCCGTCCCATCGAGCTGGAACTCGCGCCCGACCGTCTGTCCGACGACCGTCGGTGTCAGCGCGATCAGTCTGGCCACGAGCTGCGTCTTGATGGCCGGGGCTGGGGCCGCCACCGCAGCGGCGGGGCTGGCGTCACCCGATGAGGCGCGTGTCAGCCATGAGGGCAGCCCGGTCTGCCGCGGGGCCGCTTTCATTCGCGAGCCGTTGCCCGCAATACTGGCAGAACGGCAGGTTTCCGTCTGTCTCCTGCCCACAATGAGGACATACAGCTATCACGCCGATTCCTGACCCTCTCTGTATAGCGCGGCCACCGTCAGCGCGCGGCTTTCACCCGCCCGTCACGCGACCTTCGCCATGCCTCTACCTTGCCGCCTCACACGAGCGCGGCTGCTCTATCATCCGTCCAGAGCGCATATCGCCTGGAGTCCGATGTCTACTCAAGATGTGCAACGCGCAATGGCAGTGTCGCTGTCTGCCGACCAGACTTTCTGGGGAACAGACGCGCGCTCACTCATTATCGAACAGATCCTTGAACTTCTCGAAGCCGCGCTCGAACAGATTCGCGTCTCCACGTTCCATCTGCTGTCGCTCGATCTCCGCGAATTCCTGGAGCAGCTCGCGCTGCCGCTTCGTCAGATTGCGCGGCGTCACGACACGCACGGTCACGAGCTGGTCGCCACGGTTGTTGCTGTGGATGACCGGCACGCCCTTGCCCTTTAGACGGAAGACCTGGCCGCTCTGTGTGCCCGCTGGAATCTTGAGCGTTTCTTTGCCATCGAGCGTTGGCGTCTCGATCTCAGCGCCCATCGTCGCTTCAGCGTAGGTGACGGGCTGTTCGAAGGTGATGTCCTGCCCTTGCCGCTTGAAATATTCGTGCGGCTTCACCTTGAGCGCGACATACAGATTGCCGGGGGCGCCGCCGTGGGGGGGCGCCTCGCCTTCGCCCGTCACGCGGACGTTGATGCCATCGTCCACGCCAGCGGGGATATTGACGGACACGCGGCGGATGTTGCGCACGCGCCCCTGGCCGTGGCAGCGGTCGCAGGGCGTTGTGATGATGCGCCCCTCGCCCCGGCAACGATCGCAGACCATGACATTGACGAACTGCCCGAAGATGGACTGCTGCACACGGCGAATCTCGCCGGAACCCTGACAGTTGGGGCAACGCTGGGTTGCCGTGCCGGGCTGCGCGCCGTTGCCGTGGCAGTTCGGACACGACTCCCAGCGCGGAATCTCGATTTCCTTCTGCACGCCGCGCACGGCCTCTTCGAAGGAGATCGTCAGCTCATAGCGCAGGTCGGCGCCACGCGCGGCTCCAGGCGCGAGTGCGCGCGCCCGCCGCGCCAGCGGCGTTGGCGAAGATCGATTCGAGGATGTCATTGAAGTTGCCGAAGCCGAAGCCCTCGAACGGATTCCCCTCGCCGCCCGCGCCACCAGAGACGCCTGCGTGCCCAAAGCGGTCATAGGCGCCACGCTTCTTCGGATCGCCCAGCACTTCGTACGCTTCATTGATCTCCTTGAAGCGTATACTCGCGTCTTTGTCCTTATTGACATCAGGGTGATATTGCCGGGCCAGGCGGCGAAACGACTTCTTGATCTCGTCTTCGGTCGCGTTGCGCGCCACGCCCAGCGTTTCGTAATAGTCTCGTTTCGCGGCCATCGGCATCCTCTTATATCAGCCTGACTCGCCAGGCGCCGTCGCTGGTCAACCCGTGCGCCAGGAGCGTGCGGCGCCACCCTGAAGGGGGAACGCCAGCCGTCCCTCAGGGGCCATCCGGCAGCCGCGCAAGTGACACCATAATATCATAGTCGCGCCAGCCGCACGCCTGCGGTCGCCCTTCTGGTAGGGGGCGCCCCGACAGGCGTGTAGCTCGCGCGTGAGCGGCGCCACGCGGGACGCCGCAGTGTATGGGTTCAGAGGGAGGAGTTGGCGTGGTCGCCCGAGCCTACTCCTCGTCCTTATATTCCGCGTCCACGGTACCGTCAGACGTAGCGCCGGACGGCTCGCCGTCGCCCTCAGCGGCGCCAGCGCCAGCCGATGCGTAGATGGACTCGCTGACCTTGAACATCGCCGCCTGCAGCGCGTCGCGGGCGGACTTGATGCGCTCCACGTCGTCCGTGGCCAGGGCCGCGCGCACGTCGGCGATGCGGGTCTCGGCCTCGGTGCGCTGCTCCGCCGGAACCTTGTCGCCGTAGTCGCGGAGGGTCTTCTCAGCGGTGTAGGCGGCGTTGTCCGACTCGTTGCGCACCTCGACCTCTTCGCGGCGGGCGCGATCCTCATCGGCATGCGACTCGGCGTCGCGCACCATCTTCTCGATCTGGTCCTTCGAGAGGCCGCTGGACGGCTGGAGCGTGATGCGCTGCTCGCGGCCCGTGCCCTTGTCCTTCGCGTGGACATTCACGATGCCGTTCGCGTCAATGTCGAAGGATACCTCAATTTGCGGCACACCGCGCGGCGCGGGCGGGATGCCATCGAGGATGAACTTGCCCAGCGACTTGTTGTCGCGCGCCATCTCGCGCTCGCCCTGCAAGACGTTGATCTCGACGCTCGTCTGCCCGTCGCTCGCGGTGGAGAAGACCTGGCTCTTCTGCGTCGGGATGGTCGTGTTGCGCTCGATCAGGCGGGTGAAGATGCCACCCATCGTCTCGATGCCCAGCGAGAGCGGTGTCACGTCGAGCAGCAGCACGTCGCGCACGTCGCCAGTCAGCACACCCGCCTGAATCGCGGCGCCCATCGCCACGACCTCGTCGGGGTTCACGCCCTTGTTCGGCTCCTTGTTGAAGACCTTCTTGACGACGGCCTGCACAGCAGGGCATGCGCGTCATGCCGCCGACCAGCACGACCTCGTCAATCTGGCTGGCGTTCACCCCCGCGTCCTGGAGGCACTTGTTGACGGGCGTGGCCGAGCGCTCGATCAGGTCATCCACCAACTGCTCCAGCTTGGCGCGGGTCAGCGTGATGGCCAGGTGCTTCGGGCCGCTGGCGTCCGCCGTGATGAAGGGCAGGTTGATTTCCGTCTGCGACGCCGAGGACAGCTCTTTCTTGGCCTTCTCCGACGCCTCCTTCAGGCGCTGGAGGGCCATCTTGTCCTGGCGCAGATCGACGCCCTGCTCCTTGCGGAACTCGTCGGCGAGCCAGTTGATGATGCGCTGGTCGAAGTCGTCGCCGCCGAGGTGGGTGTCGCCATTGGTGGCCTTCACCTCGAAGACGCCATCGCCCAGCTCCAGCACGGAGATGTCAAAGGTGCCGCCGCCGAGGTCGTAGACGGCGATGCGCTCGTCCTTCTTCTTGTCGAGGCCGTAGGCCAGCGAGGCCGCCGTCGGCTCGTTGATGATGCGCAGCACCTCCAGCCCGGCGATGCGTCCGGCGTCGCGGGTGGCCTGGCGCTGGGCGTCGTTGAAGTAGGCGGGGACGGTGATGACGGCCTGCTGGATGTGCTCGCCCAGGTACGCCTCGGCGTCGGCGCGCAGCTTCTGCAGGATCATCGCGCTGATTTCAGGCGGGCTGTACTGCTTGCCCATCACCTCGACCCAGGCGTCGCCATTGGCGGCCTTCACCACCTTGTAGGGGACGAGGCGCTTCTCGCGGTCCACATCGGGATCGTCGAACTTGCGGCCCATGAAGCGCTTGATCGAGTAGACGGTATTTTCAGAGTTGGTGATGGACTGGCGCTTGGCGACTTCGCCGACCAGACGCTCACCGCTCTTGGTGAAGGCGACGACGGATGGCGTCGTGCGGGCGCCTTCCGCGTTCGGGATGACGACCGGCTCGCCACCCTCCATGACGGCGACACAGCTATTGGTGGTTCCAAGATCAATGCCGATGACTTTGGGCATCTTGACTCTCCTCAGGTACTTTTTTGTGTTGGTCGCTCTGGTGAGCGGCGTCTCGTGTGGGCGCGGCGCGTCGCCCGCTAGTGGGCGTGTATGTCTGGCGGCGCGCCTACGCCAGACGATCCGGGCGTACTACGTTTCGGGAGTCGCTTCTGTTGCGCTCTGGTCGCTGGGGCTGGCGGACGCGGGCTTGCGCGCGAGCTGTACCAGCGCGGGACGAATCAGCAGGCCGGACGCCTCGTAGCCACGCTGCGCGACCACGGCGACGGCGCCTTCCGCGACCTCCGCCGTCTCCACCTCGCCAATCGCCTCGTGGCGCTGCGGGTCGAAGGGCTGGCCAGGCTCGACCGCAATCGCGCGGATGCCCTGGAGGTCGAGCGCGCGCCGTAGCTGCAGCTCGACCAGGGCGATGCCCTCGATCCAGGAGAACGTGCGCAACGTCGGCGGCAGCGCGAGAAACGCCCGCTCCAGGCTGTCGAGCGCGTGGAGCGTGGGCGCGTGCGCCTGGGCGGCCAGCAGTCGCTCGCGCTGCTCCTGGTCTTGCTGGGAGCGACGCTTGAAGTTGGCGAGGTCAGCCTGCGCCGTATGCCAGTGGCGCATGTACTCGGTCGCCTGGTCGCGCTCACGCTCGACCTGCGCCTGTAGCTCGGCCACCCGCGCCTCTAGCTCCGCGATGCGGTCGGGCGGCGCCGTCTCGGCGGTCGCGCTGGCCTCAGTCGCGCTAGCGGTCGCGGCCTCGGTTGCGCTAGTCGGTCGTGACGTTGGGCTGCTCATCAGCCATGTCGCGTATCCTCCTGCTTCACTTCAGGGTCGGTATCCGTGGAGTCGTTGGCCAGGGGTTCGGAGTAGGTCTCGGAGAGCAGATCGTTGAGCACCTGGGTCAGGTAGCGCACGACAGCGACCGCGCGGCCATACTGCATGCGGGTCGGGCCGACGACGCCCAGCAGGCCACCGGGGCGGCCCTTGCCGCCGTAGCGCGCGGCCACCACGCTGATGTCCTTGAGCGCGTCGGAGCCACTCTCGCCGCCGATGATGACCTGCACACCCTCGGCTGCCATGACCTGTGGCGCGATGGCGGGCAGGAAGCTGTTGCGCTCCAGCGCCTCCACCACCTCGCGGATGCGCTCGGCGTCGCCGCGTGTGAATTCGTCGCGGCGCAGCAGATTGGCCAGCCCCTCGTGGTAGACCGCTTCGGGGAGGCTGAGCGAGGCCTGATTGAGCATGCGGATCAGCGAGTCAACGATGAGCCGCTCGTCATTGGTCAGGTCGTTGTCCATCTGCGCGGCGCGGCGGCGGACGGTCTCGGCGTCGGCCCCGCTGAAGCGTTCGTTGAGGCGCTGCGCGAGGTGGCTCAGCTCATCCTGGTGGAATGGCTCATCGAGCGCGAGCCGTTCCTGCTGCACGGAGCCATCGGCCATGACGAGCACGATCAGCGCGATGGTTTCGTAGAGCGAGAGCACCTCGAAGTGCTTCACCTGGGCGATGGCGCTACGCGGCGGCGTGATGATGGCCGCGCTCTGCAACGCCTGCGCCATGACGCTGGCGGTGAGGCGCACCCATTCGTCGAGCTGGCGCTGCACCTGGTAGAACTGGTGGCCGATGAGGCGCTGCTCATCCATCGAGAGCTGCGATTCGTTCATCAGCCGCTCGACGAAGTAGCGGTAGCCGAGGTCGGTGGGCATGCGTCCGGCGGAGATGTGCGGCTGCAAGATCAGCCCATCCTCCTCCAGCGCGACTAGCTCATTGCGCACGGTGGCCGAGGCGTAGCCGGAGCCGAAGATGGCGGCGAGGCGGTCGGAGATGAGCTTGGAAGCGACTGGCTCGCCCGTGCGCACGTACTCCTCGATCAGCGCGCGCAAGATGACTTCCTTGCGCTGACTGAGGCGGCGATCGATCGGCATCTTTCCGTACGCTCCCGCTGACATACATCCGCGCCGCTCCTGGCGGTCGGCGCTCCAGACTGTTAGCAGTCGCATCACGTGACTGCCAGCAGTGGTACGATAGCACCGCTGGCGAGCGGGTGTCAAGGTGCGTGCGGGAGCGCGGACGCTGAGCGACGCCAGTCCATGCCGTCCGACCACCGCGATGCTATACTTCCGTCACGGCGCGAGAGGATCGCCGTATAGGGGAGGCGACAAAGCGGATGCCGCGGAGTTTGGTCATGCGATTGGCGCGGCCAGCGGACGCTGACTTTGCCGCCAACTTCGCGGAGATAAAGCGGGCTGAGTATGCGGGGTTTTCGCCTATTTTCTGGCGTCCCGCAGCAGACGCGCGTGCGAAGCATCTGCCCTTTCTCAGCCATTGCCTCCAGAGCGACGACTATGCCGCCTTTACCGCTGTGACGGAAGATACCGGTGACACTCTTGGCGTCATTCTGGCGAATCGCCACGGAGCGCCGCCACCATTTCGCGACGACCCTGAGCCGACTTGGTTCGTGGATGACTTCTATCTGGCGCCGACAGAGCGATGGGAGAGCGCGGGTGTGGCGCTGCTGGACGCGGTGACTGAGGCGGCGCGGGCAGGCGGCGCATCACGAATTGTGGTTGTCGGCGCCCAGCGTGATCTCCCGAAGCGCACGTTTCTCCTGGGCGCGGGCTATACGGTGGCTGCCGCGTGGTGGGTGCATCCGGTGACGCCCACGCGCGTCCCGCTTCCCGGCTCCGCTGACATGCAAGCGATTGTCACCCCGGCGCCCGCCGTCTACGATCCAGGCGGGCCGACGGCGCTGGCGCTCTCGCTGGGCGCGACGCCTGCCACACAGGTCGCGCTGTTCGACGCCTGGGCCGCAGCCTCCAACGCCGTGCTGGCCATCGTGCCCGCGCGCTCATCCGACGCCGGGCTGGCCCAGGCGCTCGCGGCGCATGGCTACACGGTGGCCTCGGAGTGGTATGTCCGGCTGCTCTGAGGCGCGAGGAAGCGTAGCGAATTATCTGTGCTCTCGGCCTTGAAAAGGCCGGAGCACGCGGACGCGGACTGAAGTCCGACGCCGCCGCTGATGTCGGCATACAGGGCATTTATGCCCCATCCCACCATGCGCCGGCCATTCATGGCCGCGATGGTAGCCGCGCTGGCGTGCGCGCGTCGGCTGTGGTAAACTGTCTGCGACGCGAGCCTCTACTGGTTCACGCTCTGCGCCTGTAGCTCAATGGACAGAGCATCGCACTTCGGATGCGAGGGTTGGGGGTTCGAGTCCCTTCGGGCGCACCACTTTTTTCTCCACTATCTCGGCGTGGCGCCTGGCCTTGTGAGCCGCGAGCGACCATCCACTTGCCCCGCCAGCGCAGGCGCCATTTCCCTCTCTCTCGCATCGATATGGACGTGGCGCGCATTCTGACGTATTCTCCCCACTGGCGGATCACATGACCGCGAGGCGCGGCTCGTCCGCCCGAGGCGACCCGCAATGCGCAAGTTTCAGTTCAAGACAGATGCTTCCCTGGCTCGCGGCGCTCACCACCATCCTGCGCCGCGCCTCGACGCGCGCCAGGCTGCGGCAGAGCGCGCTCGCCGTTGCGGGTGTCGCGGTGGCGACGGCGGTCATTGGCGGCATCCAGTCCGTTGCGCATATCAGCAACATCTCGCTGCTCTATCTGCCTGTCGTCCTCTGGCTGGCCGCGCGCTATGGCCGCTGGCCCGCGATCCTGGCCTCGCTGCTTTCGTTCCTGAGCTATGACTTCTTCTTTATCCCGCCGTTCCATCTGTTCACTGTGGACGATCCGACCGAATGGCTCTCGCTGCTCGCGCTGCTCGCGACTGCGCTGACACTGGGGCATATGACGGCGGAAGTCCGTTCTCGCGCGCGTGAAGTCGAGGAGAGCCAGCGCCAGACCCAGAC
Organism: uncultured Chloroflexia bacterium; assembly: GCA_963840335.1. Taxonomy (GTDB): domain Bacteria; phylum Chloroflexota; class Ktedonobacteria; order Ktedonobacterales; family JADMIN01; genus JAKAIY01. The sequence goes on from CAWIYP010000022.1 coordinate 89,531, forward strand.
CCTCTATCGCCTGGCGCAACTGATCGCCGCCTCCGAGAATGCGCCGGAACTGTACGAGGCGCTGACCAGCCAGGTCGTCACGGTCTTCGCCACCAGCGGCGCACGCGGCTGCGCGCTGCTGCTGCCCGATGCGACGGGCGCGCTGGAGATCGCCGCTATCGCTGGCGACCAGGAGCGGGCGGCGCCGGAGGGCGTCGGCGTCGGCGTGGCGCCAACTACTGGGCGGCGCGCGATCCTGCGGCGACCGCTCAAGACACCGCGCGGCGTGGTCGGCGTGCTGATGGTTTCCGGGGCGCCAGCGATCCACGGCCTGTGGCTAGATGGCGCCGTAGGCCTTGAGCGCGTCGAGGCTGATCCACGGCAGGCAGCGCTTTTCTCGGCCTTCAGCGATCAGATTGCGCTGGCGGTCGAGCGTGCGGCGCTGGCGCGTGAGGCGGCGCATGTGGTGGCGCTGCGCGAGAGCGACCGCCTCAAGGATACGCTACTCGGCTCGGTCACGCACGACCTGCGGACACCGCTGGCTTCGATCAAGGCCGCCGTGAGCAGCCTCTTGCGCGGTGACATCACCTGGCCCGCGCCAGAGCGCCGCGAATTGCTAGAGTCCATTGATACCAGCGCCGACCGGCTCAACCGCCTCGTGGGCAACCTGCTCGACCTCTCGCGGCTGGAGGCGGGTGTCGCGCAGCCCAATCTCGACTGGATGCTGATCAGCGATGTCATCGCCGCTGTGCTGGATCGGCTCGACCTCGACGGGCCAGACGCGCGGCTACGACATCCGCATCGAAGAGCCGGAGAACCTGCCGCTGGTTCTGATGGATCATGAGCAGATCGAGCAGACACTGACCAACCTGATCGAGAACGCCATCAAGTATTCACCGCAGGGCAGCGTCATTCGCGTGCGCGTCTCCACCAGCGAGACTGAGCTGATCGTCGCAGTCAGCGACCAGGGCATCGGCATTCCACAGCGCGAGCTGGAGGCGATCTTCAACAAGTTCTATCGTGTCAAGCAGGCGCGGCTGCCGTGGTCTCCGAGCCGCCCACCGACAGGCACGGGGTTGGGCCTGGCGATCTGCGCCAGCATCGTGCGCGCGCATGGCGGCCGCATCTGGGCGGAGAGCGCGCCCGGCGGAGGCGCGACCCTGACCTTTACCCTGCCGCTCTCGCGCGAGCGCCCACAAGGCGGCCTGCCCGATCTGCCCCAGCCGCATGCGGCGCCAGCGGAGCCAGAGCGAGCGTCTGAGTCGCAGGAGGCGCCGCGATGAGCCAGCAGGATTCCCCCAGCGTCACTGGACGCCAGCATGCGGGCGCGCGTGTGCTGGTCATCGACGATGAGCATGAGATTGGACGCTCTGTCCGCATGGGTTTGCAAGGCGCGGATTTCACCGTCGAGTGGGTGGCGACCGCCGCGGAGGGGATGGAGCGTGTGGCGCAGTGGCGCCCCGATGTGATCCTGCTCGACCTCTCCTTGCCCGACCTCGATGGCGTGGAAGTCTGCCGCCAGTTGCGCGCATGGACGCAGACGCCAATCATCGTGCTCTCGGTGCGCGCGCATGAGAAGGATAAGGTCGCCGCGCTGGAGCAAGGCGCCGACGACTATCTGACCAAGCCATTCGGTATGGAGGAGCTGATCGCACGCATCCGCGTCGCCCTGCGCCATGTCGCGCGCGCCGCCAGCGGAACCGGAGCCGCGCAGATGCGCGTCGGCGGCCTCGAAATGGACCTGGAGCGCCGCCTGGTGACCGTGGACGGACGTGAAGCGCACCTGACCCCAACAGAATACGAGGTGCTCAAGTATCTCATGACCAACGTTGGCAAGGTCGTCACCCACCGCGTGCTGCTGCACGCCGTCTGGGGGCCGTCCTACGAAACCGAAGCGCACTATCTGCGCGTTTTCATCAATCAGTTGCGGCGCAAGATCGAGGCGGAGCCGAGCCGCCCGCGCTACCTCATCACCGAAGCTGGTGTGGGCTACCGTCTCCGCAGCCCCGAATAGTCCCCAGCGAAAATCTTGATACAATCCAGACACTCGACCCGCCTGTCCTTTACACCCTCTTGACGCCCGCTGACATACGATCTTCTCGGCGCCTATGTGAGGCGCGCCCCTCTCTCGCCCGTGCGCCGGGCGAGCGGAAAGCGGCCATCTCAGCGGCGAAAGGCGGATTCACGATGCCGCGTGTATTGCTCGTCGAAGACGAGCCACAGCTCCGCAGAATCATGACACTCAATCTCGCATATGGCGGCTACTCCGTCGCGGAGGCGGATAGCGTCGAAACAGCCTTTGAACTGTACGAGAGTCGCATGTGAGGCGGGTGTTCCGTTCGACCTGATCGTCCTGGAGACGCATTTGCCCGACCACTGTGGCTGGGATCTGTTGCGGCTGCTGCGCTCCACGCCGTCCGAGAATGAGCGCCCAGCGCCGCCGCCAGTCGTCGTCATCAGCCCACTCCCCGTCCTCCCCAGGCGGCTGGCTGAATTCGCGCCGTTCGCTGTGCTGCTCAAGCCCTTCCCTATCGAAGCGCTGCTGCGACTCGTCGAGCGCGCGCAAAGCCAGATCCAGGTTTCGGCATGAGCGCCTGATTCTCTCGCCATCGCGTCAACGCTGACGCTCCACGCCTCACAAGGTGATAAGCCTCTTCAAATAATTGGCTTAAAACATGCTGGCGTATCTGAGCGCTGCAGCGCTCCGCGCCAAAATCAATTGCGGTCCGCTAGTCGCCGCTCAATGCCAAAGAAGGCCAAGTACGAGTCCTCGCGCGCTACTCGCTCATGCTTGTGTGGCTGAATCCTGTGTGTCAGGATCGCTTTCCGTCACGGGGATTGGGAGTTGGCCATTTATGGTGAGGGTGCGGTCGCGGAGCGCGGCGGCGCGACGCGTGAGGACATTACAGAGGACATCACACATCATGGCGGATACGCTCTTCATCCTGGTCACCATCGTCGTCTTTGTCGCGCTGGCGGCGTTCGTCTACGCCTGCGACCGCGTCTAGCGGCGTCAGGCGCAGTGAGGCATCCATGAATTTCGAGTATCTCATCGTCGGGCTGATCGCGCTCGCGGTAGGCGTCTACCTCGTGATGGCGCTGCTCTGGCCCGATCGGTTCTGAGAAACCGGAGATTAAGAAGCGCAGTATGTCGTTCACGTTCAACGGTGTTGCGCAGATCGTCGTGTACTTTCTGCTCCTGCTGCTGATAACCAAACCGGTAGGGCTGTATCTCACCGCCGTCTTTTCAGGGCAGCGCACCTGGCTCAGCCCTGCACTGCATCCGCTCGAGCGCGCGCTCTACGCCATCAGCGGCGTGGACGAGAACAGCGAACAGGACTGGAAGATCTACACCGTCGCGATGCTCATCTTCACGGCGGTCACGCTCGCGCTGCTCTACGCCATCGAGCGCCTCCAGGGAGTCTTGCCGCTCAATCCGCAGGGCGTGAGCGGGGTCAATCCCCTGCTGGCCTGGAATACCGCCGTCAGCTTCTCGACCAACACCAACTGGCAGAACTACGGCGGCGAGACGACCATGAGCTATCTGACTCAGATGGTCGGTCTCGCCTTCCACAACTTCGCCTCCGCCGCTGTCGGCATTGTGCTGGCCGTGGCGGTCATTCGCGGCCTCACACGGCACAGCGGGCGGGCGCTAGGCAACTTCTGGGTGGACCTCACCCGCTGCTTCCTCTACATCCTGCTCCCCGTTTGCTTCGTCTACGCGCTCTTCCTCGTCTGGCAAGGGGTTCCGCAGAACTTCAACGCCTATGTCCATGTGACGGGCATTCAGGGGTTCGCGCAGACCATCGCGCAGGGGCCAGTCGCCTCGCAGGAAGCGATCAAGATGTTCGGCACCAACGGTGGCGGCTTCTTCAACGCCAACTCGGCGCACCCCTACGAGAATCCCACGCCCTTCACCAATCTGATCGAGATGCTCTCGATCTTCTCGCTGGGCGCCGGGCTGATCTACATGTTCGGCAAGCTGGCCGGAAACACCAGGCAGGGCTGGACGCTCTTCGGCGCGGTCAGCCTGTTGTTTCTGCTCGGCGCGTTCATCACGCTGGGCGCGGAGCAGGCGGGCAATCCCGCGCTGGCGAACCTGGGAGTGAATCAGACGGCGAGTGAGTGGGCGCTGGCGCAACCAGGCGGCAATATGGAGGGGAAGGAGACTGCGCTTCGGCATCGCCTCCTCGACCCTCTTCGCCACCATCACGACCGACGCCTCCTGTGGCGCGTCAATAGCTGGCTCGACAGTTACACCCCCATCGGCGGCATCGTTCCGCTCGCCAACATCGACCTGGGCGAGGTCGTCTTCGGTGGCGTCGGCTCCGGGCTGTATGGACTGGTCGTCTTCGCCACGCTGGCGGTCTTTATCGCTGGGCTGATGGTCGGGCGTACGCCAGAGTATCTGGGCAAGAAGATCGAGCAGAAGGAGATGAAGATGGCGGCGCATCGCGATCTTGATCCTGCCGCTCAGTATCCTGGGCTTTACCGCGCTTGCCGTCGTCACCCACCAGGCGTCAACGCTATCGCTAATCCTGGGCCGCATGGTCTGAGCGAGATTCTCTACGCCTTCACGTCAATGACTGGCAACAACGGCTCGGCCTTCGCGGGCCTGGGCACGACCACCGTTGGCTCGCCGTCGTTCACCTTCTACAACTGGACGGGCGCGTTCGCGATGCTGATTGGACGCTTCGCCTTCCTGATTCCCGTGATGGCGCTGGCAGGCTCGATGGTGGGCAAGAAGATGGCGCCTGCTCGGGCCGGGAACTTTCCCGACCACGACACCGCTCTTCTCTGGCCTGCTGATCGGCGTGATCGTTATCGTCGGCGCGCTGACGTTCTTCCCTGCCTACGCGCTCGGCCCTATCGTTGAGCAACTGCTGATGCTCGCAGGCAAGTCGTTCTAGGGCCGCGTGCGCGACCCCTCACATACCGTATTTCAGAGGCGAGAAGCCCATCATGATTGACCGTGAGCAAGCGGCGTCTTCCACTTCGGAGGACGTTCAGACGCTGGGAGACCGTCCCGGCAGAATCGGCAGCGATGTCGCCAAGGCGCGACGCCCGCGCCGCGCGGCGTCACTCTTCGACCCCGCTATTACCCGGCGCGCCATCGCGGATTCCTTCAAGAAGCTCGATCCACGCATCCAGGCGCGCAATCCAGTGATGTTCGTCGTCGAGATTGGCAGCGTCGTCACGACCATTGAGTTTGTCCGCTCGCTGGTGGATCCCAGCTTGCGCGGTGGCACGGGATTCATTCTCGGCGTCACCTTGTGGCTGTGGTTCACCGTGCTCTTCGCCAATTTCGCCGAGGCGATGGCGGAGGGGCGCGGCAAGGCGCAGGCCGACACCTTGCGTCGCGCTCGCAGCGAGACGATGGCCCAGCGGCTGCTGGCGCAGGCGGGCGTGGAGCCATCGCGCGCGACGCCGACCGAGCAAATTCCCGCGCCACAACTGCGCAAGGGCGACCTCGCGCTGGTGGTGGCGGGCGACCTTATCCCTGGCGATGGCGATGTCTTGGCGGGCGTCGCCTCAGTGGATGAGTCCGCGATTACGGGTGAGTCGGCGCCAGTGATCCGCGAGAGCGGCGGCGACCGCTCCGCCGTGACGGGTGGCACCCGTGTCCTTTCCGACTGGATCATCGTGCGTGTCACCTCGAACCCTGGTGAGACATTCCTCGACCGCATGATCGCGCTCGTCGAGGGGGCCAGCCGCCAGAAGACACCCAACGAGATTGCGCTCAACATCCTGCTGGCGAGCCTGACGCTCATCTTCCTGCTAGCGGTGGTGACGCTGGAGCCGTTCGCCATCTACTCCGGTGGGCCAGTCTCGATCACGGCGCTGATCGCGTTGCTGGTCTGCCTGATTCCCACGACCATCGGCGGTCTGCTCTCCTCGATTGGCATCGCCGGAATGGATCGGCTGGTGCAGCGCAACGTGCTGGCGATGAGCGGGCGCGCGGTGGAGGCGGCAGGCGATGTGGATGTGCTGCTGCTCGACAAGACTGGCACCATCACGCTCGGCAATCGCATGGCGACCGAGTTTCTGCCGGTTTCGGGCGTCACGGAGCGTGGCCTGGCGGAGGCCGCGCTGCTCTCCTCGCTGCCCGACGAGACGCCCGAAGGCCGCTCGATTGTCGTGCTGGCGCGCGAACGATGCAAGGCGGGAGGCACGGCGGCTGAGGAGCCTGGCGAGGGCGTCGCGTTCATCCCCTTCAGCGCCTCGACGCGCATGAGCGGCGTGGATATCGCCGCCACTGACGGGTCGCCCGTCCGCCAGATTCGCAAGGGCGCGGGTGATGCGGTGCGCGCGTGGGTCAGCCAGGGCGTCGGCTCGGTGCCGACTGACCTGCTGCCGATTGTCGAGCGTATCGCGCGGGCAGGCGGAACACCGCTGGTCGTCGCGCAGACGCGTCGACGGCCAGCCGCCACAGATGTTGGGCGTGATCGCGCTCAAGGACATCGTCAAGAGCGGCATGCGCGAGCGGTTCGATCAGATGCGGCGCATGGGCATCCGCACGGTGATGATTACCGGCGACAATCCGCTGACCGCCGCCGCCATCGCCGCCGAAGCTGGCGTAGATGACTTTCTGGCGCAGGCGACGCCTGAGACCAAGCTCAAGCTGATTCGCGAGCAGCAGAGTGGCGGGCGGCTGGTCGCGATGACGGGCGACGGCACGAACGACGCCCCCGCGCTGGCGCAGGCCGATGTGGGCGTGGCGATGAACACGGGCACGCAGGCTGCCAAAGAGGCTGGCAACATGGTAGACCTCGACTCCAACCCAACCAAGCTGATCGAGATCGTTGAGGTTGGCAAGCAGTTGCTGATGACACGCGGCGCGCTAACGACGTTCAGCATCGCGAACGACGTGGCGAAGTACTTCGCCATCATCCCGGCGGTCTTCGTGACAACCTACCCGCAGCTCCAGGCGCTCAACATCATGCGGCTGGCGACACCGCACAGCGCGGTGCTCTCGGCGGTGATCTTCAACGCGCTGATCATCATCGCGCTGATCCCGCTGGCGTTGCGCGGCGTCACCTATCGCCCGCTGGGCGCGGCGTCGCTGCTGCGCCGCAACCTGTTGATCTATGGCACTCGGGCGGCGTTATTCTGCCTTTCATCGGCATCAAGCTGATCGACCTGCTGCTCGTCGTTCTGCATCTGACGGCCTGAACCGACCGGAAAGTGATATGCAATCTATGACTCAGATAATGACAGCGCGGAGGATGAGGCGACCACGACGCCGCCGAGACGCCCAAGCCAGTCGAACAGGGGCGGCGCGCGCTATTGCGCCAGCTTCGCCCAGCGATCATGCTGACAATACTGCTAACGCTGATCGCGGGATCATTTACCCGCTGGTGGTGACAGGGGTAGCGCAGACGCTGTTTTCCTCTCAGGCTAACGGCTCGCTGGTCTATGCCAATGGCAAGCCCATCGGCTCGAAGCTGATTGGGCAATACTGGACACAGCCACAGTATTTCCATGGGCGCCCGTCGGTCACGGTAAACCTCCAGGGGACACCCGCGCCATACGAGGCCGATAACTCCGCTGGCTCCAACCTGGGGCCGACCAACTCGACGCTCGTCCAGACCGTCCAGCAGCGAATCGCGGCGCTGAAGGCGGAGAACCCCGACGTTCCCGCTGGCACGCCGATTCCCGCCGATCTGGTGACCGCCTCCGCCTCAGGCCTTGATCCAGATATCTCAGTCGCGGCGGCCTATTATCAGATTCCACGGGTCGCGAAGGCTCGCGGTCTGAGCCAGGCGACCGTGCGGGCCATCGTGGACGCGCATATCACCGGACGCTTTCTCGGCCTTTTCGGCGAGCCACGCGTCAATGTGCTGGAGCTCAATCTGGCGCTCGATGCTCGCGGCACAGGCGCATCCTGACTTTTTGCTTGAAAGCGAGTAGCCCTCGTGGCGGAACCTCCCAATCCATCCGGCGAGCAGCGACCCGACCCGGAATCGCTGCTCGACCGCTACCAGTTGCGCGACCTGGAGCCTGCTCCTGGCCAGGGTGACTCATCGCGTCCGGCGCGTGGGCGGCTGCGCATCTATCTGGGCATGGCGGCGGGCGTCGGCAAGACCTATGCCATGCTCAACGAGGGGCGTCGCCGCATGTCGCGCGGCACGGATGTCGTCGTCGGCTGGGTGGAGACGCATGGCCGTCCGCTGACCCAGCAGCAGATTGGCGACCTGGAGGTTTTGCCGCGCAAGCGTATCGCCTATCGTGGTGTCGAGCTTGAGGAGATGGATCTCGACGCGCTGCTGGCGCGAAAGCCCGCGGTGGCGCTGGTAGACGAGCTTGCCCACACCAACGTTCCCGGCTCACGCCACGCAAAGCGCTATCAGGATGTCGAGGAGTTGCTGGCGGCTGGGATAACGGTCATCACGACGGTCAATGTGCAGCATCTGGAGGGCGTGAACGATCTCGTCGAGGCGATTACGGGCGCTCGTCAGCGTGAGACACTGCCAGATCGTCTGGTGGACGAGGCGGACGAGATCGAGCTGGTGGACATCTCGCCCGAGGCGCTGCGGGCGCGCATGCGCCACGGCAACGTCTACCCGCCCGATCGCGCGCGGGTGGCGCTGGAGCGCTACTTCTCGATCAGCAACCTGACCGCGCTGCGCGAACTGGCGTTGCGGCGTCTCAGCGAAAAGACCGAGCGCCAACTCGAAGCGATCATGACGTCGGCCCCCGGCGCTCCGGCGCTCCGGCCAGCTCCGGCGGCGGTGGAGCGGGTGCTGGTAGCGTTCGATGCGCGCGACGCGACACGGCGGCTGCTGCACGAGGGCTTCCGTCTGGCGCATGGGCTGCGGGCGACCTTCGTGGCGCTCACTATTCGACCCACCGACCACGCATACACCAGCGACGAAGAAAACGCGCTCGTGGCCTACAAGCGGCTTGCGGAGGATCTGGGAGCCGAGGTCATCGAGATCGCCGTGGAGGGCGCCCCGTCCAGCGAGCGCATTGCGGAGGCCATCGCGCGCGAGGTCAGCGAGCGGCAGGTGACCTTGCTCGTCGTCGGGCGTCCCAGCGCCAACGGGCAGGGTGGCCAGGCGGCGGGGTGGCTGGGTCGCCTGGCTGGACGCGCGTCAAGCGAGACAGTCGTGAGCCATCTGCTCCGCCTGCCCCTGACCGCCGACCTCTACATCGCCATGCGCTGATCGTCACGCCTGTGCAGGAGCGTCCGTCATCTTTCCGCTCGTAACGCCAGCCGTAACGTTCTCGTGGCGTATGGCGCCGTATCATATGGAGGACGTCGGGCCGTGGTGGCGGAACCGCCACGGAAGGGCCGAGCGCATGAGCGATGATCCGCGCGAATTCCTGGTGGCGGTGATGACGTGCGGCGCCGAGCACGCGGCTGCGCGGGCGGTGGCTGCTCGCGGCGCGCCTCGGATGGCTAGCGCTATTCTTGCTCACGGCAGTCCCGTTTTTCGCTTCGCTGCCGAGCTACATTGACATGATCGTCCATCCCACCCCAGCCAACGCCGCGCTCTCATCTGGCGCGACGCGGGCGCTCCAGGGCCTGGGCGTATCGCTCGCGACCTACGGCTGGATCTCCTTCGTATTCCTGGCCGTGGTCGTGCTCATCTCGCTGGCGCTGGCGTTATTGCTGGCCTGGCGGCGTAGCGATGACTGGATGGCGCTCGCTGTCTCGCTCTTCATCCTCGTCTACACCATCAGCAATGTGGGTATTCCACTGAATGGCGCCAATGCCAATCCCACGACACCCCTCGACATCACGATTGCCATTTTGGTGAGCGCGCCTGTCCTCATCATCGTCTTCGGCGTGTTGCTGCTCTTCCCCAGCGGACGGTTCGCGCCACGCTGGGCCTGGGTGATCTTCGTCGCGCTCTCGCTCTGGGCGCTCGTCGTCAATGCGTTTCCCGCGCTCTTCGATGGCGCGCTCTTTCTCGGCTATCCGGTGGCGATTCTTACTATCATCGTCTGCATGGTCTATCGCTATCGGCGTGTCTCCACGCCGACGGAGCGCTTCCAGACGAAGTGGATCGTCGGCGGACTGGTCGTCACGCTGATCGCAAATCAGGTGTTCTGGATTCCGACGGGCTTTACGCCGCTGGGAGAGACGCTCTACTCTCCGCTCGTCTATCTGCTCTACCAGTTGTCGCTGGCGCTGGTTCCCATCAGCTTCTACATCGCCATCCAGCGCTACCGCCTCTACGACATCGACACCATCATCAATCGCGCGCTGGTCTATGGCGCGCTGACCGTCACGCTGGTCGGCGTCTATGCTGGGTGCGTCGTCGGGGCGCAGGCGCTGCTGAGCGCGACGGCCCTCAGCGCGGACAATCAGCAGAATCCCCTCGTCATCGTCGCGACGACGCTGCTGGTCGCCGCGCTGATTCGTCCGGTGCGCGCGGGCTTGCAGCGCTTCGTGGATCGCCGCTTCTATCGCAGCAAGTATGACGCCGCGCGGACGGTCGCGGCCTTCGGCGCCACATTGCGCGAAGAGGTTGATCTGGCGACGTTGCAAGAGCGGTTGCTGGCGACGGTGGAGGAGACGGTGCGGCCCGCGCATCGTTTCACGTCTGGCGCACAGCGCCCTCTACACCGCATTCGGAGACGCGCCGACCAGGGTGATTGGCGTGAGCGGGGCCAGGGCGCGTAGACGCTGGCTGGCGATCATCGGGAGCTAAGCGATACAATCGAGAGGTCGCTAGCGCGAAGCGGCGCCACGCTGTGGCAATTCTTCAAGGAGCGCTCCACTATGACCTCAAACACGCCCGCGAGCCTCAATCCGCAGGTGATCGGGCAAGCTGAAAACGCGCATCTGGCAATTCTGACCCGCGCACTGGCCGCTACTGGCGTCACGCGCGATCAATGGGTGGCGCTCAGCGTCGCGATGGCGGCGGGCGGCTCCATCGGTTACGACGCGCTCACCAGCCGGGTCGCCGACGCCCTGAAGCAAGGCTCCGAGGCCGCGCAGACCGCTATCGCTGGCCTGATCTCCAACGCGCTGCTGGAAGGCGCTATCGGCCAGAGCGGCGAACTCACAGTCAGCGACGGAGGCCAGGCGCTCTTCCAGAGTGTGCGCGAGGCGAACAGCAAGGTCATCGCGCGGGCCTATGCCGAGATCCCCGCCGAGGACCTGGCGACGGCGGCGCGTGTGCTGGCCACCATCACCGCCCGGCTCAGCAAGGAGTTGGCTGAGGGCTAGCCCCCGCCGACCCGGAAAGGCGCGCGTATGGCTGACCAGGAGACGTATCTGCGTGCGCTCTTCGATCTGAGCGAGCGTGTCGCCGTGGTGACAGGCGGCAGTGGCGCGCTGGGCGGCGCGCTGGCGCTGGGCCTGGCGCGGGCGGGCGCGCGTGTCGTCATCATCGGGCGGCGGCTGGAGCCAGCGGAGCGCGTGGCGGGCAAGTTGAGCGCGGCGGGCGCCGAGGCGCTGGCGCTGGCCTGCGACATCCTCGACCGTCCCGCGCTGGAGGAGGCCGCCGCGACCATCACCGCGCGCTTTGGCGCAGTGGATATCCTCGTCAACGCCGCTGGTGGCAACGACCCGCGCACGACGACAGGCCCCGCGCAGCCGTTCTTCGACCTCGACCCCGCAGGCGACGCAGGCGGTCTTCGCGGGCAACTTCCTCAGCGCATTCCAGGCGAGCCAGGTCTTCGGGAAGGGGATGGCCGCGCGCGGCGATGGCTGTATCCTCAACATTACCTCGATGAATGGCCTGCGCCCGCTCACCCGCGTCGGCGTCTACAGCGCCGCCAAAGCCGCCGTCGCCAACTTCACCCAGTGGCTCGCGACGCACATGGCGCAGGAATACAGCCCCAGGATTCGCGTCAACGCGCTCGCGCCGGGCTTCTTCCTGACGGAGCAGAACCGCTTTCTGCTGACTGACGAGCGGACGGGCGATTGGACGCCGCGCGGGCAGGCGATCATCACCCATACGCCGATGGAGCGGCTCGGCGCGCCGGATGATCTGGTGGGCGCGGCGCTGTGGCTGGTCGGCCCGGCGGCGGCGTTCGTGACGGGCGTGGTCGTGCCAGTGGATGGTGGCTTCTCGGCCTATAGCGGCGTGTAGGTGGTTTG
>CAWIYP010000023.1:0-30323 GCA_963840335.1 uncultured Chloroflexia bacterium
TACCCTTCAAGCATGCCCGACACGCATGTGAGTAGCATAGGAAGCCGATGAGAAAAATCTTAGGCGAGGCGGCGCCCGCCTGTTCTCCTGGGCTGTGCTACACTGCGCAGGCGAATGGACGTGTATTCGCCTTGCGGAGAGGCGTTTGGCGGCGCGAGGTGGCGCGATGCGAGCATGGTGGCGCGGGCGGGCCTTGGTGGCGCGGGCGGCGCTCTTCGTGGGGCTGCTGCTGCTCGATGCGCTGCTCTATCAGGTTACGCTTCCCGTCGCCATCACCAGCGACGGCGCCGCCCTCACCGTCACGGTGGGTGGCGAGACACACCGCGAGCCGATCAGCGGGCGGATTGTCGGCGTCAGCGTCCCCGCGCGCGATCCTGTCGTCCATGAGTTTCAGATTGATGGCTCTGATAGCACGAACAACTTCACGCTCGACCCCGCCTACCTCCACAGCATCGCCACGACCCCCTACTATCAGCTCTACGCCTGGATGCGCGACCTCGACGGCCTCAGCCGCTGGCGGAATCTCTGCCTGGCGTCGGCGGCGGGCGCGGCGCCCCAGTGTAGCGCGCGCCCGCCGCTCAGCGGCGTCAGCGTCTCCGCGCGCGTGGGGGCGACGGGGGCAAGCCAGCGCGTCTCGGCGCAGGTTCAGCGACCAGAGACGCCCGTCGAGCTTGACCTGGCGATGAGCGATGGCAGCCTCGTTAGCGTCACCATCAACCGCAATGATCGCTTCGTGGAGCTAGCGCGCACGGTTGGTGGGGAACCCACGTTGACCGTGGCGAAGTGGTATTTCCCGACCGATACCGCGCCTTTCGCCGCGATGACGCTCGACTTCCTGGCGCGGGTCGCGCTCTGGGCGCTGGCGTTGCTGGGGCTGGTCTGGGGCGGCGAATGGCTGCTGGGCTACGCGCTCGCCGCGCTGGGTCTGCGGCTGAGTGGTCGCGCGCGGGCCGAGCCGTCGCGCGCGGAGGAGGCGGCAGGGGCAATGGTGGCCACGGATCGGTGGGGCAGGCTGCGGGCGTGGCTGGCCGCGCGTTGGCGCACGCTGACGGCGGCGATTCATCCGGTCGGACTGGTGGGGCTGGCGCTCTCGTTCGGCTACGTCGTGTGGATCGCGCTGGCGCAGTACCAGGCGCTGCCCCACATCTACGACGCCGCCGCCTATCTCTTCGGCGCAAAGACGTTCGCCGCTGGACGACTCTGGGCGCCCGCGCCACCAGCGAGCGTGGCGGCGAACTTCCCCGGCCCGTTCATGGTCACGCTGGCGGGCAAGTGGTTCAACCAGTACGCGCCGGGAACCTCGCTGACGCTGGCGCTGGGGGTCACGCTGAATGTCCCGTGGCTGGTCGAGCCGCTCATGGGGACACTGGCGCTGCTCGGCGTCGGGCTGATCGCCTACCGGCTCTACGGCGACCGCCGCGTCGCCACTCTCGCGGTTCTGCTGCGGCGCCGCCTCGCCCTTCTACAGCTATCTCGCCGCCAGCTACCTCAGCCACACCATCGCGCTCTGCTATCTGGTCTGGGGCTGGTGGGCGCTGCTGCGCTGGCAGGAGTTGACGCAGACACGGCCACGCGCCAGTCTGCGCTGGCTGGCGCTGGCGGCGGCGCTCTGGCTGCTGGCGTCCTTCACCCGCGAGACCAGCCTGATCTTCATCGTGGTGGCGGTTGGCGGAACCCTCTGGCTGGGCTGGCGTCGTGGCTGGCTGGCGCCGTGGCTGGCCGACTGGCCGCGCCTGCTGCCGCCCGCTGTCGTGCTGCTCCTGCGCCATCCTGCTGAGCGCGCTCATCACCCAGAGCTACAATGCCGCGCTGACGGGCAGCGTCTTTCGTGTCGCCACGCACGCTCTTTTTCGCTGGCGACCACTATGGCTTTGGCCAGGGCGTCGGCTTCTATGGCCAGCATACGCTCGCGGCGGGCTTCGTCAATCTCGATCAACTGCTGGTCAGCCTGGCCACCGACCTCTATGGCTGGCCATTCGCGCTGACGCTGCCCTTCCTGCTGATCCCGTTCCTCGCGCGGCGCGCTGTCGCCGCCGATGTCGTGATGCTGGTGGGCGCGGCGGCGATGACCTTCGCCTTCGTCGGCTATTTCTATGCGGGCATCTACCTCGGCCCACGCTATCTCTACGAGGCGCTGCCGTTCCTGCTGATCCTCACGGCGCGTGGCTGGCTGGCGCTGGCGGCGGTGGGCCAGGCGGCCCGCGCGCGTGGCGCCGCCTGGCGGAGGCGCGCGGCGCGGCGCCCACACCGGTTGAAGGCATGCCGCGCTGGGCGGGGGCGCTCTCGCTGACGGGCGCGCTGGCGTTGGCGCTGGTGGGCTGCTGGGCGCTCTTCTACCTGCCGCGTCAGGTGGCGCTGCACACAAACTTCACTGGCATGGCGGCAGGCGTCGACGATCAATACCGCCGCGCTGGAGCATCCGCCGCTGCGCAACGCGCTGGTGGTGACGAGTGACAGCCAGCTCTACGGCTACACCCTGTTCGCCCTGAATGATCCGCTGTTGCGCGGGAACGTCATCTACGCCGAGGGCGATCCAGATAGCTACGCCGCGCTGCACAGCGCGTTCCCGACGCGGTCGCTCTATGCGCTGGTGATTGACAGCAAGGGCAATGTCGAGTTCATCCCCGTCCAGATGGGCTGAGGGAAAGAAAGCCGCCGCCACGTTGCGCTACACTGGAGGGAAATCGTGGACGCAGGGATGGCGGGGTGGCGGAGTCAGCGAGCGAGCAAAGGAACACGCATATGCGAATGATCGCTGAGCCACAGGGCGTCACGGGGCGGCGCTATAGCCTCACACGCGATGGCGCGCTCATCTGCGAGATCAGCTTTCCCACGTTTGGCCCTTCGACGGCGACGGCTGTCGCGGGGCGGGTGTACCGCTTGCGGCGGACGGGAGCGCTGCGGGAGCGCATCACACTGGAGGCGGCGCGCGGGACGCCGCCCATCGCCCAGCTACGCCAGCGTGACGCCCTGCGCCGCGACTACGCTGTGGAGGTGGGCGAGCGGCGCCTGAGCCTGCGCGCGGAATCGCTGCTGCGCAGTGGCTATCTGCTGCTGGAGGATGAGCGCGTCGTCGGCGCGATACGCCCGTCGGGGGCGCTGCATCGCGGCGTCACCGCCGATCTGCCGGATGATCTGCCGCTGGAGGGGGGCGTCTTTCTCCTCTGGGCGATTCTGCTGCTGTGGCGCGGGCGGCGTATCACGCGAGCGTAGGCGCGGACTGCGCGGCTGAACTCAGCTCGGAGCGGGTTTTCGCATAGGCTCCCGGACTCTTATCTTCATTTCACGTTTCTTTCGGGCGTCTCGCGGTAAAATAGTTGAGCGCAACGCGGCGTGGCGCCTGTTCAGGCGAAAAATGACGCCGCGTTTTGGCGCGTCCAAAATAGAAGTAACAGTTGAAGATAACTCGCGCGATGACGCGCGGATACGCAGAGACGCCGTACAACCCGTACAGGGAGAATTTTGACCATGTCGGTGATTACCGCTATGGAGACACGACAGCTTGGCGTAAGTGACTTGCGGATTACGCCAATTGGGCTGGGAACCTGGGCGCTCGGCGGCCCGAACTGGGAATTTGGCTGGGGCGCGCAGGATGACGCGGAGTCGATTGCGACCATCCATCGGGCGATTGACCTTGGCATGAACTGGATTGATACCGCCGCGGTCTATGGGCTGGGGCGGTCGGAGGAGGTCATCGGGCGCGCGCTCAAGGGCATCGAGCCAGCGCCCCTACATCTTCACCAAATGCTCGCTGGTCTGGGATGAGCAGCGCAAGGTGGGCAACAGCCTCAAGAAAGCGTCGGTGAAGCGCGAGGCCGAGGCCAGCCTGCGCCGCTTGCAGGTCGAGACGATTGACCTCTATCAGATTCACTGGCCCAACCCTGAGCACGAGATCGAAGAAGGCTGGGAGGCGCTGGCCGAGCTACAGCGCGAGGGCAAGGTGCGCCACCTGGGCGTCTCGAACTTCAACGTGGCGCAGATGAAGCGCGTGAAGAAGATCGCGCCGATCACCTCGCTGCAGCCGCCCTATTCGCTGCTGGATCGCGAGATCGAGCGCGAGATTTTGCCCTTCACCCAGCGCAACCATATCGGCGTCATCGCCTATTCCCCGATGGCGTCGGGCCTGCTGACCGGCAAGATGACCCGCGAGCGGGTGGCCGCGCTGCCGAAGGACGACTGGCGGAAGCGCAATGAGTGGTTCACCGAGCCACACCTCTCGCGCAACCTCTATCTGGTCGAGACGCTGCGCGAGATCGGCGCGCGCCACGGACGCATGGCGGGCGAGGTGGCCATCGCGTGGACGCTGCGCCGCCCCGAAGTGACCGGCGCGATTGTCGGCGCGCGTCGCCCTGAACAGCTCGATAGCGTCATCGGCGCGGGGGCGTTCCGCCTGACACCGGAGGAAATCGCCGAGATCGACGCGGTGAAGATGTAGCGGCGCGTCGGGGATGACGCGAGCGCAGGGGCGCGGCTAGCCTGGCGAATGCCGGGCGGGCCGCGCCTCTTGCTGTCTTTCGCCGCCGTCATGTCTGCCACTGAACAGCATGTGAAGTTTCTCATGCGGACACAATCTTTCTCACATATGGCGGCGATACGCTGTTGGGTGACGGGGGATGCGCTGGTACAGCGTGAGGTTACCGTCTCACGAAAGAGAAAGGGCGCGTGAGGATATGCCTGGGAGAGGATTTGGGCCAGAGCCATTCATTCATGATGGCTGGCATGGTTGGGCCGGTCTCGTGTTCATGGGACTTGGCCTGTTGTTCTGGGTGTGTGGTGATTACGCTGGTCGTGTGGCTGGTGACGCGCTTCGTCGGGCGGCGCTCGCGTGGCGCGGCAATGGTGGCGGCTGGCCCCGCGTACGGGGCTACGTGCAGCCATCCGCGATGGAGACGCTGCGGCAACGCTATGCGCGCGGTGAGATCGACGCCACGACCTTCGATCAGATGTCTGAACGACTCCGCGCTTCAGAGGCGCAGGCATGGCGGGGCGAGCCGCCGACCACGCCTCTGGGCGGTGATATAGAGCACACCTGAGGAATATCGTCGCGCGGGCAATCCGCGCCCAGTCTCGCATGCAACGAGCCGCCTTCCGATTGCGCGTCGGAAGGCGGTTCGCTGTTCTTCGCAAACGCCACGCATAGATTGCGCGCAGTCCGCTTCTCTGGTAGGATAGCGCGGGATATTTCCGCGAAGAAGGAGAGAAGCGCATGTCCACTGAGGATGAAACTGGCCAGGATGACCGCGAGCGACGACTGGCCGCGCTACGCGACATCGCCGCGCAGGCGAACCCCGCCGAGCCGCCCGCGCCCCCCGCGACACGCGTCCACTATCCCCCGCCAGGCGCCGCGCCGCCGTCGTGGCCTGCCCATGCCGCTGGTGGTCGCGCTGATCGTCGCGGTGGTCGCCGTCGCGGCTGGTGGCGCGTGGTACGTCAGACGTGGGCAGGCCACCAGCCGCAAAAACACCTGTCGCGGCGCTGCCTGACACGGGTACGGTGAACCTCACCAAATTGGGTCTGTATTGCCCCCTCGACCCCACCTGGTCGCCTGATGGGACACAGATCGCTCTTCTGGTCACCGAGAGCGACTGCGCAAATGGATCGCAATCATTTTCGATTGCGGTCATCAACGCGCGCACTGGCAAGCTCATCGCCAATCCCCCGCTGGGGCATATGCTCAGCACGCAGGGCGTCTCATCGCCGCAATATGTCACGATGTTCGCCTGGACGCCCGATGGCAAGGCGCTCGTCTTTGCCGTCAACGTCTCACCCTACATTGCCCCGAACGCGCCCATCGCGCATGGGTTTGCCATCTTCAACGTGGGAAGCGGGGCGCTGAAGTTCACTCCCGACACCGCGCCACTGTCACAGCTTTCCGCAGCGGATACGCTTATCTGGGACACCCAAACGGGCAAGCTGGCGCATACCATCAATGGCTTGCCAGTCGCCAGCGCCTACACCTGGAGCGCGGACGGAGGGCTGGCGCCAAGTGCGGCAGGCGCTACAGGCGCCATATCCTTCTGGCAAGCGGGATCCATTCAGCCGGTGATGAATCAAGATGTTCCGGCGGGAACACCGATTCCCTCGGACTCACCATTGCTCAAGCCGATCGCCTTCTACTACTTCTCAACTACGCCGCAATGGTCGCCTGATGGCCGCTATGTGGCGCTGCCGCTCACAGTGGGCGTGCGGCTCCCCGGCGGGACACAGCCCCACCGCAAGCAGACGGGCTACGATTGCCCCTATCTGCTCACGCAGGCATGCCAGGCGGCGCCAGTCGCGGCGCCCGAGCGCGGGCTTCGCGGCGGTGATGGCGGCGGCGGAGGCGGGATGGACGCAGCCACAGGCGGGCGCGGCGCCGATCTGGAATTCAGGTGAGCGTCGTCTGGCGCGCCGATGGCCAGGAAATCGCGACGATGCTCCCTGGTCAGGACTTCAATAGCGCGCAATCGAGCGTGAAGGTGACGATCTTCGACGCCCACACAGGCAAGCAGGTCAGGACGCTGACCGTCAAAGGTCACCACTGCCAACTCTGGCAGTGGCGACACGGCGAATTTCGCCTGGTCGCCGCGCGGCTCTAGCTTCACGCTGGCTGATTTCGGCGACGACACGCTCACCATCTGGCGCTCGGCCTGACCTGCGCAGGCGCGGGCCGCCGCATCCCCTGCGCGCTAGTGGAAGGCGCGGGGGATGCGCTTCTTCCACGCCGTCGGCAGGATGACGTCTATCGCGTCGTCCACGGTGACGATGCCGAGCATCTTGTTTTCGTCATCCACGACAGGCAGCGCGATGAGGTCTTCGTCGGCGATCAGCCGGGCCACGTCGCGCTCCTCGTCGAGCGGGTGGGCGATGCACTCGACCGGGCGCATCACCTGCTCGATGGGCGCCTCGGGGTCGGCCAGCAGCAGGTCGCGCAGTGTCACCACGCCGACGAGCCGCCCTTCCGTCCAGAGGGTGAAAGCGCGAGGCTCCTCCGCGACGGGGGCGGGGGTGAGGCGCCCGCTCTGCAGCACGCCGTTGCGCCCGCGCGTCGCGGGGCGGCGGAGCTGTTTCGCGCGGGCAGGCGGCGTATCTTCGATGACCACGTAGAATTCTGGTAGCGCATTGGGCAGTGGATCATCCTGCCCAGCCGCTGCCGCCTTCGTCTGCGCGCGCAGCGCTTCGATCACGGCGCCGGCAGTCACCCAGTCGGGTACGGCGACGTACTCGGTCGTCATGATGCCGCCCGCGCTGTCCTCCGGGTAGCCCAGCAGCGCCGCGACATCCTCCGCCTCGTCGCGCTCCATGCGGCCCAGCAGGTCGGCGGCCTTCGCGCTGGTGATGCTTTGCAGCGCGTCCGCCGCCTCGTCCGGCTCCATCTCCTCCAGCACGTCCGCCGCGCGCTCCGGGTCCATCTCATCCAGCAGGCGCCCGCGCTGCTCGTCCTCCATCTCTTCGAGGGCGTCGGCGGCGTGGGCGTCGTCCAGCTCGGTCAGCAGCGCGGCGCCCGCCTTCGGGGTCAACTGCTCGACGAGGTGCGCCAGTTGGGCGGGCTGCATCAGCGAGAGCTGCTCGCGTGGCACACGCAGACGCAGCGCGTCGAGGTAGTCATTGTCGGCGGCGGGGGCCACCTGCGCCCAGTCAATGAGCTGTGGGCGGCTGCTCGTCTCCAGCTTCACCAGTTGATTCATCCGGTCACTCAGACGCGGGCCAACGAACCGCCGGAGCGCCGCGCTCGGCCCGACATCCACCGCGACGAGGTGATATTGTCCGTCGGAGACCGCGAGATCGAGATCATTGATGCGCACGACGCGCCGACCCTCGACATCCACCACCTGCCGGTCGAAGAGGCCCGCGCGCAGCATCAGCTCGCCGGGGCGCTGCTCGAACTGGCGCAGGTTGAGCGCGGTGGACTTCAGGCGCACACCCGCCTTGCTCATCTCCTCCACGCGATCCCAGGGGATAAAGACCTGGCGTGAGCCGTGCGGTGTCTTCAGCTTGGCCACCAGCCCGACCACCACCGGATAGACCTCCGACTCATCAGCCTCGTTTGCTGTTTGCACACGCACCACGAGGTCTTGCAGCAGCGCCACCTCCTCGCCCGTAGGCACGCGGATGGGCTTGTGGAGCAGTTCTGTCAGTGACGCCATAGCGCCTTCCCCTCTCTGGTTGGGCAGATCGAATTTGGCAGGCTCGCGAGTGAGCTATTGCAGGAATGGGACGCCGAACATCGGCAATATGACGCTAATGAGCATGATGACCGAGAGCAGGCTCAACGAGACCACGGTCGTGTAGGCGATGATGTTGTTGATGCGCCCGTTTACGAGCTTGCCCATGATGTGGCGATCATTGACCAGAATGACGATAAAGACGAGCAGAATCGGCAGCAGGACGCCGTTGATGACCTGCGCGATGATGATGAGCGAGACGAGCATGCCGCCGGGAATCAGCAGCGAGACCAGCGCCCCGGCGATGAGCATGCCCATGAAGAGGCCGTGGAAGATGGGCGCCTGGCGGAAGCTCATCGAGACCCCGCGCTCAAAGCCGAAAGACTCACAGACGTTGTAGGCCGTGGTCAGCGGCACGACAGCGGCAGCCAGGATTGATGCGCCGATCAGGCCGACGGCGAAGATCACCGTGGCGTAGCTTCCGGCAAAAGGAGCCAGCGCCAGCGCCGCCTGCTTCGCCGACTGGAGCTGCACGCCGACGCCCTTGCTGGCGACGAAGATCGTCGCGCCGGTGGCGATGATGATAAAGGCCGAGATGAGGTCGCCAAAGATCGCGCCCGTGTAGGCGTCGGCGCGTTCCTCGTGATACTTCTCCAGCGGGATGCGCTTCTCCGCGACACTTGACTGGATGAATAATTGCATGTAGGGAGTGATCGTCGTGCCGACCGTGCCGACGAAGAGCAGCAGGTAGGCGTTGGTGATGCGCGCCGTTGGATGGACGATCTGGGAGGCCACCTGCCCCCAGTCGGGATGCGCCAGGATCGCGGCGATGGGGTAGGCGAAGAATGCCAGCGTCATCACCAGGAAGACCTTCTCGGCCCGATTGTACGAGCCGCGCGTAATCAGCAGCCACAGCCCGAAGACGACCAGCGGGATCGTGACCCAGCGGGGAACGCCGAGCAGGTCGGAGGCGGCGGCGATGCCCGCGAACTCCGAGATGGTGAGCAGGGCGTTGGCGATGAAGAGGGTCAGCATAGCGAAGGCCGCCCCGCGCACGCCGAATCGCTCGCGGATGAGATCAGATAAACCCTTGTTGGTGGCGGCGCCCATGCGCGCGCACATCTCCTGCACGACCGCCATGCTGATGGTGATGGGGATGAGCATCCAGAGCAGGCTATAGCCATATTGCGCGCCGACAGCGGCGTAGGTGGTGATGCCGCCGGCGTCGTTGCCCGCGTTCGCGGCGATCAACCCCGGCCCGAGGAAGCTGAGCGCGGCCAGCGGGCGAAAGAACGGATGCTCGCGCAGCGTGCGGAATCGCTTGGCCAGCGAGGGGCCGTGCGAGGTGACCGGGCGAATGATTGGCTTGATGGGCTTCATCGCGCGTTGCGCAAAGAGCAGTGGGCCAGTCAGAGCAGGCGCATGAACCTTCTGCTCCATGAGGCGCTCCCTTCATGGAGACAGGCGCCGACGCGCATTGGCGTCGGGCCTGTGGGGAGCGCCTCGCAAATCGGGGAGGGGCTAACTCAGGCGAACGACGACAGAACGCGCTAGCGCGATGTCTCGTAAGTATCGTTTCGGTTGACTACTTGAACCAGCGTCCATTGACGTTTCTGTCCTCCATAGCTCGTGGCGTCGTTTCCCCATGACATCCGCGCGCCATCCGCCCAGAGTGGGATGGCTGGAAGGGGAAAGGTATGACGTCACGAACCACTAGCGCCAGAGTACATGACCTTCGCGACGATAGCCAGGCCAACGCGGGGCGAGCGCGGAGGCTCGCGGCGTGGGACATGGCGATGCGCTGACATGAGGCGCTAATCGGTCGGGGTGGCCGGACTTGAACCGGCGACCTCATGGTCCCAAACCATGCGCGCTGCCAACTGCGCTACACCCCGCAAGGGTCGCTGAGCAACCCATACCAACTCAGTATAGAACCGGACTCATGCCAGCGTCAAGCGTTCTGGGAGGAACAGCAGGCGGGCGGACTGGTTTGCGCCACTGGCAGGAATCGCTCATTCAGAAAAGCGAGCGGATAGACCTAGATGCGCGCCTTCCCCCCAAATAGGCTGTTGGCGCGTTACACTGATGAGGCGGAGATACGGGCGCGAGACGCCATGAGACGCGCTTGAGGGAAGGCGGTATCGAAGGCATGCGGGAGGCCAGGGGCATGACGTGTGGAGTTCTGAGCGGGTGGGTGAGGGCGCAGCGGGCAGCGCGGCGTGGCGGCGGGCGGCGGCTGGCCTCGCTGGCGACGCTGGGCGCGCTGTTGGCGCTGCTCGGCGTCGCGCTGGGCGCGGCTCCGGTGGCCGCAGCCGCCCCACCGTCGCGCCCCACTCGGTCGGTAGCGTATGCGCGCATCGCGGTGGCGCGTGTGCTGAGCTACTACTATGGCAAGACGGCAAGCTCCGGCCCGATCCCCATCCTCAGCCCCTGCATCGGTGACGCCGCGCTGGTCGGCACGACGGGCGCCAACCTCAACTCCTTCACCTATGCGCTCATCCCGACGGCGCTGGTCAATCCCATCCAGCCCTGCCAGGGCGCGCAACTCGCTTTCCAGCAGTTCAACGGGCAGGCGGCGACCTGGGGGCTGATTCGCATTCAGGTGGACCTCAATGTCGCCTATACGGGCGTTGGCGCGGGGCAGCCGGGCAGCGTCAGCTTCAGCATTGATCCCACGCTGATTCGCACGACTGGCGCAGCGCCCGGCCCGCAGCTTCTGGCCCTTCCCCTGGGCATAACACCCAACTCGCCCAGTCATGATCTGCCTGTGCTGGAGGTTCCACAAGTCTCCGACGCGCCCCCTGACCCGGCAGCCACCACCTATATTGACCTGACGGGGCAGAACGGCGCGCTGCTCAGCGCCTCAGCGTTGACGCCCGAGCAGGTGACTGCGACGCTCTATCCGGTGGCGCTGCCCATCGCGTCGAAATCATCACAGCCAACATCGACTGGCGCCACGGGGACGAGCGCGACCGCAACGCCCGCGCCTCAGGCAGTCCCGACCTTCGCGCAGCTCTCGCTCGGCGCGGTGGAGGTGGATGGCAATGGGCGTCTGATTGGCATGGTAGGCGCCAATAGCCAGGGGGCGCATGTCCTCTATGGCGTCGGGGTGGTGCGGCAGGCGATTGGCAGCGTGACCGGCAAATCCGGGCAGTTGATGACGCAGTGGCAGCAGGGACTTTCCGCCTTCTACGCGACCCCGCCGCAGTATAGCCAGGCGCGGGCGACCTTCAAGTCGCTGGCCAGCGCCTATCCGGACTTCGGCGGCGTCAAGATGTTCGCCAGCGCGGCGGCGAATGGGACGGGCGACATCCCTTCGCTGACTACGCCGAGCGCCACGCCGACGCCGACACCCACCACGACCACAACCGGTGGTGTCGCGGGACTGAGCATGCGGACGCTGGAGATGCTGGTGGGTGGCGGACTGCTCGTCGTCCTGGCGATCTTCGCCATCATCCTGCTGCTGGCGCGGCGCAGGCAGCGGCTGGCGCTCGCGGCGGCTCCTCCGCCTGAGGAGGCGATGCTCGACCTGTTGCCGCCCGATATGCCGCTGGACGCGGTGCCAGAGGATGATGAGCCGACACGGCCCATCACGCGGGTTGATCTGCATGCCGCGCTCACCTCGGCGGGCGTGAGTGGCGCGTCCATCTCGGATCTGGCGACAGCGCGGTTGCCCGCTGTCTCGCGGCGCGCCACCTCCTCACCACGCAAGACCTCCATCCTCGTGGCGCAGAGCGCGGGGATGATCGATCCAGGGGTCAAGCGCAAGAGCGAGCCGAACCAGGACAACATCTTCGCGTTGGAGGGCATACGCGCGGAAGGCGGCAGACTCCAGCCGTATAGCCTCTTCATCGTCGCCGATGGCATGGGCGGGCATCTCAATGGCCAGCTTGCCAGCCGCCTCACCATCGAGACGATGGCGCGCACAGTGGCGCATGCGCTGAACTCCGCGCAGCGCTACGATGGCGACGCGCTCGCAAAACTGCTGGTCGAAGGCGCGCAGCAGGCGCACCAGGAGCTCGTCCGGCGCAACCTGGCGGCGAATGGCGACATGGGCACGACGGTGACCGCCGCGCTGGTGGTGGATGATCGCGCTTACATCGTCAACGTCGGGGATAGCCGCACCTATCTGCTCAATCCCGATACCGGGCTGCGGCAGATCACCCGCGATCACTCGGTGGTCGCCAGCCTCGTCCTGGCGGGCGTGATTCGCCCGGAGGACATCTACATCCACCCACGCCGCAACCAGATCTATCGCAGCCTGGGCGGCGCCGAGACCGAGCTGGAGATTGATGTCTTCGAGGAGGAGCTACAGGCGGGCGATAAGCTGCTGCTCTGTAGCGATGGCCTCTGGGAGATGGTGCGTGACCCACAGATCGCCAACATCCTGCGTGGCGCCGCGGATCCACGCCAGGCGGCGGAGCTGCTGGCGCGCGAGGCCAACGCGAACGGCGGCGAGGACAACATCGGTGTCGTCGTCGTGCGGATGCGCGAGGGGTTGCCCGCCAACGCCGAGCCGAGCATGCGGATGATCGCTGGCCCCCAGGACGCGCCCGTCGCGGATTAGCGCCCGCACGCGCGGAATGTGGCGTGGGCCATAGCTTGAGCAAACGTGCGGTGCGGTATACTTGCTCCCAGATTTGGTGGCGATCATGTGTGGTCGCGCTTAGCGTTGTTATTTGGGAGGCGGAGTCATGGCTCGGAGCATACAAGACCTCATCGCGCAGTTCATGGGGCTGACGCCGCTGTATCAGGGGCTGATGATTGCCGCTGTGGTCGCGGCGCTGCTGCTGCTGGCGTCTGCTGCTGTGCCGTGGGGGCGGGCGCGCGCCGTCTGCGCCGTGAGAGCCGCGCGGGGCGGCGGGCCTCGGCGCTGGCGGCGGAGGTCATCCCTCCCACCAACTTTGGCCGCGATGGCAGACCCTGCGATCCGCTGAATATGCGGGTCATCGGCGCAACCGACCAGCTCTGCGCCGCGTTCGTCGCCGCTGGCTGGTATCGCGCCGACGAGATTACCCTCATCACCTCGGCGCGCATCTCGCTCGATGCGGTCTTTGGCCGGAAATACTCGACGGCGCCGGTGAGCGACCTCTACCTCTTTGGCCGCAAGCAGGATTTCGCCTTCGAGAAACCTGGGCGCACCGTGCGCCAGCGCGACCATGTGCGTTTCTGGCGTAATCCGCTTGACGCGGAGGATGGCCGCCCGCTCTGGATTGGTGGCGCGACCCGCGACGCCAAGGTGGAGCTATCCAGGACGAATCACCTGCCCACCCACGGCATCGCGCCGGATGTGGACAATGAGCGCGCCCTGATCGTGGGCGACCTCATTCGCGCCGGGTGGGTCATCGCCGAGAAGATTGTCCCCGCCTTCCCAGGGCCAACGCAGCAGAAGAACGCGATGGGCGATCCCTTCCACACCGACGGCCACGCCGCGCACCTGACACTCGCGAAGGCCCAGCCCGTGCCGCTCATCCCGCAGTTCGTCCGCAGCAGTTCGGCGCCGCTCGCGCATCGGGTCGCCAGGACCTTCCGCCGGACGCTCCCGCAGGAGGGCCGCGACTTCGCCCGCCAGTGGGAGGAGCGGCGCAGGCTGGCCGACGCATCCCAGGCGACGCCGCAACAGCCGCCCGCCAGCGGCGCATAGGCGGCGCGCCTACGCCTTGCGCGCCTCGACCAGGATGATCGGGTGCAGGCCGCCCGCCAGTTGCTTGACGTTCACCTCGGCGAAGCCCACGCCGCGCACGACGCTCGCCGTATCGCGGTTCCAGTGGCAATTACCGGTGGCGCGCGTCGTCATCGGCACGAGCGCCGTCTGGATGGCGGAGAGCGCGCCATTCGTGGAGCGCACATGCTCCGCCATCAGCAGGCGTCCGCCGGGCTTGAGGACGCGCAGCAGCTCACGCATGCCGCGCTCCGGATCAATGACCGAGCAGAAAACCATCGTCACCACGGCGGTATCGAAGGTGTCATCCGCGAAAGGGAGCGCCTCAGTGGGGGCCTGGGTCAGCGTCACGGGGACGCTGGCTTGCGCCGCGCGCTTCCGCGCATAGCCCAGCATCGTGGCGTCTGGCTCGACAGCCTCCACCCGCTCGACACGCGCGGGATCGTAGAAGGCGAAGTTGTAGCCGCCGCCCGCGCCGACCTCCAGCGTCACGCCGCGCGCCTGTCCCGCTGTCTTGCGCCGTAGCGGCTCGAAGCTCTTGCGCCCCATGCCCGTCGCCAGCCACTCGAAAAGGCGCGAGAAGCCAGGATGGTCAATCGGGGGGTCGGCTGTGAGCGTCGTGTTGGCATCGTATCGCGCTGATTCATCGGCTGGCCTCTCTCGCTCTCGTCCTGTCGCGGGTGTTTTCACCCCATGATGGTACGATACCGCGAGAGAAGCGCAATGTATAGCGAGCCTGCGGGAGAGTAGCGAATGGTAAGCGCGGAAGCGGGCGCTGAGGCGCCAATCAGCGGGGTGGTCGGCGTTGTGCTGGCGGGTGGGGGCAGCCGCCGCATGGGGCGCGACAAGGCGACGCTGCTCCTCGGCGGCGAGCCACTGCTGCGCCGCGCGGTCGGGCGGCTGCGGCTGGCGTTGGCGGAGGTCATCGTCGTCGGGGCGCCTGCGCTGGCCTCGCTCGTTCCCGACACCCAGATCACGCCGGACGCCTGGCCGGGGCGCGGGCCGCTGGGCGCGCTGGCCACCGCGCTCGCCGCCACGGATGCGCCGTGGGTGGCGCTGGTCGCCTGTGACATGCCGTTCATTCAGCCAGCGCTCATCCGCGAGATCGCCAAACGGGCGCTGGCCAGCCACGATGCCGATGTCGTGGCGCTGCGTGGCGTGCGGGGAATCGAGCCGCTGCACGCCGCCTACAGTCGCGCCTGTCTGCCGCTGGCGCTGGAGCGGCTGGCGGGCGACGACGCCTCGCTGCGAGGGCTGCTGGCGGTGGCGCGCGTCGCGGAGGTCAGCCCTGACGAGGCGCGGCTCTTCGACCCAGCGGGCCACTCCGCCTTCAACGCGAACACGCCGCAGGAGTGGCAAGCGGCGCTGCGCCTCGCTGAGGCTGAGGACGCGCGCGCCTAACGCCGCCAGACCACCAGCTCGCCAAACATGCCGAGGGCGTTGAGGATGAGGCCGGTATACCAGGCGTAGTACCCCAACTCGTAGTGCGCCAGACCGAGGCCGCCCAGGCCATAGCTCTGCGTGACGGGCAACTGGCTGAGTGGGCCATAGCCACCAAAGCCAGCCGCCAATACGATGGTAGCGGCCAGCATTAGAGCCAGCGCGATGAGGATCGGATAGAGCGGTACGATGAAGCAGCCCGCGAAACAGCCACCACCCATCGCTTTGCTGAGTCCGCGCAGGATGAAATTGAACGCGGCCAGGCCAATGGAAAAGATGAGAATTGCGGAGATAAACCCATTGGCCACATCGAGCGCGGACGGCGCCCCCTCGGTGGCGAGTCCTGGGATGCTCGTAGACTGGAGCATGATGAGCGCGCCTGAGGGATTAACCCCCCACGGCAGGAACGTCGCCAGGATGAGCAGCCCCACGCCGCTGGCCAGCAGCGCGTGCGCCATCCACGAGGCGCGGCGGGGTGGGCGGTTCGTCGGCGGCATGGGAGGTTGTTGCGGTGGCTGTCGAGGCGGCTGTCGTGACGGCTGGCGTGCGGTTGACGTGGTGGTTGACGTGGTGGCTTGCACCGCAGGCGGCTGCGCGGGGGCGCTGCCTCCCGGCACATAGACCGGTGGGCCAGAAGGCGCGGGCTGATAGTTCGCAGGCGGGCCGCCCACCGTTGGTGGGCCAGGGTTAGCCGGGTCAGGAAGTGTCGTCGTCACATCCGGCGACGGAGGAAGGCCCCAGCCCTTGGCTTGCGGGCGACCAGGCTGCCTCCGCGCAGGTTGAGCGCGTCTGATCCACCTGCGTGATCGCGCTATTGATGTCTTCCTGCATGCGTTCCCTGCCCCTGTCGCTTCAATTTTCAGTGTATCGCTTGCGCCCTGACGCATTATAAGTGGAATACACTCATCCATTATTACCACAGCGCGCGACGAGGGGCAAGTGCAACAGCGCACAGTTTCATCCACAGCGCGCAAACTTCAGTCCCAGCGGGCGCCTCAGAAGATGGGCAGATAGCGCTCCAACTCCCAGGCGTGTACCTGCTCACGATACGTATTCCACTCCTCTGTCTTGGCCTCGACGAACCATGCCGCGATCTGCTCTCCCAGCGCCGCCACCAGCACGTCGTCGCGTTGCAGAGCTGGCCAGCGCCTCGCTCAGATCGGAGGGCAGCAGAGCGATGCCGCGTCGCAGCCGTGAGGTTTCGTCGAGCGTGTAGAGGCCCTCCTCGACGGGCTGGGCCAGCGGCAGGTCGCGCGCCACGCCATCCAGTCCCGCGCGCAGCATCGCCGCGAAGGCCAGGTAGGGATTGCAACTGGGATCCGGCGCCCGTAGCTCGACCAGCATGCTCTCTGGCTCGCCAGGCTCCATGCGCGGCACGCGAATCAGCGCCTCGCGGTTGATGCGCCCCCAGCTCACCATCACGGGCGCCTCGAAGTTCGGGACGAGGCGCTTGTACGAGTTGACCAGCGGCGCCACAATCGCGCACATGCCGCGCGCATGGGCGATCTGCCCCGCGATGAAGCGGCGCCCGATCTCCGAGAGGCCGTAGCTGCTATTGGCGGCGCCAGCGAAGGCGTTGGAGCCGTCGATCAGGCGGGTGAGGCGCTGGTGGGTGTGCATGCCGGAGCCATTGATGCCGTGGAAGGGCTTGGGCAGGAAGGTCGCGCCCAGGCCGTGGCGCTGGGCGATGGCCTTGACGGTGTAGCGCGCCGTCAACACGCCATCGGCGACCTTCAGGGCGTCGGCCACGGCGAAGTCAATCTCATGCTGTCCCGCCGCGACCTCATGGTGGCTGCTCTCGATGTTCAGGCCCATGTCGTTGAGCGCGGCCACGATCTCGCGGCGTACATCGGCGGCGAGGTCGGTGGAGAGGTCGAAGTAGCCGCCACGGTCATGCGGGAGTGGCACGCCAGCGCGCCCTGGCTGCTCGTGGAGCAGGAAGAATTCCAGCTCAGGCGAGACCTCGTAGCGGTAGCCCTGGGCTTCGGCGTCGCGCAGCGCCTCGATCAGCACGGCGCGCGGATCGCCCGCGAACCGCTCGCCCGTGGGCATCAGCACGTCGCAGATCAGCCGCGCGAGGCGGCCATCATGCTCGCTGTCTTCGCTGCGCCAGGGAATCTCGGTGAAGGTGCTGAGGTCGGGGCGCAGGTACATGTCCGTCTCGGCGACGCGCGCCAGCCCCTCGATGGCTGAGCCGTCGAACCACTTGCCACGCGCGAAGATCGTGGGGAGCTGGCTGGCGGGAATCGTCACCGACTTCGCCATCCCCACCACGTCGCTGAACTCCAGATTGATGAAGCTGATGCCGCGCGTCTCGACATGCTCCAGCAGGCGCGCTTCATCCTGCGGGCGATTGACACCCGTGGGGGCGCTGGCGCGCTGGCCGCGGTCACGCGGGGGATGTGGCATGGTGAAACTCTCCTCCGGTCTGGCCCCTCACGACTGGCGGAGCGCCCGTCGCGCTTCCGCCGCGCTCCAGGCGGCGCGCTCCTCATCGGTTCGCGGCAGCAGTGGCGGCGCCGCGGTCGG
This sequence comes from uncultured Chloroflexia bacterium, assembly GCA_963840335.1. Taxonomy (GTDB): domain Bacteria; phylum Chloroflexota; class Ktedonobacteria; order Ktedonobacterales; family JADMIN01; genus JAKAIY01. The sequence continues at coordinate 17,776 of CAWIYP010000023.1, forward strand.
ATGTCCCTGCTCATCGATCGCGACATAGATGACGTGGCTCACGCCTGCCTGGCGCACCTGTCCGGTCATCATGTTTTCCGCTTCGACCCGCACTTCGACCTCGATGGAGCTTCTGCCCACCCAGGTCACACAGGCGGAGATGGTGAGCAGGTCACCGATGTAGACAGGCTCCTTGAAGACCATCGAATCCATCGCGACGGTGACACAGGGGCGGCGCGTATGGCGCATGGCCGCCGCGCCGCCCGCCTCGTCTACCAGATACATGATAGCGCCGCCATGCACATTGCCCCAGGAGTTCGCGTCGGGCGGCTGCATGATGCGCCCCATCACGACGCGCGAGTCATCGACTGTTCTGGCGATCGTTGGGTCATACGCCGCGTCAGGTTTCGTTGTGTCTTTCATACGTTGTGTCATTTCGCTGTATCACACGGGGCAGGCGTCGCCGCGCGCCAGGCGCGAGGGAATTATCCGTTGCGGGCGAGAGGTCGTCTGGAATAGTGTAGGGATGGGTAGACTCGTTGGCGCGTTCTCGTCATGACGGCGCCTGCTGGGTCAGCCATCATCATAACATGCGCCGCGCCTCGTGCGTGCGTGGGATATGCGGGTGGGCGCCGGAGTCGGGCAGGGGGTAGAATGCGAGCCATGACATCATCGAATTCAGCGCCACGCGCCACACGTCGCGCCACATCCGCTGGCGATGGCGCCATGCCCGCCACCGATAGCGCCGCGCCCTCGCTCTGGGCGGGGCCAGCCGCCGCGCCCGCCGAGCCGGAACTGCCGGACACGGCCCCCAGCGGCGCGATTCGCGATAGCCTCTACGATCTCATCCCGCTGGGGCCGCTGGAGCATGACTTGCTGGCGACCGCCGCGTTCGGACGCTTGCAGGGGGTGAAGCAGCTTGGCTTCGTCTACCGTGTCTGGCCGGGGGCGACGCATACGCGCTTCGAGCATAGCCTCGGCGTCTACTACCTGATGCTGCGCGGGCTGCGGGCGCTGCTGGCGACGACACGCGGCAGCGACGCCGCCCACCAGATCAGCCACGACGCGACCGACCTGCGCACGGCGCTGGCCGCCGCGCTGCTCCACGACATCGGCCACTATCCCTTCTCGCACGCCATCGAGGAGTTGGGGCATCCGATCACGCCGCATGAGCGCGTCGGACGGCACATCATCGAGGCGGGCGAGGTGGCGGCGGCGCTGGAGCGCCACGGGCTGAACCCTGGCCGCGTGGCTGACCTGATCGACCCGCCGAAGGGCGCGACACTGCCCGCCAGCGACGCGCTGCTGATGCGCCTGCTCAGTGGCCCGCTGGATGTGGACAAGCTCGACTATCTGCCGCGCGACGCCCGCGCCTGCAATGTTCCCTATGGCGGGGTGGATGTCTCGCGGCTGCTGGGCGCGCTGCGGGTGATCGTGGCGGATGGCGCGCCGCGGCTGGGCGTGAGCGATAAGGGCATCAGCCCGCTCAATTCGCTGCTGCACGCGCGGCAGGAGATGTTCGATAACGTCTACTGGCACCACACGAACCGCGCGATGATGGCGATGCTGCTGCGGGCCGTGCAGGAGGCGCTGCTGGCGGCGGCGCTGACGCCGGAGGAGCTGCCGGGCCACGATGACGCCTCGCTGCTGGCCTTCCTCGGCGGGGCGGGCATGCCGGAGCCGACACGCGCGCTGGTGGCGGCGCTGCGCCAGCGCCAGCCCTACAAGACGGCGCTGGAGGTCAGCGAGCGGGCTGGCAAGCCCTACCATCTGCTCGATACGCTCTTCTGGGATCAGGCGAAGCGGCGGCGGGTGGAGATCGCGCTGGCGGCGGCGCTGGGCGAGGCGCTGGGCGAGACGATTCCCGCGCATGATGTGCTGGTGGACATCCCCAAGCCGGAGAAGTGGGAGATGGAGACGCTGGTAGCCTTCGCCGAGCCGCCGCTGGGCATGCGCCCGCTGATGACCTGGACGGAGGCGACCGGGCAGCGCGCCGAAGACCTCGGCGTCTACGAGCGCCGCCAGCGCCGCATCCGCATCGTGTGCCATCCCCGCTGGCGCGACCGCGCGCGGGCGGAGGGGCAGGCGGCGCTGCTGGCCGTGGTGGAGCGCATCCCCGCGCTGTAGAGGGGGTCGGGCGAGGGGAACGCGGCCATGAACAGGCGGCCACGACGGCTGGGGCTAAAGCCCCTGTTTGCCGTGCGCGTCCCCGCGCTGTGACGCTCGCCATTGACAGCCGGGCGGCGCATCCGCTACGCTGGGCGATGGATACCGTAGAGCAAGGTGCGGGCGTGTATCGGGGCGTATTCTATCAGAAGTTCATCGTTCCTGATGGAGATGATGTAAAGGTATCTGATGGCGTCATTGACTTCAGTAAGCCGTTCGCGGCGGAACTGAAACAGATCGCCGATCTGAGCTACGCCACCAATCTGCCAGACGCCATAGGCGGCTTTGCCCTAACCCCCATGGACAGCCTGCCACGTACGGCGCTACAGGAGTTGACGTTCCGAGCAGGCTCAGCCTTACAACCCATCTCACCTGACGAGATCCGGCTCCTACTGCAGCGGGAAACGTTCGCACTGATACAGGGGGGCCTGTTCCTAAAGTCCATGTCGTATCTGACGTTACGGGATGTCATCGTACTACGGACGACTGACGAGTGGATGCGCTACACCGATGCGATGAAGGACCTGATTGATCACCCCATGGACTTCCAGGACAAGGCGCAGACAGTCTACACTCGCTACATGGATCTTGCCCGGCAGATGACCAATCGCGTGGTCATTCGGGAAAATACTGACCTCCAGGAACGCTGGCAGCCCGTGCTCAAGCTCGTCTTGACCTTTGGGGCATCCGCTATTACATTCGAGTGGCATCCCCTCAGTGGCTTGGGCGCAGGCGGCAACATTCTGTATTCGGTCGTTGAGGGCGCGATTAACCAGGGAGCGACCATGACTGCCCGCATGATTATTGGTGGGGTGGCCGCGCGCCGAGCGGAAGCGCAGCTAGAAACGAGCCTCGATTTCATGCGCCGGTCTCTCGCCGACGCACGTGGAACCTTCAGGGACCTGACAGATTGGCTTGCCAGACAGCCTAGCTACCAAAACATCACTGGCCGACGAGACACATCGCAGGACGAAACCGATCCCAACATCAACACTCCAGATTAGGGGAGTGGGGGCGCTAGAGAAAGAGCAGTACGTAATGAGTGACCTCGCCAGATATTTGGAGCTTGCGCGCAAACGCCTCGATCTGTTCAACAACCCATCTGACGCACTCATTACGGTGCTGCTCGAGCCGGAGCAGATCGCCGAGGTCGAAACGTTCATGGAGGAGCGGTTGCGGGCGAGCGGCGCCAGCCCAGAGCAGGCTCGTGAATGGTCGCGTGTCGGCGTAGCCTTCGAGGATCAATACCTCTTTCTCCTGCGAGACGCCGTTCGCTTTGGTGATGGTTCGCTTGGCACATATTTTCGGTTTGTGGATCCAGATGGCAATACACCCGGCGTGATCATTCTGCCCATTTACCAGGGGAAAGTCGTGCTGGTGCGTCATTTCCGCCATGCGACACGCGCCTGGAGTTGGGAGATACCGCGTGGGTTTGGCGAACCCGGCCAAAGCGAAGACGATAATGCTCGTCGCGAGCTTAGCGAGGAGATCGCAGGCGAGATCACGCGACTGATCCCCCTCGGTATGGCGCAGCCTGATGCTGCCGCAAGCGCAGAGACTAATGCCATGTTCCTTGCCGAGCTAGCATCCTTCGGAGCGCCAGACGCAGCCGAGGGTATCAGCGACATCCGACTGGCGACGATCCAGGAATTCGAAGATGAAATCGCCAGTGGCGCCATCATCGATGGATTCACGCTCGGTGCGTACGCAAAAGCTAAAGCGAGACATCTGCTTTAGGTGGCGCATCCAGCAAGAAAGCTGAAGTAGCTGTAGTAACTTAGCGTCTGCAAGCGACTCATTCGCGGCCAATCTCCCGCGAAATGTTGTCTTTGAGTTCGCTGGTTGCGCCACTTAGCTGCCATGCGTTCTGCAGACAGCCATCCTGACCTCACGACTGGCAGCAAGAGGGCAGTCACATGTGGCGCTACGGGAACGCATGGAGTTCGACGCTGCCACGCGCCGCTGTTTGCGTGATCTGGTCAACGCGGCGCTGCCAACCGTTGTGAGTGGCAGCGGCAAGAGCGTAGGTTCCTACTGCTGACAACTGGTCACGATCAGCGGTTTGTGGGGAACTGGTGGCGGTAAGCGCGACCATGCGGCTGTAGAGCGAAGTCACGTAGCCGACAGGGAATGTCTGGCGCGCTTCTCGCTCGGCCTCAGCGAGGACATCCCAACAATCACGGTCGCCAGTCATGCCAAGGGCGCGCCCAATTGCCTCATTCAACAGGACTCTGGCGCGGTAGTCATCGGAGGCAAGACGCTCGGCCATGCGTCGACCAGTGCGCAGATGGCGAACAAGTTGCTCGCGTGGTAGCAGGTGCGCTCCGTCAAGAATGATGAGCCGTTGGATCATAGCTGCCAGCGCCGGATCGGCCTCAAAGCCTCCCAACTGCTCAAATGCTTGTAGGTGAAGAGCCATTGCCTCGGTGTGCTGGCTGCGCAGGTGGTGGTAGTCTCCCTCGATGTGGAGCGAGAGAGCTATCAGGCGCGAGTCATTAGTGGCTTTTGCTATATGACGCGCCCGTTCAATGAAGGGTTTGCAGGCGTTCGCACAGGTACCCGTTGTTTCTAGCAGAGCGGATGATTCGAAGTAGCTGTGCCAGGCGAGGAGCCATTGGCGAGATAGTTCATCGCGATCATCGCGGTTCCAGTTGCCATCACTAATCTCTTCTATTTCGGACGCTGCGATATGCGTGAGCACCGATACAGCCAGGCTCCGAGCGGAGCGCAGTTCTCCAGCGATATACGCTTCTTGAGAGGCGCGCAACATGTCTCGCAAGACATTGAGCATGGGCATGGTTGGGCCTTGCATGGGCATCCAGCTACTTATCTCGTCTGGTGTGAGCGGCGTATAGCGAGCCGCATGCGCTGGGCGTTTTCGTTGCGCTCTGCATGCAAGAATCAAACAGTTCGCTTCATCATGGCTCAATCCGTACAGTCGGGCAATGTTGAGAACAGTAATTCGCGATGGAAGCCCCTTTGAGCTATCGTTGTTCTCCCACCCATACACGGTCGAGGTGGAATACGCTAGCTTGCCTGCCAGCCACGCAATGTTGCGCCGCGAGCCTCCGAGCCGGGTGCGATATGTGCGGAGCAATACGCCAAATGTGTCTTGCTCGCACATGTGCAGTGACTCCTTCGATCATGGATTCTCGGAAAGATTTTACCGGGTATCCCGCGCAATTGTCTGCTATAACAGATGGCAGCGACATGGTACCATGTCGCTGCCATAATTTGGCAAATGTCTGGGTTTCTGTATTCAAGCGTAGGGGAGACACGCGATATGATTGGCCGTGATCAATATTTTGCCTTGGTACAAAATCGCCAGGAACTCTTCATCAATCCACCTGGCGAGATCATAACGATCTTGATTGATGAACAAGAAATTCAGCAGGCTGAAGCGACCGTCGCCGAGCGCTTGACTAAGCGTGGCCTTCCACCTGAATGGGCGCAGGTCGGAATCGCCTACCAAGACCAGTATCTCGTGCTCTTACGTGATGCCGTGCGCTTCCCCGATGGCTCGTTGGGAACCTATATTCGCGCTATTCCGCCACTTACGGGCGCTCCAGGGGTTATTGTTCTGCCTGTCTTCCAGGGAAATGCAGTATTGGTGCGTCATTTCCGTCATGGCTCACGCACATGGCATTGGGAGGTTCCGCGCGGATTCGGCGAAGCGGGCGCAACACCTGAGGAGAACGCGCGGCGTGAACTTGAGGAGGAGATTGGAGCCAAGGTGCTTCAGATCACTTCTTTAGGACCTCTCAATTTGGACACTGACTCAAGTGGAGCCCCTGATCAATTGTTCTATGCGGAAATCGCATCGTATGGACAACTTGAGGCTGCGGAGGCGATTTCAGATCTTAGCGTTGTGAGTATGAGCGAGTTCGAGCGAATGATCCGTGATGGTGAAATCTCCGAAGGGTATACTCTTGCGGCATATGCCCGGGCAAAAGCTTACGGCTTGATTCCAGAGACCGCAAAGCGGCAGTAGTGTGGCAGGCCTCATATCTATGACCCCGAAGCAACTTGGCAAAATAAGTTGCCAAGGGTCATAGCGCATCCCCGCGCTGTGTCACGCGCCATTGACAGCCGGGCGGCGCGTCCGCTACGCTTGCCGTAGGAGTGGCGGTGGCAGGATGAGCCACGCCCTACGACGCATCACTGGAAGGATGGTGCGCATGAAGTGGCTCGAAGGCTGGTTTGGCACGGCGTCTGGCGTGCTGGGTATTTTGTGGTTGGCGCTGGTCTCGCTGACGGTCTCCGATGAATACGCAGGTCTATTCTGGCAGCCGCGCGTGTATGCTCACGAATGGTGTGGAGCGCTGCTATAGCCCCGATGGCTCAGTGGCGCCATTGACGAATGCCGCGCCAGGGTCGAATGTCGTGCCGCTGCTGCTCATCGGCGTCACTATCCTGCTCTTCGTCGGCGTGATCGTCGGGGCGTGGCTCGATCTGCGCGGTGTGCGGACGGCGGGCCGCCTCATCCTACTGATCTGCGCCACGCTGCTGATCTTCATGCCATTCCTGGTCATGGCGGCGACGAACCCCATCAATGGCATTGCCTTCGCCTACGTCTGGCCACTGACGCTGCTGGCGCTGGTCGCGGGCGTGCTGGCCTGCGTGCGCCGCGATACGCCGCGCGCCGCCGCCAGTCCCGCGCTGGGCTAGCGGCGGCGCGCCATGTCGGCGCGCCTCCTCAGAGCCAGGTCACGTTGACCAGCGTGATCGCGTAGGCGCTTACATGCAGCGACTTGAAGGTGGTCGTTGGCGTCGGCAGTGTCAGGTCTTCTCGCAGTGAGATGATCCCCGCCCCATTGGCTAAGCCGCTGGTGTCTATGGTCGCGCGTGTCGCCGTCATCGCTCCTGGCGCGGGGAGCGCCTTCCCATGCCCAGTCGCCACTATCCCCGCCAGTGAGCCGGGCGGTATCTGATAGGTGATGGTGGTCGTCGTGGCGCGTGGGATTCGCGCGCCATCATGCGGCGAGACGATGACGGGCGGCTGGGGAATCGCCAGCGTAACGCTGGTCGAAGTGGCTCCAGAGGTGTAGACGCAGGTGAGGGTTTTTCCGGCGACGCTGGCGGTGGGCATTGTCCCCGAAAACTCGCCTGGATAGCGCGTGAGCGCTTTCCCATCGCAGACGACGCGCTCAGCGCCTACGAACTGCACCGGACGCCCAGCCGAGGTGAAGGAGAAATAGATTGCTGTCTGCTCGCGTGACGCGACATCGTAGCCGCCAATCGTCAGGGTGAGATAGACATCGAGTTGGCTGGGCGCCGTGTTCTTCAAGACAATCGGCTTTGGGCCAGCGTTCGACCCATCGACTTGAGCCCAGCGCTGGTCTGCCGTACGCCAGAGTCCATCCCGCCATTCGAGTGTGTCACGCCGGGGGCGCAGGCCGTCGCCAGCAGCGCGATCAGCGCCAGCCCAGGGACGATGCGCAATCCTCGCAGTCGCTTGCTCATATCACACGCGCTCCATTCCTGTTTCCACGACGCACACGCCGTGGCCGACTCCTTGCGATGCTATACGCATGACGCGCAAGCTGGCGCGATGGCTCCCTGCCACGTTGCTAGCGCGGGGACGAGGTGCGAGATCACGCAGGCCAGTCTAGCCAGCAGCCGCCGCCATCCTCACGCCTCCTCCGCGTCGGGGGCCAGCCGCACGATGGGCAGCAGCGCGCGATCCACCTCGGCCAGCCGCTCTGGCCCCGCCGCGACGATGGCCGCGCGCAGCCGCGTGGCGTCGGCGATCAGCGCGGCTACGTCCACGCTCATGCAGCGCGGGGTGAAGGCGCTGAGGTAGTCGGCGCCCGTCTGGAGCTTCAGCGTCGCGCCACGATAGTTGCCGTTCAGCAGGTGGTAGCAGCCGACGCCGACCTGGAGGATGCCCTTATAGAGGACGCGAATCGGGTCTGGCTCAGCGTTCCACAGCGTCTCCAGCGTCTCGTGCGCCTCGAAGTACTCGCGCTGGTTGAACTGCTCAATACCGCGCCGCAGTCCCTCTGGCGGCGGCTCGGAGCAGCGGGCGCGTGGGTGTAGCTCTGGCCCCGGCGGCTCGCGGCGATTGTAGTAGCGGATGGGGATGTCAGCCATAGCGGGCCTCACCAGTCTCCACGTAACTCGACCTCAAGCTCTAGCTCCACGCCGGAGCGCTCGCGCACCGTGCGCCGCGCCAGCGCGATCAGCGCCACGACATCCGCCGCGCTGGCGCCGCCCAGGTTGACGATGAAGTTGGCGTGCTTCTCGGAAATCGCGGCGTTCCCGATGCGCGTCCCCTTCAGCCCGACCGACTCGATCAGGCGCCCGGCGTAGTCGCCTTCGGGATTCTTGAAGACGGAGCCTGCGCTCTGCTGAGGCGGCTGGGTGTCCTTGCGGTGCTGCTTGTAGTAGGCGACGCGCTTCTGAATCGCCGCCGGGTCGTCTGGGCGCAGCAGGAAGGTCGCGCCGACGATCATCTCGGGCGGCTCGATCTGCGCGCGCGGCGCGGGCTGTGGGCGCCCGTCGTCGTCGAAGGCGATGCGGCGGTCGGCGCGGAAGCGGCTGTGGCGATAGGTGAGGTCAAGCTCGCTGGCGGGCAGGTCGCGGATGACCACGCGATCTGGCTCGCCCTCCGCCGCGCCGGGGGTGAAGAGGATGCGCGCTGACTCCAGCGTATCGGCGACACAGGCGCCATGCGCTCCGGCGTTGCTGACCACGGCGCCGCCCACGCTCCCCGGCACGCCAGCGGCCCACTCCAGCCCGGCCAGCCCCTGCGCCGCGAGATCATTCACCAGCCGGGGCAGGCTGACGCCCGCGCCCGCGCGCAGCCGCGCCGCGCCCTCGGCCAGCGGCTCCAGCGTCCATTTCGTCAGCGCCATCCGCGCGACCACGCCACGCGCGCCCGCATCGGAGTAGAGAACATTCGTGCCGTTGCCGACCAGCATCAGCGGCCAGCCATGCCGCCAGGCGAGCGTGGCCAGGCGCTCCAGCGCCTCCTCCGTCTCGACGCTCACCCAGGCGTCGGCTGGCCCGCCCACGCCGAAGGTGCCGTGGCGCGCGAGCGGCTCATGGGCGCGCGCCAGCTTGCCAAACGCCTCGCGCAGATACGCGAGCATCTCCTCTGTTTCCGGCGCATCTGGCATGCGCTTCTCCTGCTCCACCGTGTCTCCCGCCTGCCTCTCAGGTGCGGCGTCCCCGCGCAGCCGCACAGCCGCAGACCTGCGCCCCATCAGTATACAGCGGCGCGCGTCTCCGGGGTGCCGAGATTAGTTCCTGGGCAGGGTGTACTGGTAGTCCACCGGCACGATGGCGGCGGTATAGCCAGTAAACATCTGGTAGAAGACATCCTTGGGCAGGTAGTGGATGTAGTACTCGGAGGAGTCTACGATCTTGAGGCCCTGCGCGTCGCCGCCGACGACAACGAGGAAGTGTCCGCCAGAGAAGAAGTGGTAGTAGCCGTAGCTCATGCGCACGTTCACGATGACAGGCATGCCAAGCTGCCCGGCGATGTAGATAAGTTGGTTATAGGTGAGCGATGTGCTCGCGTCCGCGCGCAGGTTATGCTTGGCGGCGACGACCGCGAAGCCGTGCCGATCCAGCAGTCCGCCATTGGGGGAGATGGTGGAGCCTAGCTCGTCAATCTCATGTCCGATGGTCGCGTTTGGCACACCGTAGGCGGTCAGGATTTCGGAGAGCGCCGCCGCGCTACAGGCGGCGCCGCCCCAGTTCTGGAATTGGGCGTAATTGTCATAGAGGTCTGGGCGCAGGAGCTGCGTCTCTGGCCTGACCATGCTCGTGATGGAGCCGCCCGCCGCCGCGCCCGCCTGCGCGTGGGGAATCATCAGCGGCTGGGTCAGCTCGCCTACCTGGTTCGGCACATTGATCAGCGCCAGCAGCAGGATGCTGAGCGCCAGCGCCAGCCGCACGAGCGTCCAGGGGCTGCGGGCCGCCTGCGCGATGGCGCGGGTATCGAGGCGCACGCGGTGCGGCGGCGGCGGCGCGCGGAAGGCCGCCAGATGTGGCGCGCTATCGGTGGGCAGCGGCTCATAGAGCGCCAGCCGCGCGTCATCGGGGTCATTGTAGTGTGGCAGGGCGGGCGTCAGCGGGCGCGCCAGGCTGCGGGCGCGCGTGCGCGTCTCGTAGAGCGGGCGCTCATCCTGATATTCGCCGTCCTCGCCATACTCATCGTACTCGTCGGCGAAGGTCGCCGGGACGTTGCGATACTTACCGCTCGAATAGCCTGCGGGCGGGCCGCTGGGGGGCGACTCGCGTGGCAGATAGGCGGGATCAGCCTCGGCGTAGGCGTCGTCGTAGCCCTGGTCGTAGTCGGCGTATTCGTCCCAGGTGTCGCGGGGCGCGGCGCGTTGGGCGCGGCTTGCTGCCTTCCAGCGCGGCATGCTAGGGAGAGTCAGACGGCCAGGTGTCTCCAGATGGTCGGAGGCGTCGCCGTAGTCTTCGGGTGGGCGGCGCCGGGGATAGGAGCCGGAGCGGCTGGCATCGTCGCGTGGGGCGGCGGGAGTGCGTGGCAGGCTATCGAGCAGCGTGCCGCGCTTCTCGCCACGCGCATCCCGGCGTTGTCGCGCGTTCGGCTTATCCGTCATCCCGTCGGCTCCTTGTCTGAGCGCCGCATGCCACGCGCGTCATCCCTGCGCGATTGGCGCGGTTGATCTACTTGCTGGCCCCGCGCAACGATGATATGTGGCGCGCCACTCAACCGTCAAGCTAAGGGGTGATTTGGCCTAGTCCATCCCCGCCCCGAAAGCGCTGACCTCGTATCCGCGGATCGAAATCCACTCAATAAAATGTTGAGCAAACACGAAATAAATGCTACAATGCTCAAGAAATTAGACACTGGCTTTCCAGAAAGTGTGATACCGTGGGTACAGAACAGCACGGTTCGAGCGACGACATCCGGCGGCGGCTCGCTGACAACATACGTGGTCGGCGCGAGCAGGTTGGCCTGACACAAGCGCAACTTGCGGAGCGTGTCGGCTTCAGTTCAGCGCAGATCGTTTCTTCGATTGAGCGTGGCGAGCGCGATGTCAAGGCGGTCGAGCTGGCCGCCATCGCGCAGGCGCTGCGTTGCGACCTGGTGGATCTCTTCACTGAGGAACAGCGAGTGACACTGCCATCTGTGGTCGCCTGGCGCGAACGACCAGTTGACGCGGAGGAGCAGGCTGCGCGGCTTCTGCAACTTTGTGAATGGTACGCGCTGGCCGAGGAATGGACAGACGAAGAGAGCGTGTGTGAGTTGCCTGAGGTACGCGCTCCTCGCGGTTCCGCCAATGTGCTGTGGGCGCGCGCGACTGCCGAGCAGGTTCGAGACAGTCTAGGATTGGGTAGTCTGCCTGCGGCGTCACTCTATCAAACGCTGGAAGAGCGTTGTGGCGTCAAGATATTTCACTTTAGCGACCTCCATGGCTCGGCTGCCTGCGCCTGGGGCGACTTTGGCGCAGGTATCGCGCTCAATGCCAAGGAACCTTCCCGGCGTCGCAATTTCAGCCTTGCGCACGAGCTCTTTCACCTCATCACCAGGGAGGATCTTGGGCCTGAACACAGCGGAGCGAATAGCTGGTGGTCAGCGCATATAGAGAAACTGGCGAACGCATTCGCATCATCACTGCTGCTCCCTGAGTCCAGCCTGAGCGCCAGTCTGGAAGCGCATCGCGAGGAGCATGGCATTACCTGGGGTGGGTTAGTCGAAGTCGCGCGTGAGTTTGATGTCTCCACTGAAGCGCTGCTCTGGCGGCTCGTCTCGCTTGGTATCCTGAAGGAGGGGCAGACACATCAGTTACTAGCGAATCCTGCATTTCGCCACCTCGATCACTCGACCTTTACAGAGGAGCGGTCTCCAGAACTGATGCCTGAGCGTTACCTGCGCCTCCTCGAACTTGCCTATTTGCGTGGTGAGGTTTCAGCGGCTCGTCTCGCCGAGATGACAGGCCGTACGCTCGCCGATGTCCGTTACAAGCTGGCTCAAGTGGAGGAGGAGGAGGGTGACGCTCAGCAGCTTGTACGTTTTGCTTGACGCGAATATCATCATCGAGGCTCACATGCAAGGCGTGTGGGCCTCTCTCATTCAACATGCCACCATCATCATTCCCGCGACTGTCCTGCGGGAAGCGCAGGGATACCATGACCTCGCCACGGGAAGTTATATCCCCATTCATCTTGAGTCTGCTCTGGCGGCAGGTCTGATTCAAGAGACGCAGGCGACGGCTGAGCAACTGGCGGCCGTCCTGGCGCGCTTCGATCCCGTCTTCTCTCAGCGCATGGATCCCGGCGAATCAGAAGCCTTGGCTCTGCTGCTCGCTGGAGCGCTCCCCGATGCGCGGTTCTGTACCGCCGATGGGCCGGCTATTCGCGCGCTCAGTTTGCTTGAAATCCCTGAAGTGGGTATCTCATTCGAGGCGCTTCTACAGCTT